>LARD01000036.1 GCA_000980375.1 Clostridium sp. K4410.MGS-306 | reverse complement strand
TATGAATAAGGATCGGCTAACTCCGTGCCAGCAGCCGCGGTAATACGGAGGATCCGAGCGTTATCCGGATTTATTGGGTTTAAAGGGAGCGTAGATGGATGTTTAAGTCAGTTGTGAAAGTTTGCGGCTCAACCGTAAAATTGCAGTTGATACTGGATATCTTGAGTGCAGTTGAGGCAGGCGGAATTCGTGGTGTAGCGGTGAAATGCTTAGATATCACGAAGAACTCCGATTGCGAAGGCAGCCTGCTAAGCTGCAACTGACATTGAGGCTCGAAAGTGTGGGTATCAAACAGGATTAGATACCCTGGTAGTCCACACGGTAAACGATGAATACTCGCTGTTTGCGATATAC
>LARD01000035.1 GCA_000980375.1 Clostridium sp. K4410.MGS-306 | reverse complement strand
AGATTTAACACTTTTTAAGTGATAAATATCATTTATAAAGAGTTTGATCCTGGCTCAGGACGAACGCTGGCGGCGCGCCTAACACATGCAAGTCGAACGAGCGAGAGAGAGCTTGCTTTCTCGAGCGAGTGGCGAACGGGTGAGTAACGCGTGAGGAACCTGCCTCAAAGAGGGGGACAACAGTTGGAAACGACTGCTAATACCGCATAAGCCCACGGGTCGGCATCGACCAGAGGGAAAAGGAGCAATCCGCTTTGAGATGGCCTCGCGTCCGATTAGCTAGTTGGTGAGGTAATGGCCCACCAAGGCGACGATCGGTAGCCGGACTGAGAGGTTGAACGGCCACATTGGGACTGAGACACGGCCCAGACTCCTACGGGAGGCAGCAGTGGGGAATATTGCACAATGGGGG
>LARD01000022.1 GCA_000980375.1 Clostridium sp. K4410.MGS-306 | reverse complement strand
CAACGCAATTTATGAAATCAGTGTTATCTTTAGCAATAAAAACACCATCATAACCATAACACTCTTGCATATCCTTTGTACAAACAACTGGTATTTGTGCACACATATACTCAAAAAGTTTTACCGGAGATGTAGCTTTTGCAATTTCGCCATCCTTGAAAGGGATTATTGCACAGTCAAACAATGAAGAATATCTAATAAGCTCTTTATATTTCTTCTCACCCAAATAAAAAACATTAGGAAGCTTTTCAATCAGATGCAAACCTTTAAAGTCACTTCCTATAAACACAAAATTATAATCAGGTCTATTTTTTGTTAATGTATTTATTAATTCATAGTTGAGCAAGTTGCAATAGCTCCGTAATAACCTACTACAGGTTTATTATCTTTTATTACATTTTGCATATCAACAGGAATTTCTGATGAATTATTACAAAAATCCTGCAAATTTACAGCATTTGGATTTAGCAAAAACCTTCCTTGTGTGTATTTATCTTTTAAGATATTTAATAAATGTTTTGATGTAGCTATACACAACACAGGCTCTATTAAATTTAGATTGTTTAAAATAATCTTGCCTTGTGTCGAATCATGTATTTCATCACTCATTTCATCAATAAATTCATAAATAACTTTATATCCAAGTTTTTTTAACTTTAAAACTTGTTTCAAGTTATAGGGAGAAGTTGTTGTAAGAAGCAAATAAGGCTTTTTCCCTAACTTTTTACATACATTATTAATAAGGCTAAAATCTGAAATAATTAAAGATTCACTATATTTATAAGTTACAACATTTTTTTGCTCGCCATACAAATACAAAAAACCACATTTACTAAGCTCTGTTGCAAGATGCTGTGGTCTTTGAAACAAAGCATTGTTAAAAGGCATAGACAAACTTACTATTATATTATCATCAGGCCAATTGCTTATAATATTATACAAAAGCCTATAACTTTTAGCATAATGCCACAAGTAAAGCCAATTCCTTTTTTTAAAAGGTGCAAATAAAAAAGATTCTAATTTTCTTACAAAAAATTTATTATTAAACATATTCAAATTCTACTCATAAAAAAGATAACAATAATTACTTATAAAATCAATACTTAATTTCTATTCTATTTTGTAACCTCAATTTTTATTTGCAACCATATAGGTATCTTATAACATATTTAATGAAATATTTCAACATTTTAGTGAATAATTTCATTGGCTTTTAAAGAAAATACATATTAATCTAAAAATATGGACCTAAGAGCCAAAATCGGGTATAAACTTAAACGCTTACGACTGGAAGCTGACATCTCGCAAGAAAAGCTTGCAGAATATCTTGGTGTGCATATACAGGCCATTGGCAAAGTAGAAACAGGGAAAATTTTTATTAGTGAGAAAGTGTTGATAAAAGCATGCAAATTTTTTGATGTAAAACCGCGCTACTTTTTTGACTTTGATGATATAAAGCTCCGCCAATCTGATACAGAGAGAATAAGTGAAATAACAGAAAAGTTACAACACTCAAAACCAATATTTATAAAACAAATACATAAAATAGTTAACGCATTATATGAAGAAAACTAAAAAAGACCTCTTTTGAGGTCTTTTTTAATGGCTCCGGGACATGGATTCGAACCACGATTAGATGATCCAGAGTCACCTGTCCTGCCGTTAGACGATCCCGGAATGTCGTTTAACAACAATTTTATTTTAGCACTTAAGATACCAAGGTCAATAATTTTTTATAAAAAATCACATAAAAAAAGACGCTTAAAGCGTCTTTTTTAAAATGGCTCCTCGGGTGGGACTCGAACCTACAACCCTTCGGTTAACAGCCGAATGCTCTGCCATTGAGCTACCGAGGAATATCTCGAAGGTTTCATAACCTTGTAGAATTATTATAACAAAACAATTTTTCTTGTAAATAGTTTTTTTTAATATTTTTTTATTAATTTAAAAAGCCCGTCCTAAAAGGTTTTTACATTATTGTTAACAAATCTAAACAACATGCTCCATAAAAAAGCAACTTTTTTGATAATATATACTTTATATATATGTAAGAAAAATAAAGAGAGAAATTATGAAAGCTTTATTAGTTAAATTTTTAAATAGAAACAAAAAATTCAACGTAAACGATCTTATATAATCTACTTTGTATTGGAAAGTAATGAAACAGTAGCTATATCTACTTTAGACTTTCCCTTATTGCTTTTAATTTTTTAATGCACTCATTAATATCATTAAATGGCAAATCATAAAGATATTTTTCGTCCAGATCCCACCATTTTAACTCAAGTAATTGCTTGATGATTTCTGGCGAAAATCTATATCCGATTATTCTATTTGCTCCAACAACAATGGCATATGGAGGAACATCTTTTGTGATAGTGCTGTTTGCTCCAATAATAGCCCCATCACCAATGGTTATACCGTCCATAATTACAGAATGCATACCAATCCATACATCATTTCCAATAAAACATGGTTTTGAAATTGTAAATTCTACAAGATTACTAGGAGGCATTTTTACTATATAACCATTATTTTCAGGTTTTCCATCATCCATAATTGCATATTGAAATGGGCTGGAAGATAAAAAATCCTTAGGATGCATACCAGTACCTATACTAACAAAAGAAGCTATTGAGCAAAACTTTCCGATAACAGTATTTATATCAATTATTTGTGACGTATCTCCAATATGTGAATATCGACCTAATTGTTTATGCATCAATTGGCATCGAGTAAACCAATTCATATTTTTTAATCTTTTACGTTTAAGGTATGTTAAATACCATTTAAAACGTAATATATCAATAATCTTCTGGCCAAACTTAAACCCCATACTACATGTTTAACATGGAAAATTCATACTGTCAAACTGTTCACCTGAGGGTAATTTTAACTCAAAATATGATAAAAGGTATTTTGAGTATGACTAATATAAAAAAACTTCTCGGCAAAAAAATTAAATTTTACAGAGAAAAAGCTGATTTAACTCAAGAACAACTTGCTGAAAAAATATCTATCAACAGCCGTTCTCTTTCATTGATAGAAAGAGGAAACAACTTTATAACAGCAGAAACATTATCTTCTATTGCAGAAGAACTTAATGTAACACCGAAAAAACTCTTTGATTTTGATGACGAATTTGTTGACCCGAAAATAACAAAAGAAAAATTATTCGATTTAATAAACAAAAATGAAGATAAAATTCAAACTATATACAATATTGTAAAAGGGTACTTAAACTAATTTATATCCACAATTGTCACACCATTGCCGCCTTCTGTGTCTTCTCCCTGCCGGTACTTTGCAACGTATGGGGAATCGCTTAAATAATCGCGTATTGCAGAGCGCAGCTGACCTGTACCATGTCCGTGAACAATTTCAATAGGAGAAAGATTTACCATACTGGCTTTATCCAGAAAAGCATCCAATTCTGCAAGAGCCTCGTCGACCCTGTAGCCGCGAAGGTCTATTTTGGGAGACATATTTATACGCTCTATCACAAACTTTGAATTTCCAAGATTAATTTTCTTTTTGATAATATCTTTTTGGCGTTTTAAACTTTTTGCAAGCTTTTCTACTTTGATAGTTGATTGCAACTGGCCAACAAGTATTTTAATATTTCCTTTTTTATCCGGCAGCGAATTGATTATTACATCCTGATCAAGCCCTTTGATAATGGCCTTTGCACCAATTTTTATGTCATCATTATTGAGCTCTGTGTATTTAATATCAACTTTAGAAAACTCATCAGCTAATGCTTGAGCTGCTTTAAAGCCTTTTTGCGACAATTTTTTATAAGAGTTAACTGCATTTTCTTTGGTTTTGTGGTGGTTAAGATTTTCCAACACTTTTTTAATTTGAGCCTTTGCATCTTGCAAGTTATCTTCATACCGGCGTTTGTAATCTTTCAGAGTCTTTCTTTTTTGCGCATTAAGGTTTTCAAAAAGCTCATTGTATTCTTTATACTTAGCCTCAGAAGATTCCTTAAGAGCTTTGGCTTCTTCTGTCAGACGATTCAGTTCAGAATATTTGACCTGTAATTCGCCAAGTATTTTAGATTCGTCTGTAATTTCAGACTCATAGTTTTCTTTTGCTTTGTTGATAATATCTTCCTCAATACCAAAATTTTTGGCTATTGCAAAGGCGTTGGAAGCACCCGGAACACCTATCCTTAACTTGTAAGTAGGGCTAAGCGTTTCCACATCAAAATCAACAGAGGCATTTTGAAAACTTTTATTGTTAAAAGGCAGTGATTTTAATTCGTTAAAATGGGTGCTAATAAGAGAAAGAGAACCTTTTTCTATAAATTTTTCCATTATAGCTTTTGCAAGGCTGGCCCCCTCCTTGGGGTCAGTACCGGCAGCTATTTCATCTATCAAAATAAATGTTTCAGAGTCCGCATTATCAAGAATTTCTTTTATATTTTTAACATGGGAAGAAAAAGTTGATAAACTCTGAATAATATTTTGGTCATCCCCGATTTCTGCAAAAAGCTTTTTAAAAGGATAAACCCTGGCACTGAAACAAGGAATATGTAAACCTGCAGCGCTCATGGCAATAGAAAGACCTACTGTTTTTAACACAACAGTTTTTCCTCCGGCATTTGAACCTGTTATAATAATAGATTTATAAGGCTCACCTATAGAAAAATCATTTTCCACAACTTTATCTAAAATTGACAACAAAACAGGATTTTTCATAGATTTTAGCTCAATAACAGGTTTTTCCAATATTTCGGGCTCACAGGCATCTATGGCTGTAGAGTATTTTGCTTTTGCAAAAATAAAATCTAATTCTATTAATGCCTCAAATGAAGATTTTATCTCTTCGTAATATTGTGCTATTTCTGATGACAACTCTTTTATTATCTTTTGGATTTCAGATTCGATAGAAATTTCCAATTCTCGTAATTTATTATTTAGCCCGACAACTTGCTTTGGCTCAATAAAATAAGTTTGGCCTGATTGAGATATGTCGTGCACAATACCTTGAATTTTGTTTTTAGATTCAGCCTTGACCTGAAAAACAATACGGTTGTCGCGTAAGGTATAAACATTGTCTTGAAGATAAGAGGTAAATGCAGAATTTTTCATCAAATCTGAAATTGTATGTTTCAAATTTTCATTTGTGTCTCTTTGAGCCTGAAAAAGTGATTTTAATTCCAATGAAGCAGACTCTTTGACATTAAAACCTGCATCAAATATATCCTGTATTTTTTGCTCAATATCCGTTAAAACAAACAATTTGTGAGTAAAATCAAAAAGTTTATCCTCGTTTTCAGCATATTTATGTAAAAATGACGAAAACTTGCGAGCATCGCATAAAATGCCGTAAATATTTTTTACATCTTCAACACACAACGCAATTTTATTTTTTAAAAGACTCAAAGCATCAGTGATATCCTCAAGCCCTGACACGGGTATTGAGGAAGCACTAAGCCTGTATGCATTTTGAGCTTGTGTAGTAAGGGTCTGTGCCAATTTTATTTCATCCGAATCAACAAGAGGCAAAACCTCAAGACACCGTTTTTTTCCGAGTTTGCTAACAGCAAACCCGCTTAAAATTTCCAATACCTTATCAAATTCAATTGTTTTTAACGTTTTATTCACAGCACAATTATATCATGGTGGATTACTTTTGTTGTTTACGATATTATTTTAAAAGAGAGTATCGGAATTTATAAGGATAGAAGTATATGAAGTTAAAAGACACCTCGGCACAGAATTCTTTTGATTATGCATATTTGACCAAAAGAATGTATAAATACATCAAACCATACATGTTTAGAATTGTTTTGGGATTTTTGATAGCATTGCCTGTAGGCGCACTGGATGGTGTCATTGCTTATGCACTTAAACCTTATATGGACGAAGTTTTAATCAAAAAAAATATGCTTCTTGCCTGCATCATTCCTTTTGGAATTGTAGCATTTGCCGCTTTACAGGGCGTTTTAAGATATCTTAATGATTACCTCACAAACTGGACAGGCCAAAAAGTTACAAACGATGTAAAGCTGGGATTATTTAAAAAGCTTGTTCAAATGGATGCAAAATTTTATGATGACAACTCATCGGGTATTATTTTGACAAGGTATCTTTCTGACCCGGAAACAGCATCAAAAGGGATATTGGACAATATCAAGGCTCTTATGAGCTCCGGCATAGGTGCACTTGCTTTGATTGGTGTTATGCTATACAACTCGTGGGAATTGGCATTAGTAGGTGTTGTGGTACTTTGCGTTGCGTTTTTGCCTGCAGCATTGATTAGAAAAAGAATCAAATCAGCCTCTAACAAAACAATGAAAATCGGCGGCAATATAATGACCGATTTTAACGAAACAACACAGGGCAATAAAATTGTTTCAGCCTATAACCTTGAAGAATATCAATATAAAAAATTTCATCAAGAAATCAAAGACGGTTTTGATGTAAACATGTCCCTTGTAAAAAGAGTTGCTTGGATGTCACCAATCATGTATACAATCGCATCTATAGGGATAGCTTTTGTAATGGCATTTGGTACTTACCTTGTACTTTCCGGCAGAATGACAAGCGGCAGCTTGCTTTCGTTTGTTACTTCATTGTTATTGCTATACAAACCTGTAAAAACACTGGGCAATACTCTGACAAATATTCAAACAATTTTCGTTTCACTTTGCAGAACCCTGGAGCTCTTTGATATAGAACCGGAAATCAAAGATAATGAAAATTCCGTTGAAATTTCACAGGTTAAAGAAGGTGTTTCTTTAGAGAACGTATGTTTTGAATATGTTAAGGATACACCTGTATTAAAAAATATAAACTTATCTGCACGTGTTGGAGAAACAGTTGCGATTGTAGGGAATTCCGGAGGCGGAAAAACCACCATTGCAAACCTTATTCCACGCTTTTATGATGTAACATCAGGTGCAATAAAAATAGATAATACAGATATAAGAAATATAAAAATCAGCTCACTTAGACAGCATATATCAGTAGTTTTCCAGGATAACTTCCTGTTTTCCGGCACAATTAAAGAAAATCTTCTTATGGGCAATTTCAAAGCAACTGATGAAGACATAGAACGTGTTGTAAAAGCAGCACATCTTGATGAATTTTTAAGCGAAATGCCGGAAGGCATTGATACAGAAATAGGAGAAAGAGGCACAACGCTCTCCGGTGGCCAGAGACAACGTGTGGCAATAGCAAGAGCAATGCTCAAAGACTCTCCGATAGTAATCCTTGACGAGGCAACATCCGCACTGGACAACAAGTCAGAAGCAATTGTACAAAAAGCTCTGGATAATCTTATGCAAAACAAAACGGTTTTTGTCATTGCGCACAGACTTTCAACTATTAAAAATGCAGATAAAATTGCAGTGATTAATGAAGGAGAGCTTGTAGAGCTGGGTTCTCATGATGAACTCTTATGCAGAGATAACGGATTTTACAAACGCTTGTACGAAATGCAGTTTGCATCAAAAGATGCAGCACTTGCTGAGTAACATTAAGAATTGTAACATTTTATATACTTTTTGAATATTGCGTATATCATTTGTTTTTATTTATATAGATGTGTAAATAAAAAAGAAACAAGGGTGTGCGTTATGGGCGGTAATCCATTCAGTATTACTTCAACAGATTTATTAAAGAAAAAACAAGGTGTACAAGGCCAAGATGGTGTTGAGCAAAAGCAAAGCACCCAGGAAACCCGTGAAGCCAAAGAAAAAGAAAATCTGCAGCAAACCAATGTCTTGCAAGCATCAAATGGCGGTTCAATGGCCACTACTGATGGTGTTTTCAAAAACTATGACGGTTTTCAAAGAAGCACAGTTGCACCCATCGAAAAAAATAAAGAAGAAGAAGAAGCTTCCAGTCTTTTAGATGCAACAGGAGCAGCAACAACCAAAGCAAAATCTAAAAAGTCTGATTGCGAAGATTACTCAAAGGCTGCTTCAGATGACCAACAATCAATACAAAATGCTGTAAAAAAAGAAAAGACCGAGTCTAAAAAAATGCAGCAAAAAGTCAACCAGAATACCCAGCAGCAAGATGCTCTTAAAGCAGAAAACGATACATTGAAAGACGATGTTGATTCTTTAAATGATGAAATCGCAGAGCTTATGGCAGAAGACGGCCAAGACTATACTCCGCAAGAAGCCCCGGAAGCTCAACCGGTAGCAATGCCTCAAGCCGGTGGAAATGCAGGTTCTGAAGCAGCTGTTATGGTATCAGCTGATAACGGAGACGGCGCAAATTCAGGCATGTCAACAAATGTTGCAGCAGGCAGCGACGCAGCAGGTGGAGGCAATAATGTTTTTGCAATGAATTCATTACCGACTCCGGGCCAACAAAGTGCAGCACCAACATCAACAACAGCAGTAGCAGCACAACATTCAGGACAGACACAAAATGCTCAGGCCGGAAAAGGTCAACAAGCTCAACAATCCGCAGGCAAATCCGCATCAAATGCAGCAGGCGGTTCACTCAATGCTTTTGGATCTTCTCTGGTTTCGGCAAAAGGAAAAAATGCAGACAAAATCAATGAAAAACTTGCTCAATTAGGTGAAAAGAATTCAACAATAAGTTCTAATAATTCAAGTATAAACGCATTTACTTCCTCGAGCTTGAAAACAGCTAATTCATATAAATCATTCTTAACAAGTTCTATCTCACAAACAAATGCTAAGAAATCAAGCAATGCTTCAAACACAAATGCAGCAAAAGCAGCTCAGACAGTTGGCCAAACAACCAGCTTAACAGGCGGAGTAGCAACAGCTGTTGGCGGTGCAATGCTCGTATGGGGTGATAAAGCACTTGGAGCAAAATTAGTAGCAGGCGGTGGAATTGCAACAGCTACAGGCACAACCACATCAGCCGTAGCTTCAGCAACACAGGGTGATACTCAAGCCGCTGTGAAAACAGCTACAGACGGTTTAAATTCATTGTCTTCAGGATTTAATACATACAATACAGAAATGGATAAAATAAAAAACAGTCAAAAAACAGCTTAATATAAAATAATTAATTAAGAGCACCTGATTTTTCAGGTGTTCTTGTTTTTTGAGAATCCTGTAAAAAACAAGCTCCTACAACACCGGAGAAATCACCGAGTTTGGCTTTCTTAAACTGAATTTTTGATGCTGGGATGGGCAAAGCTTTAGCCTTTGCTTTTGTTATTGTACGTTCATAAAATTCGTCCACGGCATCTATCAGACCACCGCCCATAACTATAAGTTCGGGATTATAAAAATTTATAATTGTTGCAAGTCCGTTAGACAAGTAATCAGATGCCTCAAACAGAATCTGCGTAATAAGCTCATCCTTATGTTCAAGTGCTTTTCTAATCATTTTGGAGCTAATAGCTTTGTCATCACGCATAAATTCCGTTATCACAGAGGGACGTCCTTTTTTTAGCGCACCCATAATTCTGGCCTCAATAGCAGTACGTGAAGCATATGCCTCAAGGCAGCCGTTGGCACCGCATCCACATGGACGGCCTCCGGCATCAACAATAATATGGCCAATTTCACCTGCTGTGCCTGTAGCGCCGTGACGCACTTTTCCATCGCACGCGATACCGGAGCCTATACCGGTACCGACAAAAATACAGACAAAATCATTATAATCTTTACCGGCGCCAAATTTCATTTCTCCAAGAGTTGCTATTTCTACGTCATTGCCAATAAAAGTCGGTATGTAAAATTCTCGTTCCATTATGGCTTTGAGGTTTAAATTTTCGCAATTCAGGTTAGGAGCAGAAACCAGTATTCCCTTATCTCTGTCCACCTGACCGGGTGCACCTATTCCAATAGAATCTATCTGCGCAATATCAAAATGAGAAGTTTCTAAAAGCTCTTTTATGGAAAGTTTTAACTTTTCAACAATAGTTTCCGCATCTTTTTCCTTGCCTGTTTTTTGTTTTATTGAATAAAGTACTTCACCGTTACCTTTATTAACAAGTCCTGTTAAAATCTTAGTTCCGCCTAAGTCAATTCCTATCGCATAATTTGGCATATATTAAATTGGCTCCGTTTGTCTCACTGTATTTAAAATTATAGCATATTATACGGGCATTTTATATTTACAGGATATCACTGCAAAATTATAATGTAACAATATGAAAGAAAAATAGCAAATTTATATTTTTCATGATTTATACTTTATATGAATAAAGGAAAAAGAAATTATGGATACAATAAATAAAAGCAGCTATACAAAATATGCAATGTATACAGCATTACCTCTTGCCGGAGCAGCGGCGGGGTTGGCCGTGCCGGTGAAAGATAAAACAACAAAATACCGTTCTGAGGCTGTCAAAAATCACAATGTCAATATAACTATTGATAAAGATGGCTTTATTCATAAAAAAACACCTCGAAGCATATCAACATTTCTAATTAAAATACCAAACAAAAAACAAAAAATCATAAATTCAATCATTGGTGCTATTTTGGGTCTTGGCAGTGCTGCGTTAATTAACAAAAAATGCAATACAAAATAGTTTATTTTCTTATGCTAAACTCGCATCCGCAGTATTGTTGACGATAGAAGTTATTCTTTTTAGCAATTTCCATTGTTTTTAAAAAACCGTTTTGTTTTTTAAAATCTTTTTCTACAAATTCAACACCATACGCTTTTGCTGCATTTTTGCCTTGTTCAAAAATATTTTTTGAAACTTTATGCGGGCTAACACTCAATGTTGTTGTAAAAAAATTGATACCAAGTTCTTTTGCTTTTTGTGCTGTTTTATTTAATCTATACTCAAAACACTTATTGCAGCGCAAGCCTTTTTCCGATTCTTTTTCATACCCCTGTACAAAAGCATACCACTTTTCCGGTTCATAGTTATCAATTATATATTCAAAACCCTTTTCTTCGCAGTATTTTATAAGTTCATCCCGTCTTCGCAAATATTCCTCTTCGGGATAAATATTAGGATTGCAAAAGAAAACTACGGGTTCGTAGTTTTCTTTTAAAACTTCTATGGGATAAGCCATACATACTGCACAGCAGGCATGTAAAAGAATTTTTTCCATTTATTTTTATTTTCTTTCTTTTGCACCCGCATTTATCAATTTTGCTTTAAATTCTTCATAAGGCATTATACCAATTCTGGTTTCCTGATTTATCCTAAAAGCAGGAGTGCCGTCAATACCAAACTGAGTTGCTTCTTCAATTTCTTTTTGCAGCTCTTTTGCAACTTCAGGGCCGTGTGCATCTTTTTTGAGTTTTTCGATATTAAGCCCCTTAATTTGAGCTGCATTTTGCAATATGGAATCTTCTCCACTAAATTCTTTATCAAAAAGCATATTATTCATATCCCAGTATTTGCCCTGATATCCGGCAGCGATAGCATATTTAGCCATAAGGCAAGAACCTTCGTGCATTTGTTGTTTCAACTTTGGATTGCACTCCATATCCAAAGGCAGGTTGTGATGCACAACTTTTATATTAGACAGCTCGCCGGCAGCTCTCAGGGTCATTGTGTTCAATACAAAACAGAACGGACACTGATAATCGGTATACTCATGCAAAACAAGTATGGCATTTTTATCACCTAGAATGTTTCCTGTTATACTTTTACCGGCTTTTGACGGCTTTGAGAAATAGTCCATTTCTTTTTTCAGTTTAACCTGTGGAGCCATAACATCGCTTAGCGTTGTGTAGGTCAAAAATCCAATGGCAACAAGCACCAACGCTGAAAAAGCAAGGGCATACTTTTTGACTTTTAAAGCTTCAACAAAATCTTTGAAACTTGTTACAAAAACATCAATAAAACTTTGATTTTTCGGTTTTGCAATCAAGCCAATCAAAAGGTTTAGAATATAAGTAAAAAAGCAAAGAATGCAAAGTTTGTGGATTTCAAAAACAGAGATTCCCGCCAGGATCATTGAAATCAAAAACGCGATTATACCCAGAGCACAAATATACGACTCGGGGTTTTTAAACACGTCAAAATATGCAAAAATTCTAAAACCTTTTATTTCAATATTTTTGAGTTTATCCACATATGTAAAGAACAAAAATACAAAGTATAAAAACAGCCCCCATAACGCAAGAGGCACACCAAGAAATTGAGAATGGCCAGTCTTTGCAACACCATCACAGTCAATAAGATCATTTATGGAACAAAAACTTGAAAGCGCATAAGGGTTAAAGTTTGCATCCCAATATATCATTGTTAATTTAACGGAAGTAAGAAAACCGACAAGAGCGATAATTGTCAATACAATTCTTTTGGTTAAACTCATTTTTATACCTCTTTATCCTTAATTTTGTCTATACATTACAGACGACGCCATAGCAATAGTTGTCCAGAACAAAAACTGCACCTGTGGTCTGAAATATATTGTATCAAACAATCCGTGTGTCATCACACCTATAATTGTTAATGTTGCCGCACAAACTACAATCTTATCGGCTAGCCCGTCGGCATTAGCCTTTGTTGTAATACATTTATATGCATCAAATAAGAACAAGCCAATAAAAGCAACAAATGCAATCAATCCGAAAATGCCACTTTCTACAGCGATTTCCAAAGGCACGGAATAAGTGCTCAACGCATCATATCCTGTAAGCATGTAAAGGCCGTATATTTCTCTAAAAGTTTGATTTCCCGCACCTATTCCAAGAATACAGTTGTCGCAAAACATATGCCACGAAGAATTATACACATTCATTCTAAAAGAAGTGGATGAATCGCCGCGCAAAATAAATATCGACAAAAGTCTTTTTGTAATTTTGGGCACAGCTATCAAGACTAATGCAAAAAGTGAAATAACAGCTATAACAAATTTTTGCCAAACAGATTTTAGTTTTTGCGAGGTGTTATAGTCTGTTTTTATAACAAGAGTCACTATCGTAATCATACCGGCAACAATTGCAGCCAAAGCAAGGTATGCACCGCGTGAGCCTGTCAAAAACACTGCAAGAGAGCACAAAGCAAAAAAGGTGAGAGACGAAAAGAATGTTTTAAAATTCTTTTGTACCAGGCAAATTGCACCTGCACCCAGTATGTATGGTATACCTGCAATCAAATAACCGCCAAGCAAATTCGGGTTGAGAGGTTTTAAAGTACCATAAGCTCTTGCAATGGCATCTTCAGGATTAATGTAGTTAGAATCCTGCCAGGTTGAAATCTGCTCGACCCCTGCAAAATTCTGATATATAGCGATTATCGCCTCAGCTGAACATAAAATACCTACAAGCAAAAATATGTAGCGTATTTTGTTTTGATTTGTCTGAAAATAATTAACTGAACAGTAGTAATAAAATATATAAATTACTGTTTTTAAAAATCCGTGAATGCTCTGCGGCAAGAGTGTTGAGTTTATTGTGCTTATAAAGCATATTGCAAAATAAACAAATAAAGCAGCATCAAACTTTGTCAGTGCAATTTTGGCCCCTTTTTTGGTAAACAGTTTTAGTATTGTCAAAAGTACCACTATTATTGCAAAGGCACCGATTTTTTCACTGGGCATAAAAGTTGATGCAAATAAGGTAAGACAAATAAATGTCAAAATGACTTCATCAATTTTGCCAAGAAAAAAACTGTTTTTAGTAATCTTTTCCAGTTTGTTTTGGAAATAAGCATAAAACTTATTTTTCAGGTCAATAAATTTAGATTCTATCATAATTATTCAGCACTTTTTTCCACTTGTTTTTCAGGTTTTGCTTCTTCTTTTGGCGCATTTTGTGCCTGTGACTGAAGAGCATCATCCATCTGTGATTGCAGTTTAGCCTGTGTAACAAACTTGTTGATTTCTTCAACCTGTTTGTCTTCAAGAATCTGAACATTCGAAATTGTTCCGCCTATACGGTAGTTGAAACCTTCAAGCACGATAGGCAAACCGATCTTTATTTTATTACCGCCAACAACAGCACCGTCTTTGGTAATTTTAGCGTCGTCAATTAAAGTAACAATAAAGTCAAACTGATACGGCATAGAATAATCATCAATAACAACAAACGGCTGCTGAGGATTATTGATAGGGAGCACCATTTTTTTTGCCTGATAAGCAACATCAATAATTTGCAGCTTTGTATAAGGAACGTTTCTTATTGTAATAAAAGATTCTTCGCCTATTTTAAACGGCATTTTAGAATCTGTTAACGAAACGCTTTTTAACATAACTTGAAAAGCAATTTTTTTAGTAGCTTCCACAGGTGATTTGGAAAATTTGTTTTTGCCCAAATATGCGAGAGCACCGATAAGTAAAACCGCAATAACCACGGCAATTATTATGTAATCCAAAAGTTTTAACTGTTTCATCTTAAACTCCTTATATTTACACTTTGATTGTATAGTTTTCCATATTCATTTTGTTAAGACTGGCTTGTATTTGCTCTATAGATGTTGTTGCACAACCAAAAGAACGGATTACAATACTAGCCGCAATGTTGCCGATAATAGCAGCATATTTTGGAGGGGCACCCGCAGCAAGTGCAAGGGTAAATGACGCAACAACAGTATCTCCGGCACCGGTAACATCAAAAACACTTGTTTTATTAAATACCGGTACATCCACATGTTCTGATTTACCTTTTTCAAATACAGCCATACCGTCTCCGCCTCTGGTCAGCAAAAGAACCTGTGCATCTGTCATCTCTAAAATATCAGAGCCGGCACGGTTAAGTGTTTGTGCATCTTTAATAAAATAACCTGCAGCTTTTTCGCTGTCCGGTTGGTTAGGAGTAAGAGCATAAACGCCCTTGTAGCGAAACATATCTTTTTGTACATCAGCAACAACTATTTTTCCGTGATGTTTTGCACAAGCAACTGTTGCCTCAATTACCCTGTCTGTCAAAAGTCCGATATTATAATCAGACAAAATTACTGCATCGTGGAGAGGTACGGCTTTTTCTATATTTTCAATGATTTTATCTTCAATCTCTTTTGAAGGAGCAGATGTATCAAGACGATCAATTCTTACAATCTGCTGGGTCACAGAATGAAAACTAGCTCCGGATATTCTTGACTTTACAGTAGTTGGTCTCAAAGGGTCTTGAACCATAAATTCAGTATTAATCCCTGCTTTTTTAAAAGCGTCCAAAAGCATAGGCCCGTGATGGTCACTACCGTACAAGCCTATTGCAGAAACTTTACCACCGTTTATTGCCGCAAGGTTATGAGCAGCGTTTGCAGCCTGACCGAGAATAATTTTAGTATTTGAATGTCTTAAAATTAAAACAGGTGCTTCTCTTGAGATTCTTTCCGTATCACCGTAGACCATCTCATCTATGCCCATATCCCCAATAATCAAGACTCTGGGGTCTTTTAATTTTTGAATATAGCCTTCTAATTTTTCTTTATCAAAATCAAACATGTTACTCTCTCCATGCAATATCATATAATTGCGGGTAATTATTTACAAAATATGTAGTATAATATATTTAGTTTAGCACAAAAACAAAGTAAAGTTTGTAAGAAACCAGAGGAAAAATGGCAAACAAACCTGATGATTTTCATAGTCTTGATTTTGATGAAAAGCTTGAAATTGAAAAACTTCAAGCAACTATCAGAAGCATGAGTAATTTTTCCGATGATTCAGAAGGGTTTCTTTCTCAAAGTCCAAAAGCATTGATGGAAGGAGGCCTTGGCGACAGCGATCAACAGTCCGAAAGTGATGAATTTGATCCATATGCAGAAATTGAAAAACCAGTTATTCGCAATCAAGGCCCAAGGGCAAAAAAATTCGTTGTAATGGTTAACCCTGAAAATGTTGAATACTTTGACAAGATCCCTCTAGAAGAAAGAACAAGACTCTTCAACGATTTGTTATCTGCACACAAAAAAAGTCTTGAAGGTGAAAAACAAAAAAAACATTTGATAAAATTTTCAAAGCATATGTTTGTCGGAATAATGACAGTTTTGCTTTCTTTGCCTATAATGTTTGTTGTGGTAAACAAGTCAATTGAATTGACAATAAATAATTACAAAGATGTACAGAATAATTTTGAAAAGCTTTACGAAAGCAAAAACCATGGCAGGTTCAATTCTGTAAGACGTACAATATACTAAAGGTTTTTAATGATTAAGGATAGCTCACTAACTAACATTAAGTTTGAAAACAAATTTTTCTTTGCAGGAATTTCGCTTGGCTCATGTTCAACAAATGAAACAGGTGTTGCCATTATCGACAAAAATTTGAATATTATCACACTTGACAAGCTCTTTTCTATGGAAGATGTAAGATTCTTTTTTAAAAGAATGGCTGGTAAGCAAAACGCAATTATAAATATTGCTTTACCAGAAAACCCTACAATGCTTAATGCGAAATGGAAACTTACTTCGCGTCAGTATCAGCTTGTTCAAAGCAGTGAGCTGATTAATCAAGATAGTGACTGGATTCAACGTTACTCGCATAGAGGATGTGACTTCTTTGAAGAACTAAAAAATCAGGGCCTTGATATCTTCAGGTATGATATACACGAATTAAAGTCATTTTTAGGGTTGTCAGGGGTGTATAAAGACCGCTCTCCTGTTGATTGCAAAGCTCTGCAAAGTGCATTAAAATACCGCTTTGGATTTAAAGAGCTCCCGTCTAATATGCTGCCGGTATCTCAACTGGAAGCAATCCTTGGTGCATATTTAGGAATTATCATGGCTGACACAAAAACAGGATATAACTGTAAAATAAAATCACAATATAATAATATTGAAGTTATAGGTTTGGATTTATAAAAAATCACTTTACAAAAAAAAATTAGCATGTATGATAATAATTGTCCCAAGTTTTGAGACACAAAATCCCTGGGGGATTAGCTCAGCTGGTAGAGCACCTGCTTTGCACGCAGGGGGTCAGGAGTTCGAATCTCCTATCCTCCAAAACTTAAAGATAAGAGCCGAAAGGCTCTTTTTTAATGCGTTTTATTTGTTGCATTTAGACAATATTTTTTATACTATGATAATAATAGGGGGATATCACTAATGGCCATTTATCATAAATCTGGAAAATTTCAAGAATATAAATTCAAAAAAGAAGAAGATTTTGAAAAAGAAGTAGTAAATAATTATAAACTTTTTTTTGGTGAAAAAACTATATACATTGACGCAAAAAAGAAAATGGAAACAAAAATTGGCAATGTTATACCCGATGGCTTTTTATTTGATTTGACCAACATAGACGACCCGGAATTTTATATTGTAGAAGTTGAATTATCTAAGCATTCTTTCTATGAGCATATATTCCCTCAGATTACAAAATTTATTGGTTTTATAAATTCTCAAAATTATGACACATTAATCACAAAAATTTGGGAAGAAGTTCAATCAGATAAGATACTAAAAAAACAATTTGGAGAAACAAAAGAATTATATAAATTCATTAAAGATACAATGGCTAACAATTGCAATATATTATTAGTTATTGATGATTTAAAACAAGAATTAAATGAAATGAATTCCGTTTATCAGGAATGGAATAGATTAGTAAAACAAATTTGTATCAAAAAACATATTAACAAAAATGAAACAATGTATGATATAACACCTGAATTTAAGGATATAGAAGACACTTATCTCAGTGAAGATGTTGAGCTTCAACAGACAAATGAAGACTTTCATTTAGCCAATAAAAGTGATGTTGTAAAGTGTATATATAGCAAACTAAAAGCAAAATTGTTGGCAGACAATCCAAATTTGATTTTTAACCCACAAAAATATTATATATCAATAAAAGCTAACAATAATTTTGCGTTTTTAAAATTTAGAAAAAAGAAAATTAAAATTGTTATTAATATGCCTTATGATAAGGTAAAAGCTTTAGTTAAAAATAATATTGTACAAGAATTGTCAGAAAGTGTACAAAAATTTTATTTTCATAAGCCAAATAGTTGCTGTGCTATAGTAGTTAGCGATGTTAATTATATTGATGAAGTAATAGAATTGTTGAAGCAATTATATTAAAATATTATATTTGATATCATTCAGGTTTTGACCAGTTTTCAAGTTTGAAAATATCTTCTTTAACGCACCAAAAATCAGAATCCTTGTCTAATGGCTTGTATCTATTGTGGAATTGAGAGGGGTTCCACTCTCTGTGGTTAACTAGTGTACAGGCACCTTGTTGCTTTTCTTTGGTGTTAATAGATTTTCCAGTAAAAGGATTTTTAGGATTATCAACAACATTATCAAGAGCAATTGAAGGCACATCAGCATTTGTCATAAAACGGTTATCGGTTTTTATCTCGCCTTTGGAATTGAAGTCTTTTATAAACAAAACAGGGTTAAAATTCATAATACGAGAATCTATTGAACGGTCAATATATGGGTTATGTATATTCAAACCGCCATGGTCAGAGACGATTATTATTTTAGTGTTGTCATAAACATTATTTTGTTTTAAATATTTGAGATAATCACCTATTAATAACAAAGCTGCAGCATTAAGATGATAGTGCATAAGTGAATAACTGTCTGTATTAATCGGTTTACCGGGGTTTGGGTTATCAGTAAGCTTATATGATGGATATTCCAAAAAAGATTCCGAGTGTGTAAGCTCATTATTGATAACAATAAAAGAAGATTTTTTTGAAGAAAAATCTGTTAACTCAGGTAAATAAAACAATCCGGCATACCCCTCCAACAAATATGAAGTTAAGCCGTTTTTTGTACTGCTTGTATTTACGTTTAAATAATTACCATCATTATAAACAAAGTTTTTTAATGCAGCAGGAGCAACTTTCATAAAGCTGAAATAAAGCATATTTCTACACAGAATATTTGCAACAGATTTATCCGGTTTCAGGTATTTAGATTTATAAAATTTTCCTAATTTACCTTTTAGTTTTTCATACTTTACCCCTCTGTCAACAAACATTTTGGAAGGTGTAACATCACTATAATCGCCCCATGGTGCATCAGTTACAGTAGCTTGCCAGCCTTGATTCTTGAAAATAAGGGGCAAAAGCAGTAATGCCTCATTATGCTTATCTTTCATCAACACTGTATCACGTTTGTTAAGGTTAATCGGGGTATATTCATATCCTCCCATCAAAGCAGGATAAGCAAGAATTGTGTGTCCGTAATATGACACAGTATTTGGATAATAAGTAAAGCCTGTATATATTTTTTTGAGTTCGGGCTTTTCTTCAAAAATGATAGGCAGATAAGAGCTTATTGCTCTGTCTATCATAATAATGATTACATTCTTTTTGTCTTTGCTCAGGCTGTATACGCTCTTGCCTATTGAATGATGGTTTACTGACACACTGTATTTTTTGTATATGTTATAAATCTTTGAAATGTTAAACACACTTATTACAGAAAAAGAAATAATCAAAACCGTCATTATTTTTTGCAGCAGCCCTGTTTTTCGTTTAAAAAAGAACATTGCCGTAACCATAAAACATAATATAACCGCCAGATTATTGAAGAATATAGTGTTTACATCATAGCCCTCGTTCCATACAAAATTATAAGAAAGAGTATTAGACATAGTCCCCTGAGGAGAAGGAACAAAAAGCAAATTAAAAACAAAAGACGCAAGCATACCCGCAAATATAACAGGCAAAATCTTTTTTAACTTTTCCGAAGAAAAATAATACAACACCCAACCCCAGAAAATAAATATACCAAAAGCTCTAATCAACGTAATGCACAAAAACGGAAAAGGAGAATTATAAGGTTCTATAAAAGAAAACTCTACAGGAGATGAGGCTATTAAATTTGATGGAATTACAAATCCAATCAAAAGCCACAGAGCAAAACAAGTAGTAAAATATAATTTTTTAGAATCTGCTTGAAAAAGCCAATCAAGCTTGAACACAAATTTTTCACGGTTCTTTAGGTAAAACAAGTAAACCAAAAAGATAAAAGCAAAAAATGCGAACAATACGCTCAAACAGTAGTCATACACCTTAAACATATAAAACAAAAACACCCCTGCAGAAAATAAAAGCAAGGTCTTAAGAAAAGCTTTTGGTTTAGCTGATTTGAGTCCGATATTTTTTATCAATGAAAAGAAATTGTTAAACGTCCAATATAAAACAAGCCCGGAAGGAGAATTGTACAATATTGCAAGAAAAACCAAAGCTAAAGTCAAGATTTGTATTTTATCTTTTTTTGATTGTTCCCTCGAATAAATAGCACCGGCAACAAGATTTATCACGGTCATAAAGATAGGGAGCACATTTACACTGATAGAGCCGATATGCAAGAGATTATCCGGCTTTGACAAGTCCTCGATAATACCCATAGACAGCCCGTGCAACAGCTGCAAATGGCTAAAAAAGAAATAAGCCGCCGTAAAAAACGGAATTTGCAATAATAAACTCAAGCTGGTCCTCAGTGACATTATCGGGTGATAATTATTCTGGCGATAATAAGTCGCCAAAAGCATATGTCTTTCGTCACCTTTAAAATTCTTTTTTATACACTCAACACGTTTTGACATCTTGTTTTGGATGTCTCGTTCCTGTTTTTGGAGCTTTTCTGCATTAATATACAAAGGCAGACATATTAGATTAATCAAAAAACTAATAACAAATATTGTCAGGCAAATATTGCAGCAGAAAAAATCAAAGAAAAAGGAGAATATTGTTTCCAAGCCTGCATAGAGCGGATATATTATTATCTGAAATAAAATATTCAGCATTATGAAAGCTCCTTCTGTTTTTTAATCAAGAAATCAGCTACATTTTTAGCGCTTTCGCCCTGTTTTTGCCAGGCAATATTCTTTGCTTTTTGTATTGCATCAAAAACTTGTTGGTTATTTGACATGTTCTTTATTATAGAAACAATATTTTTAAAATTGTCTTTTGTAAGTTCAGTGCCAATTTCTCTTATTGCTTTGTATCTCCAGGGTTCTTCATCAAGATCACTCATGTCATATATTTCTCTGTTCATTTCCTGATTTACGTAGATAAATGGTCTGTTGAACAAAAATGCATAATCAAAAATAATACCGGAAAAATCGCTTATCAAAACATCCGCCTGGGATAATATATTGAGATTGTCAACATCAAAATTCCAGCTTATATTTTGTTTATCTTTGTATCTGTTTTTAAGGTTTTGTATAATATCTTTTTCAACAATCAACGACTGTGGATGTGGGCGTATAACAATATTCCAATCAGACTCTGCAAGTAAATCCAGTAGATTTGATCCATATTTTTTTAATATCCCGTTTTCACCCCAGCTCGGCGCAACAAGAATCTTAAAATCGTCATTATTTTTACTGATTGATTCTGCCCTTTTTGCCAGCAAATCCATATAGGTGCAACCTGTCACAACAAGCTCTTTGGGTTTAAGTTTCCGTTTGCTTTCAATTTCTCTTATCATAGGGATTTGAAACTCTGCATCGCAAAGCACTGCGTCATAATAGTCAAGAGAAAACAGTCTATATACAAGAGAAGATGTCACTGCATGAAAGATATGGCAATAGTATTTTACATATTTTGAGCGTTTGAGTTGAAAAACATCAAGACCCGGTGTAGTCATAAGGCAAACATCTGCTTTTACAAAGGCAAGTTTAAGATACGCCTCAAAACTTTTGCCGATATACTCACCTTTTACATAATCATAGTGGCAGTCAAAAAACGGATCATCCGGTGAGGATGTATAAAATACGAGCGGAATTTGTCTTTTTTCAAATTCATCCAGCACAGGTTTAAATACATTGAAGTACTGTCTTCCTTCAGAATAGATAAGAAAAGGTATTCTTGTATAAAGATACAAGAATACCTTTTGTGAGAACAAAAGCATTTTCAGTTTAATGATTAATGAGTTAAACAAAAAAAATAAAGTTGCACTAATACCAACAACAACAGAAAAAAGCATACTGCCTGTACCAGGGTCAATATAAGCACACGCAGGATATTGCCAGCAAAAAACTATTAATATTGCCAGAGACAGATTTTTTATTTTATCAAACTGCCGCAACAATTGCATAAAAATGTGTATTCTCCCATCTGTTACATTCTTTAGGGTAAATATCAATGACTTCTATTGTTTTAAACCCTATGCTTTTTAACAATTCGGCTTCTGCGTCTATATGTCTGTATTGGGAAAAATAATTACACTTTAACTCTTCAGAGTATCCCTCTACTGTAACATCTTCCTTTAGGCCAAACTGGTGTTTAATTATCAACTTTCCGTTTTTGTTCAAAACTTTTTTGTATTTTTTATATAAAAATTCAGATTCTGCACGATTAAAATAATGTGTTACACCAAACATCAGAATCAAATCATAAGTACACTCCGGCTCAAACAGCATAATATCAGAGTTTATTACCTCAATATTGGAAGATTTTACAATAAAATCAGAAAACTGTTTAAACTTTTCAACAGCGGTGATAAATTTTACCTTGTCATAATACTTGTTTAATGTAATCCCTGTGCCGGCAGCCAAATCCAATATTTTTGCATTTTCATCAGCATAGTTTAAAATAAAATCTCTGTCATAATCAGAAAAATCATTGATATCAGAAACTTTTGAAGCCTTTATTGTAGGATTAGACTCGGCTTTACTTTGCCAGTATGTTAAGCTTTTTTTGTTGTCCATTTTAATGAATCTGTCTCATTTGTGCAATTTTTTGTATAATTTTTGAAGAGCTTACCTCATTTGTGTAAGGAAGGTAAACAACACTAACGCCAATTTCTTTTAACTGTTTTTCCCAGACAATATATCTTTCATCACCATACCAGTCAGAGCCGACAAACAGAATATCAAACTTATATTTGTTGTAAAGTTCCACTTTTTCGAGTGTGTCTTCGGGCACAACTACATCACAATATTTGCAGGCTTTTAATATTTCCATCCTGTCATTCAGGGCATATATAGGTTCTCTTTTGTTGTTCAGCATATACTCATCAGAGCATACTCCCACGATTAAAGTGTCACACAGTGCTCTTGCGTTTCTTAACAGGTTTATATGACCAATATGGAATAAATCAAAACATCCCAGAGTAAAACCCACAACCCTTTTTGTCTTGTCTGACATAAATCTCCTTCAAGCTCTTGCATTTTTTTAAAAGAGTAACATTATACAAACCAGCTTATAATAAAAACTGATTATAAACAACAGAATATTAAACTCATAAGCTATATAAATACTCATTTTTGCAATTGCATATGACGATGAATAAAGCTAATCTTTTTTTGTGAACAGAATTATTAAAAATACAATTTTACAATACATACCCTCTGAAATTGCTGAAGAAAAAGAAATAAATCCTGCCAGGATATTTGCATACAATAACAACGAGATAAAAAACAAAACAGCCGTTTATGTAACAGAAAGAGAGATAAGAGCAAAAGACAACTTTGCTTTGCAATTTGCAATAAAAAAATCAAAAGAAATGCAAATGCAACTTCGGATAATACACCCGCAAAACAATTACAACAAGGATTTTAGCGATATAAAAAATAAATTTATACAAAACCGACTTGAAGAAACAAAACTTGATTTTGAAAAAAACGGACTCAAATTAGAAATATTTAAAGATGATTGGCCAAAATTGCTACAATATCTAAAAAAAATCGACACAGGATTGTTGATAATTGATTTTGATCCTATTGTAGACAGAAGTTTTTTAAAAAACGCACCCTTTAAAGTGTTAGAAATAGACGGGCATAATATAATCCCTTCTCGTTTTGTCTCTGATACACAAGAATATAATGCAGCTACACTCAGAAGAAAAATTTATTTTAACATATCAGAGTTTTTAACGGATTTTGCAGAAACTTCAAACATCAAAAACGAAGCAGATACTGTTTTAGAGCAGTTTTTATCCGAGAAACTTCCATTCTATGCACAACTAAAAAATGACCCATCAAAAAACATGACCTCAAACCTTTCTGTATATATTAACTATGGTTTTATCTCTTCTCAAAGAATAGCGCTTAAAGTATTAAATGCTGAGTGCGACGACATTAACAAAGAAGTTTTTCTTGAGGAATTAATTGTAAGAAAAGAATTGGCGGATAATTTTTGTTTGTATTGTCGAAATTACAAAACATTTGAATGCACACCCCAATGGGCGCAACAAACATTAAAAGCCCATCAACACGACCTGCGCAGCCATCTTTACACATTAGAAAACCTTGAACAAGCAAAGACTTATGACGCATTGTGGAATGCAACACAGATTCAATTGATGGAAAAAGGTAAAATACACGGTTATTTGAGAATGTACTGGGCAAAAAAAATTCTGCAATGGTCAGCCACCCCTGATGAAGCACTAAAAACAGCCATATACTTAAATGACAAATATGGATTTGATGCTCCGTCAGCGAACGGCTACACAGGGATATTATGGGCAATAGGCGGCCTCCATGATAGAGCTTTTCAAGATAGGATGGTTACAGGAAAGATAAGAATAATGACAGATAAGTCCATAAAAGCAAAATATGATATACAAAATTACATCAACAGTTTTGCTTCTCCAACAAACGATTTTTAATCAAGCTTTCTTTTAAAGGTCCATCCTGCAAGAGAAAGAGTTATTATTGCAATAATAATAAGAGGCACAAGGTTTAAAGCAACATCTTCTATCCCCATACCTTTTAAAAATATACCTCTTGACAAAACCATAAAAAATCTCACAGGGTTTAAAAGTGTTAAATACTGCAAAAATACAGGCATATCTTCTATTGGAGAGATAAACCCCGAAAGCAAAATAGCCGGCATTTGAAACGTTATTACCCCCAGAATAGCCTGCTGCTGCGTTTTGCAAATAGAAGATATAAACAAACCCACACCTACTATTGAGAGAAGAGAAACAAATACCGATATCAAAAATAACAAAACAGAACCCACAAAAGGAACCTTAAACAAGACAATAACAAGTATTGTCATAATACATGTCAGGGTCATTGCTATTACAAGTGGGGGAATGGTTTTACCGAGTAAAATCTCAAAGGAGGATAAAGGGCTTACTATAAGCTGGTCAAAAGTACCCATCTCTCTTTCTCTTGCAATGGAAAGCGCAGTCAACAAAAGTGTAATAACAAGTGCCAGCATAGCCACAAGAATCGTCAAAATATACCATCTATACTCAAGATTTGGGTTATACCAGTTTCTTACAACAGGGTTGATAACAGCAGAGTTTGAAGCTGAAATTTCCCGATTATACGAGGCAATTATTTGAGAAGCATATCCACTTGCTATTGACGCGGAATTTGTCTGCCTTCCGTCAGCAACAATCAAAACATCAACCGGCCTGTTTGACTTTACGGCGGAAGAAAAATCGTTATTTATATAAATACCAATTTGTACTCTCTGGGTATCTATTTTCTCTTTAAAATCCTTTTCGTTATCCAGGATATAAAAACGTCTGAACCGAGGTGAGTTTTCAAACCTTGATAAAAGCTCGCGCGATTCTACAGAGTTGTCTCTATCAATCACTGCAACATCAATGTTTTTTACTTCCATTGTAATGGCATTTGCAAAAACAAAAAGCTGCAAAAGTGGAAGCGCGATAATTATCCCTCTGCTTTTAGGATCTTTCCAGATAGTTATAAATTCTTTTTTTACTAAAGCAAATACACGTCTTAAAAAATCTCTTATCATTTATTAAGCCTCATATCAGTGTTTGCATATACTGCCGCAAATAAAACCAACCCGAGTATTGTCAAAAAAATTGAATTTACTATAACAATTTCCCATACAGTACCGGCCATAAATTCACTTTCAATAAAAGTTATAAAGTATCTGGGAGGCAAAATTCTTGTTAAATGCTGGAAAATTAAAGGCATTGAGTTTATCGGAAACATAAGCCCTGACAACAAAAGTGCGGGCAAAAAACCAATACCTAAAGAAACCTGACTGGCAAGAAACTGATTTTTTAATTTGGAGGAAATTAAAAGCCCTATACCTGATGAAGTGAATAAAAACAAAGAACAAACCCCGAACAAAACAAAATAATTGCCCCTGAAAGGAACTTTGAAAACAGCTGTACAAAGAAAAACATTAAAAGCCATAGAGCACATTCCCAGTATCAAATAAGGAATATATTTACCAAGAACAATATCTATTTTTCTTACGCGTGTGCTCAAAATTGCTTCCATGGTGCCTCTTTCCCATTCTCTTGCAACCACAAGAGCTGTAAGAAGTATGCCTATAAGTGTCATGGTAATAGCCAGAGAGCCCGGCAAAATAAAATAATGACTGTTTAAATCCTGATTGTACCAAGTACGAATCTGTGGATTTATCACAGATTTTTGTGCATTTTGTGAATATCTGCTTGTTTGAAGCCATTGGTTGGCAATTTGCATTGCGTAGTTTTGAACATAATTGGCTGTATTGACCTCTGAACCGTCAGTGATAATAAACAAATCCGCACTTTGGCCACGTGAAAGTTTTGTAGAAAAATCGTTAGGTATTACAACTGCACCTTTTATTTTTGAACGGACAATTCCCTGCGTGAGCTCCTGCATATTGTCATATACTTTTGAGCGTACATATTTGCTGTGTCCGTAAGATTTTACCAGTGTAGCGACTTCTGGATTTGCATCATCATTTTTTATACCGATTGTGACTTTTACTGTATCAAGGTTTATTCCGTACATATAAATCAAGATGGAGATTAAAGGAAGCACAAACGCAATTATAATACTGCTTGGATCTCTTATTATTTGAAAAAACTCTTTTTTCAACAGAGCATTAAGGATTTTCATGATTTTTCACTCTCCTTAATCAAATTTATAAAAGTATTTTCCATATCATCAGCACCCGCCTTATCTTTGAGTTCCTGCGGCGTTCCAACAGCAATAGTTTCACCTTTATAAAAAAGGCTTATCCTGTCACAGTATTCTGCTTCATCCATAAAGTGTGTAGTAACAAGAATCGTCACGCCTTTTTTTGCAAGCGATGTAATATGGTTCCAAAAATCACGTCTTGTAATAACATCAACGCCTGATGTAGGCTCATCCAAAAACAGCACGGGTGGATTGTGAATCAAAGCACACGCCATAGAAAGTCTCTGCTTGAACCCGAGCGGCAAATCTTCGGATTTTTGATTTTCTATATCTTTAAAGCCAAATACTTCAATAATTTCATCAACACGTTTTTTTCTATTTAAGAAACTTATGCCGTAAGCTGCCGCAAAAAATTCCAGGTTTTGTCTGACTGTCAGTGTGCCGTATAAAGAAAATTTTTGTGCCATATATCCGAGAAAAGAACGTGCTTTTCCGGGATTTTTTAATATATCTACTCCCATAATCCTTGCTGTGCCGCCGGAAGGTTTTGTAAGGCCGCACATCATTTTGAAAGATGTTGATTTACCCGCACCGTTAGGGCCCAGCAGCCCAAAAATTTCTCCTTTATTTATGCAAAAGGAATTATTTTTTACAGCGTAAAAATCACCGTATTTTTTTTCAAGATTATCTGCCTCAACAGTGCATGTTAATGAAGACTGAAAAGGTGTATAGTTTTTAGCAATCAAAGACTCTTCTTTTTTGTATCCGCCCATAAGCTCTATCACCTTATCCTCAAACTCAGGTGCAGTGGCCGCAAGTGAATGGGGAGTACCGTTATATATTACTTTACCTTTATCTAGCACAATTGCTGTGTCAAAGCTGTGTGCCTCGTCAAGGTATGCAGTTGACCAAAGTACAGTCGTTTGCGGACTAATCAGGTCTTTTACCATTTTCATCAGGTCACGGCGGGAAATCGGGTCAACACCTACGGAAGGTTCATCAAGAACAAGAAATTCAGGAGTGCCCATCAAGGCACACGCAAGACCCAATTTTTGTTTCATACCGCCGGAAAGCGCACCTGCCAGACGGTTTAGAAAAGGCTTTAGACCTGTAAACTCCAGCAGTTTATCAAAGTCATATGGTTGATTTTTCAAATCAGCATATAATCGCAAATTTTCAAGGATAGTCAAATCCTCATAAAGGCCAAATTTTTGAGGCATATAACCAATGAGTTTATTCAATTGCTCCTTTTGAGTAAAAGGATTTAACCCTAATACACTGACCTCCCCGTTATCTGGAACAAGAAGTCCAATTACCAATCTTATCAGGGTAGTTTTACCTGCACCATCTGCACCTATGAGGCCGGTAATTTTGCCTTTTTCTATGTCCAGAGACAAATTATCAATTGCAAGTGTCGAATCAAATGTCTTGGTTAAATTTTTGATTTGAACCGTATTCAATTTACTTCACCAGATTAATTTTTATTGTAGTAGGCATACCCTGACGAAGAAAATCATCTATTTCGTCAACATATACACGGATTCTGTATACGAGGTCCGTCCTCAAATCAGTAGATTCAACTGTTTTTGGAGTAAATTCCGCAACAGGAGAGATGTATCCGATTCTGCCTTCGTATTCTCTGTTTTGACCGGTTTTAGGGTCTTTTGAATCGGTAAGTACTCTTGCTTTCATACCATATTTGATATTACCCAGATCAGACTCGTTAACATAAGCTCTTATCCAAACAGGTTTTGTCTTTGCAATTGTATAAACAACCTGTCCTTTATTAACGGTTGCTCCAGGTTCTTGCACTCTGACTGTAATAGTACCGTCATCAGGTGCATATATTTTTGTATAATCAAGCTGGTTTTTGGCGAAAGTTTTCTGCGCAACAGCAGCGTCATAGTCTGCTTTTGTTTTGTTTTTTGTATTTAAAAGCGTGTCACACTCCTGTTTCGACACAGTACTATCTGCACACAGTGGAGCCTGACGGGCATATTTCGAAGATGCATCTTTACTCAAAGCAGAAGTTTTTAAGACATCAGCAGCCGCTTTTTCCAAATTTGATTTATAATCCCTGTCATCAAGCAAAGCTACAAGTTCGCCTTTTTTTACACTGTCACCTTCCTCTTTAAGCATCAAAGAAATCTGTCCAGGTACCTGAAAACTCAAGTCAACCTGTCGTATTTCAATGTTACCGTACAAAGTTAGCTCATCGGGGTTTGGCTTCTTTTTTGTCAGCAAATATACTGCTGCCGCAATAATCAGCAAAATCAATATTGCAACAATGGCTCTTTTTTTCATAACTTACCTCCGACAGCTTTGTAAAGAGTAAAATAATCTACAATTTTTGCGGTTTTTGCCTGTGCGCTCTGTTGTTTTGACGCAACCAGATTGCGGTATTGCACCAAATAATCAGATGACGATATCACTCCGCGATTATATTTCTTTTGTGAATTTTCAAATATTTTGGCCTGCGAAGCCTCTGCCTCTTTAGTATTATTTTCAATTACAACATCATGTTTTAATATACAAAGTGCAGTATTAACTTCCTTTACAGCATCAAGGTCAATTTGTTTGTATTCTTGAAAAAGTTCCTCATATTTTGCTTTTTGAATCCTCAAGTTGGCGACTTTCATTCCGCCTTTAAAAATATCCTGCGTAGCCCCTGCAAGCAATGCTGCCAGCGAAGATTCCCATGAGAAAAATGAACCCGGCGCAATTGTATTAAAAATCCATACACCCGTTATATTAAACGAGGGCAAGAATTCTTTACGTGCAATTCTTACATCAATTTTTGCCTTTTCCAGATTCTTTTCTGCTCTCATCACATCAGGGCGGGAAAATATAATATCAGATAATATAACCGTTGGCACAGCAGAGTTGTAATTTAACGCTTCAAGTTGTCCGCGTTTTAAAGTGTGAGCACATTCAGGAGGAAGTCCGCATAAAACAGCCAGCTGCATAAGAAGGGTATCTCTTTCTTTTGAATATCGCTGCAAAGATATTACAGCATTATCAAGATTCTGCTTCGATAGATTCAACTGCGAAGTGTCAATGACCCCTCTTTTAAATTTTTTCAAGTCAGAATCATAAATGCCACGATATGATTTAACAGCTTCCTGCTGCAATGATATCAGGCTGTCATACTGCAATATATTTGTATAAACAGAAGCCACATCACCCAACAACGATAAATAAACTGCCTTTTCATCGTACAAAGCTGCTTCATAAGCTTTCTTAGCACTTCTTGTTTTATCTCTATTTTTTAACAGGAAGTCAGGTTCATAATTTGCAACAAAAGGTAAAATAAAAGCATTCTGGCTCAGTTGAAAATTGTCAAGGCGAGGCACATGCACACCCAGATAATTTGCACTGACACTCAATGAAGGTAACTCTTTGCCCAGAGAATAACGTGCCTGCTGCCTGTATTGCTCTACAACATACCCTGCTTTTTTGAGATTGTGATTGTTTTCCATAGCCTTGTATATATAAGAAACCAGATAATCATCATTGAATCTTTCAAAAAAAGCGGGGTTTAGACTTTCCTTATCAATAGCCAATGCACATTGAGAAAAAAAGAGCAGAGCAATTGTAACCAAAAACTTTTTAATCAATGCCTGCCTCCTTAATCAATGCTTTTACATAGAACATTACATTATCCTTTATGATTTTAATATCTTCTTGAATAAAATCATCCTGCCCCAACAACCTAAGCGAAAATGCGGGCAAAATACGGGGAGAATTAACCTGTGAGGTAATAAAAAGTGTTTTTAGTATTATTTCTCTGTCAGATTCGTCTTTGTCAAACACAGCCGCAATAAGCTGCCTAAAATACTTGATAGCCGGTGATTTCATAACAAAATATTTATTTTGCTGTTCTTTTAAAAGGATTACTATCAAATCAGAGGAAATATTCTTGTAAAAAAAGTCCACAAATTTATCCAGCATCAAAAACAGTAAGTCCAGTTGTTCTTTTTTTGACATACTTTTTACAGGTTTTGTAAAATCAACAAACGTTTTTAGATAGTTGCACTGACATTCAATAAGATTGTCAATTATGCCCAGATATAGCTCTTTTTTCCCGCCAAAATAATAAGACACCATGCAAACATTTACATTGGCTTTGTCACATATATCACGGACACTCACACCGTCAAACCCGTGCTGCGCAAAGAGTTTTGTTGCTGCACTGAGGATTTTTTGTTTAGAATTTTCTGATTTTTTCTTTTTCATAAAGCTATTATAAAACAAACGTTTGATTTAATCAATTGCGCAATTAAAAATCTTTATGATTTGTGCATTTATAAAAGTTTTTTATAAAAGTCACATATGCCGTCTATTTTGAAATTATCCCAGCCAACGTTATTTTGCATACAGTTTTTTACCATTTTATTCCAGTTTTCAGGCTGTTCACGATACACTTTCAGGGCCTGTTTTAAAGCAGACAAAAGAAACTCCTGTGGATATTTTGCATCCAATAACGGAATATCTGTCTTAAATCCTGTTTTTTCACAAACAGTATCTCTTAGCCCCCCGGTATTTGAAACAACAGGAATACATCCGTATCTCATTGCCTGCATCTGCACCATTCCGCAAGGTTCAAAATAGCTGGGCATAACAAGGATATCACTCGCTGCCATATAGGTATAAACGGGCACAAAGTCATCGATAACAACTACTCTTCCTTTAAAAAGTTTATGACTTTCACAATTTTTAAGTAGTTCATTAATATAATCATATTTTCTGTTTTTTGATATTCCTTTGATACATATAACAAACTGTACATGTTCGTCTGCAAGCAAAATAGGTTTTATCACCTTTATAAAAAGATCGATCCCCTTCTGGCTTATATCAAAACGTGATGTATTATAAATCATCACGGAATCAGGGTCTTTGTTCAGGCTGCCGAATATTCTTTTTTCATCAGAATCAGACACCAAAAATTTCCTGTCAGGATTGCTGCCTTGATTATCGTTTGCAAAAAAATCTTGCACAAAAGCTTTGTTTTTCTTTTTACACTCATTTGCGTCATATAAAGAGTATGGGAATTTAACCTGTTCACAATTACTCGGGTCATACCGTTTTTCGCATATTCCACACGTAACACCCGCACCTTTGTTTCTGTTTCTGTACAGGGTTTCAAAAAGCAGTGTGGAGGCATAACTTGCGTTTGTAATAAGCTCCTTATAAAAAGACTCTGAATCCGTAAGCCAGGCATCAGAATTTTTTATCGCATACAAAAGTGTATTGAATCGTTCTTTTGTGACAAAGTCAATGTCAAAGTAATTGGAGTCCAGTCTTTCTTCAAGATAATCATTGAGTTTCGTACAAAGATCTTTATTATTGAGGCGAAAATCATCATAATCCTGCAATGCATTTTTTATTGTATTTTCTGAGATTTGGATATTGCAAGCTGACAGCGTTTCTTTTATAAAATCTTTTTCAAAAAGGTTCAAAAAAGCATAGAAAGTATCATACTTGCCTTGATATCCTGTATTATGAATTGTCATAACAATTTTCATGTTTTTGTAGAATTTGTCTTTATGGCAGCTGTCTTTTAGCAAATGTGTGACAAAACCAACGGGCCAGTCTGTAAGGTGAAGTATTTCCGGTTTAAAATTTTCTTTTTTTGCAAGAATTTTTAAAAGCGCAAGTACACAACTACTGTAGGCAATATACTGTTTACCGTAATTATACTCAGAGCCTTCGTATGGTTCTTTCATTAAAGAAAAGGCAGGAGAATACACAGCATATGTCTCCACTTCGTTGTCAGGAGATTTTACCTTGTACAAATTTGCATAACTTTTGTTTAATCCATACGAATAATCTGCTTTTATATTAAGGTCTTCAATTTCAAAACCATTTAGGCTGACAATGTTTCGGGCGTTATAAATTGGAATAATTATCCTCAAATCAAAATCAGGATATTTTTTCTTTAAAGCTTCTGTAAAATCTCTGTTTATATCACTCATTCCGCCGGCTTTAGAGTAAGGTGCACATTCCGGAGCGATGAGCAAAATTTGTCTTTTTTGTTTTTTCAATTTATTAGCTTTAAAATTTTTAAGAAATGAAATTTGACTTTTTGTGTCAATTTTATAAGCACGAATTTCTCCCGTTTCCACTCCTTTGAGCACCACAGTATTGTTTTTTAACGCAGTTTTTGGAGCTTTTTTCTTATTTTGTGATAACGTCAAAAGAGTCAAAAAAGTATATTTTTTATCCCTTGGTACACAGTTTTGAAAATCTCTTATTGTTATATCTTGCTCAAATTCACCCGCATCAAGATTTATCACAAAGAGGTACAAGGGTTTTTGGCTTTTGCTATCAACATACATCCAGCAGGCATGCCTGTCGTTTTCGCTATTAAGCCAAAAAACACGTGCATCTTTTATTTCTTTTGTAATTTTTTCGTACAATGACCTTATTTCAGATATTTTGGCAAACAGTTCAGCGTTATCGCCCCACTTAAATGCATTTTCCTGATAATTTGTATAGATTGAGCTAAAATATTCCTTTTCTTTTTTGCAAAAATCCTTGAGCTCATATCCTATTGCGCAATAAGAAGGAGAATCGCAGAACAAACCCGTGAAATATCTGATTGCACAAGACATAACAGAAGAATAAAAGATTGTATTTTCCTGTCTGTCTGAATCATTTGTAAAAGATGTTGAGCAAATCTTGAAGTTGTAATTGTAATAGTTATCGTTTCTTGTTTTCAGGCGATAAATATACTCATGGTTTAAGAAAAGATAGTTCAAATCCCCAAGCACAATATCAAAGTCTTTATTTTGCAAGTCCTGATAACCGTCTATGTAATAATCCATGTTTAAAAAAGCTTCTGCAAGTACTGCAAAATAAGGCTTTTGCTCATTGATACGGGATTTTATAAAACGCCATATTTCCTTTTGGTTGCAAAAAATCTTTTCATTTCTTTTATGCGAATGTGATTGCTGGTTATGAGCCATATCCGCACGCATAAAATCAAAATTATACTCTTTTTGAAAATCAGCATAAATATCGGAAATAAAGCTCCATACCTGCTCTTGAGGTTCATCACAGAGAGGATAGCCGTCTTTATCAATCCTGTAGAGTTTGAACGGAGTTAACGCTCCGAATATTTTTGCCTCGCTGGACATATTTTCTACTTTAAACTCTGAATGAGAGCCTTGAGAATCTTGTACTATCTTGTCAAATACAACAGGCCGGCTTGGCGCATGTTCTGTCACAGGAATAGTTTCAAAGCCTGCTGAACGCACAAAATTGATAAGAGATTTTCTGCGTTCAAGCCGGAGGTTGTCATCATTGCCAAACAAAATTTTATCAAGATACAAAACATCACTGCCGTCTGTAAAAAGCTCTGTAATCTGTTTTTCAGTCAAAAAAGAGTTGTCAGCGCAGCCATTGAGCTGCAAAAAAGTTTTTATACAGATTTGTACCTCTTTGTATATCGAGTTGAAATCGAGTTCATAACCCGAATATTGTCTTGATTTAGTTTTATTGAGTTTTACCCATTCAAAAAATTGCGGGTACAAAAATACAAGCTCACTCCAGCGCTCTGTATGCAAAAGAGCATCAAAACAGACTACTTTCCCCATTGCATGAAGCACATTAGTCACAAGTTTCAGCTGTTTTTCAGGCGTGTCATATCCGTAAGCAGACAACTCATTGTCCATAAACTCTTTATTTAGCCTGAAATTGAGCGGAGCATAAAAACCGCCGTCAATACCCGGAGTCCACAAAGGCATAATATGGACACATTCTTCAGGAAAAGTCATTGCATATTTTACAATTCCCCAAAAAGTTTTTGTAATTCTCGGGTTTATGCCCATTATTTTAGCGTTATGAGACCAAGTTGTATCTTTTTGTCCTTCAAGAAATCCCGGATAATTTTTAGATATATCAAAGGCCTTTTCAATTTCTTTTTTATCAACAATCTTTTTTAAAAGGTCTAAAGACTGATTGAATGACATATTCAAACAGTCTTTAGGGTTTAATTTCAGATATTTTGCGTTTACCATAAGTAGTCGGGATAATTTTCTTTATAGAATGCTTCTATTTTTGCCATTATAGCATCAAGCTGGGGATTAATTCTTTCAAAGTCCTTATTAATCTCTGCCTGATTCTTTTTCAGCTTTTGCATATACGTTTCAAGTTTTATCTTTTCTGTCTGAAGATATGCAATTGTATTATCTTTTTCTTTTAGTTTTTTCTTGTTCTCTTCAATAGAGTCTCTAAATTTATTGATTTCATACAGGTTATCGTATTTATGCTGTTCTGTTTCTTCCAAATTTTTGATATTTATTTTTGCATGAGTAATCTGTGCATTAATAATATCTTTTTCGGCATTATAACTTTCTATCCTTGATTTTGTAACTTTTAGCTGATAATTTGTTCTTAAAATTTCTTGATTATTATCCCTGTTTTTTCTTAAATAGATTTCTTTTTCACCGGATTTATCATCCAGCTCTTTCAACAGCTTGTATTTAGCCGCTGCTTTTGGCAGCCTTTCTTTTGCACGTTGTATTTGTGCTTCATAGGCAGCTTTTTTGCTTTCGGATTCTTCAAGTCTTCTTCTGTTTAAATCGTAATAATAGTCTGCTTCTTCAGATTGTTTATCAAACTTGCCTTCTTCCCACACGTGATATTTTTTGGCTTTTTCAATACGTTCTTTTTCTTCTTTTGCTATTTCAAAATTTCTTCTGTTTTCATCTACAAAATATTTGCTGACGCCAAGACTCTTTTTAGCATTTTTTTCCAGTTTTTCGAAGTATTCAACTTCTCTTACAGCCTCATTTGCAAAGTTTTGGTAACCGTTTCTGTAATTGCCTTTTAAATGTTCAAGATTCAAGAACGGTTCATTTTTTGTGACAATATAGTGATATTTTCCCTTCATCTCATCTGTAATAAATTCGCCCTCATCAGCATAATAAATATCCAGATGCGCGTCATTATATGAGTCTTTCCATATTGATTTATATGTTCTGTGCAAAGACTCATCAGGGTTTGATGAAATCCACGAAGAGCTGATATATATCCCGGAAGTACCAACATTTATTCTTCTGTCTATGACCTCTCTTCCCTTAAAAGATATTGACGCAATAGAATTGCTCAAAAGAGCTTGCGAAGCTTTTTTAGACATAACTTCTTTTTGGTTAAACTCCTGTACGCCAAAACTTACCAGATTTGGTTGCTGTGTTTTTTGTTTGTCCTTTTTGTTTTTAGCAAACACGTTTGAAATAATTTGATGTACTTTCATCTCTTCTCCTTATGTGTTAGTTGTCAAATAAGCTGCAGTATAAATCCGGACCCAATGAAAACATAAATTCATCATTGGTTTCGCCGTAATCATTTATTGCTTGTTTCAGGTTTTTTAAAAGAAACTCTCTTGGATTATCTGTGGATTTTACTTTGTATATGCCTTTTGAATCTAAAATTTGTCCTATTTTTCTTATATTATCCAAAGCTTTTTCATTGGAACAGACTATAGCACAGAAGGGCAGTTTTTTTAATGCTTCTAAAGTGTCATTGTCTGACAAAATTTCTTGTATACTTTTGTTTTTGTCAATTTTTACTCCATACAAATCAAGATAATTTAAAGGATTGAGCATAGGTTCGTCATTAAAACCGTCACCTGCTGCTACCACAAAGTCATTGGTGTTGTTTTCAATATTTTTACGGATTTCATTTTTTACGTCATAAAGCTTTGTAATCTCAGAACCTTCGATAAGAGGCTTTATTATAATTGTATCAGCTTTTTTATATTGTTTTCCGTTGGTTGTATAAATCGGAAGAAAATTAAACGGGTCATCTTCAAATGCATTTACTGATACTTTTATATTATTGGCATCAACAAAGTCTTTTATGCTTTTGGCAATGCTGTTTACGTCATATTTTTTTGAAACCGCCATTTCTATAACAAGAGGTTCGGGTTCTGAAATGGATATGTAACTGTTTTTATCATCAAAATCTGATTTATCCAAGACATATTCCAGAGATTTGTGACCGTATTCGTGACGGTTTTTATTAACACCGGGTTCTACAATGTAAGCCGAAGGATAAATTCTTTTTACAATCTTTTTGATATTATTACTCAAAAAATTAATATCTTTCAGGTTGATGCTTTCTTTAATGGGATTGTTACGTACGGTATCTTCTTTAATTTCGTTATTCGTGCAGTTGTAGCGGCTTGAGCCGTCTCTTGTAATAAGAGCCTGAGGCTTATGAATATAAAGATTTTTTTGCTCCAAATTTTTTACAAAATAATCATATTCATTTTTGCTGCGTCCTGTTGTGATAATGAGTTTTACCTTATCTTTGAATCTTGAAAAGAAATAATCTATACCGCCGTGCATGCGATAAAAGTCGTTTTGTTTGTTAAAACAATCATTATTGCAAACATCTTCGTGCGAAAACGGCATAAACGTACCGTCAAAATCCGTATATAGAGTAGTTCTTCCGGATTTAAACGAAGGTGATGAATTATACTGTTGAATAGCTCCTATGTACATAACACAAAATCCCTTTAGGATATATTATCAACTTTAGCACATAAATACCTTAAGTTAATCAAAACATTTAATTTGCATTTTACAAAATTTTACATTTGTAATAGCAAAAAAAATCATTTATAATACTTACAATTAATTGAAAGATGGGGTATATGAGCATGGCTATTTCTGCAATCCATGGTACAACGCTAAGGAATCATTATACTAATACCGTAAAAAATACAAGACCGGCTAACAACTACGCTTATGTTACTTTTCAACATCAATCAAACGATACTTTTGTAAAACAAAAACATTCAAATATTTCTTTTAAAGGCTACGATAGAGCAGCAGCTCAACAGTTTATTGAACAGATTGAACAATCAAAAGCAAAACATCTTGCAAGAGGCTGGCAATGTGAGTTTTACAAAATAAATGACGAAATTGGCATCAAAGCCCCCAAGCCTCTTCATCCAGAATATCAAAACGCAGACTTTAACGGATATGGCAATGTAAAAGAGTTTTTTGCATTAAAAAAAATCAATGAAATCTCACCTGATATTGCAGTCACCCCTTATGAAATAATAAATAAAAACGGCAAAAATTATCTTGTCGAAGAAGTCCTAACCGGAGGCCACCCCTACAAAACACAGCTGACAAAAGGACATGTAACAGACATTTTAAACAAAGCATTTACTCTTGATACAAACGGTATAGTTAATAACGATTTGCAAGGCGGAAATATAATATTGACAGGCAAAGACAAAACTAAATTTATTGATTTTGGTTCTTTTTCAATATTAGAGAACAGTGGTCATTATATAAATTCCGACATAAGACCCGCTGAACAATACCAGAACGGAACAATTGCAAATCTAGTAAATTCGACCAAAGAAGGACGCTTTATGGCAACATTCTATTCAGATTACCAGCCTGATTTTCTTATGCGTTCTGATAACAAGTTTTTGAAAATGGATTCAAATGCAACTGTTTTTGAATACAGAACAATTTATGACTACCTAAAAACCGGACATGATGAAAAACCGAAAGATTTCTTTTCAAATTACCTCAAAATAAAATCAGAACAATACCACGGCAAAATGATAGAGTTTTTGGAATCATTAAAACTGTCTAAAACAGACAAAGCCCAACTCGATATGAGAAAAAATGCGGTTGAACAGGAAAAAATCTTTAAAGAAGTTTTTGCAAATCCGTCTGAAAATGTTATGAAAGCAGAGCTTGGAAAAATGCAGCTCAAGTGGCTGGTTCTGTGCCACGGAGATCAACAGCATAAAACGTTCAGCTATTTCCAAGATTATCTTAATATGATTAACACCTTAGAACAAAATGCACAAGGTACAGAAAAGAAATATTTCGCATCTTTAAAAGAGAGAATCTCTGCTTTAAACTTTGAACATGAAGTTTTTAAAGGCAGAGAGTTAGCTGATGACGAAAACTTAATAAAAATCATATTTGAAAACGTAAAAGCTAAAGCAAAAGAAACAATAAATAAAGCAACGCAAGACATAATAGAAATTATTGAAAAACCTTCTCCAATACCCCCGGAAAAAGCCGGCGGCAAAAAGACTGCTGCTTTGTTGGGGCTTACAGGTTTACTTGCAGCAGGAAGCGTTTATGCTTATAAAAATATTAATGAGAAAAAGCAAAAGCAACCGGAGCTAAAACCCCGTGTGCTTGCTCAATCAGCTTAATTGAACAATGAAAGCTGGCTTGCGTCATCAGCCACATTAGGGCCGTTTTGTTTTTGTGCTTTTTCAAACCGGCTAAATTCGATAAGCTCTTTTTCAATTCGTTCCAAAAACGGAGAAATTTCCAGATTTTTGAGTGAGCCAAGCCAGTTTCTTTTTAACGCTCTTGTTAAGAACAGTCTTTGTTTTGCCCTAGTCATACCAACATACAAAAGACGTCTTTCTTCTTCTCTTTCTTGCACTGATTGAGCTCTGTACAAAGGCACAATCCCGTCTTCTAGCCCGGTAACAAAAACACACGGAAACTCAAGCCCCTTTGATGAATGGAGTGTCATTAAAGCAATTCTGTCAGCACGCTGGTCAAGGGTGTCAGATTGTTTTAGCAATGAAATTTCGTGAATAAACGTTTTTCTTTCAGGAAATGCCATAGCGTGTTCTTTCAGGTATTTTATTGTGTAATCTTCAATCTCTTCTTTGAAATCGGGGCACAATCTTTCAAGCTGCACGATTACAGGTTCTGTGTCATTTAGTTGTTTTAAGAGTTTACGCACACTTTTGTTGTCACACAGCATATCATCAGAAAGTTTAACAAAAGGCATTCCTGAACGTTCAAGAGCCTCAACAATAGGTTTTAGCTGCGCAGAAGTTCTGTATAAAATAGCAAAATCTCCGAATGAAAAATCCGCCATTTGACCGTCTGCTCTTTGAGAATCCATTGAGAAAAAGCTGTTTCCGCCAATAAGATTTTCTATAGTACTCACCATAAACTCGGCTTCTGCCTTATCCGTAGGTGCCGTATGTATAGTAATTCTTTCTTTGGATGAAAGATTGCGTGCAATAATGTTGTCAGACTTTATTAACTGGTTAGAGGCTTCTACAATGCTTTTTGCACAGCGGTAGTTATTTTTTAGATTAATAATATTTACATTTGGATAGTCTTGAGAAAAATTGTTGAAAAATTTTGAATCACCGCCCCTAAAGCCGTATATTGCCTGATTCGGGTCTCCAATTGCACATAAATTAGCATCCTTATCTGCCAGAAGTTTTATGAGTTTGTATTGTTTTTCATCAATATCTTGATATTCGTCAACAAAAATATACTTAAAACGTTCTTTATAAACCTGATTAATCTCCGGATAATCCTCAAAAAGTTTAACTGTTAGGTTAATCAAATCATCAAATTCTATCAAATTATCAGGGATTTCATCCTGTTTATATAAAGATTTTTCCTGTGGTGTAATCACACCAAAATCCTGACTAAGACCTGCTTTTTCATAATTTTCTTTTAATATTTCCAGACACATTGAGTGAAATGTATGGATATTAATTTCATCAGACTGAGCGTTCAATAATTTTTGCAGTCTTTCTCTCATTTCCAAAGATGCACGTCTGGTAAAGGTTATAGCCAGACAATTTTTAGCAGAAATATTTTTGTCTTTTATTAAATAAGAGATTCTTCTTGTAAGAACAGTCGTCTTGCCGGAGCCTGGTCCAGCTATTATCAATAGCTGGTTACAAGGATTTTCTACAGCCGCCTGCTGGAATTCATCAAGAGAAGCTTTTTTAGGTTTCGATTCTTTTGAGCTGGAAGTGCTGTGTGTTTTCTCAAAAACGAATTCCTGTGTATTTACTGAATATTTATTTTCTTTTGCCGGTTGAGTTTTTTGTGTTTCCGGTATTTTTATATCCAGTTTTAAATTTACAGAGTTTTTTTTTAAGATTTCATCTTCTTCAAAAAGCCTGATAACACCGTATTCTCCATCATACCCGGGATGTCTGATAACTTTGTTTACACGCAGTCTTGAGATACCTTCTGCCAGCATAGGAGAATCTTTAGAAATTTCTTCCACAGGGACCTGTGTCAAGATAGACAGTTCTGATCCGAATTTGAGAATAAGCCTTTCATATTCGGCACATACAGACTTGCTCTGTACACCTACCTGCATAATCTCTGATAACATTTCAGGAAGAGGAACAAGACTCACGACTTTGCCGGCTGTAGCAGGTTTGAATGTGCTGTCAAAGGGACGATCGGCAAGCTCATTGACTCTATTTAAAACACCTATTGTAAGAGGTTTTCCGCACACAGGACAAATACCGTTGTGTTTTATTGTTTCTTGCGGAGAAAAACAAATATTACATTTTCGATGTCCGTCTTCGTGGTATTTGCCTTCTTCCGGGAAAAATTCAACTGTTCCCACATAACCGCTGCCTGTTTTAAGTGCATTCATTATGCTGAAATAATCAGGCTCTGTATCAAAGATTGTCGCTTCTCTTGCAAGTTTTGAAGGAGAGTGCGCATCAGAGTTTGATACAAGTCTGAATTTATCAAGCTTTGACACCCGCCAGTTCATCTCAGGGTCAGAAGACAGTCCTGTTTCTACTGCAAAAATGTGATCTGAAAGGTCAGCGTAACACTCTTCTATAGAGTCAAACCCCGATTTTGAACCAAGAACGGAAAACCACGGTGTCCATATGTGTGCCGGGATAATATATGTACCATCGCCTGACTCCAGAGTAATTTCAAGAAGGTCTCGAGAGTCCAGCCCCAAAATCGGGCGTCCGTCTGATTTTATATTGCCTATAGCACCCAGTTTTTGTCTGAAATTTTGTGCAATTTCCATATCCGGAGCAAAAACCACATGGTGCACTTTTCTTGTTTTATCGCCTTTTTTATAAATTGTAGAAATTTCAACAGACAAAATAAACCTTATTGGCGTTTTTAGGCCTATTTGTTTTTCAATTTCAGGTTTGAGTCTGTACGCACCGTTATTATCAGGCACAAGTTTTTCCTGAATTTCGGCAAACCATGCCGGATGTGTAAAGTCACCCGTTGATATAACACTCAAGCCCTTTTTTTGCGCCCAAATTGCCAGCTCTTCGAGGTTACAGCTTTTGCTTGTTGCCCTGGAATACTTTGAATGAATGTGCAGGTCTGCATAAAAATACATACTTAACTCCGATACTCTCTTAAATAGTTATTTTATTATACAGAAATAAAAAGACATGATAAAGTGAATTTATGATAATTAAAGAAATTTTATGTGATAAAAAGAAATACTTAGATTTGCTGTTAATTGGTGATGAGCAGGAAAGTATGATATTAAAATATCTTGATAAAAGCCGTATTTTTGGACTTTATGATCCTGAATTGAAGGCTATTTGTGCTGTTGAGCATATGCCCGATAAAAGTGAAAAGGTTGTTGAAATAAAAAATATTGCAGTATACCCTAAATACCATCACAAAGGTTATGGAACAAAGCTTTTACTGCATATTTTGAGCCTATACAAAAGTGAGGCCGACAAAATATTGGTCGGAACAGGTGAGAATGAACAAACACTACGCTTTTATAAAAAGCAGGGTTTCATGTATTCACACACATTAAAAAACTTTTTTATACAAAATTACGACCACCCTATCTACGAAAACGGGAAACAACTTGTAGATATGATATATTTATCAATTAATCTTAAACATCCATAAATTTCAGATGGTCACTTACTGAAAAATGAGCGGTTGTGCAAGCTCTTATATCTTCAATGGTAAACAAAGGGTTAATTTCGGTCAGAACAAGTCCGCAATCACTAACTTTAAAAACACAACGCTCTGTTATAATCATATCAACCTCTTTGTATGCAGTAAGAGGAAGAGTACATTTATCCACAATTTTTATCTGGCCTTTTGATGTATGTTCCATTGCAATAATAACTTTTTTTGCTCCTACAACAAGGTCCATAGACCCGCCCATGCCAGGAACCATTTTACCGGGAATAACCCAGCTTGCGAGGCTGCCTTCTTCGTCAACCTGCAGAGCCCCTAATACAGTAGCATCTATATGGCCGCCTCTCATCATTGTAAAAGCCATTTGCGAGTCATAAAAACAAGCACCGTATTTAGCTTCTACAAAGCCGCCGCCTGCGTTGATGATTCTTTTATCAAGATTATCTTTTTGTTGATCTTTTCCAACACCTAAAAGTCCGTTTTCTGATTGGAAAATAACATGCATATTTTCAGGAACATAATTTGCAACAGCAGTGGGAAGGCCGATACCAAGAGTGACTACATCGCCTTCTTTAAACTCTTTTGCAGCTCTTTTTGCAATAATTTCTCTGATTTTTTCTTTTGACAGCTCTTTGTGCGCTGCTGAAATAGGGTCTGTAACGACTTTTGAGTTTAATTCTTTTTCAATTGTTTTTTGTGCAGTCAATTCCATTTAATTGTCTTCCTTTACAACAATATAATCCACAAAAAGCCCCGGTATAACAACTTCATTGGGGTCTAAACAGTCAACGAGTTCATCGGCTTGAACAATCACTGTATCGGCAGCAGTTGCCATGATTGTGTTAAGGTTTCTGGTTGTGCCGTAGTAAGAAACATTGCCGAATTTATCCACTTTTGTACCGTAAATCAATGCAAAATCAGCACCCAGCGGTTTTTCGAAGATAAATGTTTTTCCATCGATTTCCATTGTTTTTTTATTTTCTTCAAGCACCGTGCCAACGCCTGTCGGGGTCAAAACACCGCCAAGCCCTGTTCCTTTGGCTCTGATTTTTTCAATCAACGTACCCATAGGCACCAGCTCAACATCCAACTCTCCGGAATGCATTTGCTTGCCTGTCTCAGGATTAGTACCAATGTGTGAGGTAATTAGTTTTTTTATCTGTTTATTTACAATAAGCTTTCCCTTATCAGCGTGAGGATAGGTTGTATCGTTAGATATCATTGTGAGATTGCCGATATTTTGATTAACAAGTTCATCAACCAAAATATCCGGGGCTCCGCACTCCAAAAAACCGCCGACCATTACGGTTGAGCCTTCTTTTATAAAACTTATTGCTTCCTGGGCTGATATAATCTTTTTCATACGCATTCAGTCCTTTTTCTCAATTTTATTATAAATATTTATTTTGTAAAAATCTAACATATTTCTTCACTTTTAATATTTATAACTAATCTTCGTAGGAAATTTCTATATCATCAGAACCTTGAGCAGCGCCGGTAAGTTTTTGGTTGTTATATTTCATTATTTCATCAAATTTGGCTATAAGTTCTTCTTTAAGCTGTGTTGATTTTGCATTAGTCGTTGTATCAATTTTTTGAATCAAATTATACAAAGTTGTGTATTCATCAAGCGAAGTTTGTATTTTAGCAATATCTTCATTTGCCATTCTGCCGATATTGTCGAGCGCATCTGAAAGCATCTCGTTTATAAATACACTTTTTGCAATGTCAGGATTGAGCGCAATCATATCTTTTGCACCGTCAAGCTTTTCCAGTACACAGGAAAGGTTATTTCTTCTTCCCAGGCCTTTAGCTCTTTTGATAATTGCTTTTTTAACATTGTCTATGCGTTGTACATAATCATCACTGTTTTCAAAAGACTCATCAAGTTTTGCTGTTTCTTCCGTGATAATTTTATTTTGCAAGTTTGTTGTAACCAGAATATCTGCCATTTTATCTATCAATTTTTTTGCATCTTTAATGCTGAGTTTTTTATTTTCAAAATTCAAGAATTTTTCGCTAAGTCCCAGTTTTTCTATAAAAAGAACAGCAGTGGAATAATCATTTGATAGCACAAGGTTTCTTACCATAAAATCGATTGATTCATCATCTGCCATTGTCAAAATTGTGCCTTTGTCCGTATCAACAAGACCTGTGTCATAGTTTTTGAATTTTGAAAACACCATAGCCGTGTTGCCAAGCTCGGCTGCTCTCATAAGCAAATCCTGTATTTCCGCACGAGAAGCAAGGCACAAAGCAGTATCTAGGTAATCTTTACAAACCTGTTTCTCAAAGTTCAGTCTTCGTTTCTGATCTTCATCTTTTGCACAGGCAATTTCGCCATCTTTTGCACAAAGAGCTACAAACCTATCAAGGATGTCTTTTGGATTGTTTAGAACATGGTATTTTAGATAATCACTTCTGAATCTTTCAAAAAGCATATCTTCTTTTTCGTCATTATAGGGTGCTTTTTTAGACTGTTTAAAGTTATGCGAAATATACTCTTTCAACGTAGTTTCAAAAGCCTGTGAGTATAGAGGGTCGATATATTTTTGAGAATAATCATTGATAATTTGTTCCAGCTGTTCTTTTTGTTTTTCAAAAGCTGTTTTTATTTTTTGATGCCGCTCTAAAGTCTTTTTATCAGGGTTTTGTACCTTAGAAAGACCTGCAAGCTCTCTTTTTATTGCATTTATATAAATATGCAAATTGTTTAAAAAGTCTGTTTTGATATTTTCATCACAATTGTCATTGCCATATGATGAGAGTTTATTTTCAAGCTCTCTTCTTTCTAGCAGCCTGTCATAATAAGGAATGTCTGATTTGAGCTTTTCATTCAACCAGTTATTCAAATCAGTGAACAAAATATTTCTATATCTGACAGGTATATCTGAGTTAATTGAGACTTTAAATCCTTCTTTCAGACCCTTAATGTTAGTTTCGATATTGCTTAACAGCATATCTTTAGGGTTAATGTTTTCAACAGCATCGACTTCTTTTTTCCATTGTTGGAATAAATTTTTATATTCCTTTGCAAAAGAAGAAGGCGGGAGCTCTATCATAGACTCTGCTGCTTCAACAGACTGAGAAATATTGATATCATTATGCATTATAGTAATAAATTCGCCAAGCATTGTATTCAATACCGCAAACTCTTTTTTGTTCAGTTTTTTATTATCATCAAGAGTGTTTAAGAAGTCTTCTATTCTGTGTGTTGCCTCATAAACATAGAGGTTTATTTTCAAATCCTGAACAAATTTTGATACCTGATTTATTGAAGTTTCCAAAACATCAATTTTTTTGTCTATAATTTTATCGTTTATGCTGTTAATTTTAGGATAAGCAGGAAACACGCCGTATTCCCTATAGTTTTTATCTTTGTATTTGTTAAACAGTTTTTGGGCATCAAGGGCATCTAAAGAGCTGTCAAAAGAAAAATACAAATCATCAAATGTTCTTGTGCCTTTATAGTGCAAGCCTCTTGGCTTTTTCTCGAGCTTTTTATACTGGAAAGCATCTTCGTATTCAGACATATCAAGAAGGTTTAAGAAGTTCTTTTGATAAATAATATTTGAAACAGTGCCTGTTACTTTCTGGTTAGAAGCGGTATAAAGCTTTAAAACATCATAGGCATTTAAATCTTTATACGCCATATCGGAATTTTGAGCATCGGCTGTCGCTGCATTGAATTCTGCCGTTGTCATATCCTGGAGTTTTCTATAAATTTGAACAAATTCTTCATCAGTTGCAGGATTAAATTTTTTATCTATATACTTTCTGATTGCATTGTTTAAAGGAGTATCCTTTAAAAGATCTTTTTTATTGAAATACAAGGCTTCATTGATATCTTTTTCAAGATATTGTTTCAGCTGCATTGCTGCTTTTAAAGAGTTTACATTTTTAGGTAAATTTGCATTAAACTGCCTGATTATGTTGTTCACAAAGAAGTTAACAGTGTTTTTAAGACTTCCGTCAAAATCGGCAAGTCTGTCTTTTGTGTAAACTGCGGTATTTTCTATTATCTTAACCTTTAGGTCTTCGGAAATTTTTATATTATTATTTTTTAATGTCTTATTAAGAATTTCAATAACGTGATTTTTATTTCTGTTTAAGGCATATGCTAAAAGTATCTGCGGGTCTTTTGCAAAAGCATAGTTGAAGTTTGCACGGGCGTCTGCCTTTTGTTGTTGTCTTATTTTTTGTAGCTCTTCGAAACTGTTGATTTTACCCATTTGCTGCCAGTAGGACAAATAACTGGTAGAAAGTTTGATTGCAGCTTTTTCGAATGTTACTTTTACAGGATCGTTATCAGGCAATGCATCAAATTCTTGTTGTGAGCTAATGCCTTTATTAAAAGGAGTTTTTTCAAGTCTTGCGTCAAGCTGGTCTTTTTCTGCCATATATTTTTTCATATAGGCTTCTTGCATTGCTTTAACAGATTTTATTTTGCTTAAAGAAAGAGTTGACGCTGCTTTTTCCATATCATTTATATAATAATAATCCGGCAAAAATATAGTATCTTTAACTCCAGCAGCTATTTCAGCAGCTTTTTGTGAAACTCCATTCAGTATAATATCTGACATAAGGCCGAATTTGTAATCTTCTTTGGCATCTATATCCGATAGTTTTTTGATTATACGTGAATTAATTCTTTCAGGTTTGTTGTGTCCTGTTTTGTAGAACAGATTGTTTGTGTAGTTACCGTTTCTCCATTTCGAATCTGTTATGTATCCCAGCTCACCGCCTCTTGAATCTTTATAATCGGTTCTTGTCAGGCCTTCTGTATCAATCCATATATTTTCTTTTTCCGAAGGTCCCCAGCTGTTATCATGGAAGAGTATATCCTTGCCGTTTTTGTTTGAAATTTCGGCAATATATTGAGCGTGCCAGCCGGGTTTGTCATGGAACACACTGGTGCATGAAACGCCGGAATGAGGGGTGTTCTTAATTATATTTACAGCTTTTTCAAGGTCATTTTCTTCATAATAAGGTTTGTCTGTCAGCTGCTGTAATATTCTTGACTGCTGCATTGAGTGAAGACCGGAAGAGCCTCCGCGCTGCACCCAATAACGGCCTGTGTTTACACCTATTTGTCTGGCCTGTTCTTCCATAGGCTTTTTAATTTTACTGAAAACAAAATTTAATTCCTTATTGGTAGAAGCGGCCATTTCATTAATTGATTTGTTAATTTTTTGCAGTGTTATCTTTTCAGAAGGCGTGTATTTATACAATGAAGGGTCTGATATCTTGCCGGATCTGGATGAAAACTCGTCAGAAGATCGGATTTTATCAATTGCATCATATCTTTTTTGCAAAGCAGTAAGCTCTTTTGCGGGAATAATTATGTTTTCGTTTTCCAGGTTTTTTAATATCAACTCACCTACGTCTGCGCTGTTTATGATATTTCCGTTATCATCTGTTATTTCCATCTGGTTTCTAAGCATTGTTATAAAGAACGAAAACTTGTTAAAATCTTCGGACAATTGAAAAAGAGCTTTTTTAGAATCAATGATATCTGCATTTTCGTCCAGCCCGTTGCAAAGATTAAACTCTTTTATTATAGCGCTGTTGAAAGCATCCTGGGGGGCATCCATTGCGTCTGCCATTATATTGAATGAATCAGCAAAAGCTTCCAGTCTGTTTTTCAGGCCTACTTTATTAAAAATTTCTGTATATTGTTTTTCATTACAGTTATTTTCAAGAATATTTTCATATTCGCTTAGTTTTGCTATTACCTTATTTTTGTCAGGTTTCATGCCCATTGTAAGAGCAATTGATTTTAGTTCGTCTTTATCACCTTCTTGCACTGCATTTTTTATGGTTTTTATTTCACCGGCAAGTGCGTATATTCTGTTATCAAGACCGAGTCTTTGATAGAAACCATCCAGTTCTTCTGTCAATGCTTCTTCAACAGTTTGTTTTACATCTTGGAGCACTTCAACAATTGTATCTTTCTCAGTTGCAACTCCGTATGTTTTTGCAAAATGATTGATGTATCTTTTATCACCCGTTTTAGCAATGTGTTGAATAGATTTTTCTATGTTGTCCACAAGAAATTTTTCGGTATCCACAATATTGTAATGAATCATATAATCAGCTCTGGTATCTTTATCATGCAGAGCAAATATTTTGCTTGTACGGTAAGCTGCTGCAGCATCAAACAGCCTTCTGTCAAATCTAATTTTATCAGGCAGGATACTTTCCGGACTAATTTGCATTGATAGTGAATTATGCATCAATATCAAATCTTTAATATCTGTGATATTTGAATCAAGCGCTTTTGTATTAATTTTATTATTGAAGTTATCGGTAAGATAAGCTTTGATTTTACGTTCTTTTATTGATTCTTCTTCATTTGGAATAAATCTGTAATTTTGAAGTCCGTCTTTTATCTGCGGAATTTTGGCTGATGTTTTTACCTGTAGTGAATATAAGTTAGATATGATGCTATGAAGCTCTTTATCAGATAAAGAAGACAAAACTTGTTCAAGTTTTGTCTTCAAACTCGCTGTTATATCCTGTGCTGTTTTAATATCGGAATCAAGGCGATTTTGAGCATCGGAATAGTTCATCTGCTTTTTCAATTTTGCAAGCTTCGCCCTGTCAATATTATCTTTGGCTTTTACAAGTGCCTGATAATAAGTGTGTTTGGCCTGTAAATCAGCTTGTTCCAGCCTGAGCGGATAGTGAGTGTCTTCAAACGAAGCAAAATGTTCCTGGTCAAATGCTGTATAAGTCCCCACAGGTTTATTGTCCAGACCTGACATATCAGCAATATTCATCCACTGCATTGTAGCGGCATCGACTATTCTGTATCCTTTATTTTGTGCAGCATTATAATCTATTGTTATTTTGGGAACAGGAATTTTTTTACCTTGCCCTAGATGCTCCAGATCATAGACCATTATGTTGTCTGTATTATCCAATTCCGAAAGTATTGTATCTACATAACCCGGTTTGTATTCATAAGACATTAATTTTCTGGCAATAGAAATTGCAGCGCACATACCGTGGTGTTTCTGGTTTATTGCTTTAGTATTAGGTATTTCGGAATTATCGGTATTTACTACAATATCGTTTAACATTTCAGCAAGCACAACAGTTTTTTTGTCTTTAAGCTGTTCATTAATTTTATATTCCGGGCTCAAAAGATATTCAAAACGGTTGAGTATATATTTTTTTTGTTTGATAGGTATTTCTGATGAAACTATAAAATAGTTAAGGTTTCGTTCAATATTTTTTATATTTGTGCTGGCATTATCTTTAAGCTGAGATTTATCGATATTTTTCAAAATATAATCTTTTGATTTAAGAATATCTTTTTCGTCTTGAGACAATGGTTTTTTCGTATTTAAAAGTTTTTTAATCTCAGGTTCGTATTTTTTTTGTGTGACAGGGTCAGACACGCTCAAGGATTTTTGGGCAGCATCTATGAGCTGTTTTTTCCAATCATGTCTTGGTTTTAGGCCTGTATCTATAGATGTTGAGTAGGTCAGGTTTTGAGCAACATCCAGAAGAAATCTGACGTTTGATTCTCCTTTTTCTTTGCTAAGGTTTTCTATAGCAGCAGTGATTTTTGTTTGATTATTTTCCGTTAAAGAGTAATCATTGTCTTGTTTCAGCTGCTGTGTTGTATTTCTGTCTTCTCTTCGACCATTAAAAGTAACTTTTTTTATAGGATTGGTAAAGTTTAATAAATTGATTTTCATATTTCACTCTGACTCTGTACACAAAATTTTGTTAAGAATATAACGCTTAAAAAATTATTTTTTTGCTACTTTGTAAAGGAATATAAAGCTTATAGTTTTTTAGGCTGAAAGTGTAATTTTTGTTGTTATTTTGTCGGATTAAAAAAATTTTTTAATAGTTTAGACTGAAAACGGATAACAAAATAAGGAAAACAAAAAATGAAACACGAAGAACCTAAAAAAATAGAAGACATGATAGATTTTAATGATGAGCATGTTAACAAAAGAATCATCACAGAAAACGGAGAACAAAAAGCTATTTTGTTTGCTCTTAAAAAAGAACAGGAAATTCCTTTGCATACATCCCCTGTAGATGCATTTATCTGCGTAATTGAGGGAGAAATTGATTTTATACTTTATCCGGAAGAAGAATGCGGCTGTACAGGAGGAACCTGCGGACTCCACGCACCTGAAGACAACAGTGTTGAAGCATATGTTGTAAAAAAAGGAGAAATGTTTAAATTCTATGCAGAAGAAAAACACTCTGTTCTTGCAAAAAAAGACACAAAAATGCTGGTTGTAAAAATATAACAAAAAAGAGCCGTTTGTTTATCCAAACGGCTCTTTAAATTATCTAATTAGTTATTTTGAAATTCTACCAGGAACAACTACTCCGCCTTTTAAATTCTTTTTGTAGAATTCAACGTGCGGCTGCAATACACTGTCTAAAACTTCGGGAAATGCTGTATTTGTCATAACTTTTTCAACAATTTCCTGATACACAGTAGCAAATGCTCTCAATTGAGTCATTGCACCTGCTGCACACGGAGTCAGGCCCATACCTTTTGTTTCAATATTTTCAACAAATGTAGCACCTGTCACCTCGTAAGATTTTGACAATGCACCGATATAAGCTTCGGCATTTTCCTTGCAAACACCGTTGTCAACAGGAACTGTCAATGCAAAAACAAGTTTGTTTGCAGGGTTAAAGTGAGCTTCTGCACTGTGGTGCATAGCGTCAGGCACTTTTGCAACCTGTTTTAATGTATCTTTAACAGATTCATTCTGCATTTGAGCGTGCCAGTAAACAGTGTTTTCAAAAATAGCACCCATATACTGGTGAACAGAAGCACAGATACCGTTGAGTTTTGCATCTGCCCAGAAGATACCTTCTTTTAAAGCGTCATTTGAGTCCAAATCAGCAGTTAAAGAAAGCTCTGACATGTTTTGAGCAGCTTCGAGCATTGCTTTCATATCTTCTTTTTTCATACCTGCAAATGCAAGTGTGAACAATGCGTGGTCATCAAAAGCAGAAAATCTTCCGCCGACATCATCGTGAATAAACAAATCACCGAGCCAGTTATTTTCGTTTGAAGTTCTTCTTAATTCGCTTTTTTCTGCATTACCGTCAGTTACGGCAATAAAGTGTTTGTTCGCTGCTTTTTTAGCTTCGTCTTCTGTTTTACCCTGTGCTTTGTATGCATCTTCGAGCATTGCAAGTACTCTTAAAAAGCCGTCTTTTGTTTCAAATGTAGAGCCTGATTTTGACGCAATCATAAAATTAGATTTTGTAACATCATTTCCAAGTCTATAGAGGAATCTTTCAAGACTTGCAGAGTCAACATCAGAATAAAACTCAACAGCGTCGCCTTTTACATTAAGGCCGTTTATAGACAGCATATGTTCAACAGTGTGTTTTGAACCGCCGATACCCATAACGCTCAGTTTTTGAGCACCTGTTTGTGCTTTTAATTTATCAGCAAGGTTGTAGATTTCATCAACTCTTTTTAATTGCTCTTGAGGAAGGTTAACCCAGTTTAAAAACTGTCCTTTTTGATTTGCTCTTTTAGCAAATTCATTCACAAATTCAGAAACTTTTGATGAGTATTTTGAAAAATCCACACCCGTAAAATTTGTTTTAATATCCGAACATTTTGTCATCACAACATTTCTCCTTATAAAAATGTACTACTTTTAAAGCTAATCACTTTCGGCAACAACATCAACGAGCAACTCGCCGTAGCTGTTAAAGTGGCCGGAAGTTTCTTCAATTATGTATTTTAAGTCAGGTTTGCCTTCAATGGCTTTTTGGGCGCAATCAAAAGCTTCTTCCAGATCTTTAAAATCTTTTATCAGAGTTTTGGTCAAATCAGCCCCTCTTTTTTGAGTATAAACTTGAAACATAAGATACTCCCTTTCTTTTTTCTATTTCTATAATACTACAGAAAAAAAAGTATGAATTTTGTTTGAAAAAATGTATAATTATTTTATTGTGAAAGAATTAACCCTGTCTGACAAAAAACAATTATTCACTACCATATACAGCCTGTATGCGGCAGGATTTTCTTATACGGAGATTTTTAAAACAATAGAAACTTCCGTAAAAAATAAATCTCTTGTAATGACAGCATTTTTATTAAGAAATGGAATAGAAAAAGGCACACCAATAAGAGATCTTATTATGCGTTATAAAAAAGTAATAGGTGTGCAATATGCAATGCTGTTTTGCGCGGGAGATAAAGCCGGAAAGCTCGAAGATGCATTAAAAAACATCCTCAAAGATATCGAGCGTGCCCTCAATTTGAGAAGCTCACTCATTGCCTCTTTAACATATCCGGTGCTATTGTTCTTTATGGCAATAGGGGTTTTGATGTTTTGCGATTTCTTTTTCTTTAAGATTTTTGAAAACATGATGACAGGAATGTGCCCTTCGCAGATAATGGGACTGTTGATAAGTGCTGTTACAAAGATAATAATTGTTTATGCGGTTATTTTATTTTCAATAATTTATGTTGTAAAAAACAAAAACTTATTTAAAAGCGTTATGGATTTTATTACAGAAAAGACTTTTTTGTCCGGTCTTGTCAACAGTATTTATTACTCAGGATTTTTTTCAGTACTGGCAGCATCGTATGAGGCAGGTATGCCGATAATAGAGGCTGTAGAAACAGCTTCAGACATATTCAGAACAAAACGCGCACAACAGGGAATGCAAAAAACAACTATTGCATTAAAAAACGGCACAGATGTAACATCTGCATTTCTTACATCTATGATTTTTGACAACTATGTTATGTCAATGATTGCAACAGGAGAAAAAGCAGGCAGGCTGGGCAAAACATTTGAAAACGTTTCAGCCTTTTACGAAAAAAATGTTCAGGATAAAATTAATACCATAATGAGTCTTGTACAACCTGTGTCTATTGTTGTAATAGGACTTTTGGTAGGATATATAGCTGTTATGTTCTACGCAAAGCTCTATGGTGGAATAATAAAAGGATTTTAGGAAAGTGTTATGTTAAAAAGAATATTTATATTAATTACTTTATTTTTTATTTCAAATTCCGGTATATTATATGCATCGGAAACTGATTTGCAATCAATTGAAGAAAAAATTGAAAAAGAACAGACAATTCAATCACAAATAAATGATATTGGTTCAAAGCTGCTAAATGCAAACAAGATAGATAAAAGAATAGTCTTTGTTTACGACGAGAATGCAAAAGAATCGTTCTTAAAAATAGATCCTTCTGTTACAAGCAGACAGGTCGTTGTTTATGGCAGCGCATACAAATTTGTTCAAAACGATGATGAGCTTGCTGGCTTTTTGGCAAGAGGAATTTTAGCCGCATTAAAATCTTATGACGGGTATTTTAACGGTTATTTGAGCGCACTGCAGATAAAAGCAGCCCCGAAAAAATTTGAAATTGTTGCAGACAAAAGAGCCGTTGATTATATGGTAAATGCAGGATATGACCCCATCGGGCTTATAACTTTTATACAAAAAAGCTGCCCTCAAAAAAGATTTGACAAAATTTCCAACAAAAATCTTGCCTCTAAAAGATTGGCAATAATTTATGAATACATTTATACAAAATACCCGTATTTTCTTGTCAACAACAAGTATTTTGAAAACGAACATTACCAGAATTTTCTTTTAAACTCACAAAACAACAGAAGAATGCTGCTTGAAAAAATTAAAACAGGTTCAAAGGAAGAGTTAAAATATGAATAGTAAAATTGCAATAACAACAGCTGTTTTATCTATACTGATTACACTTTCACCGGTTTGTAACGCAGCAGATACACTGCAAGATGAAATAGTTGAATCAGTACTTAAAAATAAAATTGTAGAATCTCCCTACAAACAATACCATTACAACTACGAAGACACAAAGCGCATACCCGTGCAATTGTCTGTCATTGCAGATATTGATTCCGAAAAAGATGTTGTTGAAGGCCAGACTGTCATATTTAGAGTAAAAAACAATGTGTATCAAAACGGAAAAAAAATCATTAAGAAAAATGACCTTGTGCACTCCAGAGTCGAAACCATTATAAAAAGCGGGATGAATGGCATACCGGCAAGTATTATATTCGGAGATTTTCAGTTTGAAAATCTGGACAGTGCAAAATTCAGTGATACTTACGAAAAATACGGACAGGACAGAAGTCTCTGGGTGTTTCCTTTAAAATGGGCGCTCACACCGCTTCCACCAACAGGCTCGTTAACAAATTTCATAAAAGGCGGACACGCTAAGCTCAAAGAAAAAGAAGAAATCACTATATATTACCATCCAAACTGGTAAAACTATAACAAAAACTGGGTTCCCATCATCAGCCTGTGAGAGTCGACTTTGTTGTCATTTTGACAGTAGACATAGTTGAAAATAAGCTTCATAGCCTGACCTTTTAAATAGTAGTTTGCCCCGAGAGTATATTCTCTTTGATTGTTATTTTTTATTTCTCTGTCAGGATCAAACTGGTCATATCTGGCAAGGATTTCCAGTTTTTTGGTGACATGATACGCAACAGTCCAGAATAACCCCTGCGAGCGCCTATCTGTCAGACCAGAGCCGCCGTTTGAGCCGTTAGCTCTTGCGTATTCAAACTTTGTCCAGAATTTTTTGTATTCATATCCCGCATAAGCACCTGTGAGATAATAGCTCATACCGTGCTTTTCACCTGACTGAAGACCGGCGCCTGTAACGAGTTTTCCGTATTTGCCGTCAGTTTTTCCAAGCGGTTTTATATTCATCCAAGCATCAAATTCGTGGCCCGGAAAAAATGCGGTAAAGTTTGTTGAGGAGCTGTAAATGCCCACATCATAATCCATCAGGGAATAATCCCCTCTTACTCTGACCCCGAATTTACGGATATTGGCAAGATTTCTTGAAATTTGCGACCTGTTAATAAAAGCCAGTGTATAAGGTGACTGTGCACCTTCAATTCCTACTCCGGGTCTGGAATTACCCACTAAAACACTCGTGTGTGGAATTCTTGTGGTTTCTACGTACAAATCCTGAAAAAACGGTTCCATAAACGGCATATGGCTGCTTCTATGAGTGGGGTCAAGCATTATTCTGAAGTTTTCTTTTCCGCCTCTAAATTTACCATCAATCAGAACATTTATAAGGTTTACATCAAATTTGGAATCGGTATCGCCTCTTTCAGGTATTGTAGTAGAAAAATTCTGCTGAACAGCTGTCCAAATGTGCAAACTTTCAAGCGGTCCTGTCTCAGGTTTCCAGGTTAAATAATCTTTTAACAAAGCCTGAGGTACGTCAGTTCTTTCAATTTCCAGATTGTATACATCTTGGGCGGCCTTTTTTATTGCATTGAACAAAAAGAACTGGGAAGACGCAGCGCCCTGTGTGGGATCGTAATCTGTAATTGAGCTTCTTAAAGGCTCTTGCAGCTCCATTGGAGAGGGTTCTTCTACCTTTGGTGCATTTATTAAAGGCTGCGGAATTTCTTGTGTATTTTCAACATTGCTCAACAGAATATTTTGGGCAAAAGAATGTTCAACCTCGGGCTCAAGCGTAATAACTTCCTGTGAGCAAGCACATAAAGAAGTTGTCATATATATAAAAGCTAAAAAAAATAAAATCTTTTTCACGTTATTAATATTATATTATTAACTAAAAAAGAGGTGAAATATATTTCACCTCTTTTATTTTTCTACTATTTATTTTCTTCCATATCAGGTTCGTTATTGTGTTCATTTTTGTCTGATTTGTGATCATCTCTTAAATAAGCTGTCCAGAACAAAAGAACAACAAATACAATTGCACCTACCATATTACCGATAGTTACGGGAATAAGGTTGCTTGTAAAAATTGATTTTATATTCAAAGTTGCAAGCTGTTGTGCTGTTAATCCTGATGCAGCAACAATTGAAGAAGTATGTTTTGCAAACAAGCCGTTAGTTAAAAAGAACATGTTTGCAATACTGTGTTCATATCCGGAAGCAACGAATGTCATAATAGGGAAGAATATTGCAAAGATTTTTCCTATAACAAATCTTGATGAAGAAGCCATCCATATAGCAAGACATACTAACCAGTTACAAAGTATACCTCTTGTGAAAGCTTCCACCCATGTAAGGTTAACTTTTTGATAAGCAGTTGTAAGACTCAAAACACCAAGAGCTTCGTGAGAATTGTGAGAACAACCGGAGTAATAAATCAACAAAGCAAGCAGCAATGAGCCTACAAAGTTGCCTATATAAACAATTGTCCAGTTTCTTAAAAGTTTTAAAAAGCTTGTTCTTTTTTCGATAACAGAAAAAGTCATCATTACGTTACCTGTAAAGAGTTCTGCACCTGTTAAAACAACCATCATCAAACCTGTGGCGAAAGTCATTGCGCCTACAAGTTTTGCAATCCCCCAGCTGAGGTTTTCTGCAGTGCCGGTCATAACTGTTAAAGATACCTGAGCACCGAATGCAATTAAAGCACCTGCTGCAATAGCAAGTACAAATGTTTTTGATTTTCTAAAATTAGCTTTGGCAGGCATAACCTGTTCTGCCAGTTCATGAGCAACATTGTTTGGTGTCATGCAGTCTTTTGCATCAAATGTTTGATTAGCCATTTTTATCTCCTTTTCGCTGTGTTTTAATCTACTATTCTAATCCAACTCATACTAACAATCCGCCAGGTGTAAACACGTGGCGTATCAGGCGTTATAAAAGCGTCTTACTAATCTTAAATTGTTAAAACAAAAATTGAATAACTTCATTTTTGTTTGAGCTAGTGCAAAAAAATTTTAAATCTAAAAATTTCAAATTACAAGAAAAATTTGTAAAAAATTATTCTTAATTTTTTTCTTGACATGCTAATTTGTTAGATTTAAAACAGGGTTTGTTACACACATTTAGTCGAACATTATAAATTTGGGATGGAATATTTTATGAATATTTTTTTTCCGGGGGTAATCCTCCTTTTGGCAAGCGGTTTTTTTGCACTGTTTTTTGCCGATAAATTCAAAGTTAAAATTGTTACTTTTCTCAGCGCAATAGCAGCAGTATTATGCTGTATTCCTTCTGTCAAAGTAATAGCAAATTCTTGTACTATGATTGAAACCTTCAACTTCAATCACATTTTTGGACCGGTAAATTTTGTAATAGACCCGCTGAGCGCATTTTTTATTCTCGTTATTTCGGTAATGAGCCTGGCATCAACAGTTTATGCCAACGGGTATCTAAAAGGTTATATAGAAAGCGGAAAACGAGTTGGTGCTCATTTGATATTTTTGAGCACATTAACTGCGTCAATGCTTCTTGTAGTAACATGCCAAAATGCTTTAATGTTTTTGATTTGCTGGGAAATAATGTCATTGAGTTCATTTTTCCTTGTAATATTTGAAAACGAGAAAAAAGAAATTTTAAAAGCAGGCATAAAATACCTTGTATTTATGCATATTTCAGTAATTTTTATAATCCTTGCCTTTGCCCTGCTTTCAATTAAAGCTGGAAGTTTTGATTTCTCTTCGTTTAGATATGTTCTTGAAAACAACCAATATCTTGCAAATATTGTATTTATACTTGCTTTTATCGGGTTTGGAACAAAGTCGGGTTTTGTACCTTTTCATAATTGGTTGCCGGACGCACACCCCGCAGCACCCAGCCATGTGAGTGCTGTTATGTCAGGTGTAATGATAAAAACAGGTATTTACGGAATTTTAAGGATTCTTTCGCTAATCGTAATCCCTTCAAAGCTTATATCTTTCGGGGTGTTAATAATATCACTCGCCACAGCTTTATACGGTGTTTTGTATTCAATAAGCCAGCAGGATGTAAAAAGATTCCTTGCTTATTGCAGTATTGAAAATATTGGTATTATAGGCACTGGCGTTGGTATAGGAATGCTCGGCCTGGCTTATGGCAGCAGTATTGTTGCATTGCTCGGTTTTTCCGGTGCAATTCTTCACATATTAAACCACTCTATATTTAAAGAAATACTGTTCTTTGCAGCAGGTAGTGTTTATACAAAAGCTCATACAAGAGATGTTGAGGTGCTCGGAGGCTTGATAAAAGCCATGCCGGCAACCGCAATATTTTTCCTGGCCAGTTCTGTTGCGGTTTGTGCATTGCCGCCTTTTAACGGATTTATCAGTGAATTTTTAATTTACTTTGGCATGCTGCGAGGTCTGAGTGTAAACAACTTCTTTGTAATACTTACGCTGTTATTTGCAATTGCAGCTCTGGCGTTTGTTGGCACAATGGCTATGCTTGCTTTTACAAAAGCGTTCAGCATAATCTTTCTTGGCAGCCCGAGAAGTGAAAAAGCACAGCATGTAATTGATAAAAAAGAAGATGCCCCATTATCAATGACTATTCCAATGGGATTTTTGTCATTGCTTATGCTTTTAATAGGGCTGTTTCCGCAGTATGTATTTAAGTATTTGCATACGCCTGTAAATGTTTTGCTCTCGTTTAATGCAGTGACTATCAGCTCTGCAACAGCAGAAATATTGCAGCAAATATCCACATTTGCGATTTTATTCCTTGCTTTCATACTTATTCTTGTTTTGATAAAGCTAAAATTTGGAGCAAAAGTACAAATGCACGAAACCTGGGGCTGCGGTTATGACAGGTTGAACAATCATATTCAATACACTGCTTCGTCTTATGCAAGTCCTTTTCTTTCTATGTTAAGACCTTTGTTTAAGAAAGTATTTGATATTGAAAAACCCAAAAAACTTTTCCCGCAAAGTGCGCATTTTAACTTGCAAATAGACGATATTGAAGAGGCTTATGTCATCAATCCGATTGTAAAATTCGATGAATGGTTCCTGTCTAAATTTGAAAAAATGCAAAGCGGAAACATTCAGACGTATATCAAATACGGTTTGATATTCCTTGTGATTATCATTGTCGGATGTTTGTTAATCAAATAGAAAAATAGGATAAATAAAATGTTAATGAAACTTTTAAATTTAATAATTCTTTTATTTGTTCCCTTCCTGATGATGGGAGTGATTAAAAAGACAAAAGCCTTCTGGGCAGGAAGAAAAGGCGTATCATTATTCCAGCCTTTGTACGACTTTATCAGACTTATGAAAAAAGATTTTGTCATAAGCAGAACAACCTCTGTTGTTTTTAAAATAGCACCTGTTGTTGCAATATCATCAGTACTGGCCGCATCACTGTTTGTTCCGATGGCTACAGGCACAGCACTTATCAATATTCAGGCAGGTATAATAATTTTTGCTTATGTATTAGGGCTTGGAAAATTCTTTTCGCTCATATCCGCAATGGACACAGGCAGCAGTTTTGAAGGTATGGGAGCTTCGCGTGAAGCTTGTTTTACAACCATTGTTGAACCCGCATTTTTTATGATTATTGCTTCAATAATGGCATTGACAGGAAACTTTACCTTTACGAGTTTGAAAGGAATACTCGAAAACGCAGGCAGTTACGGAATATTAATTACAATATTTGCCGTAGTAGCACTGTTTTTAATGATATTGATTGAAGGTTCAAGAGTGCCTGTTGATGATCCCACTACTCACCTTGAATTGACAATGATTCACGAAGTAATGATTCTGGACAATTCAGGAAGCGACCTTGCTCTGTTCACGTGGGGCAATTCAATAAAAATGCTTTTAATTTCGTCTTTGATTGCCAATATTTTAATACCGGCACACTTTAGTGAATTGGCATCAACAGCTTTGTACTTATTTATAATTTTTGCAATCTCCGTTATCATCGGTACGGTAGAATCAGGTATGGCAAGAATCAGAATGTCTCACGTATTTGAATTTGTATTCATCATGAGTTCTTTTGCTCTTGTTGTATTGTCACTGGTTGTTGCAAGGATGTTTGGAGGCTAAGGAAAACATAATGGAAAACGGATTTATACTATTATTCGGACTTTCAATGCTGTATCTGGCAGCGACTAGCAGACTTATCTCTCACATAAGACTTTTGATAGCTCAGGGAGTGCTTCTGTTTCTCATCTGCTGTTTCGGTCACAGCGAACACACAGGTGTTTTAAACTTTTCATTTTTAACGCTGGAAACTCTCGGGGTAAAAGCAATAATAATCCCCTGGTTTTTATATAAAATATTACACAAAACAAACTCTAACAGAGATTTTGCACCCAATGTGCCGCATTTTTACTGTCTTGTTATAGCAAGTGTTATTCTGCTTGCAGGGTTCCTTGTTTCAAATTACTGGTTCTCTTCAGTAAAAATGATTTCGCCTATTTACTTTGGCGTGTCTGTTGCAACAATTGTAATAAGTCTCTGGCTAATAACAATCAAGCACAAAATTATTTCAAACGTAATCGAGTTTATAACAATGGAAAACGGAATATTTCTGCTTTCTTTATCCGTTGCAAAAGAAATGCCTATACTTGTAAATCTGGGTGTTTTGCTTGACGTATTTATCGCCGTGTATATTCTCGGTTTGTTTGTAAATGTAATCAACAAAGAATTTAAAGACCTTGAAGTGTCTAATTTATCAGATTTAAAGGACTATGAATACAATGATTAACACTATTTTAATTTTTCCGATAATAGCAGGCATACTTATGCTTCTGGTTAGAAAAAGAGCCTTTGATAACCTGCTTTTGAATGTATATGCAATCATGCATTTTATTATCACACTAATGCTCACTTTCACAACAAAAATGAGCGGAGCATCGCATTACTTTGCTGTGGACAACACAAACAAGATATTTTTGCTTGTGCTCTCGTTTGTATTTTTGATGGTGACAATATACAACAACGGATACTCAAAACATCTGCCTTCATTCGGGGTACAGGTTAAAGACACAAAAATATGCCTTTACTGGTTTATGGTACTGACATTTGTATGGGCAATGACTGGTACTATTTTGAGCACAGACCTTGGCATTGCGTGGGTATTTGTTGAAGCAACAACATTATCAAGTGCTTATTTAATTTTCTTTAACAGAACAAAAAATGCAATAGAAGCAGCATGGAAATATGTCTTTATCTGTTCAATAGGTATTGCGTTAGCGTTTGTGGGCATAATTTTCCTGAACATATCAACAGGAAATATAAACACATTAAACTATGCTATTTTGTATAAAAATGCTGCTATGTTTGACCCGATGTGGCTTAAACTTGCATTTGTATTTATGGCATTTGGTTTTGGTGCAAAGATGGGTCTGGCACCAATTCATTTCTGGCTGCCTGATGCTCACTCAGAAGCCCCGTCTCCTATTTCAGCATTGTTGTCAGCTACTTTATTGAACTCTGCTTTTCTCGTGATTGTCAGAGTGTTCAAAATAATGACACTTGCAAACTGTGATTCTTACGCAAGAATGATATTAATGCTTATGGGCTTTTTATCCATCTTTGTCACAGCAGTTTTTGTTTATCACATAAAAAATTACAAAAGAATGCTTGCTTATTCATCAATTGAAAATATGGGTATTCTTGCAATAGGAACAGCTCTTGGAGGAGCTGCATATTATGCGGTGATTCTTCATTTAATAGGCCATTCGTTAGCAAAAGCATCTTTCTTCCTTACATCCGGCAACATTTTGGAATTGTTTGATACTAAAAGAATAAAATCCGTTCACGGATTAATGCACGCAGACAATAAAACAGGCTGGTTGTGGATAATATCTTTTCTCGCAATTTGCGCATTTCCCACATCAGTATTGTTTATCAGTGAATTTTTGATAATCAAAACAATGATTGTACAAAAGCATTATGTGCTGTGCGCTTTGTTTGCACTGCTATTAACAATAGTACTTTACGGTATTGGCAAGGTTGTTGTTAAAATGGCGTTTGGTCAGGAAAGTAAAGACAAAGAAAAAATAGTGGAAGAAAACAAAAAGAAAGTGACAATTTCTATGTATGTTCCGCAGATGATAATGCTATTGATAGTATTTATTCTCGGCGTTTACGTGCCGCCGGTGCTTAACAGAGTAATAACACTGGCTGCAGCAGGATTTTAAAATCAAAAGGACAATATAATGAACTGGATTAGAACAAAAAATAATACAAAAATAAATTTAAATGAAATCCCCTGTCTTGAAATACAGGAGTTGAGAAAAGAAATAATACACGAACAAAAACGACCCGTTGCATTCTTTGGCAAAGACTGGGGCAATGAAAGAGTAAGATTGTTTGTTGTGCTTGCTGACGACAAACAAGGCGAGCTGCTTGTGTCTTCTGCTCTTTTTAGAAGTTTTGAAAAGTCTTATGAATCACTTACACAAGAAATTCCCGCTTTTCATATTTTTGAAAGAGAATTTTATGAAGACTTCGGCATAGAACCATTACACCATCCCTGGTTAAAGCCTGTACGCAAAAACCAAAAAGATTATCCTTTCTTTGAAATGCAAGGTGAAGAAGTCCACCAGGTAGGCGTTGGCCCGATCCACGCTGGGGTTATAGAGCCGGGACATTTCAGATTTATGTGCAACGGCGAAACTGTTTACCACCTCGAGATTATGCTCGGTTATCAAAATAAAGGTGTGGAAAATCTCATTCTTAAACATCCTTCAAACCAGCTGGCGGAATCCATTGTGGGTGACAGCGTAATAGCCTACAACACAGCTTATTCCAACATTATGGAAACCTTAAAAGATATAAAAATATCAAACAAAGCACAGTTAATAAGAAAGCTCGCACTTGAGATGGAAAGAGCAGCTATTCATATCGGTGATATGGGCGCTGTTGCGGGAGATATTGCATATCTAATGGGTGCTGCGGTATTTGGCGTTACAAGAACTCTTGTTATAAACACAATGCTGGAGTTTTCAGGAAGCAGATTCGGCAGAGGGCTCATCAATGTAGGAGGGGTCAATTTTGACCTTAATAAAGAAAAAATTGAAAGAGCTCAAAAAACTCTTGAAAAAGTTGAAAAAGATGTTGAAAGAATGGCAAATACAATGCTCAAAAATTCCTCTGTTATGTCAAGATTGGAAAAAACTGGCACTGTAAGCACAGAACGTGCTCTTGAAATCGGGCTTGTAGGAATGGCTGCCAAGGCTTCAGGGGTTGAGCTTGATACACGTTTTGATTTCCCTGACAAATGGATACATGAATTAAACATTACGAGAAAGCCGTTTAAAGGCGTGGGAGACGTATTATCAAGATTCAAATTGAGATACAAAGAGGTCTTGGAATCTCTTGCAATAGTGAGAAAATGCTTTAAAGAGCTGGAAAAATACGCTGATGAACCGGTTATGACTTTCTCAAACAGTGAAAATGCAAAAGACGCATTCGTCATTTCAATTGTGGAAGGCTGGAGAGGCGAGGTTGTACACATTGCAATGACAGACAACACAGGCACTCTTACACGCTATAAAATCAAAGACCCTTCATTCAACAACTGGTACGGGCTTGCTCTTGCGGTAAGAAACAACGGAATATCAGATTTTCCGCTATGCAACAAAAGCTTTAATCTGTCATATTCAGGAAATGATTTATAATACACAAGGAAAATATAATTATGCTAGATACATTAAAATCAAGAATTTATCAGGGACAACAGTTTATTAAAGACATCCCGAATGCTCCCATGAGAGAGCAGTTTAGAGGTTTCCCGATATTAAAAAATATTGAAGGCGCTGATCTTCAAAAATGCGTTGACGCTTGCCCTACGGGTGCACTCAAACTCAACCCGCTTTCAATTGACATGGGCAAATGCACTTTTTGCGGAGCTTGCAAAAATGCCGACCAAAGCAATTCAATTGATTTTTCAAACTATTACAAGCTTGCCTCAACAAGCCGTGAAAAATTGATAATTACAGAAGGAATGACACCTGAAGAATACGAAAAAACAGCAGTGGAAGTAAGAAAAGAGATTACCTCCGTGTTTTCAAAATCCCTGAAATTAAGACAGGTGTCAGCAGCAGGCTGCAATGGCTGCGAAATGGAGCTCAATGCTTGCTCTAACTGCAACTTTGATATGGGAAGATTCGGTATAGATTTTGTTGCATCCCCGCGGCACGCTGACGGGATTGTTATAACAGGCCCGATTTCAAAAAACATGGCATACGCTCTTGAAGACTGCTACAAATCTGTTCCCGATCCAAAAATTGTTGTCCTTTGCGGAACATGTGCAATTTCCGGCGGAATTTATCAAGACGCAGAAGAAATCAACAGAGAGTTTTTAGAAAAATATTCCATAGATTTATATATACCGGGATGCCCTGTACATCCTTTGACATTTATAAACTCTGTATTGAGCTTTATAAAAGACAAAAAAAGATAAAAATAAGTAAGCAAACATCAATAAACAGAAGCGTTTTAAGTTTTAATAATTAAAGCGCTTCTCTTCTTTTTCTATATTTGAGTAATTTATCAAAGTCAGGTGCCAGTGAAATTTCAAAATGGAATCTGGGGTTTCTGTAATAGCCTTCATGTGAGTTATGCATCAAAGGACTGCCCCAGTATAGTCTTGCCGTAGCATCGCCTGGAAGAGTTATTCTCAAACCCAAGCCCATGCTTATCATATAGTCACTTTGATGATAGGTTTGTGCCCCGGGTCCCTCACCTTTAAAAGGATAAATACCTGCATGGTCGACAAAAGCAATACCTTTTACGTATTTTCCTACAAAAGGCACCTTTCTTTTTTCAGTTTTCTTTTTAAGAGTAATTGTCTGCGGAGCAAGCGGGAACATTAATTCGGCACTAAGAATATAACCGGAACGGCCAATCAAAAGACCCTCGGAATATCCTCTCACAGTGGCAAGACCACCTGCTTGAAACTGGTCAATATATGGAATTACATCCTGCGGAGAATATTGATACATCCCCCTAAACTGCCCTACAATACCGTGTCCGAAATCATGCAGCCTAATTAAACTTCCTGTGTATTTAAAATATTTTGATACATCGCTAAAAATAGGAAACGCCTGATAAACACCCTGATTAAGATACCAGATACCTTTTTTCGTATCATATCTTGCATTCAATGCTGTTTCAAAACTGGTAATTTTATCAGTATAAATAGTCACATCGCTAAAAGAAGTGGATGCCTGTTTGTAGTTGACTGCAGAATAGCTTGTTAACTCAAAAAACGGTTTTCTTATCAATGGATGCGTATAATACAAAGCATAGTTGTAAGAACGGCTCTTGATATCAAACATTTTGTAAGGGCCTTCTCCAATCTGCGCAAAGCTTGATGAAAAAGTAAACCCGACTTTACCATCATATTTGTTAACCGGTATATTATAATCAGCAAACGGCGTAACAGAATGTCTGCTTGCATAAGCACCAAGCGACAGCCTGTCTCTATATCCAAAAAGGCTGTCGGCATACGCCATAAGTCCGCCTCTTAATTCGCCGATTGTTTTTCTACCGGCGTTATCCATAAGGCCTATTACATGAAACGGAAATTTTTCTTCCGCTTTAAGTTTTATATCCGTAGTCCCGATGCTCTCGCCTTTTTCAAGATTGGCCTTGAGCTTGACCCCGTCATTATATTTATTAAACTTTAAAATATCCTGCTCCAGCAAACCTATTTCAAAAATTTCACCTTCTTTTGCAGAAAGTCTTTTTTTAATAAAACTTTCTCTTGTCCATCTGTTATCTTCTACAGTTATATTTCCAACTGTGCCTTCTACAAGATTTATCTTTACAACCCCGTTTTCAATCGTTTGAGGAGGCAAAAATGCACGTGCCGTAACATAACCCTTTGTTGCATACAGGTAGTTAAAATTTTCTATAAGGTCTTGAAGCTCTTTAAATGTAACATTTTTTCCGATGACAGAATCTGTAAGCATTTGTATTTCTTCATCAGAAAGAATTTTTGAATTTGTTACTCCGACAGCTTCAATAAAAACAGTCCCTTCACCGTTTTCCTGTGAGGATTTCTCGGCTGCCGCTTTAATAGTAGTAGTTGTATCCGTCTTTTCTATATTTTTTTTTGAGATTCGTCCTCTTCGGATAAGTCTTGTTCTTGCTTTTTATTTTTTTTGAAAAAAGATTTAAACTTTGATGACTTTTTCTTTTGATTTTCTTCTATAAGTTTTTCGTGCTGCTCTTTAATTTTTGCAGAGGTTTCAGTGTTGTATATTTTTTCGCCCGAACCTGTATAGTCCTCTATGACAGTTTCTTTTTTATGTTTTTTTTCTTTTCTTTCCTTAAAATTTTCAAAGTCTTCACGTTCTTTTAGCTCACGTTGTTTTTCTTTGAGCATCATCATATCGTGAGTGTTGATAGCTCCGCCAAACCCGCCGGCACCGGGATGAATATCCGCGGCATTGATACCGCCAAGGTCTGCAGATTTAACAGCACCGGAAGAAATACAAAGGCAAACTGCCGTCATAACAATAAAAATCTTCCATCTGTTATTATTTTTCATCAAATCTTTTTCCGAATTTTAATTCCTAACATTTATTTTTACAGTAATTATTTTTTTTTTGTATCAAAAGTTAATTTTCGTAAACAAATCGTGACAAAAATTTATATATCCGTGAAAAGCCAAACGATTTTATTTAGAATGAGGAAATATTTAAGAATGGGATGGAATATATGATTCTAAAATCACTTATAACAAAGCTTTTCAACAAAAAACTGACTGCATCTGTATTGGGTATAATATTTTTGCTTCAACAAACAATGGTTTTATCTGTATTGGCGTCAGATATCACAGGTATTACAAAACCCGGCGGTGAACACGGCTCTTTTGATATCCATCCCGAATTTAACAAAGGTGACATAGGTTTTCGTCATTATTACCAATTCAATTTGGATCAAGGCGACATTGCCAACCTAATTTTTAAAATGCAGCAATCAGGTGTTAATATTGAACAATTTGTAAACCTTGTTGATAAAACTATTAATATTAACGGTATTATCAATACCATGCGCGACAACAATTTTTACGGGGGACGCGCAATTTTTGTTTCTCCTAACGGAATGGTTGTAGGCGCTTCCGGTGTACTCAATGTTGGCTCGTTGACGGCAATTGCACCTGCCCCTAATGATTATTTACGTTTTGCCGGAGCAACAATGGGGCAAGGGGTATTAAATGATGCCGCAAACAACCTCGGAGTTAGTTCTGTAATAGATATCCCGGGCGCAGGCTCTTTTGAAGACAATATGACAAGAATTGAAGCTGCAGACCAAAAAGGTGATATTAATATTCAGGGTAAAATCATTGCAAGAAATGATGTAAGCCTCAAAGGTAAAAATATAATCATTGGCCAGGAAGGATCTATAAATAAAGCAGGCATTGTAGCCGGAGTTGGCGCGAACAACATTACCAACAACCATGGTAATGCAGACCAGATTTTAACAACAAATAAACAGGCAGAAAATCTTTTTAATGCACTTGTTAACAATGATGTTGTAAGCGGTAAGGGTTTTGGTAACGAAAACGGGAAAATAACTATCGCGGCTCAATCTTTCTGAGAAAACTCTGTAGTCACTGTAGCAGACAAAATCGGGGACAAGCTTATTGAAACCATTGTACAGGAAGCGAAAGAACAAGGCATAGACGAAGCAGAAGCAATACAAAACGCAATTAATGACTATTTGATAGAAATTGGTGATGTCAACGACCCTGACAGTATTGAAACAAACAAAGCAACTGTCACAATCCACAATGCAACAATAGCTGGCGAAGATGTTGATATTACAGCAACGAGCAAAATTGATTACATCTCATTAAAAGGCAATCCGATGGTTGATTTTATTTCCGGTTCTGCAATAGGAAACAAAATTCAATCTATGATTAGCGGTAACGACTATGACTATGAAGGTGCAAGAGCTAAAGCAACAATTGATATTGGCAGCGGAGCCGAAATAAAAGCAACTGGAGATGTTAATGCAAAATCTCTTGCCGTTGCAAACACAAACGTAAAACTTTCAACAAAAAAGACACCTGTTACAGACACTACAGGAGAATTGTACTATTCTGTGGGCACAAAAACAGTATCAAACGTAAATGTCAAAGATGGTGCAAGCATTAAAGCAGACGGAGATGTCACTCTAAATGCAACATCCAAAAACTCACAGTGGATTAAGATTAAAAACCCTACATCTATTGCAGGCAATATAGCGGCAGAAAACGGACTTTTGCCCACAGTGCAGATTATTGTACTAAATTCTATGACAGAAGCAGATACAAATGTAAATGTTGAAAACGGTGCCGAGATAAAAGCGCAAAACCTTGATGTACAGGCCGTTAATACAACAAATGATTTAACAACGCTCAATTCTCTTGCAACAATTGACAAAGAAAACAAACAGGGCATTGGTGCTGCTATTGCAATTGCCATAAAAAATTCAGATATTAATACATCCGCAAAACTTGACACAACAGTTGACACACACAATAAAGGCAACGTGAATGTTACAGCGCAAAGCATGCATGTTTCTTCCACACAGGTGACAGCAAAAGTTGATGGAGAGTTAAAAGGTGTAAAAGCTCAAGCTATCAAAAAACTTGCGGGTTCAGAAGCTGTAAAAACACAGATTAATAATATTATCAGCAAGTTGGGATTGGAGGGTGTAACATCTCTTGGCGAATCACTTCCAAATGTCAGCACAGCACTTGTTGTAAATAACAGCAATATTGATACATCTGCCACTATCGGCAAAAATGCCAATATTCACGCAGATAACGTTAATGTACAGGCCAATGCAATAGACCTGACTGTTAACAGTGCAACTTCTCACGTACAAGATTCTTCCACTGCCGATTATGTGCCAGCCCCGGGTGTGGCAGTAATTGTAAACAATCAGACAAATAATACAAATGCAGCTGTAGAAGATGGTGACAGCAACAATCACGCAGTAATCAAGGCAAACAATGATTTTAAAATCAGCTCTACTCTTGAGCAGCCGATGAATGAAGCTACATTTGAGTTTATCCTTGGTCTTGCACAAACAGCCGGTGATTTAAAACTTGGCCTTGGTGAAACAGCAGATGCTGTTGAAGGAGCACCTGAATATATTGGAAGCGGAGAGTGGGATTATGAGCTTCTTTTGCAGGCTCTGACAAACCCCGCCGGCGAAATCACAGGTGATATTAAGGATATTAAATTTGACTTAAATGCAGCAGGCATAAAGAACACACTTGGATTAAAAGGCTTTTTTAACAATTGGGCAGAGTCAACCTCCACAGTAAAATCAGGCGGTATGGGCACTGCAGCAAGTGTTGTTGTATCAGAGATTCTTAATAACACAAATGCAAAACTCGGAAATTATACAAAGGTTGACGCACAAAATGTAATTGTCAACGCTGCAAATAAAGTTACACAATACAATGCTGTAGGTGATGTAGCTAAATTATGGAAACTCACCGACGGCTCATCAGGAGACAAAGGCGGCATTGGCGGCAGTGTGCTTGTGGAGTCTGTTGAAAGCAAAGCAAATGCGCAAATAGGTGATAATGCAGAAATTACAGCAACAGCCGTAACAAAAGACGGCAAGACACAAGGCGGAAATGTAAGTGTAAATGCGGCTAACAACCAGAATTTCTTATCTGTAGTAGTGACAGGAAGCAAGACAAAAAGCGGTCTTGCACTTTCCGGCAGCACCGTTGTGCAGGATGTGACAGGAGAAACCACAGCATCTGTCGGAAAATCAAAAATTAATGCGAGTACATTGACAGTAAATGCAGGAGAAGCACAATCCACAGAATCTGAAAAAACAGCAGAAAACCTGTTTGATGATAAAAACAATCCGTTTTCCGACAAATTTGAAGACCTTGATGATTCTGAAGTTACACTCGAAGCAGACTTGAGCTCTCCTGTTATTAACAAATACAAAGATATTGATGAAAACACAGGACTTTTATCTTTAAAAGACTCTGTAATAAAAGACGGAATATCAAACATACTTATCTCGGGTGCAATTGCATCACAAAAAGATTCCGGTAAAGAAGGAGGTAGCAGCTCTTCTTCCGGCGCAGCTATTGGTGCGGCAGTTAATGTAAGTGAGTTTTCAAGAGCAGTAAATGCATTTATTGCAGACGGTGCTGATATTACATTAACAGATTCATTAAATGTAATTGCAGATTCTTATACGCAAAGTCTCAACATTGCAGTAGCCGGTGCTTTTGCCGGAGGCGTTTCAATGAAAGACAAAGGCGACAAAGATAAAAACAAAGCAGACTCCTGGAAAGACAAAGCAAACGGGCTTGTTGAAAAACTTGCAGACAAACTCAATTCCTCTGATAATGCAATTGCAGGAGCCCTGGGTTCTACAATCAAAAACAACTTAAATGACACTGCAGCACAAGAAGCTGCTGACGCAAACAAAGGCGGAGACCTTGCAGGCAAACTGACAGATGGAGGAAAACTTACCAACACAGAAAATGCTTCCACAGCGTCAAACAATATGTCTGCTGCAGCTGCAGGTTCTGTAAACGTTCAAATTAATGACAGCACTGTAGAAGCAAAAGTAGGCAATGCAAATATCACAGTAGGCAAAGATATAAATGTCAAAGCCAACCAGAAAACAAGCAACTTAAATGTCGGCACAGGTTTTGCAAAAGCAAGCACCGTAGGTGCCGGAGCTGCGGTTAATGTTATTGAAAATACAAATAAGACAAACGCCATTATCGGAAACACAGAAACACAGGGCAAAGCCAATATCACTTTTACAGGTGATACAGAGCACAACCTTAATGTAACAGCAGAAGAAAATAATGATAATATTCAGGTAGCTGTTGGTGTCGGTGTAGCATCAAACTCTTCTGATGACACAGACACAACTGTTTCAGCAGGCGGTTCTTTTAACACTGACATACTGGAAAACAGTGTCAAAGCGCAAATCAACAATGCTTCTGTCAAAAAGACAGCGGGCAAAGATATAGATGTAAATGTTAATGCTAAAAATTATTCAACAGCATACAAAGGTGCCGGTGGATTATCAATAAACAGCGGAACATCAGATTCCACATCCGTAGGTGCCGGAGTTGCAGGCAACATAAACCTTATAAACAAAGAAACAGAAGCCTCAATTAATGCAAACACAACAATTGAAGATGCAAAAAATGTAAAAGTTGCAGTCAACAATGACAAATATACACCGACTGAAAACCTGATATCTGTTGCCGTAGGCGGTGCTGTTATTACAGGTTCAAAAGCAGGCTATTCTTTTGAAGGCGCAATTGGAGCAGATGTAATCAATAACAGTTTAACAGCTGCAATTAACAACTCCCAAATAACAGCAAGCGAAAATATTGATGTTATTGCGAACAACTATCTTAAAGACAGTAATATTACAGGCGCTCTGGCATTCTCCACCACTCCGTCAGGCGTTGGTGCGGGGCTTGGTACTGTTGTAAATGTAATAAATACCGAGTTAAATGCCAATATTACAGACTCTACAATATATAGTGCAGAAGACCTGAATGTAAAAGCCAATGATAAAGAATTGCTCCAATTTTTGGCAATGAATATGGGAATTACCACAAAAGGAGCTTCTACAGCAGGAGTCAATGCAATTGTAAATGTACTCAACAGTACAGTAAAAGCTAATATAACAAATTCTGATATCACAAACTCCGGTGACACAAACGTAATCGCTGATTATGATACAGATATAAAAGGAATCACAGGTGTTGTGGAAGCTGCTGTGAAAAAAGGAGCAGCTCTTGGCGGCAATGCACTTGTTAATGTACTTTCCAGCAAAGTCGAAGCAGAAATCAAAAACAAAAAAGTAGACTCTGACGGAAAGGTAACAGTCAGCGCAAAATCTAACGAAAAAATTGATGTTGTACCAATAGGTGTAGGTATTTCCGGAGGAAAAGCTGCAGCAGCAGGCAACATTGCGGTTAATGTTTTAAACAACAAAACAAATGCAAAAGTTGACTCTACAAATATTCATTCATCAGGTCTTAGTGTAGAAGCAGAAGATACAACAACCTCCTACAACAGAGGCGGTACTCTTGCTATTACAATAGGCAACGAAGGCGCAGCTATCGGTGGTTCTGTAATGGTGGATGTATTAAATAAAAATGTAAACGCATCCATCGAAAATTCACAGGATATTAATACCTCTGACGGCGCAATACTTGTAGAGGCAAAGGCTGAAACCTTGTTCGGCCCCAAAGATACACCGTCTATCTCGCTTGACGGACTAATTGGAGAGCTCGACAGCACTGATTTAAACAATATAGACAGCTTAAAAGACTGGCAAATGACTTATGACCTTGGAGGAGGAGGCAATGCTGCTGTCAGCGGTTCTTTGATTGCTAAATTCTCTGACAATAAGGTAACTGCAGGTATAAAAAATTCCAACATACAAAATGCAGGCAGTGTTGATGTTGCAGCAAAAAATGAAATTTACACAAGAGCAATTGTCGGCAACATAACCGGTTCAAAAGGTGCTGCAATAGGCGGTTCAACATTCATCAATGTAAATACAGGAAAAACAGAAGCGTTAATTGACAATTCAAAAATAACAGCAGCTGACGATGTTACTGTTAATGCAGACTCTATTCAGGATTACAAAACAATAATGGCTGTTGGCGGAGGTGCAGGCAAAGTATCTGTTAACGGTTCTATCAACACAAATACAGCAAAAGATACAACAACAGCCTCCATTAAAAACTCCTCTGTATCAACAGAAGGCAATGTCAACGTCAGTGCACAAGCAAAAGATGATGTTGAAAGCATGAATCTGGCTGTTAGTATTGCAGGCAAAGCATCTGTTGGCGGAATTGTATATAACAACAACTTTAATAATACTGTCAGCGCGAGCATTTCAGGCACACACCCTGATTTATCCTCTAATGAAGTGAATATAAAAGCAAATGATATAACACTCGATGCAAAATCTGCTGAATCATTCTCTGCAATGATGGCAATGATAGGCGTTGGCGGCAATGCTGCTGTCAGCGGAGTCATTGTAGTAAACACAATTGCAGCAAATGTAAATTCTTTCATTGAAAATGCGATGGTTAATTCCGACGGCAAAATCAATGTAAATTCTGCTCACAGTTACAATTATGATAAATATGGCGATAAAACAAACTATTTTACAGACACATTAATGGCAAACAGTGCCGGAAAAGATATTACATCAGACGATATAACAACAGGTGAATACACACCTATCGTAATGGTGCTTGGCATTTCCGGCGCAGGTAATGCCGCAATAAATGCAACAGATGTCACAAATGTATTAAATACAAATATAAATGCATATGTACAAGATTCACAAATTGCAAGCGTTGACGGCTTAAGCATCAATGCGGTTGCAAATGAAGTATTTTATGATGCACTTGCAGGTGTAGGTGTTGCCGGCAATGCGGCAGTGGGAGTAACAACAGCACAGCATATACTCTCCAGTAATTTAAATGCAGCACTGAAAAATACACAGGTCACAGAAGGAAATGTTGATGTAACTGCTACTCAAAACACCAATTTAAATACTGTCCTTTTTATGGCAAATATTGCCGGCTCAGGAGCAGGTGTTACAGCAGTAGCCGGTGTGAATACACTTGATAACAATGTAAATGCAAAAATTGAAAACAGCACTGTACATAACGGTAACGCAAACGTTAAAGCAGAAAACAATACAAAAGCAAACACAATGGTGGTTGCAGCAAGCGGAGCAGGTGCAGGAGCAGCAGTAAATGCAGTAACAATAACAGATGTGGCATCAGGTTCTACAATTGCTTCAATTGAAAACTCAACTGTTAAAAAAGGCAAAACAACTGTTGAGGCTATAAACAGAACAGATATGAACAACCTGATTACAGGCGGAGCAGTTGCAGGCCAGGGTGCAGCAATAGGAGCTTATGCGCCGGTCAGCACTATGAAAAATACAGTAAAAGCATTTATCAAAGACTCTCATCTTAATGACAATTCTGATATGAGCAGTGTAAGTGCGTTATCAGAAGTATTGCAAAAAACCATTGTTGCAAACATCTCTGCCGCCGGAGTGGGTGCGGGTTTAGGCGCAACAGCAATAGTAAATGTTATTGACAACGATGTAGAAGCATACATCCTAAATACAGATATTACTAATGGCAGTATTGCTATTAATGCACAACAACATTCCGAACTTGAAGGAATGGTTGCTTCTGTAGCAGCTACAGGAGTAGGCTTCTCCGGTGGAATAAATACAGCTGTTAACACATTGGAAGACAGGGTTAAAGCATATGCGGATAATGTCATTGCCCAAAATGCTTATCTGGATATAGATGCATCGGAAAACCAGACTCTTAACTTTGAAATTGCAGCACTTACAGGTTCCGGTACAGCAGGAGGAACAGGTGCAGCAATTGTTAATGTAATTAATAATGCACTTGATGCATATTTACAAAACAGTGAATTAACTGGCGGTAAGGCTGATGTAAACGCAACTTTGACCTCTGATATTATAGCAGATATGAGCAGCCTCACAGCAGGAGGGCTTGCCGGTGTAGGCGCAGGTGCGATAGTTAATGTTTTAACAAACAAAACCAATGCATACATTCAAAACTCTTCAGCAAAAGATGTAAAATCACTAACAGCTTCAGCTGTTTCAAAAGAAAATATTTATGGCAATAACAGTGTGATTGGTGCAGGCTGGTTCGGCGCAGCAGTAAGCACACTAGTTAATGTAATCGAAAATGAAACAACTGCAAAAATAGATGCAGGAAATAACAACATAACAACAACAGGAGCATTAACTGTCAACGCCACTGATTCACTTACATTGAATAATGAAGCAGGTTCTATATCTGCTGGTAAAATTGCAGCAGGTGCTTCTGTAAACGTTAATGTCTTAAACAATACAGTAACCTCTGAATTGTTAAGCAGCACAGGAAAAATCACGGCAGATTCTGCCAATGTATCTGCTGACTCTGTAATAGATTTAAATATCAATACAAACTCTACAGCTGGCGGCTTGGCAGGTATTGCAGGTACTGTTGCCGTTACAAATATAGGTGACAGAATTACATCAGATGTAAATGTGGATGACGCAAATGTGCAAGACTCTGTTGCACAGGCTCAAGATACAGTAAACGGACTCGGCCTCGCCGATGAAATAAGTCTTACAGCCGGAGATAGCATACAAAAACAAGGCACAGCAGCTATTGTTTCAGCGGATATTACAACAAACAAAGACATTAATGTAAAAGCAACAAATACAGTAAATGCGGATATTTATAATAAAAATAATACAGGAGGAATTGTAGCTGCAGGTGCAACAGTACTTGTTACAAACACAAACTACAAAACATCTGCCTCAATAGACAAAGATAACGCATCTGTTTCTTCTCAAAACGGGGATATATCAGTCATTGCAAAAAACAATATAACTGCCGCAACAGAAGCCAAACAAGGTTCCGGCGGTCTTGCATCAATCAACGGAAACATAGCACTGTTTAAAAACAATGCCCAAACTTCTTCAGAAATACTCTCCGGTACAATCAACGCACTTGCAGGAAATGTAAATATTAACGCGGAATCCACAGATAATATTACATCAATTGCTCACGGAGAAATCGGCGGTGGTGCTGTAATAAACGTTATAGTGGCACAAACAGAAACAGACAACAAAACAACTGCACAAATAAAAGGTAAAAACGGTAAAAAAGTAACAATAAATGCTAAAAACCTTGAAATTACAGCTACTAACACAAGTGACTTAAAAGCAGAAATGATGTCAACAGCAGGAGGCGCATTTGTTGCAAATACAGTTATTAATGAAGCTGTTTCAAAATCAGATACAACAGCGGGAATCTTCACCCCTAACGGAGATATAACATTAACAGGAGATTTAACAATAGCAGCACAAACAGACCATATCAGGGTTAATGACAATGTTATTGTTGGCTCTATAGCGGCAGTTGGTGCAGCAGTAACAGATCAAAATGCAACTATTGAATCTAAATTTACGGCAAGCACTGATTCTGCAAATATCAAAACTAAAAACGCAACAATAAAAGCAGGTACAAAGAAAAATTCGAATGAAGCAGGAGAACTCACTGCAAATGTAACTTCCGTAAATCGTTCAGGCCAGCTTGTTGGCGGCAATGGCACAAATATGAATGCTGTTGTAAGCGGAGAAACCAATGTTAAATTAAATAATACAACACTGAAAGCAGATGAAAAGGTCAATCTTCTTTCCAAAATAAAAAGACTTGCTAAAACAGACTCTGAAAGCCTTAGCGCCGGCCTTACAGCCATTGGTGTAACAACAGTAAAAACAGATGTAAAAGGAACAACTTCAATTGACACAAGCTCTTCAACAATCACAGCAAAAGAGCTTACTGCAAATTCAGACAGCAAAAGTGAAGCCAAAACAACACTTATTGCAGGCAACTCAGGCCTTGCAAGCGTAGGCACAACAACTTCCTCTGCTTCAGTGGCAACTGATGTTTCAATAAAAACAGGCAATATAAATGCAGACAAGATAAATATTGATTTAAAAACAGAGAAAAGTGCCACAATTGAAGATACAAACAAAGCTGCCGGTTTTGCAGGTATTGGAGCAAGCTCAATTTCTACAAATGTAAGCGGTAAATCAGGTATTACAACCACCGGTACAATAAGAAACCAGGCAAATGATGGTGCGTCAACAAACCTAAAAATGGCAGTTACAGATAACTCTACAGCCGAAAACAAATCAAAATCAGGCAGTTACGGAGCAGTAGGTGCTTCTGTTATCGACATTAACAGTGTTGTATCGTCTACCGTAAACAATCTCATAGGCGGAGATATATGGGCTGATAATATAAAATTTGAAAGCAATCTTAACAGAACATCCGTAGCCAACGGCCTGTCTGAATCAGCCGGTATTGGCGGTATCAGCAAAATCAACATAACAAGCCGAATTGGAGAAGAATCCGATAAAACAGGCTCCACAACAACAATAAGCGCTAATATCGGGCAGGCAAAAGGTACTGTTGACATTGACTCAAACACAACAAATAACGTAAAAACATATCTTTCTGATAATGTTGAAGGTCTTGTTGCAATAGCAAAAGGTTCTGCAAAAAATATCTTAAACTCTCAGAATAATATCAACATAACAGGAGCGATTATAGATATCGACGGAAATCTTGCAATAGATGCATCAAATCTGAACAACGTTGCTATGACAAGAAGTTCTGACACCAACGGATTTATTGCAATTAAAGGCGGAACGCTTGAAAACACAATCAACTCTGAAGCAAACATAGACATACAAGACTCTACGTTAAAAGCAAATATTGTAGAAATTACCTCCAAAGCTAAATTTGCTTCTTTGGGAACAATCCAATATGACGATAGTGCAGGTGGTTTCATTACCAGCTCAGGTGCAAAAATTGACAACAAAATTACACAAAAAAACAACGTAAACTTTAAAAATTCAACTCTTAATGCAAAAAAAGACTTGAGCATAAAACAGCAGTCCGACTCTGATTTCCATCAGGCCGTAAAATCAACACACAGTGGTTTTGCTGTGTACAACAGGGCTGAATCAAATCTGACTGTGACAAACGAAAACAAACTGGATATTGATAAAAATACAGAAATAACTGCAAATAATATAACTATTGCAATGGATTCCAGCAACAACCTGTCTTCAGAAACTCATACAGAAGCAAGACACTTTGCCGGACAGCCAAAATCATTTGCAAACCTTACTTTGAATGCAAACAACACAATGAATACCTCAGGTAAAATTGTATCTAAAGGAAGCACAAATATTCAATTCCTTTCAAATTCAATCAACACCCTCAAGCAAGACGCATACTTGTATGCCGAAGCAGCTGTGGCAACAGGTGATACAGGAGGAAGCCTCAATTATAATACTGACAACAAACTGAACATTGAAAAAGGTGCAATAATAGCATCTGACAAAGATGTTGTAGTAAATTATGACAAAGGTATAAATAAATTCGACTCAAAAGTACATTACAAAAAGAAAAGCAGACTTCTTTTCGGTATTCCGATAACAAAATCAGACAGCTGGTCAAGCATAAATACTAGTCACAAAGGTTCATTGAAAAATGACGGAGAAGTGTCAGCAGGCATTGGCTCTCAAAAATATATGACTATAGACAAAGACGGCAACATAGTCAAAGACTCCTTAAAAGGTTTTATTGACAGCGATTATCAGGAACAAGAGGCTGTTAACAAAGACTCTGCAACCGTTACACAGGAAACGCTTGACGCTTTAACAAGTGAAAAAGATTATCTTGAAGCAAAAATAGAAGAGCTAAATCAAGACAAAAATAAAAATTCGGAACAAATAAAAATATACAATGACCAGATAGCAGAAATCGACTCTATATTGGATTCTTATGAATCTGCAACAAAATATACAGAAGACCAGGTCAACAATATGATGAACAATGCAATTAAAGACAAAGTGGTCGGGCTTGAAGGTCCTGACGGCTCAAGTCTAAGCAGTTCAGATTATGAGGCCATAAAAAACCTTCAAAGCGAAAAAGTAAGCAAAGCCGAAGAACAATATAAAAAAGACGGAAATCTTCAGAATTATCTTGAAGCTGTAGAGAACGCTCTTGATAAGGCTCTTGCAGAATATCAATATTCTTACGAAAAACAAGTGGAAGTTGATGGAAAAACAGAAACTCAAACAATTACAACAAATTTAACTGACTCTCAAAAATCTTCTATCAAACAGGCTGTTAATGATCAGCAAGCATTATACAAAGAAGATGCTAACGGAGTCTTGAGATATGGTGATGCTGTTGTAATGAATCAGGAAACACAAAACACTCTTAACTCGTTGAATCAAAACAAAGAATCTATTGATTCTATGAAAAACAGCCTGCTTGATGTTAATTCCAAATATGACTCACAAATATCATCAATAAACGGCCAAATTAATGATATCAACACTCAATATGACTATATATCAAAAAATCCGCTTCCGGGAATAAATATTGCGGCTCCTTCAATAGTATTTGACAGTATTATTGCAGAAGTACCCAAAATCAAAATTACCGGTATTACTGAAAGTGATGTAACAGGTGATGGCACATTCAAGCTATATCAACCAAGCCTTGTTATAGAAAATTACTCAAATAAAAATCTTATATTCTCCGACATTAATATCAATAGAGGCGGAGAAGGCGGTCTTACTATAGGAGGAAAAGACTTTAGCGACTACCTTGACACAAACAAAAAAATTAACAACAAAGTTGCTTATGTTACAGACCAAAGCAACGCGGGTTATCAAAATACTGTAACGATTAACAGCTATTTTGACAAATACAACCCTGAAGTATACGGCCAAAAGCCTTCTGACACAATATTCAACAGCACTATCAATGCTGGAAAACACCTCAACATTTTCAATGACGGAGGTGATATAACCTTTGCCAATGCAATTACAGCAGACAAAAAGACAATAACTGCAACTAACGGCAATATTGTGTATGATGCTGCAGGTACAAACTTTGAGCTTAACAGCCAGGATTCTGTTAAAGCTGGCAAAAATGTTACGGTTACAGCCAAAAACATTAAAGTTGACGGAACATTACAGGCTGGAACAGATGAAAGGAACATTGAAATCACCGATGAAATGCTCCTTGCAGATAATCTTGTTGTCGACCCCGCAACAGGTCTGAAAAATATGATTAAAACAAACGGCAATATAAAAGCTCTCTACAAAGACGGAAAAATTTATGTTTTCCATATTGCACAAGAAGGCGGAAATGTTGACTTTAACGGATCAGTGACAGGTTCAGGTAAAGTTACTTATACAAACGGTTATTCAACAATCAACATACAAAATGACACTGAAAAACAGCTGATAGTACAAAACCTTGCAAACAACAGAATGAACGGTTCATTTGACAATCAAGGAACAATAACAAATGTTGTGAAACTTGGCAAAGACAAGGCTGAAACAACTATATCATCTAATGCAGATGTGATTATTAAAGGCGTTGTTGAAAACGGTAAAGGGTTTATTGAAAACGACGATACCAGCGTTTTGACAATAAATGCCAACAAAGCAGGCAGTGTAATTGTAGAAAACCTTGTAAGCCAAACAGGATTGCAACAATCAACTGTAGACTCTTTCGGAATATTGAACATAAACAAAGAAAACAATTCTGACGGAGGCATAGTTGTTAACGGCAAAATTACCCATGAAGGAGATTCTAATTTTGTTAACAACGGAAACAACGGTGTGCTTATAGCAGGTGTTATTGACAACTCAAACGGCACAGCATCCATTAAATCCAACAATGGCAATATTACTGTCTCCGGTACTGTATCAAATAATAACGGTGCAGTTAATATAGAAAACAAAAACACGCAAGATTCTTACATAAATATTACCAGCACAGGTGTTGTTAAAAACACATCAGGCGGCAATATCAGTATAAGAAACAACGGTAAAGCAGGATTATTAGTGGAAGGTATTATCAATTCATTGAAAGATGAAATCATGCTCTACTCTGATAATTCAGACATTATCATCGGGCATGAAGATACTGACAACAATATTCTTGCGGACAACAACAATATAAATATCACAATAAACAACGGAAATTTATTAAATGCGGGTTTTGATAAAACACTTATCAACACAGGCAAAGATCTGAATATCAATATCACTGACGGCGATATTGGAAAATCAACACACGCACTCGCTGGTAAAGAGAACGGATTCTCCATTAATGCCTCAACAAGAGACAACACAGAGGCTGTTAATATAAAAGTTGATGGAAAAATTACAGCCAGTGCAAAAAATAACAACAAAACAAACGATAGATTGATTAACCTGAATGCAAAAAAATCAGGAATGAATGTAAACAAAATAGATTCTGACGGAAATGTAATGCTTACTGCCGCAGAATGGCCGGAAAAGGATGAAAATCCAACACCTGACAGAGAGTCTTACTTCCACGGCTATTCTATAATCAATGCTGCTGATGATAAATCACAACCTAATATAACCGGTAAAAATATTTCTATCATTGCAAGTGACAATGTGGGAAGCAAAGATAATGCTCTTACTTATCTTCAAACACAGGACGGTTCAATTAGTGTTGAAGCTGAAAATGACCTTTATATTAAAGGAATGGGAAGCAATGACAATATTTGGCAGTTGATTACAAAACGCGGCAATATGGGTCTTGATTTTTCAGGTGATGCTGTAATAAGAGAGCTCACTGCAGGAAAAGACATTTCTATTGTGTCAAAAGGTTCTAACGTAACTATTTATGACCTTGGAAAAGTTTCTCACCTCCTTGACGGAGATGACCCTTTATTCCCTCATGATCAAATTAAATTCTCAGATGTAGTGCCGGAAACAGTTCATATTACAGTTCTGGATGTCAATCCGGAAACAAGAATTGACCCTGATGAGGCAAACTCTACAATCAATATTTATAATGCATATGTTAAAGGCCAAAACAATGGTAAACCAGACGTTGTTTTAAAAGCCGACAAGATAATTGCACACGCATATGATGCTGCTGATTCTATAGTCACTAATACAGAAAGACCTAACGGGTTTGACCCGACGGAAGGCAGATTATATGCAGACGATTACACAGATAAAAATGCTCCGCAAGAGCTCAAGGCAACAGGTTTTAATACTGTAGGCGAAGGCAGCAGTCTTGTATTTGATATTCAAGGAGTGTCTCCTGACGATGTTAAAGCAGCAGGAGCTGACGAGTCTTCAAGAAATTACAAACCTCAAGATGTAATACAAACAGTAGAAATCTTTAACAACCCGTTTGGATTTACAGAAACTGTATACAAAGCAAAAGATGTAACGTTGTCTTTGAATTCTTCAGACACCGCACCTGACACTAACAGGGGTATGGTTCTTGATAAATTCTATGCTGACAATGCTTATGTTGATACAAAAGATTTGAATCTGAAAATAAAAGACGGTTTCATTACTAATTATGCAGAATTTAGAAACGGTGACAGATTTGCTGTTGGCGGAGGAAGACCGGTAGAACCAGGTGAATACAGATGGCTGACAATTGTGGACAATGACTACAACAGAAATATCTCCAGTGAATTTGGTATTCCAGTTACAAGTCAACTGTATACAAAACTCACAGGCTCATTTGCATTGAATATGGGCAACCTTATTGCTCTGGAAACCAAAGCACCTGTTGTAAATTACAACCCGTATGAAGTTGTTAACCTTCCTAGAACAGAAAACAGCTTCTACAGGCTGACATACAAAGATGACAAAATACAAAAAACAACTACAACACCGGAGTTCTCAGATATCGACAAATCTACTTACAAACCTACAAAACGTAACGCAATAAGATTTAATATTGCACAAAAAGATGGCTATGTATTGGTTTCAGACAAAAAGAAAAATAAAGAAAAAAGTCCAATAATTTCAATCATAGATATTTCCAAAACAGGCTTGGCTGTAGAACATGACGGAACATTAAAAGTCGGTGACAGAATGGTCCTTGATCTCAATATCCACAATATAAAGGCAAGCCCTGAAGTTGAAGTTGTAAGAGTTAGCGGTACCAATGCCGGTATGAAATTCATAAACCTTGATAAAGCTACTGCTAACAAGATTCTTTATATGAACATGTATTCCGCTAAAGAAACAGAACCGTCTGTAAGTAAACTTTAAAATAGATTAAATTTTATTTGCAATTACAAAAGCAATGGCCTTGTCTTTGTCATGTGACATAGACAGGGCTATTTCTATATTTTCTTCGCAGCCAATCAAATTAACATACGGAGATCCGTTTTCTTTGCGTAATATCTCTATTTGAGAATATGATAAATTCTTGTTGAGTATATTACTTAAAGCCTTAACAACAGCCTCTTTTGCGCAAAATCTGGCAGCAAGATGCCGTGCCGGCTGTGCATTAGAAAAACAATAATCCAATTCATTTTTTGTGTATATTTTATGCAAAAAATGGGAATCTTTTTCTAATGTTTTGTTCTCAAAACGGGAAATTTCGTCAATATCTACGCCAACCTGCTGCATTTTTGTTTTTCCTAAAACCTTTTTTGTCTTTAAGTTAATTTATAAAACTTTATAATTAATTTTTTTTATTAGTATTTATATTATAATACAAATGTTCCATATATTTTTTATAAAAAACTGAATAGTAAACGAGCAGATTAAGGGGAGTAGACTTAATGCTGTCTTCAACTGAAGAGAGAATATTTGTAACCAAATCATTCTTGCCTCCTTTAGGCGAATATGAAGCATATATAAAACAAGTTTTTCAAAACGGCCAATTAACAAATCAAGGGCCGTTATTACAAAAACTGCAGGAAAAATTATCCTGTTATTTAGACGTAAAGAATCTACACTATGTAACAAATGGCACAATAGCTATTCAACTTGCACTAAAAGCCCTTGATATAGAAGATGGAGAAATTATTACAACTCCGTTTTCATATGTTGCAACGGTTTCTTCCATATTGTGGGAAAGATGCACCCCTGTTTTTGTAGATATAGAAGCTGATAATTTTACAATAGACGCAGATAAAATAGAGAAAGCTATCACCCCCAAAACAAAAGCAATAATTGCTGTACACGTTTTTGGATATGCATGTAATACAGAAAAAATTGAAGCTATTGCACGCAAACACAATATAAAAGTAATATATGATGCAGCTCACGCATTTGGTTCTTTATACAAAAACAAATCGTTGCTCGATTTTGGTGATATTTCAACCTGTAGCTTTCATGCAACAAAGTTATTCCATACAATAGAAGGCGGAGCTTGTATTGTTAAGGACAAAGCTATATCTGACAGGTTGGAGTTGATAAAAAGATTCGGCCATCAGGGAGATGAACATTTTTGTTTGGGTATAAATGCAAAACAGTCTGAAATTAACGCTGCAATGGGATTGGCAAATTTCGAATATCTTAATGAAATCCTTGTAAAAAGAAGACAAGCTGTACAGTTGTATGACAACATCTTGTGCGGACTGTTGCAAAGACCTGCAAAACAAAAAGATTTACAATACAACAACGCTTATTACCCTGTATTATTCAAAAACGAACAACAACTTTTAAGCGTCTTCAAATCATTGAATGAAAAAGGAATTTTTCCAAGAAGATATTTTTACCCCAGTTTGAATAAACTGCCTTATATAAATAAGACACAGGATTGCCCTGTATCAGAAGATATAAGTTCTAGAATCGCTTGTTTACCGTTGTTTAACGATATAACAGAAAAGCAAATAAAAACAATCTGCAACATCATAAGAGGAGAGTTAGCGTGAAGATAGATTTTTCAAAACTCTTTTCTTATACAAAAAATAGTGACTATATAACTGTTAAATTTTTAGGCATAAAACTTTGTGTAAAAAATAAACAAAAGGTGCTTGATGCTATAAAAATACAAAACAGTTATGATTTGTCGAATATAAAAAATACAAAAAAATTGATTGTATTTTTTATTCCACCCAAAAACGATATAAATGGCGGGATTATGTCTATTTTCTCTATTTGCAAATATTCCAGAGAGATTTGTCCTGATGCACAGTGTGTTATAACAACATTCCCATCAAAAGTTACTTATGAGCGTAATACATTTTTTAAAAACGACGAAAAAATTTACCGCTGGGAACAAATAGTTAACAATGCAAAAAATGTTAAGGAGCTAATAATACACATCCCGGAATATTTTTCCGATAAATTCAGCACAGCATTAACAAACAAGGATTTTAAGTTTTTAAAACAAATTGAAAATGTTCAGATAAATATATTAAACCAAAATATCGAGTTGATGCCCGAGCCGGAAAAGATTAAGGGTTTATATAAAATTACCAACAATGTTACTCAAACCATAGCCCATGACAGATATGCCACTCAGGAGGTCTGTGACAAATGGCAAATTCCGACACATTTTCTTTCTGTTCACATAGATACTTCAGGATATAGGTCCTATGCATTTGAAGAAAAAGAGAAAATCATTGTTTTGTCTCCTGATGAAGCACCATATAAAGAAGCTATCGTAAAAAAATTAAAACAGGAACTTCCGGATTTTAAGCTGATTACAGTAGAAAATATGCCATTTGACGAGTACATGGATTTGATAGCCAAAGCTTATTTTACTATCAGCTTCGGCGAAGGATTTGATGGGTATTTCAATCAGCCACAGGCAGTACGCGGCTTGGGTATGGCGGTGTATAATTCTGACTTTTTCCCTGATGAAAGCTGGTTGGAATTAAAAAATGTCTACAAATCACCTGCTGATATGGAAAACAATATTGTTAATGACATAAAAGAATTGTCTGCAAATAAAGAGCTTTACTATTCATTAATAAACAAAATGAATGAAAAACTGTCTACCCTCTATGGAGAAGATTTGTTTAAAAGGAATTTAGAGAAGTTTTATAAAGAAGAATATTGCATATAGAAAGGTTTTAATATGGTGAGAGAAAAATTGTTGAAAAAGATATTTTCTGTAAAAAATGATAAAGATAGAAAGCACAAAGTTGTAAATATGCTTGGTGCAAAGATAAAATTTAAGAAATTAAATCTAAAAGATAAAATTGATTACTTTAAAATAATGAATGATAAATCATTATATGTTGGTATTCCTGATGATATAACATTACAGTTAATGTTTAATAAT
>LARD01000034.1 GCA_000980375.1 Clostridium sp. K4410.MGS-306 | reverse complement strand
GCTGCCTTCGCAATCGGAGTTCTTCGTGATATCTAAGCATTTCACCGCTACACCACGAATTCCGCCTGCCTCTACTGTACTCAAGACACCCAGTATCAACTGCAATTTTACGGTTGAGCCGCAAACTTTCACAACTGACTTAAGCGTCCGCCTACGCTCCCTTTAAACCCAATAAATCCGGATAACGCTCGGATCCTCCGTATTACCGCGGCTGCTGGCACGGAGTTAGCCGATCCTTATTCATACGGTACATACAAAAAGGCACGCGTGCCTCACTTTATTCCCGTATAAAAGAAGTTTACAACCCATAGGGCAGTCATCCTTCACGCTACTTGGCTGGTTCAGACTCTCGTCCATTGACCAATATTCCTCACTGCTGCCTCCCGTAGGAGTTTGGACCGTGTCTCAGTTCCAATGTGGGGGACCTTCC
>LARD01000006.1 GCA_000980375.1 Clostridium sp. K4410.MGS-306 | reverse complement strand
TGAACTGTCTAACGGAGAAATAGAATCTAAACTATTTGAAAATGCTAAAGTACTTGTAAAAGCAAATATAGCATACTTGAACAATGCTTCAGAAGGTAAGTTGAGTTTGTTAAAAAACTATGACGCACAAACTTACAAAAAACTGTATTCGATAATTGATGAGATAACAATAGAAGACATAAAACAAGCCGCAAAAGAGGTATTGGACAAGCCTTCTTTAATTGAAATTAAAGCGCCTAAAGATGTTCTTAAGAAAAATATGCCCTTTTTGATGACAACGGGCGAAGTGCATATTTAATAGAGAAATCTAGGTTAATAAATCAAAAAAAATGTCTACCCCATGGTCAAGACCATTTTCTAAACTCTGTTCAATACCATGTTCCAGGCCTTGTTCTACACCGTGGTCAATACTGTGTTCAATGGCTTGTCCATAATGTTCAACGGCATCAATCCCAATATCCAGATGCTTATCAATAGCATCACTTATATCAAAATCTTTTGGATTTAAATCTTGTACATTCACGTTTTCTTTTGCGCCAGCAAAAGTAATGATATCATTTTTCCCTGTTTCATCAATGTAATTACGTTTTATATCTCTTATAAGACTTTCTTTTTCATATGAAGGCATATTAGAGTTTTCAACCTGTTTGATTATCGATTCTTTTGCAGAATGAGTAAGATGTCCGCTGTCAGTCATTGGAGGATCCCAAGGTTTATTAGGTAAAAATTCTTTTGGTATTCTATTAATTAATATAGTTGTATCTGTATATGTTGTAGACCCAGGGCCATATTGGGCATTTCTTAATGTTTCTTCGACAAACTTAGAATTAAAATCTTTTCCTTTTTCAAGTGCCATTGCCGCTGTAAGTGGTTTATTAGCAACAGGTAATTTTGCAGCTTTGGATTTTTGTGAAAATATTTTGCCAGCACGGTTAAATACTAACTCTTTTACTTGTTTTATTAATTTGTTCACAGGTAATTTTTCAGATTTAACAATAAAATTTATTCCTGATTTATAATTACCGCTAAATGAAGGATTATTTTTGTTTACAAGATTATAATTGCAGTTAATATTTGCTATTGGTCTAATCATAAAATATTTCCTTATTTTAACTTTATGATATTCAAAAAAAAGTTTTTATCAAGTAATATTTTTGAAAAGACAAAATATATTTATCTATTATTCTTTTTTGACTGTGATTTTCCTGTTTGATACAGGTTGTCCAGCTCTTCGCGTTTTTTTATGCTGTCTTTGCTGCTGTTTAATATATCAATTGTTTGATCACCAAGGTTGAAGGTTTTACTGTGTTTGGTGATTTCTATTGCTTTGTGTGCATTTTTAGTAGTAGATAATGCAAGCAGCATTATATCTGTATTTGTACTATTTGTGCATTGTTCATATGTTTGAGCCAGGTCTGTTTTACTCAGTTTGCAAGTTGATTTTAGCTTTTCAAGCACCTCAGGCTGTTCCAATGCAGCTTGAAGTAGGATTTTGTTGCTTCCATATGTTTTTAATACATCAAGAAATGCAGGGTCGTGCAAGTTTTCCAACACCTGTTCAGCCAGTGTTCCAAATTGTATTGTAAGCTTATGGAAAACTTTGTCTCTGTCATAGCTTTTACCGTTTATGGTAACGACTTTGGCTGATATTTCATTTTCTTGTTCTTTAACTTTTGTAGTGTCGTTTTCTTGCTTGTTTACGTAAAACCTTTGAGCTGCTTGTTGAGAGGTTTTATTTTGTATTGGATTAGTTGCGCTTGTCTTTGCTGTTGTTTCGGATTCTTTGGATGATACATTGTTTGTGACAGTGACAGATGATACTGTTTTTGCGGAATCATTTATATTGTTAGCCTGTGCTTCTTTTGCACATTGTGAGCTGTATTTTACAATTTCATCTACTGTGTAATTTCCGTTTTGAATTTTTTCCATTACACGGTCTTTTATTTCAGGATGTTTTGAAATGTCACTTGCAATTGAGTTAATATCACTACCTCTTAACTTTGGATTTTGACCGAGTTCTTTTACTGTTTGGGTATATGTTGCACAGTATTTAGAGCTAGCGTTAACAAGTTCATTTGATGTTGAATTGATATTGCCGGCTGTGAATTTATCCTTGTTATCAATGTTCTTTGCCGTTGCCTGATATTCAACAACTTCGCTCATTTCAGGGTTATCAAACAAGTTTTTGGAAATGTTGCCTAAAAACTCTTCTGTCATATCTGATTTTTTTGCTACAGCCATTGTTGCAGATTTGATTTCATTTTTTAGTGTTACCCTTTCTGCTACATCAAGAGTCGTATTTGCTGTATATTTTATTTGGCCTTTTTCGTTTGTTATTGCTTCCATTTCTTGCGCATTTTGCGTATATTCATCAGCTTTTTTAACATTGTTACTCATAAAAGTTGCTGCTCTTGTAACATCTTTTTCAGAGTAGTATTTATTTTTGCTGTCTGCATCTTTTACGACAAAATGCATAACATTGTCTTTGATGTCCGGCTCTTTTGTCATTATTGTAGCAATTTGTGTTGTGCCTTCAGCGGTGAAATCTTCTCTTTTTTCACGGATTTGTCCCATATTTTCACTCAATTTTCCAGCATAGTAGACTGTTTCACTTTTTGCCAGCTTTTCAAACTCTTCGTAATCTGTAAAAAATGTTTTTATGGAATTACCAACCCTCTTGAGCCAGCTTGAAGGTTTATAATTTTTTATAGTTTCCATTGCACTATAGATATCGTTAGCACTTAATTTTTCATTTTGTGCTATTTCTAAAAATGCTTTTAATTTCTTTTTGTCAGTAATAATTCCGGCCAGTTTTTCCTTTTGTTCATCACTAAAGCCGATATTCAACTCTTTTAGAATATCAGCGGGATTTTTCTTATATTTTTTTACCAGCTCCGAAATATTAAAATCACGATTGAGCTTTTTATCCTCTTTTTCAACCTCAGTTCCGGTCATAGGCAATAAATCATTGTTAAACACTTGAATATCCGCTGTGTCTTTTCCTTCTTTTTCCGCTTCAAGAAGTTGCGACTGATAAAAACTCAGCGAATCTGTCCTTTTTATTGAACTATCGTATGTGATACCGTAGCTCATTCTCTCTTGTTTTCCTTTTCTCTCTTTTAATACCCAAGTGTAGATACATAATCATGTGCTTATATATATAAAGTATGTTGTTTTTATTTTATTGCTATAAGTTTTATAAATATTACAAATTGTTAAGCTGTCCAAATTATTTGGACAGCTTATATTGATTGATATGCAATTTTTTACATGAATCTTTGTGCTTGTGCTTCCACAATGTCAGCTTGTCTTAAAACAGCATCTATCTGTGCAGAGCGGCTTGATGCAGGATTAACAGGTGCTTCGTATCCTAATATCGGGTTTGGGATATATGTTCTTGTTATGCCTGCTTGATATTCGGGAGTTTTGAGCTCACTTGATGCAACAGGTGATTGCTGCATTGATTGTGCACCTATTGGATTTTGTTTTTGTTGATATTGCTGCTGCATTTTATCAACAAGATTTCCCGGTTTTCCGCTTTGATATGTTTGCACATTTTGCGGTTGTTGTGTATTCAATTGCGGTTTTGGTTCTTGAGGTTTAACAATAGATTGTGTCAAGTTTGTATTAGGCTGTTGCGGCTGTTCTTGAACCTGCTGTGGTTCTTTACCTTCATTCTTTTCTTTTTCGAGAGTTTTTACAGGTTTGCCAAATATTGCATAAGAAAGTTTTTTTGCTGTGCCTGAGAAGATTGGCAGAACAACAGCCATAAGAAGGGCAATTCTTCCTGCATAACCGGCACCAACTTTTAATCCGTATGGTATTTTAGCCAATGAAGTTGCAAATTTGTTATTTTTAAGAGGTTTTATTGTTTCTCTTATTCTTCCGTAGCTTATTAAGTTGCCAAGCCATTTTACAGGTTTTTGGTACCATTTCAATGCTGTATTACCTGCTGCAGCTGCACCTTTTTTAGATACATTCTGTAATCTTTTAATTTGTACTAATGTTTGGTCATATGCTGCTTTATTTCCTGATTTAGCAGCTTCGTTTGCTATTTGTTTAAGTTGTTGTACTGTTTTTACGTTTGCTTCGGACATACCGATATTTTTAAGACCGGCAAGTGAATTCATTATTCTCATTTGAATACCGATTGTAGCCATCATTGCCATCAATTCTGCAAATGAAGCCATAAATGTGGAGAATTTTTCACCTTTTTCTGCTTTCATAGCTTCTTGCAAGGATTGTGCTATGAAAAAGGCCTGGATTAATACGGCACCTTTTCCAGAAAACATGCCGTTAGTCAAACATTCTGCACTTCTCAAGAGATAACCGGCAGCTTTTTGACCGACTTTACTGTTCGTTGATTTGTAATAGTCTATGAGTTTAGATTTATTAACTATTTCTAAAAGACTTGATTCGTTCTTAACAAGTCCAAGTCCCCACCAAGGTCTTTTTGAAAATGTTTTTGTTAATTCATCTTTTGGTAGTTTCTTTACTGCCAGTCCAAACTCTTTAAGGATTTCATCCTTGAATAAAGAAGCATCTTTTCCGTATTTGCTTATAATAGAATCAAAACCTGTATAATTAGGGTTGGCTTCTTTATATTTTTTCATTATTTCCATTGCGCGTGTAGCAACATGTCCTTTTGAGCCTGCAGCTTGTGACTGTACTTGACTACCGCCAATACTTTGTTTGTATCTTAAAGTTCTGTATATTTCTGATTTATTTAATTTGTTTGATAACCATTGTTTTTTCTTGCTTAAATATTCTAAAACTGGAGATACCTTTGGTTTTTGAGCAAAATCGTTTACTTTATTTTCCACTGTATGATAAAAAGTATCTTCATAATTTTTTGTTTGCAGTGGTTTGTTCATAAAATTGGTCAAACCAATTAATGCTGTACCAAACCCCAGTGTGCCTAAAGGAAGGATAAGCGGATTGTCACTTGCACCTTTTTCTGCACGACTTAGAATAGGGTTGTTGTTAACAATTGCATTACCGCTAGAAACAGTACCGTTTCCTGCTGTAAAATTTGGCTGCTGTGTATACTGATTGTTAGTATAAACCAGCTGATTTGGCTTTAAATTTGGAATATTTTGAGACATATTCTACCTGTAAATACCTTCCACTTATTATAATAAAAACAGATTAGTGCGGTTTCTTGTCTTAAAATCATATTATGTTAATTTTTATTAACAAAAAAATACCCGCTCATATAAAAGCGAGTATTTTTAATTTGATAAATAATTTATTATTCAGCAGCTTCTTCAGTTTCCGGAGCTTCTTCTATTTCTGATTGAAGTATTTCAGAAGCTGTAACGATAACAGGTAATTCAGTTTTAACTTTAGAAGTCAATTTAATTAACATTCTGAATTCACCAACTTTGTTGATAGCAGCATCTAAAGAAATGATTTTTCTGTCAATAGATGTACCTAATTTAGCGTTTAATTCTTCTGCTAATTTTTTAGTAGTGATTGTACCGAATAATTTACCTGATTCACCGGCTCTTGCTGATAATTCTAATTTTTCAAGAGCTTCAATTCTTTGAGCCAATTCAAGAGCTTCCTGATGAAGTTTTTCTTGTTTAGCTTTGATTCTTGCCAAATTTTGTTCTCTGTTTTTTAAAGCGCCTGCTGTAGCGATTTCTGCAACATTTTGAGGAATCAAAAAGTTTCTTGCGTAACCGTCTTTAACTGTTACAACATCGCCTGCTTCGCCAACGTTTTGTACGTCTTTTCTTAAAATAACTTGCATTTTTTATTCTCCTTTGTGCATTATTATCGAGTTTAACATTATCGTAATAAAAACATACGGAATTGTCACCACTTTTGAGAGAATTTTTTTATTTATTGTATAATTTTTGTAATGATTATTACTGATAAGAAAATTGAACTGCTGGCTCCGGCAAAAAATAAAGAGTGTGCTTTTGCGGCAATAAATGCTGGCGCAGATGCTGTTTACCTCGGTGCAGAGTCTTTCGGCGCGCGCAAAAAGGCCGGTAATTCAATTGAAGATATTAAAGAAATTGTTGAATATGCACATAAATTTCTGGTAAAAATTTATGTAACTGTTAACACAATAATTTTTGATAATGAACTTGATGATGTTGAAAAACTGATTTGGCAGCTTTATAAAATTGGTGTTGACGCTGTTATCTTTCAGGATTTTTCTTTTTTTGAAATGAATCTCCCGCCGATTGCCCTGCATGCCAGCACCCAGTGCAACAATGATTCTTTAGACAAGATAAAATTTTTAAAGCAGCTCAATGTAGAAAGAGTTGTTCTCCCAAGAGAGTATTCTTTAAAAGAAATAAAAAATGTAACTGAAAATGTTGATATTGAAACCGAAGTTTTTGTACATGGCGCACTTTGCGTAAGCTACAGCGGACAATGCTATTTTAGTAATTATGTCGGAGGCAGGAGCGCAAACAGAGGAGAATGCGCTCAACCCTGCAGGAGAAAATATTCTCTTGTTGATGACAGGGGGAATGTTCTGCTGGAAAAACAATATCTGCTTTCTATGAAAGACAACAACCTGTCTGCTCATTTGAAAGAGCTTATCTGCGCAGGTGTTACTTCTTTAAAAATTGAAGGCAGACTCAAAGACAAAGAGTATGTTACAAATGTTGTTTCTTATTACAGACAGGCAATTGACAGTATTTCAAAAACACTAAAAGCTTCTGAAGGCGAAATCATAACTTCCTTTGTGCCAAATCCTGATAAGACTTTTAATAGAGGCTATACAAATTTCTACTTTGACGGAAAAAGAAAAAATTTTATTAACCCTCTGACTCCAAAGTTTATGGGGGAAAAAATAGGAACAGTAAAATCAGTCAAAGGGAAAAGTGTTGTTATTGATTCAAAACACAACCTTAACCCAGGTGATAGGCTTGCTTATTTTGATAGAAACAATGACTTGACAGGCACAACCGTAAAAACCGTTAACAAAACCGCAATAGAAGTGCTGGATGCTTCTTCCATAAAACAGGGAACAGTTTTATATAGAAATTATGATTCGTTGTTCTATAAATCATTAAATTCAGCAGAGTTTAAAAGAAAAATACCCGTAAAGATATTTGCTGACAATAAAAAAATAGTTATTAAATCTTTTGATAACAATCAAATTACATATGAGTATAAAGAAAATTTTGAAACAGCTAATAATATTGAAAAGGCAAAAGATACAATAGCAAAACAGCTTGCTAAATTGGGACACACAGAATTCTTTGCCAAAGAAACAGTTATTGATGAAGCATTTAACCTTTTTATCCCTGTCTCCAAGTTAAATGAAATAAGACGTGTTGCTGTAAACCAACTTGTTTTAAAATCTAAAAAAAATTATAAATTCCAAAGACGTGATACAAAGATTGAGTATAAAGATTATCCATTTAATGTGCTTGATTATTCGTTTAATATCTCTAATACAAAAGCAAAAGATTTTTATGAAAAATGCGGCTGTAATATAAAACAATTGGGAAAACAATGGGCACCTGAGCATACAAAATGCCCAAATATTACGCTTATGAAGACAAAACACTGTTTAAGGGATTTTGCTGGTATTTGTCTTAAAAAGAACAAAGACACAAGAAAGCTATTTTTAATTGATGAATATGGTAAAAAATACCCGCTCAATTTTGATTGTAAAAAATGTATTATGAAAATAGAAATTACAGATATTTAATTTTATAGAAAGGTTTTATATATATGAGAGTCAAAAAAACACATATTATAGATTCAGTAGTGCGTGCAGCTGCTAAAAAAAGAGTTCAACCTGCAAATCATCAAAATAAAGTTGAGTTGAAAGGGATTCCTGATACAGATATAGTAGAGTTTATGATAGACTCTTTTAATGCACAAATACAGGATCAGAAAAAAAGAGATCTTGAAAACATATTAAAATCTTTTATTCAGAAGTAAAAAAGAGTACCTTTAAGGTACTCTTTTTGTTATGATTAGATAACCATCCTTATTCTTCGTCGTCTTGAGCTTCGACTTCTTCTTCAGGAACTTCTTCCATCATGTCTTCTGCATCAATGCCGTATTCTTCTTCTACGATAGGCTCTTCTTCTGTTTCTATTGTTTCTTCAACATATTCTTCCTCAACAGGTTGTTCTTCATATTGAGCCTGATAAGCTGCTTCAGCTTGAGCTGCTTGAGATTCGTTTTTGATATCAATTTTCCAGCCTGTAAGTTTGTGAGCAAGTCTTACGTTCTGGCCTTCTCTGCCGATTGCCAGGCTCAACTGGTCGTCAGGTACAACAACGAGAGCTTCATGTGCATTTTCATCATCAGCGAGGATGTCTACAGAGATGATTCTTGCAGGAGACAATGCGTTAACAATGTATTCTACAGGATCTTCTGACCATCTTACGATATCGATTTTTTCGTTTTTCAATTCACCAACAATAGTTTGGATTCTTGAACCTCTTGGCCCGATACAAGCACCTACAGAATCGATTTCAGGGTCGTTTGAGTGAACAGCCAGTTTTGTTCTAAAGCCTGCTTCTCTGGCAATTGATTTAATTTCTACAATGCCGTCTTCGATTTCTGGTACCTCAAGTTCGAACAGTTCTCTTACAATTTCAGCGTGAGCGTGAGAAACAATAACCTGCGGCAATCTGTTTGTTTCTTTTACGTTAAGAACAAATACTCTGATTCTGTTGCCGGGTTTGTAGTATTCTCCAGGTATTTGTTCTCTGAAAGGTAAAATTGCGTCAGTTTTGCCGATGTTAACAAATACATTTCTATTTTCAACACGTTGGATGATACCTGTAGTGAGTGTACCTTTCTTTTCAAGGAATTCGTCAAGAACGAGTTTTCTTTCAGCTTCTCTGATTCTTTGAGTAATTACCTGTTTTGCTGATTGAGCTGCAATACGGCCGAAGTTTTCAGGTGTAACTTCGATTTTAACTTCGTCTTCGAGTTCTACTTCGTCGTCGATTTCTTTTGCGTCTTCCAAAGAAATTTCAAGGTTTTCGTCTTCAACGTTTTCTACAACGAGTTTTGTTCTGAAAACACCGATTTCACCTGTTACTTCATCAAGAATTGCTTCTACATTCGGTGCTTCTTTTACTTTGATATGTTTTTTATAAGCCGCAACAAGCGCGTCTTTTAAAGATTCAATAATTACTTCTTTTGAAATCCCCTTTTCTCTTTCCAGTTCTTCTGTTGCTTCAAAAAGAGCCGTACCGATTTTAATCATCTTTTTCTCCTTTTTATATGTCTTCTATATGTAATTGTGCTCTGTGTATTTTATCTTTTGGAACAACTAGTTCCTTGTTATCATCTGTTTTGAGTACTTTTAAACCGTTTTCAGGGTCAAAGTCAAGAATTTTGCATACAAACTGTTTTTCGTCTGTGCCTTCAACCAGTGTTTTTAGCTTAAGGTTTATAAGTTTTCCCTGAAAAATAATATATTCTTTATCTGATTTAAGTTTTCTATCCAATCCGGGTGAGCTTACTTCCAGATAAAATTTAACCGGTATTAATTCATCCAAAAACGGATTTAAGCTTCTTGAAACATTTTCACAGTCATCAAGAGTGACACCCTCTTCTTTATATAGAAATATACGCAAAAACCACTTTCCGTTTTCCTTAGTGAAGTCAATTTCCAGTGGAATAAGATTGTATCTCATCGCTGTATTGTCAATGAGAGGTACAAGTTTATCCAATATTTCATTTTTATTAAAGTGTTTAGATTCCATAATCCTGCTCAATAAATAAAAAAGAAACGGGAACGCCGTTTCTTTTGCCTAACATATTTATAATAACATTAAATCTCAAATTTTCAACTTTTATAATGTATCTCTTTATCAATTCTTAATTTTTAAGTTGTAGACTAACAAATTTGTTGAGTTATAATTTAATTTGTAAACCGGATTTGGAGTTGGAGTTCTTTAATGGAAGAAAATAATAAAAAATGGGTGGATTTCAATATTGATTTGGCCCAAAATGACCAAAATGCAGATACAATCAATGAGCTTATTGAAGAAGTGAGCTCTGTTAATATTGCCTGTGGTGTGCACAGCGGCAACCCACTGAGTATGAAACAGGCGGTTGAAAACTGTAAATTTAAAAGTAAAGTTCTTGGAGCTTTAATCGGGTTCAAGGAGTCTGTTAATGACCCTGCTGCATTAAGTTCTGAAGAAATCGAAGCAGTTGTTCTTTACCAGCTTGGTGCAATTTCAGCTTTTGCAAAAGCATACAGCTTGAATATTGAGCATGTAAGACCACATGGGCTAATGTATCAATTGTTAAACACAAACAAAGAGTTTGCTCTAAATTTTGCCAACTCTGTTAAAAAATTCAACCGGTGGTTTGTCTTATACGGCCCTGATAGTGAGGTATTTAATCAGGCCGCACAAGAAACCGGTATGAATATTGCCAAAGAATTTATTGTAGAAAATGAGGATTCTGTGTCAGCGCTAAAAGAGCTGATTGAAAGTAATAAAATGCCGGATACAATACATTTTCACACCGCAGCAGAGAACGTAAAATCTTTGATGGAAAGTGTAAAAGAATTTGCAAACGCAAGACCGGTGAATTTCAACAATGTTGTTTCATCCGGCTGGGTCGACTAAATAAAACAGGTTAACAGGGAGAAATGTTTTGAAAAAGATTTTATATAAAATTAGAATGCCTAAAGATGCAGGATGGCTATTACCGGGATTGCAGGTAAAAAGATGGTTTGGTCTTATTATTATCGGAACGATAATAGCGCTTCTTGGGCTTTGTGTTTTATTTAATATGAGACCTGTTTACTTTGCTGTTGGCATACTCAAATATATTGCAGTTACAGTTAATCAGGAGTTTTTAGGTGTAATACTTTTGCTTGCCGGTGCGTATATCTTTTTAAAAGGTTGGAAAAATACAAATTATTCGATCCTTGATTTGACAGAAGAACGTGACAGGCATGCTCTTTTGGAATCTTTATATAAAAGAAGAAAACTAAACTACGGTCCAAAAATTGTTGCTGTCGGCGGCGGTACAGGCCTTTCAACAATGCTTAAGGGTATTAAAAAAATTACAAATAACATAACAGCTGTTGTTACTGTTGGTGATGATGGCGGCAGCTCGGGCCGTTTAAGACACGAAATGGGTGTTTTGCCACCTGGAGATATTCGTAACTGTATTGCGGCACTTGCTGATGATGAAGACCTTGTAACAAAACTTTTCCAATATCGTTTTAAAACAGGTGAAGGTCTTGAAGGCCACAGCTTTGGCAATCTGTTCTTGACTGCGTTATGTTCAATTACCGGTAATATGGTACGCGCTGTACAAGAGTCTGCCAAGGTATTAAATATCAGAGGCCGTGTATTGCCTTCTACTCTGGATGATATGAAGTTATCAGCAGAGATGGAAGACGGTACAATAGTTGAAGGTGAATCCAATATTCCTGAAACAGGAAAGAAAATAAAACGTCTTTTTACAACACCTGCAAATTGCAAACCTTTACCGGAGGTTATTCAGGCTATAAAGGAAGCTGACTTGATTATTCTTGGCCCGGGAAGTTTGTATACAAGTGTTATTCCCAATTTGCTCATAAAAGAAATTTCAGAAGCAATTTCAAAATCATCTGCAAAAAAAATATATGTTTGCAACATAATGACACAGCCCGGAGAAACAACAGGTTATTCCGCAGCAGACCATATACAGGCAATATTAGATCATGCAGGATATCCCAATATGGTGCAGGCAATGCTTGTTAATAACTCTTTGCCTGATGATTTATCTCCTGACTATGAAAAATCTGATTCTTTCCCTGTTGTGGTTGATGTTGATACAATCAAGGCAAAGAATATTAATGTCGTAAGTACTAGATTATATGAAGAAAATGACCAAAAATACGTGCGCCACAGTCCTTCTCGTTTGGCCAGAGCAATTGAATACTGGTACAAAAAACAGTTGAGGGCAAAAGATAAAGCTAAAAAGTAGGTGATATTATGTCAGTCGAAACTAAATTAAAAGATGTAACTGTTAACACATTCTTCAAAAAAAAAGAAAATAATGAAAAGATAACAATGCTCACTGCGTATGACTGCTCTACGGCAAAGTACTTTGACAATGCAGGTGTAGATGCCATACTTGTTGGCGACTCTGTTGGAATGGTCGTGCTGGGTTATGAATCCACACAGCACGTTACAATGACAGATATGAAGGTTTTTACAGCAGCCGTTGCCAGAGGGGCTAAACGTTCTATGATCATAGCTGATATGCCGTTTATGAGTTATCACACAAGTGTTGAGGAAGCTGTAAAAAATGCAGGAGAGTTGGTCAGAGCTGGTGCTTATGCAGTAAAATTGGAAGGAGCAACAGATTATATCCTAACAGTAGTCAAAAGATGCGTAGAATCAGGTATTCCTGTGATGGGGCATCTTGGTTTTACACCTCAATATTTGAATGTACTGGGCGGTTACAAAGTACAGGGCAAGTCTGCAGAAAATACAAGGTTTATATTAAATCAAGCACGCAAACTTCAAGAGGCAGGTGCTTTTTCCGTTGTGTTGGAAATGGTTCCTGAAGAATCTGCTGCATTGATATCCAAAAACTTGAAAATTGCCACAATCGGCATCGGTGCAGGAAGATATACAGATGGGCAGGTTCTGGTTGCAGATGATATACTTGGCAAGTTTTCGGATTTTAAACCTAAATTTGCAAGAAGATATGCTGATTTAAAAAGTGTTATAGAAAATGCTGCAATGGGCTATATTTCTGATGTTACAACAGGAGCGTTTCCTGATGAATCTGAAATATTCCACCTTAGCAAAGAAGAGCAAGATGCTCTTAAGGAGATAGAAGACAATGAGTATAACCGTTGTTAATGAAATTGCAAAACTAAGAGAAATCGTAAAAACATATAAAAAAGAAGGCAAAACAATTGCACTTGTTCCCACTATGGGATGTTTGCATAACGGTCACAAATCTTTGATGCAAAAGGCTCATAGCGTAGCTGATATTACTATTATTTCGATTTTTGTAAACCCAATACAATTTTGCCCAGGTGAAGATTATGACAAGTACCCTAGAACACTTGATGCCGATAAAGAAGTTGCTCAAAGTGCAGGTGTTGATGTTATTTTTGCACCATCAGTAAACGAAATGTATCCGCAGTTGCAAAAATTTTCTGATTTGACAATGGTTGTTCCTCCGTACGAATTGACAGATATTATGTGCGGAAAATCCAGGGTAGGACATTTTGACGGGGTCGAAACAGTTGTTACAAAACTCTTTAACATTGTTCAACCTGATTATGCATGTTTTGGTATGAAAGATATTCAACAGCTGTTTTTGATTAAAAAAATGGTTAAAGATTTGAATTTTCCAATTGAAATCATACCGTGCCCTCTAGTGAGAGAGGATAGCGGGCTTGCGTTGAGTTCTCGCAACAAATATCTTTCTGATGAACAAAAATCAGCAGCACTAACTATTAGCAAATCTCTTTTTGCTATTGAACAAATGTATAAAGCGGGTGTTAAAGATACAAAAAAATTGTTTGACACAGGATTGACAAATCTTGATAAAAATGTTGAACTGGAGTATCTGGAATTTGTAGATGAGGACTCTTTTAAGCAAACGGATATTGTTCAAAAAAATACTATCTGCTCCATTGCAGCAAAAGTTGGACAAGTAAGATTAATCGACAATATTATTTTAGAGGTATAAATGCTTTTTAAGGCAATAGATAAATTTTTTGATAAGATAAAATATTTGTTATCATTGATTATTTTTGTATTAATTGCAATGGCAACACTATTTTTTATCTATTGGCTTTTATTTAGTGCAAAGATAGCTATGCCTGAATGGTTTAACCGCTTTGCGTGGAGTAATATCGATTTTTGGGCTCAGGTAATAAAAGGCACACCTCTTTATAAAGAGCTTATACCTGTATTGCCGGTGCTTGTTTCCGGAGTTTACATTATTCTAACGTATTTTGCCAACTGCTTAATGACGTTTCTTGAAAATAACCATAAACGCTTTGGCCAATGTGTTGAACAATATAAATCAAACCTTGCACGTACAATAAATGAAGAGCTACATAATGATTTTATTAATGAGCTGAAAAGAACTACTTTTATGATGTTCAAAATAAAAGTAGCTGTAACAAAGCAAGAGTCATACTTAAATGCTCTAACGCTTGATAATGTTGACCCGATTCAGCTGGAAGACACTATTCAAAAACAGATTCTAACAGCTGTTTCTTCTGATTTAATACAAGAAAAAGGTATGGATAACAATTCTGTATATTTTGTAATCACAGATTTTGAAAAAGCCAGAGATTTTATGCTCCAGCTTGTCAACACATCTGCTGACAAGATAAAGGCACAAATGCGTCCCAAAATTACTATAGGTTTTTATTGCGGTGTGGAGCTTTATAATGATATTGAAGAAAAAGATAATATAAAAGCATATCTTGATAAGATTGTTGACTTAAAAATAACAAATAAAATTGCAGCTACACCAAGGTTTAAACTGTATTATGAAAACATTTATCCAACTTATTTCTGGTTTGATTTAATGGGTGAGTACAATCTGAGTAAAAGTGAAGACTCACCAAAAAATATTATGATTTATTCAATCAAAAGAAAATAGCGCTATTTTATTACTTTTATTTTATTTTTTTCGATAAGAAACAGGCTCTGCAGTGTGATAACTTCGCCCGAAATTATTACCGGAATACCGGGAGGATATGCAGCAATAGTCTCGTATGCAATGCGGCCTGCAGATTTGGAAGTATCTATGATTTCGTAATCTTTTGTATAAGCTTCAGCAGGAGTTAGTGCCATAGTTGGTATGTTGTAGGTTTCATATTTATGTTTGTCAGATATGTTACCGATATTTTTGTATACTTTTTTTAGTGCATTTTTCAATCGGTTTAATTTTGTTTTATCCGTGCCGATTCCTGTTATGAAGAGCATAAAACTATTTGTTGAGTATTCTTCTTCTATGCCGTATTTTTTATTTAATATTTCTGCTGCTTCAGCATTATTTTTGTTTTTTAAACGCATCAGCAATCTTGTTGAATCATTATTATCATCATAAAAGTCAACAATACTTCGTAATGAATTTTTAAAGCTGTTTATATCCTCTAAAAGCTTATGTAAATGTTTTTTGCCCTGTATCGAGTTTAGGTAATCAATACAAGCTTCTGCGGCACACATCAAAGGATATGAGGGCGATGTTGTGTTAATAAGATTGAGCGCATCTTGTATTGATGAAGTATTGATATCAGATGTTTGACCAACATGCAAAACAGCACAGGGGTTTGGAGCTCCTGCTGTTTTGTGCAGAGATTCTACACTTATGTCTGCTCCTTCCAGTATGGCTGGTTGAAAATCATTGTTTAAAAAGTTAAATAATGCGCCATGTGCTTCATCAACAATGAGTTTAACATTATGCTTTTTGCAAATAACGGATATCGACTTAATATCAGATACCAACCCTTCGTATGTGGGGCTTGTTAGTATCAGAGCCTTTATATCTTCATTATCTTCCAGATATTTTTGAATATCAGCTGCTTTTACACCTTTGTAAATAGACCAGTCTTTGTCATATTCCGGCAAAAACCATATGGGTCTTGCACCTGTTAAAACCAATCCGTTACAGACACTTATATGACAGTTTCTTGCAACCAAAACCTTATCACCTTGTTTTAGAATTGCCAGCATAGCAGCAAGTACTCCGGAAGTCGATCCGTTTGTCAGTACAAAAGAGCCTTTTGAGTTGTATATACCTGAAATTTTAGCAAGCAGGTCTTTTATCGCACCTTCCGGATGCCTAAGATTATCTAAACCCTCAATTTCGGAAAAGTCTGTTCTAAAAAACTTTTTACCAAGCAATTTTTGTGCCTCGGGAATAATAAAATTCCCCAATGAATGCGACGGCGTAGTAAAAAGTAATCTTTTTTGTGTTTTATAATAATCCTTAATTTTTCTTATAAGACTCATAATATCTAAAGCTTTTTGTTGTAAAATACTACTGTGTAGATTATACAGGAAATAAGCCTTTAATAATATGGATAGTCAACAGGCTCAAAAAAGGATAGCAGAGTTAACATCTCTGATAAAACGTTACAGCAAAGAGTACTATGAGTTAGATGCGCCAACAGTTTCAGATGTAGAGTACGACCAACTTTTAAAAGAGCTGGAATCTCTTGAAAATGAGTTCCCTCAGTTTAAAAGCCCGGATTCTCCCACGCTGAAGGTTGGTGGAAGTGCAGAAAAAAGATTTGCTCAGCACAGACATAAAGTCAGACTTTACAGCCTTGATAATACATATTCTTATGACGAGTTAATCAGCTGGTATGAAAAACTGCAAAAGAATTATGACCTGGCTAAACCGCCTGAGCTTGTTTGTGAATTGAAAATAGACGGGCTTGCCATTTCTCTTACATATAAGAATTCAAAATTTACTCTAGGAGCAACAAGAGGAGACGGTACAGTCGGTGAAAATATAACAAACAACCTGAGAACAATAAAAACTATACCGCATGTTTTACCTGACAAGATTAATGATCTCGAGGTCAGAGGCGAAGTCTTTATGCCTAAAAGCTCTTTTGAAAAACTAAATGCTTCACAAAGAGCGATAAATGCCAAGCTTTTTGCCAATCCAAGAAATGCTGCAGCAGGTTCATTAAGGCAGCTTGATGCAGCGATTACAGAATCCAGAGATCTGGCTATGTTTTCATATTATGGTCGAATAGACAGCAATGAGTTTAATATAGAATCTCACTCACAGATGCTCGAGTTCTTAGAAAAAGAAGGTTTTAATGTTAACCCTGCGTACAAAGTCTGCAAAAATGTTGAAGAAGCTATTGAATATTGTAAATACTGGGATACAAGAAGACATGAACTTGATTACGCAACGGATGGTGTAGTGATAAAGCTAAATAGCTTTGAATTACAAAATGAAACTGGTTTTACCTCAAGGGCTCCTCGCTGGGCAACGGCTTTCAAATTCCCTCCGGAGGAGATATCTACAATTGTTGAAGATATAGAAATCAATGTTGGCAGAAGCGGTGCTGTTACTCCGGTCGCTATTTTAGAACCTGTTTATATCTCCGGCTCCACGGTACAAAGAGCTACTTTGCATAATTTTGATGAGATTAAACGTCTTAATATAAACATTGGTGACAGAGTGCTGATAAAAAAAGCAGCAGAAATTATTCCAAAAGTTATTTGTGTTACAGAACATTCTCAGCACAATGACACAGCGTATTTACCTCCTGAGTTTTGTCCTTCTTGCGGAACAAAACTTGTGGAAATGGAAGGCGAAGTTAATTTGTACTGTCCTAATACCTATGGCTGTCCTGAGCAAATTAAAGGCAGATTGGAGTACTGGGTCTCCAAAGATTGTATGGATATTGACGGAATAGGTGATAACATTGTTGCCCAACTTGTTGATAAAAAGATGGTGTTAACCGCTGCTGATTTGTACAAATTAACTGTTGATGATTTTTTAAAGCTTGATTTGATTGCCAAAAAGTCTGCACAAAATCTGTATAATGTTATACAAGCATCTAAAAATCCTACACTGGCAAGATTTATAAATTCCCTTGGCATAAGGCATGTTGGTAAAGAAACATCTGAGCTCATTGCACAGCGTTTTTCGACATTTAATGCCTTAAAAAATGCCAAAGTGGAGGATATTTTGGAAATAGACGGTATAGGTGAGAAAATAGCCGTAAGTATCCTTGATTTTTTCTCAAATTCATACAATAATAAATTGTTGCAAGACTTGGAGCTATATGGTGTTGTGCCTCAAGAAAACGTAGCCCAAAACACCTCTGACGCCCTCAAGGGAATGACTTTTGTCATAACAGGAACGCTTTCCGATACACGCGATGTATTCGCTTCGCTCATAAAACAAAACGGTGGCAAAACTTCTTCCTCTGTGAGCAAAAAGACATCTTATGTACTTGCCGGAGAAAATCCGGGTTCAAAATATGATAAAGCAGAGGCTCTGGGTGTTAAAATAATAGACGAAAAACAGTTCAGACAGTTAATTGGCGAATAATAATGAATAAAAAATTTAATGTAATAAAAATTAATGGTTTTAAAGGTTTGCTTTTAGCCGGATTCATTGTGGGATGCCTTATTGCAGGCTTTTTGATATTCCCCGGCTGGATATGCAAAGGGCTGTGGAATTTTATGGCCGGCTATTTTGAACAAATGCCTGTAATGACACTTATACACGGTATTATGTTATGGTGTATTATTGCACTTTCTCTTTATGCTACTAACAGAGGCAATTTTGCAATCTCATTCGGCACGTCAACACCCATGCCTAACAATGAGGAGCGTATCAAAGAAATAATTAAGCAAATTAACGAAAATAATGCAAAAATTATGCCAATATCTAAAAAAAGTGATAATATTGAAGATGAAAGTGATGACAAAATCACAAAATAATTGTCTGAAATAGTTGTTTGTATATATTTAAATTAGGAGTACGTATGAAAAAATTATTTATTGCTGTCGGGTTGTTTTTGCTGTCCTCACTGTTTATGCAGGCAAATGCTCTTGTTGTTGAACAAAAAGACACAGGCTATGTATCTGTCAATGCTATTTCTGCTAAAGAAATCATTCCTGATACAGCTTCAATTTATTTTTCTGTTGAAACATCATCAACTGACTCTAAAGCAGCAGTAAATAAAAATAAAGAAATATCTTCACAGCTTATTGATTCTCTAAAACCAATTCTTGCGCTTGATAAATCTGATTCAATACAAACAAGAAATTTTATACTGAGACCGAATTATTCATATGATAAAAACGGCAAAAGAACATTCATTAATTATACTGCTGTTAATACGATTTATGTAAAAACTAAAAAGCTTGAAAACGTATCTAAACTTATAGATTTGGCTGTTAAAAACAGCGCCACAACAGTAAGCGACCTCAATTTCCTTGTTGAAAATGAAAAACAATACGCAGGAGAGCTTGCTCAAGAAGCTTTAAGCAAAGCAAAAATATTGGCTACTTTGACTGCGTCTGCACTCGGCCAAAAGGTTACCGGTATAAAGTCAGTGCGTGTTAACATTTATCCACAAAATAATTATGCACCCAGAGGTGCAATGTATAGCAATGCAAAAACAGCTGCTACAGGTGCTGCAAAATCAACACCTGTTGAATACGGCAAAATCAAGCTTCAAGCAAATGTTGATGCAGAATTTTATGTAAAATAATTTTATCTAAACGGAACTTTTTATACAATCATTGCGTCTTATGTAGTAATAAATGCCCTCAAATCATCTGTACACAGATATTTAAGGGCATAAATCAATAATACTTTTGTTTGGAGGATTAGTGTTGTGCAGCTCTTTTTTCCATAATTTCAGGAATTGTAATGAAGCACAAATACATTAAACCGCCAAATGCTACTAAACTTAAAATTTCCATGATGCCACCTACTTTATCTATTTAACTACTACATTTATCTATCACATTATTATAATTCCCCGTTTAAAAATTTTTAAACATATTCATGGAGTAAAAGTTTAAAAAAATATTAAAAATATTAAATTTTATAGTAAGATGAGGATTGTATGAACAAGAAAATTATTAACATGTTGTTTTCAGATATGTGCTGTTCCGAGTGCAAAGCTGATTTTACAGATGACTCTGTATTTGTATTAAGAAAAGAAAAAAATCTTACAGTAATTCAGGTAATATGCCAGCATTGCGGTAAATCGTTCGGTATTGCGCTTCTTGGCGGGTGTGAAGAGAAAAAGGTAAAAACGCCCTCAAGAGATGATATGGCCTTGCAAATACAGGAAGGGCCGGACGCAATATGCTATGACGATGTAATTGATGCACACAACTTTTTCAAAAATCTTGATGAAGGCTGGGAAAAGTATATTCCGGAAAATCTAAAGAAAAACTTATAAAACAGCCTGTTCCAGGTATTTGATGATATTGTCGTTGTAACGTTTATTTACAGTTGAAAATGGCAAAACTTCACGTTGAGTAACTTTTTTCAGTTCATTGATTTTGGCCTGTAATTTAGATTTGGGTGTTAAATCAATTTTTGTTGCAATAACTATCGAGTCTAACCTGTTATGGAACAGCCATTCTTGCATTTGCAAATCATTTTTCTGAATCTCATGCCGTGAATCAATGAACTGAATTAACAATTTCAGAGAATCTCTGTTTAAAAGGTATTCTTCAAGGTTTTTTTGCCATTCATTTTGCATTTCTTTTGACACTTGCGCATAACCATACCCGGGTAAATCTGCAACAATGTAATTGTTATCAAAGTTAAATAGGTTTATGAGCCTTGTTTTACCTGGTTTGTTACTGGTTTTTGCAAGTTTTGAATTGTTTGTAAGAGTATTGATGAAGGAGGATTTTCCTACATTTGAGCGTCCGAGCAAGGCAATCTCAGGCAGTCCAAAATCAGGACATTGAGAGAGTTTTTGGGCGCTCGTTATGAATTGAGCGTTCTTTATTATCATTTTGGGTGTTTAATCTTTTCTTTTTATACAATACTGACGAAAGAAGGTTGTAAACCTTAGGGCTGTTGTACACGTTTAGTTGTGCTGACTCGTCCGAAAGGTTAAATTGAATTTTATTTTGAACATCTATTCCATCTGCCTCAACATGACAAATTTGTATTATTCGGTTTCGAATAATACTTAAAGGTTGTGACAAGAATAGTTCAAATGTTTGAAAAATATTCATTAAGCTTATATTAGCAAATAAGCCTGTCAATTTCAATTTTTAAAACTTGTTTTATAACGGAATGGTAATGATTAGATGGTATTTAAACTGTAGTTTGTTAATGTTAGCTTTATCTCCCAGCGAATGCAGAATTCCCGGGAAAATTAAGCATTCAAGTTCAATGTAAAGTCTTTTTTAACGTTAGTGTCTAAGATTTTTTGGTAGCTTTCGAGTTGTGAAGCAGCTGATTTTTGTTGAGTTTCCAAATTCTTTTGCTGTAATTCAAGGTAAGAATCCATTGCTTGTAATTGTTTTACTCTGGGGTCAGTTTCCCAATCAGCATTTGATAATTGCATTGTTTGGTAAGCTATTTGTTGTCTTTTATTAGAGATAGACATAATGCTGAACTCTAAATTACTTTTGTAAAGTGTGGTTGAAAGAATGTTTGCTTGGATTGCACAAATTGTCATTTTTCTCTCCTTAAAACTTAGTCTAGTGGTACGGGTAATTGGAATAATGGTATTTGGTAATTGGTTTTTAAAAAGGTTTTTTGTTTTGTTTTTTTATTTTCTCTCTTGTATATATATAAAAACTTTTTGATATAGAAAATTGCTATATTTGTTATATATTGTGTTACATTTCTTAATAGATACAACAAAAGCCATAATACTGCGCTTTTTCGGCACTATGGCTTTTATTGTATTTATGAAATAGTATATACTTTTTATTTACTTGTTTTTTAATGCTGATTCTAAAGCAGTCTCCAGAGTCTTAATTTTTGCCTCTAAAACCTCTACCTTGGCGTTATAATCGTCTTTTTGGATGGATATATTCTCATGGCGTTTTTGATATGCATTGCACAACTCTTCCAAATTGGTCTTAATAAAAGAGCAAAGGGCATATCCGCCAATTTGTCCTGCTGTGAAGAACAAAATTGATATATACGCAAGTTTAGTAGTATATACTTTTTGCATAATCGGGCAGAAAAACTGGATTGTCTTGTCCCAATTAAATATCAAAAATGTGATAAATGCTGCAACAACAGCGATTTCTATAAGTATATACAAATATTTTTCAACTGTTTTATTCATTTTTTGCTCCTCAAATAATTAAGTGTTTTTATTATATCACTGTCAAAATCCAGTGTTATATGCTTTTGGCTGTTATCAGCAGGTGAAACAAATTTCAGAGAATACGCCTGTAAAACTTGTTCGGATGTTTTAACCGGCAATTTTGAGCCACCATACATTGTATCATTAACAATCGGATGTTTGATATAGGCCATATGCACCCTTATTTGGTGTGTTCTTCCTGTTTCTAAAGTAACCTCCAGAAGTGTATGTGCTTGAAATCTTTCTATTACTTTATAGTGTGTTACAGAAGGCTTACCATCGGGCGTTACGGCCATTTTTTCCGGCTTGGACGGGTGTCTGCCTATATTTTCTATTATTGTGCCTTCATCGTCCTTCAGGACGCCGCAAACAAGTGCATAATATTTCTTTTCTATTGTTCTTTCCTGCATTTGTTTTTTTAATGCCTCATATGCACTATTATTCTTTGCTACCATCAAAAGACCAGACGTATTTCTGTCGAGTCTGTGTACAATACCCGGTCTCATAAACCCGTTGCAGTCTGCTAGATTACCGTTTGTATAATATAAAAGTGCATTAACAAGTGTATTTGTTTTTTCAGTAGATGTTGGATGTGTAAGCATACCTGACGGTTTATTTACAACAATCATGTATTCGTCTTCGTACTTTATATCAAGTGGAATATTTTGTGGTTCTATTATTTGTTCTGTTTGCAATTCAAAGCAAATTTTTACATTATCATCTGTTTTCAGTACATATGAGGGTTTTATGGGTACATTATTAACAAGAACAGCTTCGTTTTTTATTTGTTTTTGTATATAAGAGCGCGACAAATCAAAATACAAACCGCTTAAAAAACCGTCTATTCTTTGATTTGCATCTTCTTGTTCAATTATATATATTTCAGTTTTGTTGTGGCTCATTACTAAAAAGTATATTACAAATAAGCACAAAAGCGCCAATACTAATGAACATGTCAGAGATATTGAAAATAGGGAACACAACAAAGTTTAATCTTATATAATCAGTTACAAAACCGTCAATAATGCGCTCTGAAAGGTTGCAGATAATGCCCGCACATAAAAGTGCAGAAAAAAACAAGTCTGAACGTGAAAATTCACAAATAAATTTGTAAATATAAAACAAAGCCAAAAGCAATATGGCAGAAGATACTACAATCAGAAATGACGTGTGTGTATGGAACAGACTAAAGGCTGCTCCGTAATTTTTTATATAATCTATGGTAAACAGTTTAAAATCAGTATTATTGCAGTTAGATATGAGTAAATCCCTCAATAATAATGAAATAACTGCAAAAATAAATGTTAATAATGAAAATAATAATATCTTTTTTTGTTTAGCGCTCAACATTATTTACTTTCACTGTCCTTTATTGCTGCGTTGACATTTTTTTGTGTAAGAGGTGCAACATTATCCATTTTGTGTTTAACAACATTTACTCTGCTGGATAAAAATGCGATACCTAAAATGTTTACATTGATGTTGTCATCTTTTATATTAGGTTTTGCTATTCCAACAGAGGCTACTGCATTTTCGTTTTTTGAACCGTCATTACTAGTAAGTATTCTTTCTTGTATACCACAGGGTTTCAAGCTTCTGAACACTTCTGTGCTTTTTTCAAACGGGAAAGTTATTGGTTCATTATTTATTGAAATCAAGGCTACATAAGATCTTGGCACATTTAGTTTTAACACGGCTGTATACTCTTCTTTGGGAGAAACAATAGAAGGTGCGTCAAGTTTCATAGGGATATACTTTGCAATACCGTATCTCATAGCTGTTTTTTCATTTACAACAAAATCCGATGTAATGCGCCATTCGTTAGAAAATCTTTTAAGATAATATATTGCAGTGGATTCAGAATCAATATATCCAGATCCTTTTACAAATTCCACAGCTGTTTGTGTTGTGCCTGAAAGCCTCTCTTTTGTGATGACAGTTGCATTATCAACATCTACATCAATAGACAACACTTTTATTGTATATCTTACATCAGGGAATTCTTTCCAGGATTCTTGTGCAAGCTCTTTCAGGCGTTCTTTGTCATACCCGTCAGAGCTTCTGTATGTTGCATCATGCAAGGATAAAAAACCTTCAAGATTCTTGTTATTTGTATATTTTTGATAGTCCGAAAATATATTTTTTATTTGTATTGTTGGATCAATGTCATTTTTCTTGTGGAAACCTATACCAGCAAGTTCAACAGCAAAATTTTCTTTTACTGTTTGTTTTTCACATGCTTTTTCTTTTGCAAAGGATTGCATTTGTATCATTAATGCCATTAAAATAGCTGATATTATTACGATTTTTCTCATTTTTTCTCTCTTTTTACCTTTTGAAAATATTATATCAAAAATTCATATTTCGCAGGAAGTATTTAATATTATTTTTTTGTTAAAATATTATTGAGGTAAATATGCTATTAACACTGGACATAGGAAACACATCTACTACAATCGGCTTATTCGACAATGATAAACTTGTCGAAACATGGTCAATTGCTTCAGAAAAGCATCGTTCCGAGGACGAGATCGGAATGCTTTTATTGAATCTGCTTAAATTTAATAATTATGATAAAAATGTTGACTGTGCGTGCATGTGCAGCGTTGTTGTTTGTCTTACAGAGCGTTACAAAAATGCATTAAAAAAATATTTGTACATAGATCCGTTTGTAGTTTCCAACAAAACGACTAACATGCTGAATTATTGTGTCGATTACCCTGAAGAAGTCGGGCCAGACAGAATTGTTAATGCTTTTGCAGCATACAGCCTTTATAAAAAGACCTGTATTGTTGTTGATATGGGTACTGCAACGTCATTTGACATAGTAAAAGGCAATGGTGATTTTCTAGGTGGCATAATTTGTGCAGGAATGAAGATACAAGCGGAAAGTCTCAAAAAATTTACTTCAAAACTCCCATTAATTAAAATCGAGGCACCCAGCAATGCCATTGGGAAAAATACTATTGATGCAATGCTTTCAGGTATAGTTCGTGGTCATGCCTGCATGATAGACGGCCTAATCAAAGAGTGTGAAGCAGAGCTTGGTGAAAAAGCTGTTGTAATAGCTACTGGCGGATACTCGGATATAGTGGCACAGTATATGGAAAGAAAATTTGACTGTATTAACCCTACAATTACTTTAGAGGGGTTGAAAATAGTATATGATGCCCATGTACTACCAGAGTAGAAATATCCTCCAAAAAACCGAGTAAATATCCCTTTTCATGATTTATAGTAAAAACATGGGGTATTAAAGTGTGTTTTGACTGGAGGAGTAATATGTTGTCAATTATTTCTGATTTGTATACACCGCAAACAAACGGCGAAATTTCTCCATCTATTATGCAAAACTGGACACAACAGGCAATAGAATGCTATGAGATCAATTCTGATTGCTCAAAATGTTCTTTGGCAGGTGGAAATTATTCATTTATCTGCCAAATGCCAAAAATAGTTAAGGCTCTTTTAAAAGAATACGGTGAGCCGAACAACTGCTTTAAACAAATATCAAATTTTTAATCCATTTAAAATTTTTCTATGAAAAACTTTGTTGCATCTTCAATACTCTCAGGCGAGTTGAGATTCTTTGCAATATCAATTTGACCATGGTTAACGATGTTAGATTTCTTTAAATTTTTATAAGCATATAAAATCAAAAATATAACAAGACACGACCCGCCAACCCATAGCATTGTTATCAAAAATTTTGTTAACACATTTTTTGCTTCATTTCTGTCTTCTTTATGCTTTTTTTGCACAATTTGTGGTTGAGTGTCAGCAGCTTTTGGTTGTTCAACAGCACAACAGCATGGCATTGAAACCATCAATGCCATTATAAAAGCTGTTATTACTGTTAATAATTTTTTCTTCATATTTTATGCATTTGCTTCTGCAGGTTCCTTCGCTTCTGTTTGCTCAGGAGCTTTTTTTCTTGTTCTTGAAGCTTTTCTTGTTTTTGTTTTCTTTACAGGTTTAGATTCTTCCGTTGTTTGTACAGATGCTGTTTCTTCTTCAGGTTTCTTGACTTCCTCAGCTGTTACAGCTTCTGCAACTTGAGGCTCCTCAGCTTTCTTGGTCCTTCTTGAAGTTCTCTTTCTGGTTGGTTTTGCCGGTTTATCTTCTACCGTTTCCGCAGCTTCTATTGGATTGACTACTTCTTTGATTTCTTCAGGCTCAACAACCGGTGTATCCTGTACTGTAACAACTTGTGTATCTATGGCAACAATTTCTGTGTTTTCTTGTTGCAGCATAGAGTCTTTTTGTTCGTCTCTTCTTTGATTATTATACTTTTTATTTTTATTGAATCGTTTGTTTCTGTTATCACGTCTTTGTTGTTCTTGCGGCTGCTGTAAATCCTGATTTTCTACATTATTTTCTTGATTAGTATCATCCTGTTTCGCGTGGTTTCGTCTGTCGTAATCATTTTTTTGATTGTTTTGTGTATTTTGATGGTTAAATACTTTATTGTGTTTTTCATTATTATGCTTGTTTTTACCATTCATAGGTAATTTAAGTTTTGCTGCTTTTGAGCGCATTTCACCTTCTGCAAGAGAAGATGCAAATCCAAAGTCTTCTAAAATTTGTCCTGTACCATTACAGTGAGAACATTTCTTTGTAAAGATTTCTGCAAGGCTTTGGCCCTGTCTGTGGCGCGTCATTTCAACTAAGCCAAGATCTGAAAGTTGACCGACCTGTGGTTTTGATTTATCGGATTCCACAGCCATTTCAAGCTCTTCGAGTATGGCGATTTTATCAGCACGGCTTAGCATATCAATAAAGTCAATGATAATCATTCCGCCAATATTACGCAATTTCAGCTGTCTGGCAATTTCTTTTACCGCTTCCTTATTTGTTTTTAAGATTGTTTCATCCTGTGTTGCAGAGCTAATAAATTTACCACTGTTAACATCAATAACGGTTAAAGCTTCTGTTGTTTGTATAAACAAGTATCCGCCGGAAGGAAGGTTAACTTTGATTTGCAGCGCCTGTTCAATTTCTTTTTTTACACCGGAAGCAACAAGCAATGGTTCACTGCCTTTGTATACAGAAATATCTATATTTTTGTTTAAGTTCCAGTTTTGAATTAATTGTTGTGTTCTGTGCATTGCATAAGGAGTATCAACCACAATTTCCTTAACATCTTCTGTACAAGCTTCTCTGATAACTCTGTAGAGTAAATCTTGATCTCTGTATAAAAGGTTCGGTGCATCAACAAGTTCTGCTTGAGTAACAATAGTATTCCATTTTTCAAGCAGGATTTCTAAATCTTCTTGTATTTCTGCTTCAGTTTGGCCTTCAGCTTCTGTTCTAATTATTACACCGAGTCCGACAGGTTTTAGCAGGCTGACAATAGATTTGAGTCTTGCTCTTTCTTTTGCCGACATGATTTTTTTACTTACACTGATACCGGACTCTTGCGGCATTAGCACACAAAATCTACCGGGTAAACTCAATGATGTTGTAACTCTTGGCCCTTTGTGTCCTGTGGGCTCTTTCACAACCTGTACAACAAGCTTTTGTTTGGGTGAAAGTTTATCTTGTAAACCTCCTTTGCCAATAACATCTGCTGCGTGCAAGAAGCCCATTTTATCAGAACCTACATTTACAAAAGCAGCTTCTATACTGGGAAGGATGTTTTCTACTTTACTCAAATAAACATCTCCAAGGAGGATATCACCTCTGTGTATAAAAAACTCGGTAACTTTATTGTCTTCGAACACTGCTGCTATATTGTCGCGTTCTGCAATAACGATTGATTTTGCCATATTAACTTCCTTTAAACTTGTATAAACTTTTATAATTTTACGCGGCAGGACTATAAAACTCTAAAATCTGCGTCAAAAAGTGCAAGCCTTGTAATATTAAACTTTTCGTCGGGATAGAAAATTTTCATTAAGTCATCAGCACGTACAGACGGGATATCCTGATTTTGGCCCGTTTTTAAAGTTACATACAGTTTATTATTTTTGAGTTCAACATCTTTTACTGATTGTTTAATGTTTATTAATTTGTCTATACCTTTTTTTGTCTTCTTCTTTAAGAATATTTCGTCTTGTGAAGTAAGCTTATCTTTAATATACATTAAATTTTCAAAATTTGAAACATTTTTTTCCAAAGCTGATATTTCATACCTGGCCCATTGGGTTGTAATATCAAGAGACTTAGCTGTTTTGTCGATTTCATATATATTAATAATTTGTGCCATAGGGTCAAAAGATTTGTTTAAAGTTTGCTTTATTTTTTCCAAATCGTCTTCACCGTAAAGCTCAAAATCAATAAACTCTGTTTCACTCTCAATAAAAATAGGCAAAGCCGCACCGAGCGAAATCTTTGGTATCGGGTTAAAACCTTCTGTAAAAACAACAGGCAATCCGCTTCTAAAAAGACCTTTTACAAGGGTATTTTGCCAGTCCAAATGTGATAAAAACTTTAAATATCCCTTTTTTGTTACTTTTGCCCTGTATTTTTTTACAGGAGTCTTTGAATAATCTGTTTTTTCAGTCAATTTGGGCTCATAAGGTTTGTCTAAATGTTTAGATACTTTATACTCCGGACAAATACCGCAATTTGAGCATTTTGTTTCACAAGGTTCGCTGGATTTGCTATTAAGAGCTTTTTGGTATTCTTCAATAAACCATTCTTTTTTTATACCAACGTTTATAAAGTCCCATGGAAGCTCTTCATCAAGACTAAATTGTTTTTGTGATAGTTCACCTACACTAAAACCGCATTTTTGTGCAAGGTCATACCATTTATGCCTGTCAAAATTTTCATCCCAGGTATCGAGATAACAACCTGCATTGTAGAGCTCTTCAATATAACCGCATAAAGAGCCGTCCCCTCTAGTGAGTACAGCTTCTATTTCAGATATATATTTTTCATGAATTTTAATTCGTACGCTTTTTAAAGATTTTGATTTTTCTCTAATATAAGCAATTTTTTGAGTTATTACATCAAGAGAATCCTGTCCTACCCATTGGAAAGGTGTAAACGGTTTTGGCACAAAGATTGAAAGGGTACAGTTAAGCTTTAAGTCCTGCTTTAGTCCAAGTTCATTTTTAATTTGCTTTGCACGATACCTGATTCCGCTCAAAAGCGCTATCATTTCATCAATATCTTCATAGGTCTCTGTTGGCAAGCCTAGAATAAAGTAGTATTTGATGCTGTCATATCCGTTTTTATAACAATCAAGGGTTGTGTTGATGATTTGTTCTTTCGAAATATTCTTGTTAATAACATCTCTAAGACGCTGAGAGCCTGCCTCAGGAGCCAGGGTAATCGTAGTTTTTCTAACATCTTTAACAAGGTTTGACAGCCTTATATTAAAGCGGTCTATTCTCTGGCTAGGCAATGATGCAGACACTTTTTTATCACTAAAATAACAGGTTAGCTCCTCCAATACAGGTTCTATGTTTGTATAGTCATTGGAAGATAACGATAACATTGAAAATTCATCATATCCTGTATTTTTCACAAGATTCTTGGTTATTTCTATAATATCTTCGGCTTTTCTTTCTCGTATAGGTAAATTTACATGGCCCGGCTGGCAAAAACGACACATTCTGCCGCACCCGCGTCTTATCTCAGTAACCGCCCTATCATGAATTGATGTTGAAAATGGCACAGGATGTTTTCTGGGTACGGAATCAGAAGAAAAGTCATAGATTCTTTTGTTTATTTTTTTGCCTTTGTGCTGTGACGGAACATATAATCCGTCAATTTCGGCAAGAAGTGCAATAATTTGTTTTCTTGTTTTACCCTGCTTTTTAGCAAGTTTATAGGTTTCTACAACTTCTTTTAAAATATCTTCCCCATCGCCTATCAAAAATCCGTCGATAAACTCTCTCATTGGCTCTGGATTAAAAGCACATGGACCACCTGATAAAATAATAGGGTCATCTTCTGTACGGTCTGCATTTTTGACAGGAATGTCAGCCATGTTCATCATTGCTAGCACAGTAGGGTAAGCCAGTTCGTATTGCAGAGAAAAACCCAACAAGTCGAAATCTTTTAGTCTGACTTTTGATTCCACGGCATAAAGATATAAATCCTGCTTTTCAATTTCTACTTTGCAATCTGTATCAGGAGCATATGCTCTGTCACACATACAGCCGTCTATAGAATTGAGGGTTTCATAAATAATTCTGTGACCAAGATTGCTTGCGCCAACCTCGTACTTGTCCGGAAATGCTATTGCAAAGCGTACTTCAGAGGTTTCAAAATCTTTATTATAAGAATATAGCTCATGTCCTGCATATTGATAAGGCTTGTTGACGCTGTACAAAAGCCTGTTGAGAGTTTGATTATCTAACTTTTTCATATCTTAAATTATACTTTTCGGCAAAAATTTATCTATTTCAATTATTGTTCCATTTAGTTCATTATTTCTGAACTTAAGCAGAAAATCAAGCAGTTTGTCGTTGGGCACATTGTAGCTGTACAAAGATGGTGAGCCGTTTTTGTCTCTCATTACCTTAACTATGTAGTGGCATTCCTTGGCATAATCCAGCAGTTTTGCTTCTTTAAACGGATAGCCGTTAACATCTTTATCCATACGAACATAGCTAAACCCAGCAAAGGTTTTTACCTTTTCTTTTGTGTCAACGGGTTTGTTTTTAATATGTTTGCTGAAAATATTTATTACTTTTTTACTAATTTCTTCTGACATAACTCAATTAAATAGCAATTTGCGACATAAGTCTAACATTTTACAAAGAAGTAACATTGTAAAACTTTGTAAACAATTTTAATATTTCCTAAAGAAAAAAAAAAAATGACGATAGTAAAATCATACTAGTTAGAAAATATCAATCAAAGAACAGGAGTAACAGCATGATTAGATTAAAAGATTTTTTCACTAAGTCCGTTTTAAGAGCTGAAACGATAAAATCACAAGATGTAGTAAATAATGCTAATAATGAAACAGAAACACTTGGACTAAAATTCACCCCGAATTACATGCCATATGAAGAAAAAAAACCGTATTACGAAACAGGACTGAAGAAATTTATTGAAAACAGTGAACTTAACAGTTTGAATCAAATAAAAACAATTGTGGCAATACCAAATTCATCAGAGACAAAAAATGATGATTGCCATGAAGATGTCGATTTACCACAAGACAGTGACAATACGAGCAGAGAATCTGAATTAAAGCAAATTTTAACTTCACTCGGCAAAGATATTGATGAATCATATTCAAAAAGTTATAAAAAAGAAAATGAACAAACATTTACAGAGGGAGAAATTTTATACAATATATCTTCAATGTTAAATTCTGATAATAAAGAAATAGCGGCTATTGGTAAGGTTTTGTCTGATGTGTTTGTGTCAGTAGGAGTTGACTTACCTGAAAATTCGTCAAATATAATTGCGCAAAATTCAAAGGATTTAAACTATAGAAACATAATAATAGGGGCAATTTTTAGAGCTCTAAAAGGTGAAGAAATTGATACTCCAATATCCGACGATGACATTGTTGCAATGAAAACAGATAAGCAGCAAGGGTTAAGCATTGATGAATTACTTGCATTGGATAAAAACGGTGATGGCAGTATAGCTGATGAGCTGCAAAAAATTCTTACAGATGACCAATTCCTTGACACTTGTAAATTTATGCTTCAACGAGAAAAAAATCATGAAACAAATAATGAATCAATTATGAAAATGGATTTGGATAAAAATTCAAAAATATCAGTTAGTGAAATTTTGAATAATTCAGGAAATAATCCTATTGCAGATTTGTTTATAAACGATGACGGCACGGTAGACAGAGCTCTTATTATTGCAATGGGTGGAAATATGTCACTTGGGGGAAACTACACGATTTCAACAGGTGCTTTAATACACAATTTGTATACAATGGATGCAGATAGAGATGGCATAGTTACTAAAGAAGAGGTCGCAAAATTTAAAGAAAGTCAAACTTATAAACTTGTTTCATATAATGTTATGATGTCAGAAATGGAAAGAAGTAATGATAATACTGGAAATTTTGACGAGATATTTGTATTAGAAGACATTGAAAAATTTGTAAAAAATAATCCTACTGCCACTAAAGAACAAAAAGAATTTTTCTCTTTAATTACAGACATTAATGATTTAAATTTGAAAAAATTTATTATGAGGGCATTAGGCAGCGGCGCTGAGTCAACAACTGTTTCACAATTTACTTCTAAATGTGATAAAAACGGTGATGGAATTGTTTCTTACGATGAATTGAAAGAATTTATTGACGAAACTACAAAATTATACAATTCTTTGAATACTCTATTTAAATAAAGTATTTATTTATAACAAAAAGCAGACTCTAAAATTGAGTCTGCTTTTTTATTTTTAACTATTTAGTTATGCTGCTTGTGAAGGAGCTTCTGTTGCTGCAGGTGCATCCATTACAGTAGCTAATTTTGCGAGTCCTTCTTCTGCTACTTTTTGAACATTTTCATCTGCGTCTTGTTTTGAAAGTTCAAAGATTTCTTTCATAACAGATTTGTATTCAGGTCTTGCGTTGTAAGCTAATGCTGCCAAGCCGCTTGCTCTCAACATCGGGTTCGGGTTGTCTTTGATAGTTGTAACAATCTGTTCCATACCCGGAAGATCCTTGATGTCAGGAGTTATATTGTTAGTCTTTTTGAATTCATCAATTAATGAGTTTTGCAAAATAGCTGTTGTGAATAATGCGTATTGTTTATTTCTTTCAGCCATTTCTAACGGAGTGATTTTGTTTGCTTCAGCCATATCAGCTTCAGAAAGTTGTTTACCTTCCAATACCTGCTGTCTTAATTCTTTTTGTCTGTCAGAAGGTCCTTCCAGTGTGCTGCTGTCTTTACCAATAACACCGAGCAATGCTTCCATTAAATCAGTATCTAATAATTGAGAAGCTGCTTCAGGTTGAGTTTGAGCTATATCTGCAACTTCTTCGATAGCTTTTCCTGCATCAGCAAGGTCATCAGCTTTGATTCTTTGAGTGAAGGCTGGAACATTAATTGTTGCTGCTTGAGGTTCTGTTTTAGGAGCTTCTACAGGTGCTTCTGGAGCTTTTACTTCTTCTGCTTTTGGAGCTTCGGGTTCAATCACTGAAGGAGGTACTTGATTTATTGTTTGTTGATTTATAACTTGAGGAGCTGGAACTGATACAGGAACTGTTTGTGCAGGAGCAGGTGTCATTATAACCTGGCCTTGTTGTTGAACTGGTGCTGTTTGCACTGGAGGGTAATAAACCGGTGCTTGAGTTGCTTGCGGATAATTGTAGATAGGTGCTTGAGGATATCCGTAAACCGATTGTGCCGGTTGTTGTGAGCCCGGTGCATTAACTTTAGGTTCTACAATGTTAATTTTAATAGCATTGTATTCAGGAGCTGGCTGCTGTATAGGAGCTGCCGGTGCTGCATAATTTACTGGTAAAGGTGCTTGTATCATGTTTTTCCCCTTATTAATGTTTTCTTGATACTTAATTAATAGATGTGAAGATTCAAAATTGCTATTTTGTTGAAATTATTTAATAATTTGTAACATTTGATTTAACGAGCTAATTCTCATTATGTTAAAAAAGCAACTTATCATTGTATAACAAGTTGCTTAATCAATTATTTAATTTTTAGCCTGTGATTCAGGTAACTCAGAAGGAGGATATGTATAAATAGGGTTAAAAGGCATGCTGTATACAGGATCCTGTGCTGTTTGTACTTGAGGTTTTACTATATCTATTTTAATAGCATTGTATTCAGGAGCTTTGGGTGGAACAGTTTGCAATTGCTGCACTACAGGTGCAGTTCCCTGCTGCATTTGCTGTTGTACTGCTGCTTGCTGTACGGGCAAATAGTTAGTTGCTTGGTTTATCATTTTTCCTCCGTTGATAGATGTAGGCTTTTCTGATTATATTTGCTTAATAAACGAACACAAAAAAATTTGTTAGTATTTGGCGTGTTTATTAACAAAAGTTAACATTTTTCTTCGCTACATAGATAGTAGTAAAAAAAAACTATTTGTATTAAAATTATAGCAAGAGGTAACATGCCGATGAAACATTCAACTTATTCTGTAATTATTGTAGGTAGCGGTATAGCCGGTCTTTATGCTGCTATCAAATTGTCGGAGACAAAGCATCTTCCCGACGGAATTCTTTTGTTAACAAAATCTCAGCTTGCAGAATGCAACTCAAGATATGCTCAAGGCGGCATAGTTGGTGTTTTGCCGGAAAATAAAGCTGATTCCATTAGTCTTCACATTGCAGATACAATCAAAGCCGGCTGTGGCCTTTGTGATTTCAACGTTGTGAAATTTATCTCTGAAAACAGTAATCGAGCAATAAAAGATTTAATGAAATATGGTGTTGAGTTTGACAGAAATGACAAAAAACAGCTTAATTTCACTTTGGAAGGTGCACACAGCGTAAGACGAATTCTTCATGTTGGTGGAGATGCAACAGGTTATGGTATTGAAAAAGCTCTTGTAAACAAAGTAAAAAATGATCCTGCTATAGCATCAAATATCACAATTTACGAGCAAACACTTGCTATTGATTTGCTTGTTGATTCAAAAAATAATTGCCGTGGTGTCATCTCATTTAACGATTTGACCAAAGAATATGAAACCGTGTATGCACCAATAACCATTCTGGCTACAGGTGGTACAGGACAGGTATACAAATATACAACAAATCCATCAGTAACGACCGGTGACGGCTTGGCTCTTGGCATTAGAGCAAATGCAAAAATTAAAGACATGGAGTTTATTCAATTCCATCCAACTGCTTTATCCTTAGATAACAATGATTCAAGATTCCTTATATCAGAGTCTGTTCGAGGAGAAGGAGCCAAACTTGTTAACCAAAAGGGCGAATATTTTATGGAAAATCACCCTCAAAAAGATCTTGCACCCAGAGATGTTGTTGCAAGAGAAATATACTCGCAACTTTCAAAAGGCAATAAGGTATTTTTGGACGCAACTTTTATTGATATTGATAAATTTAAAACAAGATTTCCTAATATCTATAAAAGCTGCATGGACAATAATATAGATGTTACAAAAGATTTTATTCCCGTTTCTCCTGCTGCACACTATTGCATGGGTGGTATAAAAACAGAAATTAATGGAAAAACTTCTGTAAACAATCTGTACGCTATAGGTGAAGTGGCCTGCACATCATTGCACGGTGCAAACAGACTGGCCAGCAATTCACTGCTTGAGTGCGTTGTCTGCGCATTTGAGCTTGTTAATACAATAAACAAGCAAACATTGACGCCATCTAACATTATCGATGAATCTGTTTTGACCACTATAAAAAAATATTCACCTGAAAATGATATGGATGACACGGATTTTGATTGCAAAAAATTGAGCTCAGAATTAAGAGATTTAATGTGGAATAAAGTAGGTATTGTAAGAACAGAAGCCTCTTTACTGGATGCTTTGTCCGAATTGAATAAAATTGAACAGCAAGAAATTTTTAAAGACAAATGTAATTCTATAGAAGAGTACGAACTAAGAAATATGTTGTATGTAGCAAAATGCATCATTAATTCTGCATTAAAACGTAAAGAATCAATAGGTGCACACTACAGAGCTGATTCTGAAACAAAAGATATTAAACATGATATGCACACTGAGGACAAATCTGATGAATCAAAAATTACTGCATGATTTTATTGTTGAAGAACATATAAAAAATGCACTTAAAGAGGATATTGGTTTTGGCGATATTACAACAGATTTTTTGTACAAAGAGGAAGATACAATAACAGCATGCCTTAATACAAGGGTTGACGCTGTTATTTGCGGGTTGAATATCTTTAAAAAGGTTTTTGAGCTGCTTTCTGACAAAGTACAAATAGAAATGTTATACAAAGATGGTGACTTTGCACCAAAAGGTAGTACTATTGCTAAAATTACAGGTCCGGCAAGGGCAGTTCTTACAGGCGAAAGAACTGCATTAAACTATGTACAAAGAATGTCCGGTATTGCTACTGAAACCCGAAAATACCAAGAAGCAATTAAGCCTTACAAAGCATCTGTTACAGATACACGCAAGAATACACCCGGCTTTAGAATGTTCGAGAAATATGCTGTTATGACAGGCGGTGCAAGACTTCACAGATTTAACCTTTGTGATTGTGTGATGATTAAAGATAATCACATAAAGCATGCCGGGTCTATCACTAATGCCGTCAATATGATTAAAAAAGAGCTTTCTCATGCTCATAAAATTGAAGTGGAATGTGATACATTTGCTCAAGTACAAGAAGCTGTCAGTGCAGGTTGTGACATAATAATGTTAGACAACATGACAATAGCCGACATGAAAAAATGTGTAGATTTTATCAATAAAAGAGCTATTGTGGAAGCCAGCGGAAATGTTAAAATAAATACCATAAATGAGATAGCCTCTACAGGAGTAGATGTAATATCAACAAGCGCTATAGTAGCACAGGCTCCTGTGTTAGATTTAGGATTGGATATTTCTTAATGGTTTTTAAAATTGCAGTATTTATAAAACAGGTTCCAGATACAACTGATATCAGGTGGACAGAACACAACACCATACAAAGAGAGGGCCTTGATTCTGTCATAAACCCCTTTGATTTGGGGGCTATACAGCTTGCAAAAAACGTTAAATTTTTAAATAAGGAAACAGAAATAACTGCTGTTACAATGGGGCCGCCACAAGCAGAGGCAGCATTAAAACAATCTATAGCAATGGGTTGTGATAGAGGAATTCTGTTGTCGGACAAAAAGTTTTCCGGAGCTGATACTCTGGCAACAGCGTATACCTTGTCTCAATTTATAAAAACATGCATGCCGGATGTTGATTTAATAATATGCGGTCAACAAGCAGTGGACGGTGATACGGCGCAGACGCCAACTTCTATGGCAGAAAAACTATCTTTGCAGCAGATAACAAATGTTATTGCTCTTAAAGAGTTTCACCCCGATTATGCAGTGTGGATAAAAGACACATGCTCATACAAACAAGAGATTAAGGCTCCGTTTCCATGCCTTGTTGCGGCAAATATAAAAGATTTAGATATACTTCCTGATATAAACGGTTACATCAAGTCTCAAAATACGGAAATAAACGTATTGTGCTCTGACGATATTAATGCTGATATTCAATGCATTGGCCTAAAAGGCTCGCCAACTCAGGTTAAAAATGCTTACAGGCCTTTTATAGAACGCAACACACAGCTAATAGAAAATGAATCCGTACAAAACTATGCAGAGTTTATTATAAATGAAATTAACAAATGTAAGGCAGATAATGACTAATCAGACACTTGTTTTTATTGAATTGAATAACGGGCATGTGCAAAAAGTTTCAAAAGAAATAATCTCGCATGCAATTAATAATTTTGAAAATACAGAGGTAAACGGACTTGTTATAGCAGACAATAAATCCGTGCAACTTGCTCAAGAAGAGCTTAAAACATTGGGATTAAAAAGACTTTATGTTCTTGAGGATAATCTTTTTGACAGACATAATACCTGTATTTTTGCAGACATAGCAGCAAAATTTATACAGGAAAACAACCCCGATATCCTTTTGATGGGTGCTACATGTGACGGCAGGGATTTGGCTCCGAGAATTGCATCAAAGCTAAATGCAGGTTTGACTGCTGATTGCACAGACCTAAAGCTTGATGAAAACGGTAAGCTACTAGCAACAAGGCCAACCTATGGCGGCAAAATGATGGCAACAATTATTTCAAAAACAGTGCCAAACTTTGCCACTGTTAGACAAGGTGCATTCAAATTAAAAGATATAAACACAAATTATGAGACGGAAATAATAAGCATTAACCCGGAGTTATCTGGAATCTGCAGCCTTATAGAAATTCTTTATTCAGAAGATAAACCGCCTCAGGAAGATTGGACCTGTGCAGAAATTATTGTTGCAGGGGGACTTGGGCTAAAAAACAAAGAAAACTTTGATTTGATTTATAAATTTTCTTCACTGCTTGGAGCAAAACCGGCAGCATCAAGAGCTGCAGTAGAGCAGGGTTGGGCCCCTCAGTCAATTCAGGTGGGTCAAACAGGAAGCTCTGTTTCTCCAAAATTATATATTGCCTTTGGTATATCCGGTGCAATGCAGCACCTTGTAGGGATTAGCAATGCTGATAAAGTTATAGCAATTAATACAGACAAAAACGCGCCGATTATGAAATCGGCGGATTCTGCTCTTGTTGGGGACGCTGCAGGAGTTTTAAATACTCTCATATCAGATATAGAAAACAGAAGTAATTAAACCAATCCTTCTTTTATCGCCTTTACTGCAGCTTGTGTTCTATCGTCAACAACAAGTTTTTGTATAATATTGCAAACATGAGCCTTTGCTGTATGCTCACTAATTGTTAAAGTGCTTGCTATTTCGGCATTTGACTGCCCATCAACAACAAGTTTTAAAACTTCATATTCTCTTTCGGTCAAATTGCCATGTTGTGCCCTGAATGCAGCACGGGAGTTTTGTTTTTGAGGGATAAAACAGGATGATTTATCCCTTATTAACGGCACTATTTGTGGATCCAGCCATATTGCACCCTGACTAACTGATTTTATTACCATTATAAGAAATTCTGTGTTTATATCCTTTAGAGCATAGGCGTAAGCGCCGGCGCTGAGCGAATCCATGACCTCTTTTTCATCAATATGTGATGTAAGCATCATAACCTTTTGCTCTAAATTATTGGCCAAAATACGCTTTGTTGCCTCTATACCGGAGATATCCGGCAGCCCTATATCCATCAGTATTACATCAGGACTCATTACTTTTGCCTTATCTACAGCCTCTTTACCGGTTTCGGCCTCGGCTATAACCTTTATGTCGTCAGATTCATTAAACAGTGAACGCAATCCGACTCTTAGCAGTTTATGGTCTTCAACCATTAGAACCGATATAGATTTCATAACAGATTCCTCTCTCACTCGAAATTTTCTAATTAAAATATAATTTAAGCTGATTGAAACTACATCACCAAAAATTATAAATGTATAATATATTTTTTTAATTTATAAATTTAACAAATAATTAGTACGAATCGATATATATTGATAACATTTTAGTGACCTGGAGTTGTTTTATCATTATATATCTATACGATACATATCGATAACATTTTGTAAAAAATTATACTAAATTCAAAATAAATTTTATAATTGTATTATGAATAATGACTTACCCAAAAACATTGATTATGAATTTCTCTTCACCAAAGATGGTTCATGCGGATTGTACAACAAAGAAGTGAATGATGTTTATCATTCTGTTTTTGGTGCAAAAGAAGAAGCAGAAGAAAAGTTTATAAAACCTCTGGAATTTGAAAAAGATTTTTTTAATAAAAAACAATTAAAAATCCTCGATATTTGCTATGGAATTGGCTACAACACCAAAGCAATTTTAAATATAATTCTCAAACTCAAATACAATGGTAATGTGACAATAGACGCTCTTGAATATGACAAAAATCTCGTACTGATGTCTCCGTTTATTAAAGATGGCCATGAAAAAAAATCTCCTTTCGTTTCTTATGTATTGTTGTCCGCATTGATAGATGATATTTACGTTAATAAAGATACTGTATTAAATTTCATATTTTCAGGTAAGAATAAACAATTTATAGCTCCTTTCTACAGACGTTTGATTAAAAGATTTCATTATTTAAGATATCAATATAACCCTCCTGAACAAAATAAGGCCTTTTTACATAATACTTATTATCACTGTATGTCGTCGCGCAATAAAAAGAGCCTCAATGGCCTTAAATTAAAGAATTTTACATTCAATACCTATTTTGACGATGCAAGAGCCACTGTGCAAAAGCTTGATTATGGGTATGACATTATATTTTTAGATGCTTTTACACCGACAAAACTACCTACTTTGTGGTCTTTGGATTTTTTTAATGAACTTTTCAGACTTTTAGACAAAGGCGGTAAGCTTGTAACTTATTCCAATTCCGCAGCAATTAGAAACGCCATGTTAAATGCTGGCTTTTGTGTAGGAAAGTTATTTGACAAAAACAACAGGTGTTGCGGAACCATGGCAACAAAAAATTGTAACCTTATACAAAATAAACTTGATGATTATGATCTGGGTTTGATAAAAACAAATGCGGGCATTTATTATAAAGACAAAGGACTTTGTTGTTCTGTACAAGAAATATTGTATGAACATGAACTAAGAAGGAAACAGCTAAATTTGGAATCTTCAAGCCACTATATAAAAACTCACAAAAAGGAGTGCACAAATGTCACAATGCAATAAAAAATATGATATGGTTGTCTGCGGAGGCGGTACAGCTGGTGTTGCAGCAGGTTATATCGGAGCAAAGCTCGGTTTAAAAACATTAATAGTGGAAAAAAATATTCACCTTGGCGGGACAATTACTTCTGCGCTTGTTATTCCGGCAATGAAATCAAACACTCAAAACATAAATTGTGAATTTTATAATGACTTTATTCAAGAATTAAAACTGTATAATGGCCAAATAACCTACACTGATGGCAATACCGGTTGGTTTAACCCCGAATTATCAAAATTAGCGCTTGATTCTATGCTCGAAAAAGCGGGTTGTGATGTTTTATACGATTGTGAAGTAAAAAATGCTCTTACAGAAAATAATCGCATAAAATCTTTGTGCATATCCTCAAAAATGTTATCACTATATATCGATTCGTTATATTATGTAGACTCAACTGGCGATGGAAATTTTTCTCAAATTTTAAATACTAAAATTCTGAATAATAATGAAACAAGACAGCCAATGACGCTGCGTTTTCATGTATCCGGTGTTAATCTGCAAAAATTTTCTGACTGGTTAATGGAATTTGATAAAGATAGAAATGTTTCCACATCTTGTGTTATTGATGGCAACATACACCTTTCTACTGCGTGCACATGGGATAAGGATAAAAAGTGGGCTTTGTGGCCGTTATTTCAACAAGCAGTACAAGATGGGGTGCTAAAAGAGGCTGATACATCGTATTTTCAGCTTTTTACAGTACCTGCTATGCCCTCAACAGTCTCCCTTAATTGTCCGAGAATACTGCTAGACAAGGATGTAGACCCTCTTGACCCTATCTGTTTATCTAAAGCTTTAATCGAAGCTAGAAAGCAAATTTGGCGAATTTATAATTTTTTAAAGCTCTATTTACCGGGTTTTGAGGCATCATATATTTCTAATATTGCAGATATGATTGGTATTAGAGAGTCCAGACGGGTACAAGGCAAAAAAATATACACAAAAGATGATATTTTAAGCGGAAATGTTATAGAAGACCCAGTATTACACGCAGATTACCCTATAGATATACACTCTTACAAAAAAGATGCTTCCACACTTCAACATGTAACAGTGGATTATGAGCTGCCAATCGAGTGCTTGAGAGCATCTGACTATGACAATTTATATATTGCAGGGCGCAATGTATCAGCAGATTTTAGTGCACAAGCTGCACTGAGAATACAAACTTCGTGTTTTTCGATGGGCGAGGCAGTTGCTCGAGATATTAAAAGATTGGTAAGTTCTTTATAAGTTTATTTTGTGCTACATTGTTGGTATGTTCACAGGTCTTATTGAAGAAATTGGAAATATACAAGAAATAAAAGCATCGGATAATTCTCTATATATTAATATAGGGTGTTCGAAAGTGCTTGATGGTTTAAAAATTGGAGACAGTGTAGCCGTCAATGGTGCCTGTCAAACTGTTATATCAATGGATGCTAAAGGTTTTACTGTTTTTGCTTCATCTGAAACACTCAATGTTACCACATTTAAAAACTTTAAACGAGCAAATAAAGTAAATCTTGAAAGGACAATGCGCCTTTCCGACAGACTGGACGGACATCTTGTCAGTGGCCACGTTGACGGACTAGCCATTGTCAAAAACATTTCTAAAATTGGAGAGACAACGGAATTTACATTTGAAACAGCAGGCGCAATTTCCAAACAAATAGTAAAAAAAGGCTCAGTTTCTATAGATGGTGTAAGCCTTACAGTAGCTGATATTTCTAACAATATTTTCAAAATTGCAATAATTCCTCACACCATGTCAGAAACAAATCTAAAATACCTCAAAACTGGTGACAGTGTTAATATTGAGACAGATATGATTGCCAAATATGTTGAAAAATATTTATTATCGAATGATAATAATAGCAATACAGACTCGCGAATAGATATAAATTTATTAGAAAGAAACGGGTTTATATAATGTCATTACTCGAAAATATAAAAGATTTATTTAATAAAGACAATACGTTTCGCTTTGATGCAGTAGAAGAAGCAATTGAAACAATCAAAAACGGCGGTATGGTCATAGTTGCAGATGATGAATCACGTGAAAACGAAGGCGATTTAATTTGTGCTGCAGAATTTGCAACACCGGAAAATGTCAACTTTATGATAACAGAGGCAAAAGGCGTCCTTTGTGCACCAATAAGCGTTTCAAGAGCTAAAAAACTTGGTCTTGATTTTATGGTAAAAGACAACACTGATGTAAAAGGTACAGCCTTCACACAGAGCGTTGACGGTGACCCCAAATTCGGCGTAACAACAGGTGTCTCTGCGTTTGACCGTTCTGTAACACTTAAACTTATAGCAGATGATAACACTATACCATCAGATCTTAGACAACCCGGGCATATCTTTCCGCTTATTGCCAAAGAAGGCGGTGTTTTAGAAAGAGTCGGCCACACAGAAGCTTCTGTTGATCTTTGTAAATTTGCAGGTCTTAAAGATGCTGCTGTATGCTGCGAAATCGTTAACCCGGACGGTTCTATGGCAAGAAGAGATGATCTTAGAAAATTTGCAGATAAACATAACATTAAATTCATAACTGTAGCACAGCTTATTGCATACAGGCTCAAAAATGAAAGACTTATGGTAAGAGAAGCTGAAGTAACTATGCCAACAGCATTTGGTACGTTCAAACTCATCGGATACAGGCATTCTGTCACTGGGCAGGAGCATGTTGCATTATTAAAAGACGATGGTACAGATAAAATTCCGCTTGTTAGAATGCACAGCATTTGCCTTACCGGTGATACTTTCCACAGTCTGAGATGCGATTGCAACAGCCAGCTGCAAAACTCAATGCAAATGATTGAAGAATACGGCAAAGGGGCTGTTGTGTATCTTATGAACCATGAAGGCAGAGGAATTGGCATTGTTAACAAAATTAAAGCTTATGCTCTGCAAGATAAGGGGGAAGATACAATACAGGCAAATCTTTCTCTTGGATTTAATTCTGACTTAAGAGACTATGGTGACGGAGCACAAATACTTCTTGACCTCGGGTTTAAAAGATTCCGTTTAATCACAAATAACCCTCAAAAAATTGTAGGACTTGAAGGCTATGGTCTGGAAATTGCAGAAAGAGTACAGGTTGAATCAGAATGTACTAAATTTAACTACAAATATCTCTGCACTAAAGCTAACAAAATGCACCACATGCTTGACATAAACAAAATGGAGCAAAAATAAATGGCAGAAACATTAACTTATAAAGTACAAAAATATACAGAAGACATTAAAAACATTTTTAAAGGCGTTTACAACGATTTTAAAAACAAAGCATATTCTGAGTACAAATTTGAGCTTGAACCTCTGGAGTATGAAGATTTTTGCCTTAGTGTTGAACAAGGTCTTATTAACTGTCTTGTACTGCTGGAAGAAGAAATTCCGACAGCTTTTATGGTGTATACAACCGAAATAAGCGAGGCTGTTGAATTAAATATGATTCATTGCATTGGCGAAGAAAATCTTAATGAAAAACGCAAAATGTTGATGGACAAGTTTATGGAACTCAACAAAGAGCTGCTCAAAGAAAAAGTTGTTACTTATCCGATGCTTGGGGCGCAGGAACAGTTTACTCCTGAAATCACAAAATACGGTTTTAAGCTTGTAGGACTCGCTGTAGAACGTTTTGAGTTTTCAAATATACATTCCATTCAACTCTTTAAAAACTATACGCCTAAAGCCCTACCAGAAGGGTATAAAATTGTTGAATGGGATGCAAAATATTGTGACGAAGTTATAAACGTTATTAATACAGCATTTAAAAATACGTCTGATGCCCTTTTTGACCCGAGATTTGCTTCAAAAGAAGGCTGTACTGATATTTTAAATAAGATTGTAACAAGTGTTTACGGTAAATTTTTGCCTGAATGTACAAGCGTACTTTTGTTTAATAAAAAGCCTGTAGGCATTTGTTTTACCAACATTACAGCAGGAAGAATTGCGAATATACCTTTAATAGGCATGGGCTCTGAACACTGCGCTAAAGGGCTTGGCGAAGCTATGCTTCAAGCTTCTGTTGCCAAAATGATTTCAAAATATATAAATCAGCTCACAGAGGTTAATGCCAGCACAGAAACAGACAACTATCCTGCATTAAAAATGTACAGAAGGCTTGGTTTTAAAGAAGATTACTATTATCCTCAAGCATACAGACCTATTTTATAAATTTAGGACAATTTTTCTCCGCAAAAATACTTTATATAAGTATGGACTTATAGGATATTTTAAAGTTAGGAGAAAATAAGAATTTTATGCTTAGAATCAATCAAGTCAGGCACTACGCTGAATTGTGCGGTGTTAAAAGCATTTTACAAACTTCACCGTTAAAAACAGGCAAAGGGCATTTAGATTTAAACAATTTAAAATATGACAAAACAGCAGCTGACAGGTTCAGCTTAACGCCCAGGTATGCTCAAAATCCCGACTTTATTGCTAATCTAAAACTGACAGCCGAAAACAGACATCTTGCCACAGAGGCTCTTTTAAATAAAAAACTTCAAAAAATGCTGGACAGATACGCTGATGACAGAGACAAAATAAATCAAGTAAACAAGTTTATCACGCAGATTAATGACAAAAATATAAAATATCTGGATGACGTAATTGATATTGCAAAGAAAAAACACATTGATATGGATTATTATCCTTACTTGCTTCACGGCTGGAACAAAGACACGTATAAGATTTTAGACGATTTTTATGATAAAAAACAAATCCATCTTTTTGATAGGCTTCTTGATACAATAAAAAGACGCGGACACAGCTATGATTCCGTTAAAAAAGTATTGAACACAGAGCACCCTGTTTTGGATGCAAACGCCCTAAGACTGCTTGAATTTAAGAATTTTGACAAATACAAAACGGTGACCCTTGATAATTTCTCTAAATTGCCAATAAAAGACAAAAAAGACTTTATTAACTGCTTTGTATCATCTATTAACCCGTTAGCTTTGGCCTCAGAAGCAAAGTATTATCCGCAAAGGCTTGCTTCGGATATGAAATATTTGAAAGAGCAAATGAATATATTTAAAGAAATAGATATTTCTTCTGCTGAAAAGATTTCAGACAGCTACTATACAACATTAAAAAGAATGCTCGATGACCTTCCTGAGGCAGAAAAATATGCGCCTAAAAAACGCACATTAAATTTAGGTGAATTTAATGAAAATATGTACAAAAAATTCCAAAAACCGCCATTGGTAGAGGATGTCAGTGCACTGCCTACTAAGCCCATTACCGTAAACGGACAAAATATACGAACAGGCACAATAAACTATGCTGACGGAAATAATTATGCGGTCCACTACATGCCAAACGGCAAAACAATATTGAACATAGAAGCACTGGAGACAACAGACCCAAACTATGTGCTGGCGTGCTGTTTATCTACAGGAAGAGCGCATGGAACTAACCAATACTCACTCCTGTTGCAGCCAAGGCAAAAAGGGGATTGGTTCTTACAGTCACACGTTGACATAGACAGCGGAACTGGGGCTTTGAAAAACCTTGACCACGTAACAAATATTGTTATGAAACACGGTATCAAAGGCAGTTTAGGCTATGTTCCAAACCTGATAAAAAAGAAAATGAACATAAGCCATGACGAATATCTGAACAGGCTTGCAAGCCTCAAGGATGCAAACAGCCTGCAAGAGGTAAAAACACTTGATAACGAGCTATATGAAGCAATAAAAGCTGTTACAAGAGAAAATAAAATGTATGAAGGAATAATCCGTCCTGACGTAAGAGGCATTGTCTTACCCAAAGGTACGGCACTTGAAAATGCTGAGCCTGCAGTTATTGACTACGCAGCAAGAAAAAACATTCCTGTGTTTACACACGCTGATATTTCTTAAGCCATTCTTCCTTTAAAGTTTTGTTCTAACTGTTTTTCAATTTCAGATTGAACATGGAACTCTTTTTTGCCGTTTTGATGTTTTTCTCTGTATTTCATCATAGAGTAAGGAACAATCAAACCGAGGAATAAGCAAGTAATACCCATATTTGCTGCTACAGAGCCTATTTTCATATTTCTGCATTTTTTAAGGAAGGTTGATAAGTCTTTGTGCTTTTTAGCTTCTGTAGTCAATTTAGATATATCATCTGCAATAGCTTCAAGGTCGCCTATGCTTATAAATTGATGAGGATCGATTTTGTGTGTATTTTTTGCTTTACCCGTTAGCTTGTCAAACCAGTTGCCTTTAATGATGGTTTTTATTGTACCTGAATGTTTAGCAGCTTTTACTACAGTATTTTCCTGAGCTTTTTCACTGTAAATAAACTCAAAAAGTGCTTTTTTAGCTTCTGAAAGCTGTTTTGTATTATTATTCTCTTTTGCTGTTTTAACAGCCTTTATAAGGTCCTTAACTTTTGCTGTATCAGCGTTCACTTTTTCTGATTCTATGGACTCTTTCATATAAGAAGAGGAAAGAACCTCTGCGTGCAAACCAATGGGTTTACCCATTTTTTCGCTCAGTTTCTCAATACCTTTTTGTACATAAGAACCAGCTATATAAAGGAAGAACAATAAGCTGCCTTCTTTTATAGCAGTTTCAGCGAATTCTGTTTTAGTTCTAGAAGCAACAAGTCTTTCACCTGTAATACCGGCATCGACAATAAACAAGTTTTTTACAGGATCAAACATAAAGCTGCTAAGAGTATTACCTAATCCCTTAAACGAAACGTTTTTGTCAGCCTTTGGTGCGTTTGTTCCGTTCATTGCAAAAGCCTTGAATGCAGGGCTTTGTGCAAAATTACTGTTAAATTGCTGCTGAGCTGACTTTTTAGCCCAGAACTGTTTTTCAATTTCTTTTTTAGTATAGTGTTGTTTTACTTTAACCAGTGTAAAGAAAGATGCTAATGTCAAAGCAGTTGCTGTTGCAAATTTGCCAAGGAACAGGCCCTGTGCTTTTTTAGTGTGTTTTACTACATCATTTAAAGTTTCTGCAACGTTTGTATTTTTTAATGTCTCAGCGTATTTTTGCGCAGCATTTAATTGTTCTTTGTCTTTTAAGAGTCTTACATCGACATCAGGACTTAATTTAGCCAATTTGTAAATCGATTTATCAAAAGCCATTTTAAAGAACGGGAGGCCGCCCATCCAAATAGCCTGTGTGCCGAATTCATCTATAAATCTGTCTTTTGCTTCTATTTTGCCACCGGCATCATAAGAAAATGCTGTCATACCGGTGCTGTTTACTACGTCTTTTGTAAACAGGGGGATTAAATTTGAGTGATCGCCAAAAGTTGAAGTTAGTTTATTAATTAACATTTAAAATTCCTTTACACGCGGGGTTCGGTGTATTATAAACCCCATACCAAGTTCATAACTAATACAATTTTTCCGTTTGTTCTTGATTGTGTATTTCGTCGGTTATTAAACATTTAAGATTTCTCCTTGATATAGTTTAGTTTTTTAAAGTTTGTGAATAATATTTTGTGCTAAATTTTCCTGCATTTTTTATATTTTGTAACATATTTTGCTAAATTTTAGAGACAAAAAAGCCTTCCGAATTTTTTCAGAAGACTTTACAAAATCCGCTCTATGCTCATGCAGCAAAGCTGCAATCTTTTCAAAATTTAGTAAAGACTTCTAATTAGTGTAAAATTGTCGTTTTTGATACTTTCTTATTCTCATAACTAATTTTTCTAACCTGTTACATGTAAAAATGTTAACACTACACTTATTAATACATAAAAATATTTTGATGTCTAGTCTTTATTACAAAAGTAGAAGAAAAACTCAACTATTTGTTGGACTGCTAAACAATATGTGATAGAATACTTGAAAAGAGGTGTTACACTAATAAGGAGAAGAGAATGGCACACGAATTGAAAGTTTACATGGATTCTGATATTGATAAAAACAAAATCCTCAATAAAAAAGTAGCTGTAATCGGTTATGGTTCACAGGGTTACGGACAATCAACAAACCTTAAAGACAGCGGCGTTGATGTAGTAATTGGTGCCAGAGTTGGCGGTGCTTCTGCAAAAAAAGCGCAAGCAGAAGGTTTGAAAGTTATGAGCATCGAAGATGCCGTAAAATGGGCAGATTTAATCCAAATTCTTATACCGGACGAAGTTCAGGCTAAAGTTTATGAAGAACAAATTAAACCTAACTTAAGAGCAGGACAGTACTTAATGTTTGCGCACGGTTTTAATATTCACTTTAAAAAAATTGTTCCGCCAGCAGATGTAAACGTTCTTATGGTTGCACCAAAAGGCCCGGGACACACTGTTAGAAGCGAATACGTTGCAGGCAAAGGCGTTCCTTCTCTTATTGCTGTTTATCAGGATCCTTCAGGAGATTCAAAAGAAGTTGCACTGGCTTATGCATCTGCTATTGGTGCAGGCAGAGCTGGTATTTATGAAACTTCTTTTAAAGAAGAAACTGAAACAGACTTGTTTGGTGAACAGGCAGTTCTTTGCGGTGGTTTATCAGCATTGATTACTGCTGGTTTTGAAGTACTTGTTGAAGCAGGTTACTCACCTTATATGGCATATTTTGAATGCTTGCACGAAATGAAATTAATCGTTGATCTTGTTAACCAGGGCGGTATTTCAGATATGAGATATTCAATTTCTAACACAGCAGAATGGGGCGATTTAACAATAGGACCAAGAATTATTACTTCTGCAGTTAAAGAAGAAATGAAACAGGTTCTTAAAGAAATCCAAGAAGGTAAATTTGCTAAAGAATGGCTTGATGAATACAATTCAGGAATGAAAAAATTCAGAAGCCTTGAACAAAAAGGTGAAGAACACCAGATTGAAGTTGTTGGAAGAGAATTGCGTTCCAAATTTGCTTGGAAAGACAATGATAAAATCATCAACAGAGACAAAAACTAACGCAAACACTAACGTTTTATATAGTCAAAAAGAGCGAAGTTTTAAAAGCTTCGCTCTTTTTTTGTGCAAATTTTGACTTTTTATTAGATATTATTAAACTCTAATCGCAGGTTAGTAAGGGCTTTTTAAGCCATTTGTAAATAATTTGTAACATTTGAACATAAATTACTAAAGTTTTAGCAACTGTATGCCGATTAATAAAACAGATATGCAAAAACAAAAGGAGTATTAGCAATGGGAATGGCAGCTTCTCAAGCCAGATATTTAAGTTTAACGGCAAGAAAAACAAACGTTGAATATGAAGGCCAACAGGTAAACCAGGAAAGAACAGCACTGGCAAACCAAAGTGCCGGCTTGTTTAACCAAATGCTTGCTTTAGAGGTTCCTACTCCTCCTTCTGCAAGTGATTATTCAAAAACTCAATACGTATTTACTGACAATCAAACAACTCAAAAATATACAATTGACAGTATCTACAAAAATCCCACACCGGATGAAAACGGAGACTATAAATACACTGTTTCTGCATACAAAAATACAACAGATATTCTTGCAAACAGATCTTCAATCGTTTCACAAGGTCAGGGCACTAACAGATATACAATTGCAGAAGACCCTTCAAACCCCGGTACATATACCATTCAGATTGGTAATAATACTGCAAAGACTCTTATTGCCCCAAAACAATATACAGCTTTGACTTCTAAATTCCAAGAAGCTGATCAAAAAACAAACGGCGGTCAGGATAATATTACTGATGATACATACTATTTCAAATTTGTAGATGGAAATACAGAATACTATATTCCTGCAGCAAGCGGCGAAGAAACTTTTGAACAACTTATGGAAAGAGGACTTGCATCAGGTTCTTTACCTATGTACTCTGCACAAAGCACTGCTAAATCTGAATACGTAACATACAACGATGCTGTAATGGAATTGGCAGGTGACGGTACCGGCAGATTTAAGTCTATTACTTTCACAAATGAAAACGGCAACCAGGTACGCTGCGATTTAACACAACAAACTGTACAAGATGATGATGCTTACGACGCAGCAATGGAAACTTACACAGCCAAAAAATCAATTTATGAAAAAGCTGTAGCAGACATTAACGCACAAACAACAATCATTCAACAACAAGATAAAACATTAGAATTGCACCTTGACCAGTTAGATACTGAACAACAGGCAATACAAACAGAAATGGATGCAGTTAAAAAGGTAATCGATAAAAACATAGAAGAAACATTCAAAACATTTGCATAATACTCCGATTTTTAACCGGCTTTCGGTAAAGAATTAATCTGAAAGTCTTATCATGAAAGCCGGTTTTTTATTAAAAATCGAAGTACATTAAATAGAGGATTTTTCCTTGCAGGCACTTTAAAAACGTGCTGAAAAACCTTTATAATAGGTAATAAAACTTAATATATTGTTAAAATAAACACTGAAATAATGACATTTCAAAAAGGATAATTAAATTTTAAGAAGGTTAGATAATTAATAAGAACGGAGATTCAATATATGGGTATGGCAGCTTCACAAGCCAGATATTTAGGCTTAACAGCAAGAAAAACAAACGTTGAATATGAAGGACAGCAGGTTAACCAGCAAAGAACAGCTCTTGCTAATGAAAGCGCAGGTCTTTTTAGAAGACTTCTTGCACTAGATGTTCCCACTGCTCCTACACAAACTGATTATTATTCTGATAACTACACTTACAGTGATTCTTCAGCTACTGCTGACGGAAAAGTTACTATATCAAATATTGCAGAAAATGAAGGTTCTGACCCACCGACTTATACTGTAGATATTTCCTACAATGTGGATGCAATGCAGTATCAAGCTCAGAACAACCAACAGGTTTATACAACCAAAAATGATGATGGAACCTATGAGCTCCACTTTAAAGACGGCACATCAAAAACCATTAAAAAGGTTGAAGGTAATTTGTCTGAAACACTGGTAAATGAAATGAATAAAGCAGGCGGCACAACAGAAAACCACGTTGATGACGAATATTATACCTATACTAATACGGCAAACAATGCTACTTATTATATAAATGCGACAGCATCAAAGTTTGATCCGGAAAAGACAAATACACAACAAACAGTAAATCTCTACTCACAAATAAAAACAACAGAATCTGTATCAGAGCAGCTAAAAAATGTAACCATGACAAAAACCAGTGATGGAACATATACAAAAATGACCTGGACAGATGAAAACGGTGTGGTGCAAAACAGAAATCTCTCTGCAGGAAGAGATTACGACTCTGATGCTTATGATCAGGCAATGCAACAATACAATATCGATAAAGCAAACTACGACAAAGAAATTGCCGATATCAATGCTAAAACAGAAGAGTTGCAGCAAACTGACAGAACACTTGAATTAAGACTCAAACAACTTGATACAGAGCAAGAAGCACTGCAAACCGAGCTCGACTCAGTTAAGAAAGTTATTGATAAAAACGTTGATAACATATTTAAAACATTTCAATAGTTAGATAAAAATTGATTATGCGAGGATAAAATGTCTTATAAAAATGATGGATACCTGGTAATAGCAAACAAATTCGGCAAAGCAAGCTCTGATGCAAAAGCACAGCTGTTTGAAACATATGACCGTTTAAGAGACTTAACTGTAAGCGGTTCATCACTTGATGGTGCTGGTTTTGGAACAGCTGGCAGCTTTTTATGGCAGATTGCAAGATTGATTTCGCCAAGTGCTTTTATGCCTGTTTTGGGCGGTAATACATCAATGAATATTCCGGGTACATCATACTGGTCGCCAATTAGCGGTGGTAACTCTATTCTGGATAGCGGCAGTGCAGCTTTTGGTGTAACAGGCCTGGGCAATTATCCCGGTTTTCCTAGCGGTGCAGCTCCTATTGCATGGGGTTTTGGTATGGACACGAGTTATGACACATCAGGCACAATCACAGGTGGTGCATCCAGCCTTTATTCTGCAAGCAGCATTGGCGGCTCTGTAGGTTTAAATGCAGCAGCATATGGTGCAGGTGTAGCAACAGGTTTTGGTGTTCCCGGTACAAGCTGGGTATTGCCAACAGCAGGTGTTGTTTCAGGCTTTGCAGGTGTTGTTCAGGCAATGGCTCCTTATATGGGCAGCTTTGGTCTTGGAGCAACAGTGCTTGGTAACTTGCTTCAAGGTACATCTTCAGCAGGTTTGGCCGCTTATCAAAACATTTCCGGAAGTATTTTATCCAACGCTGATACAATACTTTCAAACAAGGTAAGAAACATAGAAACCGTTGTAAAAATGCTTGATACACAGGGCGATATTGTTAAGAAAATGCTTAAAGACTCTATCGAAGGCGACAGCAAACAAGTTCAAAACATGTAATATAAGGAAGTTTATGAACCAGAGAACATATATACGTGCTGTGAATACAGCTATTTTGGACAGATGTTTTATTCTTTCTGTCTTAAAAAAGATTGTAACTTTTTATTACAATTCATTTGTTTTTCACCCAAATATATTCAAGAATTATGAAAAAGTGCCGAATAATACTACAGAGCACAAAAATTGTCTGGCTTTTCTAAAAGCCGTTGACAGCGCAAATATTAATTTCATATATTAAGATATATTACAAAACTCTTGATATAAGGCAATAATATGAAGTGTTCTGTTTTTATAGTTATGTAGGTCCAAGTGGACAAGGAGTCAACATTGTTTCAAGATGCTTTAATGACAAACTTGCAAAAAATAGTAAACTTCTTCGGCTATTTGGTGTCTTATTTTAAAAGGCATAATCCTCTGCTAGAATTTGGAAATCAAATTATGGCAATGGTAAAAGACTATTTGACTATGAACAGAAAGCTCAAAATGGCCAAATACAGAGTTAATTACCAGATGTACAAATTAAACCAGATGGAGCAGTTGATTGCCGAAAACAATGAGCACGTTTTCTTACGTGGAAACAAGCTCAACCTTCAAAGATAACTTAACTAGATAAGGGTGGGCCCGCTATGGGAATGGCAACATCACAACTGAGATTAATGTATTTAAATGCTTACAGGTTAGACCTTGAGTATAAAATACAGCTGATTACAGAAGCAAAAATGAATCTGTCAAAAACTTGCACTGACCTTCTAAACGTTGGTACAGACCTTGATGCTGATGACCCTATGGTTAAAAAGCTGGAGGCCAGAAAAGAACGACTGAACGTTATGGAAAAGAAACTCGATATGCAGATGCAACAGTATCAGAACAAGTTAAAAATGATTGATACAGAATACTCATCCTGTGAAAATCTGTTGCAAAAGAATATCGATAGGTCATTTAAATACTAGCTAGCGGCATCTGATGCTAATTAGCAGTTTTAGAGGTTTTTGAATTAGACATAGATAATTTTATAAAGTTTTTAGCTTCATTTATCGGCACGGCAAACCCGATGCCGATATTTGATATATTGTTATCTGGATTATAAATTGATTGGCTTATTCCGATAACTTCTCCATGTATATTGATAATTGGCCCGCCAGAATTGCCCGGGTTTATTGCTGCATCTGTTTGTATTTTATTTTTTGTATAATCAATTCTTGAAACAATACCTGTTGTCAAAGTACCGTTAAACCCGAAGGGATTACCTATTGCAAGCACCTTTTGGCCGACTTTCACCTTTTCAGAATCCCCGAGCTCAATAACAGGCAGAGGCTTTTTAGCATTTATCTTAATAAGAGCAAGGTCATTATCTTTCCCCATTACAGACAGTATTTCGCCTTTAAAAACTTCGCCTGTAGATATAGTTACCTGAATAGACGGTGCCTCGGTAACAACATGTGAGCTTGTTAAAATTATGCCTTTGGGGTCTATAATGCAGCCCGTGCCGCTTGATATCCCCTCTTTTACATCTGCCTCTATAAGAACTATAGCCGGTGACATTTTTTCATATATCTGTGATATTGTTGTATCTTCATCGTATCTGTTGCCGTCTAAAATACCGCAATAGCCCATTTGAACACTTGTTCCCATCATTACTGCCAATGATAGTGCAGTTACTACAAACTTGCGCATAAACTCTCTCCTCTTAATTTTTAATTTTGTGTTATGTGCAGATTATGGTTTCTTATTTGAAGAAAATTAATACAATATCGGAGAAAAGTAATAGTAATTAATTTGCGCATTAAAATAAGTATTCAAATCAATCTTGTATTTGTAAAAAATTATTTTATATTCTGTTTAATTCTTAAATATTGTGTTCTATAATCAAAGTATGATTACACAAGAAAAAGCCGTAATAAAAGAATTTGCACAATTTGATGAAAGTATAATAAAAGCTGTACAAAAAATTGCAGGTAAAGACAATGTAATTTCAGATATAGAAGGTCTTTATGCCTATTCTTTTGACTGTGCGCACATTCCTTTTTCAAAAGAGTATCCAAGACTTGTTGTATTTCCGCAAAACACGCAGCAGGTAAGCGATATTGTAAAACTTGCAAACAAAAATCGTATCCCCATTATAGAAAGAGGAGCAGCCTCAAACCATGCAGGCGGGTGTTCACCGGTTAGAGGCGGAATAATTCTTCATTTTTCAAAAATGAATCAAATACTTGAAATAAATAACAGTGATTTAACCTGCAAAGTCCAACCCGGTGTTGTTGTTGGTGACTTGCAAAAAGAAGCACTAAAAAAAGGTCTGTTTTTTCCTCCGGACCCGTCCAACCTTGCGGTATCTACCATAGGAGGAGGTATTGCACTTTCGTCAGGCGGGCCGCGCGCATTTAAATACGGTACGTTCAAAGATTACGTTCTGGATTTGGAAGTTGTACTGGCTGATGGAACCATTCTAAGAACAGGTGCACCTACTGTAAAAAATGTTACAGGTTACAATCTTACACAGCTTATTGTTGGTTCAGAAGGGACTCTTGCAGTAATAACAGAAGCCACTTTAAGACTTATTCCTGCACCGGAAACAACCAATGTATTACTTGCTTATTTTGAGTCTATAGAAAAGGCTGTAGATGCTGTCAGTGCAATTATAAATAATCATTTAACACCTTCTGTTGTGGATTTGATTGATAAAAAGACAGTACAAACAATCGAGAACTTTTATCCCACAGGTCTTTTGTGCGATAAAGAGGCTGTTTTGCTTATTGAAATAGATGGCGACAGCGCGTCAGTTGCACACCAGCAAGAAAAAATCATTGAACTGTGCAGAAACAATGGAGCACAAAATATCGATTGTGCAAAGGACGAAAAGCACAGACAAAAAATATGGACGGCGAGACGCTCTGCATTTGGAGCTTGTGCACAGCTTGCACCGAATGTTATTACGGAAGATGTTGTTGTACCTCGTTCTAAAATAGCTGCACTATCTAAAGGAATACTTGATATAAGCAGAAAATACAACCTGATAACAATGGTTATGGGGCATATTGGTGACGGAAACATACACCCGAATTTTGCTCTTGATTTGAGAGATAAAAAACAAAAAGAAAACTTTGAAAAAGCAAAAGCTGAACTTTTCCGTCTTGCAGTAAAACTCGGCGGAACACTTTCAGGTGAGCACGGTATCGGGTGCCAGAAGGCCAACTTCCTGCCTATTGCTCTTGATAAAACCGCTTTGAACATAATGATTCAATTAAAAAGAGTATTTGACCCCAACTATATTTTGAATCCCGACAAAATGTTGTAATATATTATTAATTGCAATTGTTATAAAGGAGAATTTTGTGAACAACTGTGTAATCTACTGTACGGTGCCTAATGAATTTAACGCCAACTTGATTGCAACAACACTCATCGAAGAAAACATAGCGGCCTGTGTAAATATGCTCCCTTCTGTTACCTCCATTTACAAATGGGAAAACATTGTACAGACAGATAACGAAATGCTTCTTATAATAAAAACAAGAGAAGAAAAATTTGAAGAAGCTGAAAAAAAGATAAAAGAGCTGCATGAATACTCTGTACCGGAAATCATTGCACTTCCAATAATCAAAGGAAGTGAAGAATACCAGAGATGGATTGTTAAAGAAACAGAATGACAGAAATAACTACAGATAAAGAACAGGAATATTGTCTAACTTTTAATGCAATGACGAAATTTTTGCGTTCTCTGGGGCTTACTGTAAAAACAAATACAAAAGCAAGAGGACATCAGGGATTTTTCTTAAAAAACAGGATAGATATATCTGCTTCTATTCCGTACAAAAGAAAAATAGAAGTTTTAATACACGAATTTACTCATTATATACACGCAAAGATAGACCCCGAGGTTTTTAAAAATCATGGAACACTGGAATCTCTTTTTCCCGGTGCTGACATAAAAAAAATACAAACAGAAATGCTGGCAGTAACACGATTTGTTGATACAAATAAATCTTTTAATATACTTAATGCTCGCAGAAACGAAATTCTTGAGCAGATAAAACAAACCGATAAAAAAATAAAATCGATTTATCCTGATTTTAAACGCTCATATGCTTATCCAAAATTTGAAAAAACCATAAAAAAAACAGATGCAAAATACCTGCTAAAATATGACAAAGTGCGCGTAAAAACAATGTTTACAGGCAAGACTAAAGACTACTCAATAAAAACAGTGGAAGAAGATTTTCCTCAATTTGAAGAGTCTGTGCATCAATACATACGCCTAAAGTCCCAGCAAAGAGCGTTAAAACGGGTTGCTTCCAGAATCTCCAGACTCAACTCTTATTACAACAGGCCAACAGAATTGTTTGCCCGGTTTGTGGAGGGGCTGTTCATAGATACAAATATGGTGTCAGAAATTGCACCATATACTTATCTGGTCTTTTGCAAAGAGCTTGCGATGAACAGATATTTGGAACTTGCGGATTTTATAAATAAGTTTTTTTAATAATTTCTTTAATTTTGCAAATTAAAGTATAATTATAACCATGAGCAAACACAAAATATGGCTTATAGAATTTTTAGTATGGGGATTGGTAATATTTTCAACAATCTTTGTAAGCCTTTATGTATACAATAAAAATATTAGAGAAAAACACACTTATTATGTGTTTTTTAATGATGTTGACGGCCTGATTAAAGGCTCACCTGTTAAAATTCAGGGGTATCAGGTTGGTTATGTTTCCAACATTTCAATTGTTAACGAGGATGTGTTTATCACATTTATAATTACCGACAAAAAGCTTGAAATGCCTGAGAATTTATCTGCAACTATTGCTTTTACAGGCATGGGTGGTTCAAAATCTCTAGAACTTTTCGTTCCACCTGAAGGCTCAAAAGCAAAAAATTACATAACAACCATTGAACCCAGAAGATTACAGGACTTTTATTTTTACCAAAATCAAATTGCACGTAATATTGTTACTATGACCACCAATTTTTTGGAAATGTTTGATGCAAAAAACACAGAATTGTTGAAAAACTTTATAAAAACGCCTACAATGCTTAATGATATTCATGACACACTTGATGTAATACAACAGAGTGAAGCAACTTATATTAACAAACGGAGAGAAAATGCAAACAAAAACAAAAAATAATGTAACAGTTGTCAGCCACCCTCTTTGTGAGCATAATCTGGGTGTTATAAGAGACAAGGATATAAACTCTGACGGTTTTAAAAATTCGATGAAACGCCTTGCAACTATCCTGGTACTTGAAGCAACAAAAACACTTCCGTTAAAAGAATATGCGGTTGAAACTCCTATCACAACCTGTAATGTAAATAAACTAAGTAACGAATATAAAATAATTTTTGCACCAATATTAAGAGCCGGCCTGGCAATATCCGATGTAGCCAGCGAAATTGTGCCTGATGCCAGTATTCAGCACGTTGGAATGTATAGAGATGAAACAACTCTTGAGCCGGTATGGTACTATGACAAAACACCTGTTTTGTATGAACAGCCCGAAAAAATAAAAGTATTTATACTTGACCCGATGATTGCAACCGGAAATTCTGCTCATGCAGCTGTATCATTATTTTTGAAAAAAGGGATATTAATAGAAAACATGACATTTGTCTCTATACTAAGCTGCCCGCAAGGCATTGAACTTTTAACAAAGGATTTTCCAGATTTAAAAATTATCACTGCAAAGATAGATCAAGGTCTAAATAGCAGAGGATATATTGTACCCGGGCTTGGCGATGCCGGAGACAGACTTTTTAATACTTTTGAAAAATAGCACAAAATTTATGTTTAAATTTGAAACAATTAATAACAAAAAAATATTAAAATCTGATTTTATTAATTCCTGTCAATGTTTTTTTACGACAAGACAAAGTGTTGTAACGCCCAAAGAAATAAATGAATTGACAGCACTATGCAGCAAAAATCTTGAAGATATAGCACACCACATCGGGGTAGAAAAGACAGACATTATTGTGCCTGAACAAACTCACTCAGCTAATATTGCAATTGCCCAGAAAGGGAAAACATACCCAAATACGGATGCACTTGTTGTTGAAGACCCCAATCTGGCAATATTGTTGAACTTTGCAGACTGTACTCCGGTGATTTTATATGACGGATCAAAAAACACAGGTGCTATTGCTCATGCGGGTTGGAGAGGCACAGCACAATCGATTGCAGCAAAAACAGCACAATTTATGATTGACAAATACAGCTCAAAACCAGAAAACATAACGGCAATAATCGGGCCGGCAATATCAATGAAAAACTATCAGGTTGACAAAGATGTTTTTGATAAGGTAAGTGCCACGTTGAAAAACACGTATGACGATTATTTTATTTACGATTCTTCCAGCGGAAAATACAACATTGATTTAAAAACAGTGAATTATCATCAGCTTAAAGAATTAGGCCTGTTGAGAATTGACAAGTGCAATTATTGTACTTATGATTCGGTTGATGTATTCTTTTCATACAGAAAAGAACACGGAAAAACAGCCCGTCACAGTGCTGTTTTGAAATTAAAGTAAAATAAGGGGAGTTTTTACATGTCAGTTATAGACAAACTATCATCAATAAGCGATACATTAAGCAGCGTTTTCAAATTTGCACAGGAAAATAGTGAAATTAAAGAAGATTTTGACGAATATCTTAAAACCATTGGCATGTACAATGCCCCTGCTTCTGAAATCAATTCAGTACTTGTTACCTATGTTTTTGAAAGAGCTTTCCATAAAGGTGCAGACAACGTATTTTCAATGTATTTGAAAGAAAAACAAGATATTGATTCAAATACAAAAAATATTGTGCTCGCACTCCAAAATGCAATAGATGCTCTTTTTGAAGTGAAAGCTGTGCAAAAAACAGGATTTGATTTGTACAGCCTTGTTAACGAAAAAAAATACTTTGCAATGCCGCTTGTAAAAATGAGCCATTTAAGAGGAATCTACAAAGGAAACTACATTCTGGCAAGAATTTTCCCTTATGAAAATGAGTATTACATAATTGAAATCAGAGAAACTTACTCATCTATGGACAAGGACAGAGTGCTAAAATATGCTGTAGCAAAAATTATCGAACGTCCAGAAAATCTCTATAAAGATAACGATCAAAAACTAAAAGAAATAGAAACAGAGATATCTAAATTCAGTGAAAAATTCACTTCATGCTTTGGTTCTGATGAAGTAATAACAACTAATGAGTGTGTTGATAATCTAATCAGCGACTTTAATGACTATTACTTTGATTCTGAAAAAGACACATCTGCTATCAAAGAATTAATCAAACCAATAGAAAACTACGGTTATTTCAAAGTACCGGAATTTAACAGCAGCTATGACAATTATATAGAATCATCAATGGCGGGCTTTTCGAGCCATAGTTCAAAATATGATGTGGGGGTTATTTTTGACAAAGAACTCGGAATGTTTATTGTACCTTTTTACGGAACACTTTGTCGTATTTTTGAAACAGAAAATTACAAAGATATCAAAGGCTGGGATGAATGCATAAAAGCATTTATGGAAAATGATAAAATACCGGCAACTCTCGTAAAAAAACTTGCAGAAAAATACCCTAACTTTTTAGATGTATTAAACGATTTATACGGCACTCAGATGGCGCTGGATGAGTTTTTGGAACAATACAAGCTTGATTACCTCAAAAATAAAATTTACTCGCCTACAAGCGTCCTGTATGCTTCAAAATCGTTTGGAGATCTAATGGGATTTATTCCGACTGAAGAAGAAATAAAAGCAAAAGAAATTCAGGCACAAAACGGACAAACTATAGGCAGAAATGACCCCTGTCCCTGTGGAAGCGGCAAAAAATATAAAAAATGCTGCGGAGCTATGGTATAATAATATTGTAGCTATAAAAAGGGTTATTAATGAAGCATCTGCTTGTTGATGTAAAGTGTGATTCTGCTCAAATAAAAGAAAAAGCTTTGATTGAGCTCAAAAACGTTTGCTGCCAATGTAAAGCTTGTGAATTGGCAAAAACACGTACATCAGTTGTGTTTTCAGACGGTTCTGCCGATGCAAAAATTATGCTTATCGGAGAAGCCCCGGGCGCTGATGAGGATGCATCCGGCACACCTTTTGTGGGAAGAGCCGGACAACTTTTAAATAAGTTTCTTGAAGAAGCAGGTATAGATCGCAAAACACAGTTATACATCTGTAACACAATCAAATGCAGACCTCCTCAAAACAGAGTTCCATCAAAAGAAGAAAAACTTGCCTGTCAGGGTTATCTTATGGGGCAAATATCAATTGTAAAACCCAAGATTATACTGCTTTGCGGAGCTACAGCCGTACAGTCTTTTGTAGAGCAGGATTTTAAGATTTCTCTTATAAGAGGCAAATGGCTTAATATTTTTGACGACATTGAAGTTATGGCAATTTTTCATCCGTCATACCTTCTCAGAAATCACTCCACAGAACAGGGAAGCCCGAGATGGCTGATGAAAAAAGATTTGGAAAACGTTAAAAACAAACTCGAAATGCTTCAAGAAAAGGATTAGGAGTAAAGTTTTTTGAGCTTTGCAAACTTTCTATGGATTACAACCAGGAAAATTATGCTCATGAATAAAAACGAAGTTGCAAGCCCTATCCAAAAACCTCTTAATGACATATGGTAGTGGTATGCAAGATAATACCCGAATGGCAGACCAAAGAGCCAATAACCCGCAATTAACGAGACAGAAGCAACTTTTGTCATCTTCAAACCTTTTAAAATACCGCTCAAGCTGACCTGCAAGCCGTCAAACATCAAATAAAATGCTGCAATATGTAAAATTGGAAGCCCTAGAGCAAGCATTTCTTTGTTTGATGTAAATATTTCGAATATAGGTTTTGGATAAAATAACAACAAAACAGAACAAAAAGCCATAAATATAACTGACATCATAGTGCCGGATAAAGAATATCGTTTGATTTCAGTAAGATTTTTTGCACCGTTAAAATAGCCAACCTTTATTGCAATAGCAGCTGAGATAGACATAGGTATTACATATGCACTGGAGGTAATTGTAACGCCTATATTATGCGTTGCAGCGAGAATTCCAGCCTCTCGACCAACAAGAATTGTTATTAAATTAAAGCCTAAAAACTCTAAAAACATTGCAATACCGATTGGATAGCCGATTTTTAACAACTGTTTTATTAAATTTGTATCAAACGGGTTTTTAAAATGTATCAAATCAAAACAGTAAACAAGTAAAATCAGCCCCATCAACATTCTGACAATAAATGCAGCAAGAGCAAGACCTATTACTCCTAGGCCGGGAATCGGCCCCAGTCCAAAAACCAGAGAGTATGCAAGCACAAAGTTCAAAATAAGTGCAATCACAAGTATCAGGTTAGGAAATTTGACAATTTCATACGCCATTAAAAACTCTCTTAAGCACTGATAAAGATACATACCAAACAGAGAAAATGCACATATAAAGACATATTCTTTTATCATCGGTACAAGAATCGGATCAAAACCCATCTTCGGGATTAAAGGCACCATCAAAAGGCATATTGTACAAAAGATCACTGCCAGAAGCATTGAATAGTTCAATACAGTGATCAAAAACTTTTTTGTAGGCTTTCTATTGCCTCTCATATTTGACATTTGTATTGAAATGGCAGACATTAACCCCATGCCCATTATTAAAATGCAAAATATTATTGAGTTTGCAATACTAATCGCAGCAAGTGTGTTTGTTGAGTGTTTTGCAGCAATAAACACATCTGTTGCACCTATTAAAACCTGTCCAAGGTTCCCTACTATCAAAGGGACAGACAGGTTAATAATATCTGTAAAATACTTTTTATATGAATTTAATTTTTCGACTAATTGCATAGTAAGACAAATTTATCACAATAAAACTATTAAGCAAAGTTATATATTTACTAAAAAATATATCTAAAAATAATAACTTATTATATAATTTTGGTAATGAGTAATATGGGTGAGGGGAAAATGCCTTTTAGTTTTAAAAAATTGGAAATAGAAGATGTCATTCTTGTTACACCGCAAGTGTTTGGTGATTCTCGCGGTTTTTTTATGGAATCTTATCAAAAATCTGTTTTTGAACAAAACGGAATAAAAGATGACTTTAATCAGGACAATCACTCAAAATCGACAAAAGGTGTACTGAGAGGGTTGCATTATCAGACAAATCCAAAAGCTCAGGCAAAACTTGTACGATGCCCCAGAGGCAAGATATTTGACGTTGCTGTTGACCTCAGAAAAAATTCCCCAACATTTGGCAAATGGGTTGGAGAAATACTCTCTGAAGAAAATAAAAACATGCTTTACATCCCTGCGGGATTTGCTCATGGTTTTGTTGTGTTAAGCGATGAAGCAGAACTGCTTTATAAAGCGTCCAACGAATATTCACCGCAAAATGACCGTGGCATCAGATGGAATGATCCTGAAATAAATGTTGATTGGAGAATAGATTTTGAACCTTTAATCAGCGAAAAAGATTCTAAACAACCGTACCTGAAAGAAGTGCTAAAGGAGGAATTATTTTGAAACTATTAGTTACCGGCGGTGCCGGATTTATCGGCAGTTGTTTTGTAAGACATATTCTAAAAAAATATAATGACTATCAGGTTATAAACCTTGATGCACTTACATATGCAGGTAATATTGAAAACCTCGATGATGTTAAAGAAAACCCTAATTATAGATTTGTCCACGGTAATATTTGCGACAAAAAACTCGCAAAAGAACTTATTATTGATGAAGGCGTAGATGCTGTAATAAACTTTGCTGCTGAAAGCCATGTGGACCGCTCAATTACAGGGCCGGAAATTTTTATTGAAACGAATGTACAGGGAACCCTCAATCTTTTGCAGGCTGCAAAAGAAGCAAAAACCCAAAGATTTTTACAGGTATCAACTGACGAAGTTTACGGTACACTGGGCAAAGACGGATATTTTTACGAAACTACACCGCTTGCACCAAATTCACCTTACTCAGCGTCAAAAGCAAGCGCTGATATGCTTGTAAGAGCGTATTATGAAACATACAAAATGCCTGTTCTTAATACAAGATGTTCTAATAACTACGGTCCTTATCAGTATCCTGAAAAGCTCATACCGTTCTTTATTTCTCAATTGTTAAAAGGAGAGAAAGTACCTGTATACGGTGACGGGATGAATGTAAGAGACTGGTTATACGTATATGATCACTGTAGTGCAATTGATACAGTATTGCACAAAGGTAAAGTTGGTGAAGTTTACAATATCGGTGGTCACAACGAAAAAACCAACATGGAAATTACAAAAATTATTCTTGAAGCTATGGGCAAAGATGAAAGCTCTATCAGATATGTAGAAGACAGACTAGGGCATGACAGACGTTATGCTATAGACAATCATAAAATACAGTCAGAGCTGGGCTGGGAACCTTCATTAACCTTTGAAGAAGGAATAAAACTCACTATTGACTGGTACCTCAACAACCAAGATTGGATGAAATCCATCGAAGCCAAGAAAGCGAGTCTGGTTTAATGAGTAATTACGGAAGAATTCTCGTAACAGGTGCAAATGGCATGCTTGCAAGAGATTTATGCCCGATGCTGGAAGACGCTGATTTTGAAGTAATTGAAACTACCCGAAATGAATTGGATGTAACTGATGAATTACAGGTGCGCAGGGTTATATCTGATGTTAAACCTGATTATGTAATCCATTGCGCAGCTTATACAAATGTTGATAAAGCAGAAGAAGAACCTGAAACAGCAGAGCTTGTCAATGCAAAGTCTGCAGAATATATTGCCAAAGCATGTAATTCTAACAATGCGATAATGATTTACATTTCAACAGACTATGTTTTTGACGGAACAAAAAAAACGCCATATGTCTCAGATGACACTACAAATCCAACAGGTGCCTATGGTTTATCAAAGTTACACGGTGAAGAGGCTGTAAGAAAATTTTGCCCTGCACATTACATTATCAGAACCAGCTGGTTATACGGGCATCACGGTAAAAACTTTGTTGAAACAATGATTTCACTGGCAGAAAAGACAGAGTTAAAAGTAGTCGACGATCAGGTTGGCTGCCCGACGTGGACAGTTGATTTGTCAGATGCAATTATAAGTTTTATTGATGAAGAGCCTCCATTTGGCACATACCATGCCTGTGGAGCCGGCAGTACAAGCTGGTACGGTTTTGCTAAAGAAATATTTGATTTAATGAGTCTAAATGTTAACTTAATTCCGTGCACAACAGAAGAATTCCCCCGTCCGGCCAAAAGACCTGCATACAGTGTTATGGATAATGAGGGGCTATTAAGAGATTGGAAACAGGCACTACAAGAATACATAGAATTGAGGGTTGATTAATGAAAGGAATAGTTCTCGCAGGAGGTGCAGGAACAAGGCTTTATCCTAGCACAATAGTTGTATCAAAACAGTTGCTGCCAATATATGACAAACCTATGATTTATCATCCGGTTTCAGTGTTAATGCTGGCCGGTATAAAAGACATTCTTATTATTTCAACACCTCAGGATTTACCTAACTTTAAAAAGTTGTTAAAAGATGGCTCTCAATTTGGAGTAAAGTTCAGCTATAAAGAACAGCCATCTCCGGACGGATTAGCACAGGCTTTTATTCTTGGAGAAGAGTTTATTGAAGATGATTGTGCTGCATTGATACTTGGAGACAACATATTTTATGGCCCCGGTTTTTCCGGCACATTAAAAAATGTTGTAAAAAGGACTAAAGAACAAGGCGGTGCAACTGTATTCGGATATCAGGTAAAAGACCCTGAACGATTTGGGGTTGTTTCATTTGATGAAAACGGAAAAGCACAAACCATTGAAGAAAAGCCATCTGATCCAAAATCAAATTATGCTGTAACAGGTTTATATTTTTACGATAACAAGGTGGTTGAACTTGCCAAAAATCTTAAACCGTCTGCCAGAGGGGAACTGGAAATTACAGACTTGAATAAGATTTATCTAAACCAGGGAAATCTCAGCGTTGAGCTTCTTGGCAGAGGTTTTGCATGGCTTGATACAGGTACTCATCACTCACTTTTGCAAGCCAGCCAGTATGTTCAGACAATTGAGGAAAATCAAGGCATAAAAATTGCCTGTCTTGAAGAAGTCGCTTACAGAATGGGTTTTGTGACAAAAGAACATCTGCAAAAGCAAGCAGAGCAATACAAAAATAATGAATACTTCAATTACATCAAACAAATAATCTCTTAAAAAGGATATTTCCAAATATGAACAGTTTGCAAACTTTATTTATCAGCTTGATTGCGGCACTGAACAAACTTAATGAGCTAATATTTTTGCCGGTTGATACATTAATAGAAAAAATGCCTCTGGCAGATTGGCTGGCTGATGCACTAAAAGACAGCTTGCACATGCTTCCGTTTTTGTTTTTCATATTTGTTGTAATAGAAGTAATAGAATATTTTTATTCAAACAAAATGACAAAATTTGCTAAATATTCCGGTAAAGCAGGCCCTCTAGCAGGCAGCCTTGCTGCATCATTTCCGCAGTGCGGTTTTTCGGTGATTGCAAGTACTTTATATACAAAAAAACTTATTACAAAAGGTACTTTGCTTGCTGTTTATCTTTCTACATCGGATGAAGCAATACCTGTTATACTGTCTGAACCGTCAAAGCTCTACCTTGTTGTACCATTGCTTTTAACAAAAATAATAATTGCAATTATTGCTGGTTATGCAATTGATTTCATAATAGACCAAACAAAAAATAATAATAGCTTAAATGATACCGTTGAAGATACAGAGGATGAACAGGGCTGCTGCAAGCATCATATTAATAAACCAAGAAAAAGAGATTTGATATTTCACCCAGTTGAACACACCTTTAATGTATTTATTTTCATTTTGATTATAACAATCGGTATAAACTATCTTGTGTTTAAAATAGGAGGAGAAGAGAACCTTGGTCAATATTTCCTTCATGATTCAGTATTGCAGCCTGTAATTACCGCAATAGTGGGGCTCATACCAAACTGCGCTGTTTCTATTGCTATAACACTTATGTATCTTAAAGGCGCACTTGGTTTTGGTTCTGTAATAGCAGGGCTGTGCTCAAGTGCAGGGCTTGGGATTCTTGTATTATTCAAAAAGAATGATTCACTTAAAGATACTCTTAAAATCATATTTATACTGTTATTTGTAAGTATATTTTCAGGCATATTAATACAAGCAATATACAATTAACCTATATACCTCCTCTTTTTACGGTGATATAAAAAAGTAAAAAGGAGGTTAATTATGATTTTAGTTAGATGGATTTGCTTTGCACTTGCTTTGATTTTTACGGCATGGGTGATTCCAGGTATTGAAGTTAGCAGTTTTTTGAGTGCAATGTTTGCATGCGTGATTATTGCACTTATTAATACCTTTGTAAAACCGGTTCTTCAGCTGGTAACCTTGCCAATAAATTTTTTGACAGTCGGATTATTCAGCTTTGTATTAAATGCACTTTTGCTGATGCTTGCAGGATGGATTACACCGGGGCTTGAAGTTGACGGCTTTTTGAGTGCACTGCTTGGCTCTATTGTATTATCACTATTTAGTATAGGTATAAGTAAAATTTAGCGTTTTTTGTACGTATTTAGATGATTGCCGTCCATATCGTATTTTTTGACATAACCGCTGCCGTCAGTAGAAAAATATCCCACGGGTGTGCCGTCTTTATCGTATAGCATTGTTTTGTATTTTGAAACAGCTTTAAAATACCCGACAACGTGATTATATTTGTCATAAAGGTATGTTTTGCCCTGTTGATTTGTTTTATACTTTGACACTACATTGCCAAGCTTGTCATATTTGGTTGTCATACCGAATGCATCGTCAATGTAATAACCTGTTTCAGAGCCGAATGTGTCGTATTCTATAACGGAAATATTAGATTTTGTATTGTATGTACCAATCATATTTCCGTTTTTTTGAATGTTTTTTATATCTGACCCTATTGATGCAGCAGCATGTGCTGTACAAATCATTACGGATTGCATTAGCAGAAAAATAACAAGAGTAATAATAGATACGTTCATAGACCTCTCCCAATAATATTTATATTATATCTTATTTTCCCGTCGAATTCAAAAAAAGAAATAAAAAGTTACTTGTCTGCTTCTGCCAGGATTGTTTGTTTTGATGCTACACCAAGAGCAACACCGGATAAAATGTATGTAGCAAGAGCAAATGCATAATTCTTTTTCAATATATTAAGATTTTTTGGATTATTCAAAACTTTTTTAGCAGCTTTAATTCCTCTTAAAGACGCAATACCTTCTTCTATTATTGTGGGTAAAAACGCTGCAAAACCTAACAATCCTGCATTACGTTCAATAAAAGTTTTTTCACCGTTCTGTTTGTTAGGTGAAAGTCTGTTTGCAAAAAGCAGCGCCATTGGAGCAAAAGGAGCAAATCGTCTTGTATTTTGTAATAACTTAGTAAATCCTTTTTTAGCATTCACAGCATGCCCAAGTTCGTGGAGGATAAGAGAAGGTTTGGACTCAGGAGCTACTGCCAGTTTGAGTTTATCTACAAAAAAGGCATTTTGACCTTTAGCAACAGGATCAAGAGCATTACCAAGACCGTATGCCTTAGAGTATAGATGTTTATTGCTTTCATTAATATATGCAACATTTACGTCGAGTTTGTTTTTCGTGACCATTGAATTTGCAACTTTTTCAACATCAGCAGCAGTAGCAAATTCTTTTGCAGCAGAAAGCTTTGTTGCAAACCAGTTGGAAACTCTTTCAAGCCCAGATGAAATTCCTTGCAAAAATAGTGCAAGACCTAAAGTTTTAGCAGGGTTTTCTTGAGACGGGGGTTCTTGCATATATTGATAAGGCGGGTTATAAACAGGTTGATATGCAATTTCAGGCATTTGTGCATAACCGTATTGTCTGTACGGATTATCATTATAGAAACTATTATACGGCGTATTACTTACACTATTAAAATTCATAACTTCTACCTTCATTTATAATAAAACATGTCGTACGAAAAATTTGCTAAATTTACAAAAAATAGACTAAAATTTTAATAAACAGAAACACAATCAATAATATTAAGGATTGTAAAATTGATTGTTATTATGATAACATTATGTTATTATGATAACAATCCAAAATAAAATATATTCGGGAGAATAGTATATGAAGTATAAAAAGCTGGCAGCAGCATTAATAACAGCTAGCCTTCTAACAACAAATCTTGCACCACTGTCTTGTCTGGCAAAAGATAATAAAAAATCAAAAAACAAATTGATAAAATCACAAGTTACACAATATCGCTTTGATTATGTAAATACAGATTGGTGGAAAAACTTTGATGATGATTATCTTTCAGAATATATTATCAAAGCTATTGAAAATAACCACGACTTGAAAATTGCAACATTAAAAGTTGAACAGTACCATCAAATGACAAACCTTCAGTTTGCGAGTGAATTACCTGTTGTATCAGGCGGTTTTGCTCCTACCGGAATCAAGCTTCCGGGAGCAACAAACACAAGCGGAGTATGGGCTTTTCCTCTCAATGTGTCTTATGAGTTAGATTTGTTTTTAAAAAACAGAGACAAAACACGCTCTGCAAAAAAAGACTGGGAAAAAGCTAAAATAGATGAAAGAGCTTCATATATTGCGATATCCTCAGCAGTCGGAGCGACATATTTCAATATCATAAAAGCTGATAAATTAATTGAGCTTCAAAAAGAAATAATTAAAGACAGAAAACAAATTTTTGAACTAATGTCTGATAGAAACAAGGCTGGATTGACATCGACTGCTGATGTTGTCAGAGCAAACAAAGCCTATGTTGCAGCAAATGCAGACCTTACCGAGCTGGAAAAAACAAGAAATTCTCTTTTAAACAGTCTGGCTGTTCTGACAGGAGAAAATCCTGCAAACATTGATAAATTAAAAAGAAAAAATTACAACGACTCATATCTTGTAAAAATACCGGAATCAATACCGTCTGAAATTATAGACCAACGTCCTGACTACCTTGCAGCTGAAAAAATGGTAGAAAAAGCAGGAATTGATGTAAGAGTTGCTAAAAAGGAATTTTTGCCTAAAATCAATCTGCTCGGGTTAATGGCATTTGGCTCATCAGCAATGGGTAGTGCATTTAACTGGGCTAATGTTTTTGGTTTTCTTAGTGCAAGTGCAATGCTTGACCTTTTTGCAGGTGGAAGAAAAGTTGCAAATCTTAAGTTAAAGAAAAACACTTACGAACAAATACTCCACAATTATTACAATACAAACCTAAAAGCAATACAGGAAGTCAATGATGCTCTTGTTGCGCTTAAACAGGATGACAAAAAATACAAAACTAACTTAAAAGTATATAAGCTTGAACAAAAAGATTTTGATTACAGCACTGTAAAATATGACGAGGGAATGATTTCCTATCTCGATTTATTACAAAAAAGAGAAAATCTCCTGAGCTTAAACAAGCAGGTTGTCTCTGACAAACTTAACTGTAACATTGATTACATAGGTTTGTACAAAGCAACAGGCGCCAAGCTCTAGTTTACACTATAAAACCACACTTCTTATATAAGAACTTTGTACCGCACAACTGAACCTCCCTAAGTTCAATGCGGTATTTTTTTTATTAACACCTTGTGCAAATATTTTTGCCGTGTGAATCAATGCCGCCTGTAAAAGCAAGAGCAAATTTATCTGCGGAATTGTCAATAATATCTAAAATACCCTGATTTTTTTTATTCGAGTATGATTGATAATACTTTTCATAAGCGTATGCTTTATCTCTGCCATATTTTTTATAGGTATAGAATAATTCATCAAAAAAGTCAGGGTACTCAAGTGTTGTGTTTTTTAAATTCAATCTCGCAGGATGAGCAATGCTCATCAGCCCATAATCCAGTGAAGATATAAAGCTGAGTGTATCTTCCAAAAAAGAAAATGCGTCTTGCCCTGTACAAGCCTTACCAACACTCGGGTGTGCTGCTTCACAAATATATTTGCCTTTCAAAAGAGTTTCTACAATACTTTGCGGGATTTGCGGAAGTTTTATAATATTTTCACCTGTAATTTGATTCAAGTACTTTTCTAGAGCCTCTTTGTATATATAAAAGTATTTTTCATTGTTGAACATACTTTTATACTTGAAAACAGGCATTTCATAGCTCATGGATTTTGTATCAATACCTTTGTTTTTTAAAATATTCAATATCGCATCATCATTTTCAACATAGTGAGAAAAGAGAATTTTTGAAAAAATATATTTTTTTAACGGGTGGCTGACTTCGTCCTCACCTTTGGTAATCATTGGGTGAATTTTTGAAGCTTCATCAAGAGAAAGCTCTATGTTGTGTGTTCTCAATACATTTTCTAGCCCGTTTTGTAACTCAAAAAGAATTCTTTTGGCCAGCTCAAATTTTAATTGCCGTTTTTTATTGATAAAGTCATTTAGTCTTTTATCAAACGGATTTATACAATATACAAGTGTATGAATGTCAAAAGCTTTTATTTGGCCGGAGAATTTTGTTCCTACCGTAGAAATTTCAACCCCTAAAACAAGTTTTAAATTCTTGTATTTTTCCTTGTTTTCCAATAAAAAAGTTAAAGCTTCTTTTGTACCCTCAATTGTATCGTGATCAGTAATCGCAAGTAAAAATTGTTTGTTATTTTTCTCTGCAATCATTTGTGCATTATCAAAAATTTCTTTGATATTTGCCGTACCGTCAGAATAAATTGTATGGACATGTAAATTTGCACAAAAGTTTTTTAAGGGCACAAACGAGTTTTTGTCATATTTTGACAAAAGATACCTGAACTCCTCTTCACCGACTATACAGTCAAGCAAGGCAGGGTCTTTTATTTTCAAATTATGTTGAAGAATTTCCTTATATTTTTTGTCAAACATAGTGTATAAACCTTTAGTTTTGTAAATAATCTTAAATAGAACAAAATAAATAAGCAATTTTTATTATTTACAGACTTAATTATAATATGAAGGTTCCGGTAGTTAGTACATCACATCAAGAAGCAATAAACAGCATGTTTAGTTCATTTGCCCGCAATTGTATCGGCAAAACAAAAAACAACATGCAACTTAAAGATGAATTTTTAACTTTAAACCGAAATTACACCAAAAGCGGCCTTGGTGATACTTTTTTGTACAAATCAGAGAGATTATCAGGCCATCTTTTAAAAAACGGCAACCTTAAACTTGCAAATATATTTATTAACGAACTCGGTAAAATTTATCTAAGAATAGGCAATGCAGAGCTCGCAGAAAAAACCATTCTTAAGTCACTTAGAATCAGCGAATTGTTGAATGATGAATTGCATGTACTGGCAAGATGCAATGACCTGGAATATTTGTATAAAGCACTTGATAATAAGGAGAAATTATTCAAACTTTTGCAAATGAAAAAAAACTGTGCAAAAAGAATAGTCAGAGATTACGAAAAATGCGCTAAAAACTTTAATTCATTGATGAGAGAGCCCACAAGCCTTGAATCAGTTAAGAAGCAGCTTGCTTTTACATATAACGACATGGCAGATATACTGGTCAGCAAAAGACCTAAAGACAGCATAAAAATGGTTGAAAAAGCGAGAGAAATTTATAAGGAATTGGGTCAGCAAAAAGAAGTTAATTTTCTTACAATAAAAATGCAAATTATAGAAAGAAATATGAAAAAACGCCAATATACAAAACCTTAAAATGTGGTATGCTTATTTTATGAAAGCACTGGTTTACAAAGGTAACGGCATTATACAAAAAGAACAAAGGCCTTTCCCTGTCATAAAAGACGAAAAAGATGCAATAGTAAAAGTAACAATTTCTTCTATATGCACAAGTGACTTGCATATTATGCACGGAGCCGTACCAAGAGCAAAAGAAAATATTGTTTTGGGACACGAATTTGTGGGAGAAATTGCAGCAATAGGTTCCGCTGTAAAGAACCTAAAAATCGGCGACAGAGTAAGCGCAAATTGTGAGACATTTTGCGGAGAATGTTATTTTTGTAAAAGAGGATATATAAATAACTGCATAAACGGAGGCTGGGAGCTTGGTTGTACAATTGACGGATGCCAGGCAGAGTATGTGCGTGTCCCTTATGCTGAAAACGGCCTGACTTTGATACCAGACAATGTTAGCTATGAAAATGCACTCTTTGTGGGAGATATTCTCTCTAGCGGCTACTTTGGTGCACAAATGTGTGAAATCCGAAATGGGGATACAATAGCTGTAATAGGCTGCGGGCCTGTGGGTTTGACTTCTATGATATGTGCAAAATTAAAAGGTGCATCAAAAATTGTTGCAATTGATATTGACGAAAATCGCCTAAACATTGCACAACAGCAGCAGCTAGCAGATATTTGCTTAAACCCGCTAAAAGATGATATTGAATACGCAGTAAAAAGCATTACAGAAAACAGAGGCGCTGACAGTGTGATTGAAGCAGCAGGAGCTCAAACAACATTTGAAATGGCCTGGAAAATAGCCAGACCAAATGCAATAGTAGCAGTTGTAGCAATGTATGAAAGTCCGCAAATATTGCCTCTGCCACAAATGTACGGAAAAAATCTTATATTTAAAACCGGAGGAGTCGATGCTATTTATTGCAAAGAGCTCCTCCGGTATATATCCGAAGGCAGAATTAATACTGATTTTCTTATTTCCAAAAAGATAAAATTTGATGATATTTTACACGGCTATGAAATTTTTGAAAACAAAGCCGATAATATTTTGAAAATAGCAGTATATTCTGAATAGTAAAATTTCTTATTAGTCACCGCTTCAGGCATACAAATTGCCGTAATTGCTTCCTGAGGACGACCCATCAGGAACCCATACAGGGTCATAGCCTGCGCCACTTCTTGGTCCATCCCAATCTTCTGGATAACAGTCTGTCCAAGGTCTGTATTCATAGTGACCTTGGCCGCTTGCATAACCAGGCTCACCGGGTTTTATTTCCTTTTTATCATTCCCTCTAAATGCTAGTGAGGAATTCATCTTACCTCTGGACTGATTTCTGGATACTTATTTCTTCAAAAAAGGCAGAAATACGAGGCATTATATGGATTTTGAAATGGAATATATTGAAGAATCATTGAATTTTCCTGTTTGGAAAACAAGATTTTTAGAGGGATTTTGTCCAATATATGAAATTTTTGAAGCAGATAAAACATCAGATAAGTCTTCAACTGGATGTGTGCTCCTAAACCTGTTTAACCGCATGATTAATATTATAAAAAAACGTCTAAAAGAAGAACACAATATCTCCACACTTTTTCCAACAGATACAATAATTGAAGGCCAAAAGGCCGGCTATATAGAAAATAAAGATTTATGTTTTGAAATAATTAATTATTCGATCAATTTTTACAGTACCAAAAGTTTTAGCATATATCCCAAAGACGAATATTTAAAATTGCTAGCAGACTTTTATGAAAAATTTAGCAGTGATGTAAAATATGCCACCGCCAACATAATACACAAAAAAAGTAAAAATATTGATAATCTTTTCGGATTAAAAAAAGAATATTATGACGATATCATTAGCGTAATGAAAAATAATAAGAACGTAAAAGTTGCAAGAATTTTTGGTTCGAGAATATCTGAAAATTACAGAGAATTTTCAGATATCGATATGATTCTTGAGGGCACTTATACAGAGAAGGGCTTTAGAGAATAAGAAAACAGCTCCAACGGCTTAAAATACCATATTTTATTGATATCTACGATGTAAATTACAGGTTAAAACCATTTATATATCGTAATACAATTAGAAGCAAATTTTTTTACAAACGCTCTGACTATTTTGTCGACAATTATATTTCTTTTATAGAGATGTAAAGCATACGCAATTATGCTGAAATGCAAGATCACGCTATTTAATTGAATGGCATAAAAATACCCCGGATTGGACTCGAACCAACGACGCACAGCTTAGGACGCTATCGCTCTATCCAACTGAGCTACCGGGGCGAAAATAATTAATTATTATACTTTTATTCTATAACAATAAATCTAATTTAAAAAGTATTTGTCAAAATAAAAATTATACTTTCGAAGAATAATTTTACTATTTTGTTTTGATACTATTCAGATATAAATAAAAATAAAAACATAGATTTAGGAAAGTAAGGTAATGGCAATTTGCACAAAAATTAATAATACTATTTGTATGAAAAGAATATTTGCTATTTTAATGTTAACTTTATTGGGTACACAAGCTATTGCAGCGCCATGTCAGGTTGCGCAATGCCAAGAACAGGTGCTGTGTGAACAACATATGTTTCCGGAAAAAAATGCACCTTGCAATAAGGTCATTATCACAAACCTGAGAAATATTTTGTGCAAAGGTAATGTTTTTACTGTAGTATTTAACTGCAAATTCTGGTCAGACAAACAAAAAGCTGGTGACAGGGTGAATTTTAGTGTTCCTGAAGCCATTTACACACAGGAAGGTACATTGCTCATACCTGCTTGTTCAAAACTCGTTGCTACTGTAATAAAAATTGAAAAACAACGCAAATTCAATAAGAATGCAAGGGTACATTTAAAATTTGAATGCCTTGTGCTGCCAGATGGCTCAGTTACAGCGATGTCAGCCAAACCATTCACTAAAGACGGCACTCTAAAAGAAGGCCCCTGGATGACTGCTGGAAAGCTTACTGCTTCAACATTAGGCCTAGGCATAGCGGGTGCAGGAGCCGGTGTAGGTTTTGCCTTTATTCCAAATCCAGCAAAGATTGGCACTGGTCTTGCTATTGGAATACCAATTGGCTGCACTGTCGGTTTGATAACAGGACTTGTTACACCTGGATTAAAATATCATGCAAAAGCAGGAGAAGCCATAAAAATTATACTGTGCGATGATTTATGCATAAAAAAGACAGATTGTCTAAAAACTCAACAACAGTAAAACCATAAAAAATTAAATAAAAGTATATAAAAGAAAGATTCTCTAAAAAGGGAATCTTTTGTATTTACAGCATTGCTATAATAACTTTGTCAATAAAAAGACGCAGCCAAGCTAAATATATGGAGGTATTATGGAAAAAGATAATAAAAAACACAACACAAACACTGCAACTAAAAAGCCAACAACAAAAGAAAACAAAACAGATAACAAAAAAATGTCTCACCCTTCAGACAAAAAAGATAAGAAATAAGAGAGAAGGCAGCATATTTGCTGCCTTCTTGCTACTAACTTAGATAGCAATTTGAATGTTAAACATTAAACCCCAACCGTCTCTTCCACCTGTACGAATTATTGTCTCTAAAAAACAGGTTATACGCTCGCTTACTCTTTTTCTTACACCTGCACCAAATTGCGCCCAGGTATTCAAAGTTAGAGTTTCGAGATTTAGACCATTTCCGGTAGCTTTTATATCACTCATAATCGGTATTACGCAACCTCCATAAATATATGGCTCAAATCCTGTTTCATTTCTGTATGTAAGCCGCAACGAAGGAGCAACAGTTAAACCATTTACTTGAGATTGAGCCATATCAACACTCTGAAAATTTACGAGATTTGATGGGCTTAAAAAAGTATAAGCTGTAGTGACATTAGGCTGCACAATAAATCTATTGCGTATTTTCCAGTTGTACGCAAGTTTTAAAGCTGTACCGGCTGTAATTATTGCATAGTCATCGTGCCCTGATGCATATCTGGAAGTAACACCCAGGCCACCTCCATTTATAGTCCAACCGGCATAGAAGTCATCTTTAAAGGCGCTAAGCAAAAAACCACCGTAACCTCCGTTTTGATTCATGTGAGAATCCAGATACTGTTGGCTTGAGCCAAGGTAAGAGGCGTAAATTGTGGGGAAAAGCTTCCAGTCATTCCTTGTTTCGTGCATAGGAAAATCAAAGCCAATCATAAATCCGTATGATTGGTTATTTAAACCACCTGATGCACCTGATAAATTAAAGGTTTCCAGGTTTACATATGGTCTTATCCACATTGCAGAACCATCTTCGTAATAATTATCTACATACAAGCCGGTCGGGCCGTTTGAAGCATAGGAGTTTAATTTTCTTGAGGCTAACTTTTGCTCTCTAAGATTTGTGTATATCTCATCAGTTCTATTTAAAGAATAATCATAGCTCAGCATTTGATTCATAAATGCAGCCGCGGTTGCACCCTGGTATCTTTGTATATTGGGGTTTAAACCGCCTAATTCTATTAACGTTAATTTTGGTGTCAGAGCCCATTTGTAGGTTTTGAGACCACCATATACTATAGAGTTTTGTAATTCTTGAGATAGAGCAAGGTCTGTACCAAATTTGTCATGATCAAATATATCAAAGATTGTAACAGACTGGAGAGGATCACTTATGACGTTTATATCTCTTATAGTAATCATTGTCATATCATCAGGACTGCCGGTCATATTGATATAGTCTGCAATTAAATTTGCCGGATCAACATCAATGCATAAAGAATTGCCTCCACCTTTTAAATTAAGATCTAATGTTGAATCATTTACAAAACCGTTCATAAAGTTGAAATTTGTATTTACTGATGTAATAGGCGCATTTGGTAAACCGGACAACTTGTCATAAAAATTTAAGTTTATATTTTTTGTAGTAATATCACCTTTAAAATCATTGTTTGCAGATCCTAAAAAGATATTGTCATTATATGATGATGTCCCGTTTATGTTGAGTTTTGTACCCTCTAATCCGGAGATATTATCAGCGAGAACAATTTTAGATCCGTTTGATACGTTAAGATTCATTGTGCCAATATAGCTTGGATCATTTGGATCTATATGAAGATTAAAAGCATTACTTCCTGAAGAATCTGTATTGCCTGAAAAAATTATTGAATCTTCAGGATTGTCAGCATTAATATCCATAATACCTTGAATATATAATGCACCGCCAAGGCCTTCTTTTGGCGTGTTATTTATAAATTGCGCAGTACCGGACATATTTACGGTTGTATCAGATCCGATATATATTGCACCTCCGTTAGTTTTAGCCGTATTATTATTAAATATATTCGAATTTTTGAACTCAGCATTCAAGCCGTAAATAATCATGGCTCCGCCTCTTTCATTTTGTGATTCATTATTAGAAAAGACACAATCAGAAATTACTGAATCAGCATACATAAGTGATACAGCACCGCCAAAATAATTTGCGGTATTTTTATCAAAAGTTGTATTGTAAAGCTGAATGCTATTGCCACCTTCTATTGCCCCACCGTGTCCGCTTACTGCATTATTGCCGGTAAAAGTAGAATTGCTTACAATCAGAGAGCCTGAATTTGATATTGCACCTCCGTCATTACCTGCGCTGTTAGAATCAAATAAGGCATTATCTGTAGTTAAAGTACCACTGTTGCTTATTGCTCCACCTGTACCGGATTGGATTGTATTATTAGTAAAAATTGAATTATTTTCTATTTTCAAACCCCTGCGTTATTTATTGCTTCCCCAAGAGAGCCACTGGTAACAGAATTTTTATCAAAACTTGTATTATTTAAAGTGACATCACCGCTATTGATAAACAAAGCACCACCACCCATAGATGCAATATTTTCATTTATTATAGAATCTGTGTATTTAGGGTGCCTCCGTTAATATATGAAGCACCACCTTGAATACTTGCTGTGTTATTGGACAATATTGAATTTTTGATACTACCTGTACCATTTGCAAAATATATTCCTCCACCACGATAAGTAGAGTTATTTTCCGTGATATTTGTATCTGAAATTTCTGTAGTTCCGCTAACTATGTAAAGCCCCCACCCTCATAGGCTTTATTTTGTGATACTGTAGATTTTTCCATATTTAAACTGCCGGTACCTTTATTAGCTATGGCACCGCCACTCCAGCCAGTATTATTTTTAAATGAAGAATTTATGATATCAAGGCTACCACTGTTGCTAGTGATTATTGCATTATTATCGTTGAATGAATTCCCGTAAAAGTTTGAGCTATCAATTGTAAAAGTTTGATTATTTACAACAATCCCACTGCCCTGCTTGTCAGATTGAATATCCAAATCAGCAATTTTTGAGCTTTTCACTGCACCGTTAAAAGTAAAAATATACCCATCAAGTGATAAAACATTATGGTCATCAATATTACTTCCATTCAGTTCGATGCTGACAGCCTCTGTCACGGCTGAAGATAAAGACACGTCATTGGTAATATCAATTTTATGAGATTCATTTGGCATAGAATTAGCTTTTGACAGTGCATCCATAAGGTTCTGTGTATTATCTGCAGTAAAATCCTCAGCATACACACAATTTAGAGAAAGCAAAACATTAATGAGATAATATTAAAGATTCAAATATAAGAATCTATTACCCGATGAACAAGACAGCCAGGTATATATTTTATGCAAGTGGAATAAATTTTTTAAAATAATCTCTAAGATTTTCATCACAAACATAAACAAATGTTCCTTTGATGCCTCTTGTCAGGAAAACAGCGTATGTATTAAGAACATATTTTAAGAGGTCATCATCATTTACCCCTTTTTTTAGTTTGTTATCAAAAAACTTATTACGGTCCAGTTTTATTTTATTTTCACTTTTATCAAAGTATAAGCTAGGTCCAATAACAACTGCAGCATAATTTAAATCTACGCCCGGCAAAGTATATATGCTGCCCATTTCTTTACTAGCATCAGGATTTCTTAACCACCCAGCAGTTTGTTTATTCCATTGTATATCTATACCATCTAAAGTAATATCTGCTAGACGATTATTATTCTTAGCCTTCCATTCCCAGTCATAGCCGCTGCAATATCTGCAAAGTCCAACGGTCTGCTCTTTTTCTGCAATAAGTTTCGCCATATCTTTAAATGAATCAAAGAGTTTAAACTCATAGTTGTCAAATATTTTAGATTCTACTGTTTTTTGAAATAATATGTCATAAATATAAGGCACATAGTTATTTCCCGCCATAATACGCATTTGTTCATTAAGTTTTATAGGACGGATTCCACGTTTGGGATCATATTGAAGTCTTGATTCAAAACTTTTTTGGGGTATATCACAAGGGCTTGTAATCTGTTTTGAATCGTAAAATAGAATCTGACAATCAGAATTTGTTAATATCCAATCAAGTTCGTCGTTATTAGAATCCAAGCCTAATCTTGAATTACCTTCCTTAAAAAACTTAGTAAACAATCCAAGGTTTTTATTATGCCTTAGCCTTTGTGCTTCATCGCAAATAATAATATCATAATGTTCTTTTGATAAACAGATTGGAGAAATAACATCATTTTTACTCAACCCTTTAATGTTTTTAAAAACTTCCTGTATTTCTGCACGAATTGATGGATTTGCATAAACAAGTCCTATTTTTTGTCTTTATATCGTTCATTATTTCTCAAGAAATAGAATAAAGATATTGCCACAACAGTTTTTCCTGTTCCAGCGTCACCATTAATAAAAATTGGTCTGTTTTTATAATTTTCTTTGTGTGGCTCTGTTTCACAAGAATCTAATGTATGGATAATACTTGTTAAAGTCTTTTGTTGCTCTTGGGTTAATGTTGTAAATGGCGAATATTTAAACAAATTTGAGTTAAGAATTGAGTTAAAATCATGAGACCTTACCAACCCTTTTTGCTCAAGCTTAAACCACAAATCATCAAAGTATAATTCAAATATATTTTTTCTGTAATAATGAGTGTTTTGCCCATCATTACCATTAACAACATTGAAATTTTTATCAACTTTCATTAACTTAATCAGCAAATTTTCATAATGTTTTGATGGGGTCTCTTCTGCTAATTTCCCGGTAATTACATGCATTCTTTTAAAAAAGTACTTTTTCAATTTATTTTTAAGAGAGTCAGAGTCATGCACTTTTGCTCGTCTTATAAAATCATTAGATTCACCAACATAGGCATCTTTTCCATTTTCCAATATATAAACACTATGATAGTCAAATAAGTTATTCCAATTATCGAAATCTTTATTTGAAAAATTGAAAGTTTCAATATTAAACATACCACTCCGATTACGGCATTAGAATATGCAAACAATAAGACGCTTCATCTTCTGAAATTTGTCAAGAAAAATACCCTGGATTGGATTCGAACCAATGACCTACCGCTTAGAAGGCGGTTGCTCTATCCAGCTGAGCTACCAAGGCATTTAATAAAATATTCAATCTATACTTTATTTATAGCATATAAATTTTTTCATGCAACTTAAAATTTTTTAGTAAGAAAAGGCTTTACAATTTATTATTTTTTTATTAATATAATCTTACTCTAATCAATATAAAATCTAACTCATTGGAGGAGTGCCAGAGCGGTTGATTGGAGCAGTCTTGAAAACTGTCGTACGTTTGTAGCGTACCGTGGGTTCGAATCCCACCTCCTCCTATTTTAAAACCTTCGCATTTGCGAAGGTTTTTTAGTTTTAAAATAATCAATTGTTATCTTTGTTCTTTAAATATTGCTCAACTTCTTTTGTTTGAGTGATTTTGGGTGAATACATCAAAGAATTATTAGCTTTATCTAACGGTTTTGACAGGTCTGTATAGCTGAATTCTAAAAGTCTTGAATAGAAATCGTCCTTTTTCATCTTAGTTATTTTTGCACTACCATCATCATTAAGGTATGTATCTTCCAAATATACAAAGTTTTCATCATACCCTTTGAAAGCAAATCCGTGAGCCAAATCTTTTCTTTTTTCATCAGCGCCGTCAACAGATACTATTATTGTATAGTCCTTATTATCCATAAATGGTTTTAATGTATCTTCATTCATGCCTTTTAAAAGTGCGACATGGTCTTGAACAACAATATTTTTATCTTTAGAACGGCTTATTGTCGATACATTAAGGCCGGTTAAAGTTTCAATAGCAACTTTGGGACGCCCGCCATACAGATAATCATCACCCATTGAATAGCGGCCAGCATTTATGCTATCCATGTTTGAATTAGTCTTTTTAGAATCAATAGCTGATTTTATATGTTTTTCAAAAGCCAGCTCTATTGCGATAGCATCTTTATCACCTAATGCAGAATTTTCAGAGTCAATAGCTGCATTTATTTCGTCATTTGTTATGGTATAAGTTTTATCAACACCTTTTAAATTAACGGTTATATTACCTGCATTATCAGCAGAAAGACAACTCTTTATAATATCTTTACCTTTTTCTGAGTTGTTGAGAGCTTTTAAAGCACTTATAAGCCAGCAATCACCTTTTCCATCTTGAGAAAAGTTCCCCAAAACACCATCTGCTGTAGTAGCTTTAAGTTTTTGGATTTCTTCTTTACGTCTATTTTCGGCCCTTAACCTTGCTTGTCTTGTTTCTTGCGTTTCCACATTGGCTTTTACATAGCTTTTACTATCTTCATCCCACTTATAATATTGATTGTCTTTTAAATACAAATTAGGAAGACTTGTAGCATGATAACCAAAGATTTTTGCTCGTACATTTGCGATAATATCTCTGTTCATCATATTGGTAGCTTTATAAGTACCGTATTTAGTTTTAAGTGTTTCCATGCCATTTTCATCTATTGAATAAATATCTTCACCATATTTTATAGAACCGTCTTTATATACAATAGCACCTGATGGAAGAACATCTGTTGGCTTATCTACGTCGACATTTTGAGTAGGGATATCAGTCTTGGCTGTACTTTTTGAGTCAATAGGGGACATATCAGGTAAAACAATATTATTCGCTTCCTCAATATTCTCGGATGGATTTTGAGGAGTAGACGGAGTTGGTAACAAATCAGGATTTTTTGAAGCATGCTTTATCGATGCAGAAGATGAATTATCTCCTAGCTGCATACCATTAGTTTTAATATTGATTTTTGGTAAGCTTAACTCCTGTAGGGCAGGAGAAGTGTCATATATTTTAAATGGAGAAACCGGAGCATCAAGCGGATTGTTTAAAGCTTCTGGCTTATCTTTTGGGACCGAAGATTTTAACCCCACAATAGCTCTAATCTGATTCCAAATTTCATCTGAAAAAGTCAAGTCACTGCCGGCCAGTACCCTGTAATTTTGTGACCAATTGTCAGAAGTTCTGTCATTAGCGCCTTCATATATTGCTTTTTTACCGTTTGCTTTATTTTCAGCATTTTGTTGATCGACTAAATCCAGTATTTGATTCCAAATGCTGATTTTTTTAAATTCAGAATCAGCAGCACCTTCTTTTATTAGTGCATTTTTGATTACTAAAGATAGATTTTCTCCATTTTGAACGCGTATATCCATTTTTTTCCCTGAATTTATTAACTACAAATATATTTACGGAATAACAAGAGTAAACTTTAGCATTTTCATTTAAAACGTTACAAAAATTTTACATATACAAAATTCAGACAAAAGATTAGCAATTTTAAGAATAATATATACTTTATATATACAAGAGGGTTAATATGCCGGATAAAGAGATAGAAAAATTTGTAAATACTTTAAAAGACACTGATGCTGATAGAGTGATTCTTCGTACAACCGAGGAAAAATATTCTACGCAAATAAATAATTTAACAGAAACTGCGCAAGAAACAGCAACACAGCTATGGGATAAAGTAAGAGGCAAAAAAAGTTTTAACATTAACAAAACAAACCCAACCAACTCTACCCCGACTTTACTAAATGAACAAATAGAAGCAAACATTAAGGAAAAGAAACCAAACGCTGTTAATACGGTAATGAGACCTGATTTACCAGGTGTACAGAAAAAATCAAACTTTTTTAAAGGTGTCAAATACGATGTCAGCCTCGACAGCGTTGAAGCCCAAAAAGAAATAGGCAACAATTTAAAACTTGGCACAAATATCGATGTTTTTGACAAATCAATAGGTGCAAATCTTGAAAAAAGCTACAACAATGGTGCCGTAAAACTAAAAGGCGGCATTGAATATGAACCGTTGAACAATTCTGCAAAAATGAGCCTTAATTATTCAGCACCAAACAATAATATATATGGAAACGCTTATCTCAACAAAGAAAATCCTGGTGTCAATGCCGGTTATTACAACAAAATAAACAAGCACAGCTCCTTAGGAGCCAGTGTTTCTATTTTTAAAGATGACGCAGCATTTAACGCTAACTATAAAAAAACTTTTAAAGACAACACAAATCTTACTATGGGTGTCTATGGTTCAACAAGAAATAAAGAAATCGGTGTAACAGCTAGAATAGGGTTTTAAATTTTAAGCTTTTATAATATGTTAATTATATGAGTCAAGATTTGAAAAGAACACTTTCCCTAACAGATGCGATATCAATAGTAGCCGGCTCAATGATAGGTTGCGGCATATTTATAGTTTCCGCTGATATCTCCAGGCAGGTAAATTCAGGACTATTACTAATAGTAATTTGGATTATTGCAGGTTTTATAACACTATGCGGAGGTTTATCTCTTTGTGAGCTTGCAGCAAACATCACGGAAGAAGGCGGACAATATGTATATTTAAAAAAGATTTTTAGTGAAAAAATAGCATTTTTATACGGCTGGACATTGTTCCTTGTTATACAAACAGGTACTATTGCCGCTGTTTGTGTAGCATTTGCAAAGTTTTTTGGACTTATAGTGCCCTGTATAAGCAGCTCTAATATTCTTTTCAATTTTGGTTGCATACATTTTTCTACACAACAATTGTTCGCTATTTTAACGGTTATATTTCTCAGCTACCTTAATTCCAGGGGAATAAAATACGGGGTAGTTACACAAAATATCTTCACTGTAACTAAAGTAATATCAATGGCGGCAATAGTAATAATAGGGCTTTTATTCGGCTTTAATGCTCATATTTTGCAAGCAAACATACATATGAGTATCAATTTTTCATTCGAAACAATAAATATTATGGCAGTAGCCATTGTCGGTGCATTATTTGCATCTATAACCTGGAACAATATTACTTTTATTGCAGGTGAGGTAAAACATCCGCAAAGAAACATACCAAAAGCACTGGTATATGGAGTAGCATTGGTTGTTTCTTTATATTTGCTTATGAATATGATTTATTTAGGTGTTTTACCATTGAGTGAAATACAAACAGCACCTCAAGATATTGTGGCAGCAAGAACAATAAGTGAAATATTCGGAACAATTGGAAAGGATATAATTGCGGTTATTATTATGATTTCTGCGTTTGGATGCGCTAACGGAATGATTTTAACAGGTTCTAGAGTATATTATAAAATGGCAAAAGATAGAGCTTTTTTTAGACCGCTTGCTCTAATCAACAGAAAAACAAAAGTACCTGTAAATTCACTATGGGCACAGTGTATCTGGATATGCATACTAATACTATGGGGCAATTATTCAGAGCTTTTAGATTTTGTAATCTATGCCTCTTTGCTTTTTTATATCCTTGTTACAGCTGGTATTTTTGTATACAGAAAAAAGTTTCCGCATGCAAACAAAAAATTCAGGATAAATTCATTTTTCCCGATAACATTTTTGGTGCTTGCCAGCTATATTGTAATATGTCTTTCCGTGTATAAGCCTTTATACACAATACCGGGACTGCTTATCACACTCGCCGGTATTCCTGTATTTCATATTTGGCAAAGAGCTAAAACGAATTAAGGTATATATGCGTCTGTTAAATCCCAGCCAGTGCCTCTGAGTGTATCGTCATCAAAATCATAATCGTCATCATCTCTGACATCTGGATCTTTATCTTCTTCAAACTCGTTATTGCAAACTATCTCCATAGCTCTATTGTAAATTTTTTCGCTCAATTCCTGCGAGTCTGAACTAGAATCAATCATATCCGTAATATCTACAGTTTTTGAATGATACGCAGATGGCAAGGGATTAAATAAAGTTAAAACAGGTTTGTTATCTCTAGCATATATTAATGCTTTTACAAAGGAATCTTCATCAAGTTTTTCTTTAGCTTGAGGCAAAGCGTTAATGACTTTTTCATGATTAAAATAAGACATAGGAACAGTTTTTAAACCATCCTCATCATACTGTAATTGTTTAAAAGATTTTGGCTTAGATGTATTATTGCCAGGGAAACTTGTACGTATACTATTAATTCTCATGACAAAATCCTTTCTTTTCTTATTTAAAGAGATTTATTCAACATGCTTTCAAAACCTTTAAAAGCCTTATGTTCAGAAGACTCATCTTTATTTATAACGACTATTGATTTTTGTTCATTTTTAGAATCAACTTTAGATTGTTGGTTGTCAACAGTGACTGGAGTTTCTGTTTTTATACCATTTTTTTGTTCACGTTTATCAAGATAGTTTTTAAAGAAACCTGCAAGAGGAGTAGACAAGAATGGTACAATCATACGTTTTGCGATGATTTGTGTCACAATCAATACTGCGATTACACCAAAGCCGCCTTTTGCAATTTTATTTGTTTTCTTAATTGCATCTTTAATTTCTGCTTCTGTAGAACTAATATGTTTTGTTAAATTAGATTTCTGAAGAAGAGCATTTACTTTTTGTTTATATTTAGCTATATTTTCAGGTTTAGCAACTATGCCGCCTTTAAACATTTTTTCAAATAATTTGTCAGACTGTTTGTTGACAACCAAACCTAAAGTCAACTGTGTAATTACATTCAAAATACCGTTTGCAAGGTCAATACCAGCAACAAATTTTCTTTTATCTTCAGGTATTTCTTTATTGTTATAACTTTGTGTTGTGTAATAGTAGCAATTAACAGCATCTTTAGTTGTTGTAGAAGCCAAAGCTAATGCCTTTGCAACATCAGTGGGATTTTCAGGCATCATAGTATGCGCAAAGTTTTTTTCCATTAACTTATTTGTAACTTTATTTGCATAATCAACTGTAGCATTTGCTGCTCTGTATACTGAATTTTTTATTGGCTTAATATTCATTATTTAGCCTCCTTTGCAGCTTTTGCCTGTTGTTTCGCATCACAGAGTTCTGGGAAGAATTTATTCATGAATTTTGGATATGCCCAGTTTAACAAACCGCAAGTGAATGGAAGGATAGCAAGACCAAAGATCAATCCGCTTAATTTTTTGAAATTCTTAAATACACCTTCACGTCTGTTAATTTCTGCTTTTAACCATCTTTTAGCTCTGAC
>LARD01000002.1 GCA_000980375.1 Clostridium sp. K4410.MGS-306 | reverse complement strand
ACACAAAAATTGCTAAAAACTACCTTGAAGAAAAAGAAATCAGACAACTTGAACGCACAGTTACAGGTTATTTTGATTATATAGAAGACCTTATTGAAAGAAAAAACACTTTTAATATGGTAGAGTTTGCTAAGAGCGTAAACGAATTTTTGGCTTTTAGAAAATACGATATTCTACCTGACAATAACAAAGGCAAAATATCTATGAAACAAGCACAAGACAAAGCCGGTGCGGAATATGATAAATACAATAAGACACAAAAAATAGTATCTGATTTTGACCGAGAAGTTAAACAGTTAATTCATAAGCAAGATTTAAGATAAATACAACGTCAAAGGGACTAAAATGGGACTAATTGTGCAAACAGTCCCTGAAAATTACTGTAAATTAGTAAAAGTAGAAGTTTCTGAGATTAAACAACAGTATAAGTTACAGCACAAAATTTAAAATCACTAAAATAAAAAATATGTATTCGAGCCTCGTCTCTCGCTCCATAAAAAAGAGGCTAAAAAGACACGATGATTTTTAAACAAAAACACTCACACTAAAGCCTCGTTGACCTCAGCTCTAGGCGAAGAATGAGCCGTAGAGATATAATACCGCATGTGGCAGCCCGCTATTTAAATTAAAGTATTCCTGCCATCATATCATTGAGAGCAAGTTTTGCTGTGCGGATTGGGGTGGCAAAGCTTGTACCTTCTATTATTTTTCCTTTTTCTGTTAATTCATAAAAAGATGAATGTACTGATTTATCGGGCAAGAATTCAGATAATATTCTATCAATTTGAGATTCTAATTCATCTCTTCTTTTATACGTTGTTTTAATTTTTTCGTCTATAGTTTTTAACAAGTCAAAGTTGTCACAACGTTCTGCTTTTCTATATTCTTTTTCTAATTTTGCTATTTGAGGTAAACACTCATGATATTCATCAATCAATTTTAATGCTTCGTTACCTTTTTTAGTGTTTGTAAAACAAACTCCATTCGGAAATGGAATATCAGTACCTTTTTTCCCCGTAATATTAATTCCAAACGGAGTTACTTTTAAACTATACTCTCCTATTTCATAGTGCTGAGTTAATGAGGAGTTTCTTGATGCAGAATACTCGGCAACTTTCCCACTTTTATTTAAAGCCCCTACACCTTCCGCTCCATTAGCTAAATAAGCATTATATGAAGTTGAGCCACTGTTGCCTGCTCCAAAAAGAACTCTAATTTTTGATTTTTTACCAACAATACATTTTATTTTGTCATTTATTATTTTAATTATTTCAGATAAATTTTTATCGCCAAGCCTTTTTTCTGCTGCAATTGAAATAGAAATGTAATCTAATTTTTCCCCGTCATTAATTGTTTTTATAATTGAATCAAATGCATCAATCATTTTAAAATCTGATACTGAACCAAAATTTGATGTCACATCAATTGTTTTATAGGAGGCAAATGGATTGAATCTTTTGGCATATGCTAAAACAGCTTTTCCATGAGTTAAAATTTCTAACGGTATGCTGTTTATATTTTCAGCTACATCCACTATACAAACCTCTTTCTGTTTCAACACTGCTTCTTTTACAAACGCACCTTTCGAATCCAATATGCGCACTAAAACTTTGCCATCTCCTGTATTACCTTGTTTTAAAAGATTGTAAACTTTTCCATCTTTCGGATTTGTCCATTCAACTCGTGAATAAGAGTCTTTTATGGTTTCAGACATCAGTCTTTCAAGGTCTTGGGGTGTTGCTTTAGAATAAGTCGTTACAACAGGTGATTTAGATTGTCTTGCTGCAATTGAATTCATTCTTCTTGCTTGTTGCATTTCAACAGAACAAAATCTTGGTAATTCAAATGTTTTACCATTTGGTACGTAAGTTAATGTTGGATTTATGCCATGAATTTGTGTAGGTAATGTTTCAATAATAGATTTCTTACCAATTTTCTTGGCATAATTTGAAACCACAGTTTTAAAATTATTAGCTGATACAGATAAACTCATAAACAACCTTTATAACCTAACCATATTTATATAAAAATAGTTTGTAATCGAAAATTGCGCCGTTTAAAATTTTGAGTTTCAAATTTATACTTTTGCTTTCTTTTCTCGTTTTCTAGTAATGACCAGTATCACACCAGTTAAAATCAAAGCCACTCCCAAAATTATTCTCGCTGTAAGGTGCTCGTGGAAAAACATTACACCAAAAAATATCGCCGTCAAAGGTTCAAGCGCGCCGAGTATTGCTGTTGTGGTCGAGCCTATCAGTTTTATTGAAATAGTGATTGTCTCAAGCGAAATAATCGTGGGAAAAAGCGCAAGCCCGAATGTGCACAGCCACAAAAAGGGCCTGTCTATTATTTGAAGCTCTGTGCAAAATTTCAGGTTTACAATATACAAAAGCAAACCAAAAAGCATTACATAAAAACTAAGCTTGTCAGGCTTCATGTGCTTTACAGGCTTTATATTTTTCACCCCGACAATATAAAGTGCATACAAAAGTGCAGAAGCCAGCACTATGGCTACACCATGAATATTCAAACTACTCCCCGGCTTGCCTTTATAAAGAAGTGCAATCCCTGCAAACGTCAACAAAATTGCAGCTATTGTTGTTTTTGTGACTTTTTCTTTAAAAAACAATGCCATTATTACAGCCACAAACAAAGGATAAACAAACAAAATTGTGCACGCAATTCCTGCTTCTATATAATGAAATGCCATAAACAAGGTCAAAGACGATGCCGAAAAGAAAAGCCCCAAAAACAAAAGCGGAAAAAATTCCTTAAGCGTAATCTTTAAAGAGTCTTTTTTAAAAAGCTTTATCCAGAACCCGTACAAAACAACGGCAATAGCATATCTGTAAAACAATACAGAATTCACGCCCACTCCCGCAGCATACATAGGCAGTGCAAAAAGAGGGTTCATCCCGTAGCTTGCGGCAGCTACCGCACCGTTTATTGCACCTGTTATTTTTCTGTTCAAAGCTAATACCTCTCAACCAATCTATATTAAAGGAATTATAAAATCAATTAATCACAATGGCTTGACTGATAGCAGCTATCAGATAGTACAATAAAAAAATAAAAAAGGAGAAAAAGATGAAAAAACAATTTATAGCATCACTTGCCGTGCTTACCGTGTTAACGGCTGCATCAATGGATTATAAAGCCCTTGCAAATACAACTACTCAAAAAAATAACACCTATACCCTCAAAGTGCTGGATAAAGTAAACACACCCGACGACGTAAAAAAACTTACAACAGCACAGATGAAAGATCTTTCCCAAGACATAAGATACGCAATCATGAAAAGGTCAAACACAATAGGCGGCCACCTCGGGCCTGATCTGGGGATTGTAGAAGCAACAATTGCAATGCATTATGTGTTTAATTCACCTGAGGACAAAATAGTTTTTGATGTATCACACCAGTGCTATCCGCACAAAATGCTAACAGGAAGAAAATACGGATTCTTAAACCCTGAAAAATACTCCGCAGTTTCAGGCTACACAAATCCCGAAGAAAGCTCGCACGATTTCTTTAACGTAGGCCACACCTCTACAGGCGTGAGCCTTGCAACCGGACTTGCAAAAGCAAGAGACCTCAAAGGCGAAAAATACAACGTGATTGCCCTTGTGGGCGACGGCTCACTAAGCGGAGGCGAGGCCTATGAAGGTTTAAACAACGCAGCTGTACTCGGCAGCAATTTTATTGTTGTGGTAAACGACAATGAAATGGCTATTGCCGAAAACCACGGCGGGCTATATAAAAATCTTGCGCTGTTAAGAAAAACAAATGGCAAAGCTCAAAACAACATATTCACGGCAATGGGCTTTGACTACTACTATGTACAAGACGGCAATGATGTTGATTCTCTAATCAAAACATTCAAAAAAGTTAAAAACACAACCCGCCCGACAGTTGTACATATCCACACCCTGAAAGGCAAAGGGCTTGAACAGGCAGTAAAAGACAAAGAAATATACCACTACATTGCAGCAGGCGCTCTGGACAAACAAAAAGCAAAAAAAGAAAACCAAAAAGAAACATACAACTCAATAACCTCTGAATATCTTCTCAAAAAACAAAACCCGCTTGTGTTTGCTATCTCTCCCGCAACTCCGGCAGCAACGGGGCTCACAAAAGAAATCAGACAAAAAATGGGACAAAATTATACTGACACAGGCATTGCAGAAGAACACGCAGTTGCTTTTGCATCAGGCGCAGCTAAAAACGGCGCAAAACCCGTTCTTGAAGTCATGAGCTCTTTTATACAAAGAACCTATGACCAGCTTTCACAGGATCTGGCTTTGAACAACTCGCCCGCCACAATCCTCGTCTTTGGCGGAGGCATATCAGGCGCGGATATGACACACCTCGGTATATTTGATATTCCTCTGATAAGCAATATTCCAAACATTGTGTACCTTTCTCCTTCCACAAAAGAAGAATACATCGCAATGCTTGATTGGTCTCTATCACAAAACTCCCATCCTGTTGCAATCAGAGTCCCATCAGGCGATGTTGTTTCAACCGGCCACGCTGATAAAACAGACTATTCAAAACTCAACAAATACAAAATAGAAGAAAAAGGCAAAGATGTTGCAATTATAGCAGCAGGAAACTTTATGCCGCTAGGCCGCCAGGTCAAACAGGAGCTTTTTAAAACACTAAAAATCAATGCCACTTTAATAAACCCGAAATTCCTTAGCGGGGTTGATACAGAGCTTTTACAATCTCTCGAAAAAGACCATAAAGTAGTTATAACGCTAGAAAGTGGGCTTTTAGACGGAGGCTTTGGCGAAAAAATCTCGAGATTCTACTCCGACAAAAATATGAAAGTACTCAACTACGGCGCAGCTAAAGAGTTTACGGACAGAGAGCCGGTTGAAAAACTCTACGAAAAATTCCGCCTCACACCTCAATTAATAACAGAAGATATCTCAAATATCCTGAAAAAATAAAAATAAAAAATTATACCTCAATTGCGCATATAATATTTATATGCGCAATATTGAAATGTGTACTCAAATATGATAAAATTAAGTATAAAAACAAAGAAAAGTACTGTTAAAGGATTTAAATAATATGAAAAAGGTCTCTCCGAAACATTCGGCCTGCAAAGGTTTTTCTCTGGCAGAAGCTTTGATGGCTCTTTTGGTTGTAAGCTTAATCACAATTGCAACAATTCCCGTGATTACAAAAAAGAAAAGAAGCCTTGAAAACATTCCGCATGGCCAATGGACCTGTGAAATAGATGAAGATGGAATGCACTCATCATATTCGCAAGACGCACCGACACCTGTTGTCAATGCCGACCATTGCGAATTTACACCCCCGCCAAGGGCTAAAAACTTTATTATCAAAGCTGTCGGCGGCGGTGGTGGCGGTGGCGCCGGATACAGCAACCTTGTAATGGAAGCCTTATATCCCGGCCAAAGCAAGAGAATAGACTTTTTGGCAAACAACCAGTATGACATCGTCCTTGTCGGAGGAGGCGGCGGTGGCGGCGGAGGCAACAACGAAAGAGGCGGAACCCGTGCCCATGCCGGCGGAAGCGGTGCTGCTGTAAGCTTTACATTCAAACCAACATACAATATTTCCTACTCCATCAGCGTTGGCGGAGGTGGCGGCGGAGGCCATGGCGATGACGGAAAACATAGCGGCGGTGACGGCGGCAACGGAGGCGATACAAACTTTGGTAATATTGTCTTTGCCGGAGGCGGCACAGGCGGAATGGCTATTCAATACGACGGCACAGGCTCTGCTTGTATAGCAAGAAATCTGCAAGCAACCATGTTCAATAAAAACTGCAGAGGTGCTGACTGGCGAAACTATTCAGAATGTGTACGTAACACAGGGCGCGGCTGCAGCGGAAAATACAGCTATTCCGACCCGAGCGGCAGTTTAAAAATCACAAACGTAAAATCAGTTAACGGACAAGACGGCGAAAGAACTTCTGCCGGAATGAAAACATCCTACTACAGCTCTGTAATAAGCGAAAAAATGCTTATGGCATCAAACTCCTATCCATATTCCACTATTGGCAACACCTCATACAATCTTGCAAGAATGAAAGAAAACAATATGGGTATGTCTGGCGGCGGCGGACAGGGTAAAAACGGCGGAGGCACAGCCGGCGTTGGTGGTTATGCAGCCGTAAAAAGTGATATCTTATCCGGAGGTAAAGCAGGACAGGCAGCACGTCTTATGCTTTATCCCGCAGCAAGTATTAATGAAAGACTGATAATAAAGCTTGGAAAAGGCGGTACCGGCGGTAAAAACATATTTACATCATCAACCCGTTCAATGACACAACCTACTGACGGAACAGACACCGTTGTGGGCAACCTGTTCAGAGCACCCGGCGGTGAAGCAGGCAAAAACCAGGCCATTGAACCGGATATTGCATCAGCTTCATATGTAGCAGGCGAAGATGGTGCTGTATCAGGCATCAGTGCAAATGAAGTTGTTTCATACGGAGGCAGAAGCGTAGACAGAGAAACAGCAGAATCCTCCAATGCACCCGGAACCACAGCAGCCGGTGGCGGAGGTGGCGGCGGCGGAGCTAAAAGAAGTACTGCCTACGGCACATCAAGCTACAACCATACATATTCCGGTGACGGAGCAGACGGCGGTAACGGAAAAGTTATTATCAAATGGTAAAAATCAGTTGCTCTCTCCGGCTCTATAGCCGCACCAGGCAAATATTGCAGGCATAATTTTTTCCAGATGGAGTTTATCCACAACAGGAATTTTGGCCACAACAAGAGCCCCGAGTGCATCATCCATGTTGATAATAGAATCTTTTAGCGTAAGTTTTCTGTCAGGTTCTTTGTCTTTCGGGTCGTTAATAATATTTGAAATGAACGCTGCCAAAGGCATACCTGCAATCAAACCTGTGACAATAGCCGCAACCTTGACAGGTTTTGAATTTTTATACTTTTCATTGTCTTTAATCAGCTCCATTGCACCGCCAACCAGCATTGTCGGGACTGTTGCGTTCATAAATTGAAAAACACCTTCGTTTATTTTTTGTTTACGGTTTGTTTTTTTATCTACCGCAATACCTGTCAATGCACCGCCCGCAATACTTGCAGAACTCAGGGCAATTACTTCTTTGAGCTCATATTTTATTTTAAAAATATCCAGAATCTTTTTAAGTCCGTTTTGTTTTTTGGCAAAATAAATCATCGGCACTAAAGTAGCCGCTATGGAGCCGGCTGCAATTTTTGCTTTGGTTTTAACGTCTGATTCCTCTACTCTGTGGTTTCTTTTGTAATAAAGCGACGAATAAACGTTTTTTGTATGTGCCGTATCCTGAAATGAACTGAATACATTATGTTTTGGTCTATTAGTTACAGGTGATATCATGGTCCGGTTTTCTTAACAAACTGTTTTTATAAAACCACAGATAACAAAAATTTGCTATAATCTTATGTAAATAAAAATTAAGAAAGGCGATTATTATGATTAAGGATAATTTAAAAAACGCAGAATCTTACCACAAATTGGGTGAGGGGTTTAAAAAAGGGTTTGAATTTTTAAAAAACACTGACATGAAAAATCTTGAAAACGGCAAATATCAAATTGAAGGGGACGATATTTTTGTATCTGTACAGGATTACACCACCAAACCGCAAGAACAAGGAAAATTTGAAGCACACAAAAAATATGCTGATATCCAATTCATAATAAAAGGCGAAGAAAAACTCGGATTTGGCGATGTAAAAAATTTTAAACCCGTAACTTTTTACGATGAAAAAAATGACATAATTTTTCTTGAAGGAGACGGAGATTTTGTAAACGCAAAAGAAGGTGATTTTGTCATATTTATGCCCGAAGACGCACATATGCCCTGTATTGCACAAAACGAGCCGTCTTATGTAAAAAAGGCTGTTGTCAAAGTGCTTTTAAAAAATATTAGGTAATAATCCGATACACAAAGTTGTAAATTTCTTGTAAATCAGACTTTTTGCATGTAGAATATTACTGTTGAAGACTTGTGGATTAATATTCATGGAATTTTTCAGAAAAAATCAAAAAATTATTGTAGGAATAATTGCAGTATCATTTTTATTGTTCATGTTTGCACCTATTTTGATTGCATTCATTGCACGATAAACAGCTGATTGGTTGAGAGTAAATGCCGCACAAAATTCTTAAGGCTATTTTAATATTTATTTTCATATTCTCTTTTGCACAAAATGCATTTTGTGCTCAAAACCATATCGAAAAAAAGAGAAAAGAAACTCACGCAAAAGTTGTGAGGCTAAAAAGGCTGGAAACTATTGAAACAAACAAGCTCTACAAAAATCAGCAGCGACTTGAAAATGCAACAAAAACACTCAACTCCTCTAAAAAGCAATATGCTAACGCCGAAACACAGCTTCAAGAAGCTGAAAGAAACCTTAATGAAACGCTTTCAGATTATTCTGCAGTTGAATTTCAATCAAAAAACAGAATCCGCCAAATTTTTAAAAAACAAAGACGCGGAATGTTCCAGCTTTTGCTTGCAACAACAGATATCAACACATTTTTAGACAGAATTTATTTTCAAAATATAATCACCAAAAACGATAAGAAAAAAATGGCATTTCTCAAAGAAAAAACAAGAAGAATCGCCATACTAAGAAACCAGATTGAACAACAAAAAACAATTATTGCTTATTCAATCAAAAACATAAACGCCCAGCAGCAGTACATTCAAGGCGCAATCAGTAAAAATGAAAGCTCCATCCAGCGTTACAGAACAGACAGGGCATATTACGAAAAAGCCGAAAGAGAATTGGCCCGCCAGTCTGAAGCACTGGGCAAAATGATTAGCAAAAACACCCAGGGTACAACCGTAAAAGTAGTTTCGGGCTTTATGAAACCCATCGCAGGCCCGATAACATCACCTTTCGGTTACAGAATGCACCCTATCTTTAAAAGACAGATATATCATTCTGGGATTGATATCGGGGGTATCAACGGCGGAAAAATCCGGGCATCAAACTCCGGAAAAGTACTATACGCCGGATGGTACGGTGGATATGGCAAAGTTGTTATCATAGACCACGGTATTATCAACGGACAGCCTATTACCACATTGTACGCGCACATGTCGGGATATGTGGTCAGCCCCGGGCAAAATGTGCTCAAAGGTCAGGTTGTGGGCTACGAAGGCTCTACCGGATACAGCACAGGGCCGCATTGCCACTTTGAAGTAAGGGTTAACGGAAAACCACAAAACCCGCTTAATTACATTTAAACAATATAGGTGCTTTAGTGAAAAACAAACTTTTTATAACGTTAGCTATAATAATGGCAATGAGCGCAGGGCTCAGTGTTTCTTATGCGGCAGAAACACTGGATGTGCCTCAAAATACCGGAATAGAGCAAAATGCTGACAATGACAAAAAGCAAGACTCTGTTAAATCTGACGAACAAAAACAGGAAGACGAAAAAATTTCCGATAAAAACAAAGCTGACGACAAAGAAAAAGCAAACGACTCCGACAAAGAAGACAAACCAAGAAAGTTTTTCTCTAAAGCAGAAAAAAAACAAAAGAAAAAAGAATCTGCATACGAAGACGGCCCTTCAACAGACGTGCTTGTAGACAGTGAAACAATAGAATACTTCCCCGAACGCCACGAGTTTGAAGCTGTTGGCAATGCCAAAGTTACATTCCCGAGCGAAAACTCCACTCTTCTTGCAGACAAAATTATCTTCAACCACGACACAAACTTTATCAAAGGTTATGGCGATGTTGTACTCATCAAAGAAGGTCAAAAAGTAAACGGTGACTATATTCAGGTAAACCTTAACGAAGACAACGCAATGATGACGCACCCTGTGCTGAACCATATGGCCATCAAGATAAGAGCAAAAAATGCAACGGTAAATGATGCTCAAACAGAGGCACTTGACGGTATTGTAACCTTTAATGACAAAACAAGTTATCAGTTTGTATCCCGCCCGATTATGGGATTTGATAAACCAATGATGGACGAAGTTATCCCAAAAAACTTCTATTTCAAAGAAAAATACGACAACAAATGGCGTCTTAAAGCAAAAACCATCATCATTGACTCTTACAAAGACAGAGACATTGCAACACTCAAAAACGCAGATATTTATATTAAAGACACAAAACTGGGTTCTGCGGGAAAGATGAAACTGTATACAGACAAAGAACAGCAGTATATCGAAACAAATATGCTGGAGTTGGGCTCTTTAAGAAACCTGGGTGCGTTTATTTCTCCGGGTATTGTACTGCAAACGCCAAACGCTTCTACATTAAAAATCGGCCCTGCTGTTACATACAAAAGTGACTTCGGGGTGGGTGCAATAGGTCGTTTCTTGACAGACAAAAACAGAACAGACTTCGGCTGGTCAAGCTCTAAAAGCAAATTTGTTGTTCGAGGCGAGCAGGAATTCACAGACAATTTAAAACTCGAATACGGCATAAATTCTTATATGAACAACGGCTTTTTAGGCGGAAGAATGCCAAAATACGGATTCCAGTTTGTACATAACAAAAACTATGAGCTCAAAGATCTGGGTGTGAATTTTACCAACAAATATATTGCCGGTTTTGCAAGAGACTGGGGCGACAGATCTTTTTCCACAACAAAATTTGCATGGCAAACAATGAGCAGCAAACCATTTTTTACCTATAAAAATCCGGAACAAAAATTTGCACTGGATTTTGGTTTGAACGCACAGACCCACGTTGCTTTATACGGAACAGGCGATACCATGGGTATTGTCAGAGCCGGCCCGTATTTAAGAACACAATATAAATCATGGCAGCAATACATTGGATATTTCCAGGGAGGTCAGGCAGGAGATTCTCCATTTTACTTTGATAAAAACTTCTACGGAAAGTCAAACGTGGTGCTTGGTGAATCTTTGCGTCTGTGCAAATATTTGACAGTGATGTACACAGCAACAATCGTGTTATCCAACGACACACCCGATGACAGAATGCTCCAGGAAAACAGATTCTACTTTGCAATAGGGCCTGATGACGTAAAATTCCTCATCGGATACGATGCATACAGACAAAACGCATCTATGGGGTTGATGATGAATGTTGGTGCGGAAAACTCCGATGTTGAATTCAAACGCCTTATCTTAAACGACCCGACCGCAATCGGCCATGTAGAAAAATCAGAAAAACAAAAAATGGCTGACAAAAAGAAAAAAGAAAAAGAAGCACAAAAACGCGCTGAAGAAGACCAGATGAACCGTTCTGTTAAGGACTATAGGGATTACAACCCCGGCTTTAACATGATGCCCGGCGGTGCAATGTTACAGCCTTCTTTAATCAGACCTCCGGGGATGTAATTAAAAAACACATTTGTAGTATAATAAATGAGAATAATTTGACTATTTGACAAGGGGAATAAATATAAATGACTCTAAAAGATTGGTTCGAAACCAGAAAAGAAGAACAACAGGCCGCCCGTCCGATAGACCCTAAAATCGACGACAACATTGGCAAACTCTGGGTAAAATGTTTCAACTGCAACGCGCAGCTCCCCAGAAAAGAACTTGAACATCACATGATGGTATGCCCCGAGTGCGGATACCACTTTAGAATAAATGCAAGAACAAGAATAGAGCAGCTCTTTGACGTTGGAACATTTAACGAATACTACGAAAATATTTCACCGTCCGATCCGCTGGAATTCTTTGATACAGAATCATATAAGGACAGACAGGCAAAAGCAAAAGAAAAAACAAACCTCAACGATGCTGTAATAACAGGTACAGGCAAAGTTGAAGGCGAAGAAATTGCCTGCGCAATCATGGATTTTGAATACATGGGCGGTTCTATGGGCAGCGTTGTGGGCGAAAAAGTTACCCGCATAATTGAGCTTGCACTGGAAAAGAAGCTTCCCGTTGTGACAATAACAGCATCAGGCGGTGCAAGAATGCAAGAAAGCGCGCTTTCTCTAATGCAGATGGCAAAAACAAGCTGTGCTGTTGCAAAATTGAATGAGGCAAAACTTCTTTATATTAATATCCTGACAGACCCGACCTACGGCGGTGTAACAGCCAGCTTCGGCACAATCGGCGATATTATTATTGCAGAACAGGGTGCCCGTATCGGCTTTGCGGGAAGACGTGTAATCGAGCAGACAATCAGACAAAAACTCCCTGCGGATTTTCAGACAGCAGAATATCTTATGAAACACGGCCAGCTTGATATGATTTGCAAAAGAAGCGAGCTAAAAGAAACTCTGGCAAAAATCTTAAGATTACACAGACACTAATATTTAAAGACACTTTCAGGACAGTTGGTATTATGAAATTAGATTTTGAAAAACCTATAACAAAAATTGAAGAAAAAATAGAAGAACTAAAAAAAATGAGTGAAGAATCAGGTATGGACTTGTCAAAAGAGATTGAAGTTTTTGAACAACAGTCTCACGAATACAAAAAGGAACTGTACGAAAACCTAAAACCCGTACAGAAATTGCAGATTGCAAGACATCCTAACCGTCCGAACTTTCTGGACTACATCAATCTGATGACAACAGATTTTGTCGAAATGCACGGCGACAGAGAGGGCACGGACGACAGAGCAATCATCGGAGGCGTTGCCAAGATTGGTGACAAACCTGTTATGATTGTGGGCACGGTTAAAGGCAAATCCACAAAAGAAAACCTCGAATACAACTTCGGTATGCCGCAGCCGGAAGGATACAGAAAAGCATTGAGACTTTTTGAACATGCCAACAGATTCGGCCTGCCGATCGTAACTTTGATTGACACCCCTGGCGCATACCCCGGTATCAAAGCAGAAGAACACGGTCAGGGCATTGCTATTGCGGTGAACCTTAAAGAAATGGCCAAACTTGATGTTCCAGTCATTGCCGTAATCACAGGCGAAGGCTGCTCAGGCGGGGCTCTAGGCCTTGCTGTTGCAAACAAGGTGCTTGTGCTTGAACACGCCTATTACACTGTAATTTCACCCGAGGGCTGTGCCTCTATCCTGTGGAGAGACGCTGCAAAAGCTTCTGACGCGGCAGATGCACTCAAAATTACAGGCCCTGATTTGTTAAAATTCAACATCATTGACGGCGTTGTAAAAGAACCTTTAGGCGGTGCGCATTACGATTACGAAGCAATGGGCGAAGAACTCAAAAAGGAAATATTAAATGCACTCGATGAGTACAAAAACATGTCCGCTCAACAGCTAAAAGACGACCGCTACAACAAGTTCAGAAGAATGGGCGTATTTGGAACTGCACAATGAAAGACTACTTCGAAATTTCAGTAAAAATTAACCCGGCTGTCATTGAAATTGTGACAGAAATTTTCTTTGACCGCTTTGAATGTGAAGGGGTTGTACAGGCAGAAGAAAAATACAAAGACCTTGAGCTCATCGAAACAACAAACAACGTGGCAAAAGGATATGTATTGTGTGAAGAAGAGGATTTTTCTCCGTCAGAAATCCAAAAAATCTTTACTCACGCAAAAGAAGAACTGAAAAAAGAAGGTTTTACAGACGAAGAACTGGGAGAATGGACAATCTCCGCAAAAAAAATCATCAATCAGGACTGGTCGCAAAAATGGAAAGAACACTGGAAACCGACCAAAGCCTCTGAACACGTCATTATCTGCCCGTCGTGGGAAGAATGTACGCGCAAAAAAGACGATATCCTGATTACCCTGGATCCCGGCTCTGCCTTTGGGACAGGCACGCATGCCACTACACAGCTGTGTATTCAAGCAATTGAAAAATACCTGAAAAAAGGGGATGAAGTCGCTGATATCGGTACAGGTTCGGGCATTCTGGCTATCACTGCAATAAAATTCGGCGCATCACACGCAGTGGCCATTGACAACGACCCTCTTGTAATAGATGTTGCAAAAGACAACGCGCAGATGAACAATGTGTTCAACAAAATAGATTTTTCGCATGCAACTGCTGATATGCTCAGCGAGCAGTACGATTTTGTGTGTGCAAACATTTTGCACAACGTGCTTGCTGAAATCATGGGTGATTTAAAAAACATTATGAAACCCGCTTCATACATGGTTCTAAGCGGTATTCTTGATGAGAAAAAACAGGTTGTGCTTGATGCTGTAGAAAAACACGGACTCAAGGTAATTGAAATCCTTCATCAGGAGCAATGGACTGCAATAATAGTGCAAAAGTAGTTACATATATGTAAAACCGATTTTTTATGCTAATATTGGCTTATGGTTTCACAGGTAATTACGGCTACTGTTGTCGGTATTGATTCTTATAAAATCCTTGTAGAAGTAGACCTTGTACAATCCATACCCTCTGTGGTGATTGTAGGGCTGCCAGATACTGCTGTTTCCGAGGCAAAAGAACGCGTGCGCACAGCCATTAAAAACTCCGGTTTTGTGTTCCCAAACCAGAAAGTTATAATAAACCTTGCACCTGCTGACATAAAAAAGGAAGGCACCAACTACGATTTGCCGATTGCTATCGGAATACTTGCACGTGACGGTATTGTGGACGAAGAAAAAATCAAAGATACAGCCTTTTTAGGGGAGCTTTCTTTAGACGGTTCTTTACGTGCGGTGAACGGAATACTTCCAATTACTGCAGGCTTGCGAGAGCTTGGCATAAAACAGGTTGTTGTACCGCAAGACAACGCAAAAGAAGCTGCTCTGATTCCTGATATTAAGGTGCTTAGTGCAAAAAACCTTGCTCAAGTAGCAGCTCATTTTGGCACGGAAGAGCATTATGCAGACAATTCCGGTGAAAAAGAACTAGAGGTGTGTGAAGTTTATATTGATGACTACCTGAACGAATACACAACCACACATTACGAATATGATTTTAAAGATATTAAAGGCCAGCTAAAAGCAAAAAAAGCACTGGAAATTGCAGCTGCCGGAGGCCACAACATACTAATGACAGGCCCGCCCGGCTCAGGTAAAACTCTGTTGTCCAAAAGTTTTGCATCAATATTGCCTCCTCTTGAGCTGGAAGAAGCAATTGAGCTGACAAAAATATACAGCGTATCAGGTCTTTTGCAGCCTGACAACCCGCTTGTTAACAAACGGCCGTTTCGTGTAGTGCACCACACAGCCTCTGCTGTAGGAATAATAGGCGGCGGCTCCAACCCGAAACCCGGCGAAATCACCCTTGCCCACAAAGGGGTGTTGTTTCTTGATGAAATAGTGGAATTTCCAAGAAGCGTACTCGAAGTACTGCGCCAACCGTTGGAAGACGGGGAGGTAGTAATTTCGCGTGCACAAACAAGTGTTAAATTTCCTGCCGATTTCATGCTTCTTGGCGCAATGAATCCTTGCCCTTGCGGGTATCTTGGCGATTCTCAAAAACAGTGCACCTGTTCCGAATTCCAGATTCAAAGATACCGCTCACGCCTCTCGGGCCCGCTTTTGGACCGAATCGACATTCAGATAGATGTACCAAGATTGAGCTCTGATGAGCTTTTAAACAAAAATTTTAAATCCGAATGCTCGGCTGACATAAGAAAAAGGGTGATAAAAGCAAGACAAATTCAGGTAGAAAGATACAAAAACCACCCTATTTTGACCAACTCGCAGCTCAATGCAGAGCTAATAAAAGTTTTTTGCAAACTTGATGACCAGAGCGAAAACCTTCTAAAAAACGCTATTTCACGTTTTAACCTTTCAGGCCGTTCATATGACAGAATCCTAAAACTCGCAAGAACAATCGCCGACCTGGAAAACAGTGCAAATATTGAAAGCGCCCATGTTGCACAGGCGCTTCAATACAGAAATTTTGTTGATAACTTTTAATCAAAGATTATTCTTTTACCAGTTCAAAGATATCTTTGCAGATTTTGAAAGTTTCTTTTGCCATCTCAATAGAGAGCATGTTTGGCCCGTCGCAAAGAGCATGGTCAGGGTCAGGGTGTACTTCAAAAAACAGCGCCTTAGCCCCTGCAGCCATGGCAGCTTTTGCAAGTGTGGCAACGTATTTTCTCTCGCCTGATGAGCACTCGCCTGCGCCACCTGGGAGCTGAACGCTGTGTGTTGCGTCAAACACAACAGGAATACCCATTTCCTGCATTATAGGAATGCCTCTCATATCCACAACCAGATTGTTGTAGCCAAAGCTTGTACCTCTGTCTGTAAAAAGGATTCTGTCGTTGCCAGAGTCTGCAACTTTCTTTGCAAGCGGTTTCATCTGTGCGGGTGCAAGAAACTGGCCTTTTTTGATATTAACAATTTTGCCTGTTTTTGCAGCTGCAACGAGCAAATCTGTCTGTCTGCACAAAAATGCCGGAATCTGCAAAATATCCGCAACCTCTGCCACGGGTGCTGCCTGATCGGGTGTGTGGATATCAGTTACGATAGGAAGGTCAAACTCTTTTTTGACCTGAGCAAGAAGCTCGAGGCCTTTTTCCATGCCGGGACCTCTAAATGAATTGATGGAGCTTCTGTTTGCTTTATCAAACGAAGATTTAAAAACATAGTTTATATCAAGCTCCTGCGTGATTTTTTTGAGGTTTTCAGCAACCTTAAAAAGTACATCTTTGTTTTCAATTGCGCAAGGACCTGCAAGGATAGACAGCTTGTCACCGCCTATTTCAAAATTATTCAGCTTAACCGCTTTTATAGTAGTCATAACACTCTCCACATAACTTTTGACAATAATGTAACTAAATTGTAAAATTTAGTTAAGTAAAATAATTATACATCAAAGTAATCACATTAGTAATTGGAAAAAAATAGTAGGAGCAAAACATGTTAATAGAAGAATTGTTGGAAGACGCTGTAGGTAAAGGCGCAAGTGATATTCATATTTCAGCTAACCTGCCGCCGGTTTTCCGTATAGACGGTAAATTAATCAGAACAAACATGGAAGCTCTTACAGCCGAGAATGTTGAGACACTTGTATTCCCGATTTTGAACAACGAACAGAGAAGAAAACTCGAACAGGAATGGGAGCTCGACCTTTCTTACGGTATCCACGGGCTTGGCCGTTTCCGTGTAAACGTTTACAAAAACAACGGCACATATGCTGCCGCATTCAGAACAATCAACACACAGGTTCCTTCTTTCGAAACATTAGGCCTTCCGCCTGTTGTTAAAAAGATTACAGAACGCCCCAGAGGCCTTATCCTTGTAACAGGGCCTACAGGTTCGGGTAAATCTACAACTCTGGCTTCTATGATTGACCACATCAATGAAACAAGAAACGAGCACATCCTCACTATCGAAGACCCTGTTGAGTTTGTGCACAAGTCTAAAAAAAGTGTTGTTCACCAAAGAGAACTCGGACAGGACACCCGTTCTTTTGCAAACGCTCTTAAATCAGCTTTGCGTGAAGACCCTGATATCATCCTCGTAGGTGAGATGCGTGACCTTGATACAATCTCGCTCGCTATCACAGCTGCAGAAACAGGCCACCTTGTTATGGGTACTTTGCACACGTCTTCTGCCAGCCAGACTATTGACCGTATCATCGATGTATTCCCGCAAGGTCAGCAGCAGCAGATTCGTATCATGCTTTCCAACTCGCTTTGTGCGGTATTTTCACAGACACTTTTGCCAAAACTGTCTGAAAATGGCGAGAAAAAAGGCCGTGTAATGGCACAGGAAATCATGGTTGTAAACGGTGCGATTGCCAACCTGATAAGAGAAGGTAAAACATCACAAATGTACTCTGCAATCCAGACAGGTGCACAGCACGGCATGCAGACTCTTGAGACAGCTTTAGCCAACCTTTACAAAAAAGGTCTTATCTCTGCTGAAGACGCTCTTGTCAAATCAAGCCGTCCGGATGAATTAAAACGTCTTATCAATATTGCTTAGGCGATTTTTTATCCTTGTTTAGAACAATATTCTTTTTAATGTACTCCTGTACATTAGAGGGGATTTGGATGTTTTGCAGCCCGAGATTGTATTTTTTCATCTCGGCAAGTTTATCCTGCTCTGACATCAGGTCTTTTTTGGGGATTCTGATTGAATTTTTGACGTTTTCAAACTCTTTTGATTTGCCAGCATTGGAAATGCTTGCAATTATATAATCTATGTCGTTTGAGCTAATACCGTGTTTTTGAGCAAGCTCTGTCACGCTCATGCCAAGAGGCAGCCTGTAAAGCCACTGCAAGGACAGGGCATCCCTGTTTGACAGGCTCACAACACCGTATTTGTGGGGAGTGTACATGATATCACTATCATACGGACTGTGCCCGAGCCCGAGTGCGTGGCCGATTTCATGCAAGATTGTGTGATAGACCTCGTTTTCGTCCTGATACTGCTGGTGCAAAATACCGTCAGAAAGGCCTATTTGCACCTCGGCAGAGTAGAGTCTTCCTGCATTGTCAAAATGAAAATAGCAATGCCCCAGAGCCTTTCTATCCACACGCTTCCAGTCGAGGTTCACCTGTGATTCATTCAGGGTTTGCACAATTTTAAACTTAACCTTGCCGCCGGAAATTTTTTCCCACTCGCCAAGCGCACGCTTTACCATGGCCTGATATCTGTAATCATCATTGCTTCTTTGTGCGTACCACCGAAACGGTGCTATATAGAACCTGAGCGGAAAACAATGCTCGGGCCATCTTATCAATTTATTATCTTTTAAATTGTCCTGAAGATAAGTTAAAAGTTCCATAATTTGATTTTAAATTTGTTTGGTAACAATTGCAAATATGTCGTTAAAAATCAGTACCATCATAAGGATTATCAACAGCAAGAAGAAGAAGTTACTGATTTTTGCCATAACTTTTTCATCAAGCGGTTTGCCTTTGAATTTTTCTATAATCAAAAACATCAAATGCCCGCCATCGAGAGCCGGTATGGGAAGAAGGTTCATAACGGCAAGGTTTATGCTGATAATTGCCGTAAGCAGGATTCCATTTAAAATACCTGTCTGCTCAATCATATCACCGCCCATTTTTGTTGCAGCCACAATACCGCGCAGCTCTTTTACGGGAATTTGGCCAGTGAGGAGTTTTTCCAGCCCGATTAGAGTGTATTTTGTGTTTATCCAGGTGTATTGAAGCGAGCCTGTGACAATTTTTGCGGGAGAGTCTGTGTGAATAAGCACTCTTTCTCCGTCTCTCTCGATTCCTATAAGGCCTTCTTCGTTAGAATAGATTGGTTTTAGAGTAAGTATTTCATCCTTGCCGTTAACTTTTCTTTTTACTGTAAACACCATTGGTTTTCTTGTATCAGAAAGGGCTTTTGCAAGGTCAGAAAGCGATACAAGCCCGTTTGCGTTATATTCGCTTTTACCTTCGAGGCTGTTTCTCAACTCTTTTTGTTCGCTGTTTAATTTTATGTCGTCATTTTTAATTTTTTCTATGCCCATAAGAGCCGCTGCCGAAAGGTGCATGGGTGCTTCATCCGTTGCGGCAATGAGGTTGATTTTTTCGCCTTTTGCTACGGGAGAATACGCATCTTTTATGTCAGGGTTTTTGTCTTGCAATTTTTTGAGGTTGGCATAGTAAGCTTTTGTAGACACATAGCCGTCGAATTTTTTACTGGCTTTTGCATAGATATTTGTCTGAAACGGCTGGATAATATTTGAGCCGTTGATTTTGAGGATAATATCGCCTTTTTGCAATCCCGAATCATTGACAGACGCGCCCTGTGCCTGATTAATATTTTTTACATAAACAATTGCCCTGTCTGTCGGCAGTTTGTGAGTAACAGCCGCTGTGACCATAACCAGTGCTATTGCACACAGCATGTTGGCTGCCACACCTGCTGACAGGACTATTGCGCGTTTCCAAATAGGCTGGTTGTGGAAAAACTCTTTTGAATCTTTAGGAAGCTCTGTATTTTCTTCATCATCTGGAAAAGAAACGTAACCGCCTAAAAGAAGAGCATGCACAACAACTTCTATATCTTTGATTTTTGCCTTAAACAACGTAGGGCCCACAGGCAGGCCAAAGCCGAATCTTGTAACCTTAAATCCCAGTGCCAGTGCGGTCAAAAGGTGCCCGAGTTCGTGCACAAGGATTAAGAAGCTTATCAGCAAAATCATGATTATTATATTCATAAATTCCTCTTTCGAATATGTAAACTTTCTGTAATTTATACGTTTATTTTAGCATATAATCATATAAAGCAGGTTGTTTCGTATTATAATAATTATCATATGTTTGGAATGTTTAGACAATTACTCAACCTGTTATATAAAAGGCGCTGTTACATTTGCAAAAGCACACGGGATAATGCAATTTTGTGCAATGATTGTCTTAAAAAAATACGTTTTTTGCCCACAAAACCTGTAAAAATTATCAACAATGCCGATGTATACAGCATGACAATTTACACAGGCATTATAATGAAAATGATACGGGGATTGAAATATCATAGAAAAAAAGACCTTGCCTATTATCACGCAAAGCTGATGTATGACTACTGGAAAGAACTCCACGAGGATGAAGAAGAATACATTATTGTGCCCGTGCCAATGCACAAAACAAGAGAAAAGCAGCGCGGTTACAACCATATGAATTTGATTGCACAGGAGTTTGCAAAACTGAGCGGGTATGAAATAAACACAAACCTGATTTACCGCACAAAAAATACAACGCCTCAATATGCCTTGAGCAAAGAAGAACGCGAATCTAACCTTAAGAATGCATTTGGCATAAACACAAAAAATATAAAACTGCTCAGAGGCAAAAAAATACTCATCCTTGATGACATCATAACAACCGGCACAACAATTTCCGAAATGGTTAGCACATTAAGAAGCGCTGATTATCACGTTGTAAAAGCTTTCACTGCAAGCTGCAGCGAGTTCAACATAAACTAGCTATTCCATAGCAAGATATCGCAGTGCTTCTTTCAGAATTTCTTCTGAAGAATCAGACTTTGTCACACTCTGACAGGCCATTTTTATAGCGCCTTTTGCCTCTGCAACAGAATACCCCAAAGACAAGAGCACAGCCTGTGCTTCAGATAGTGATTCCTCACTCATTTCTCTCTGCGTTGAAGAAATATCCGAAACATCAACAGGGGAGCTTTTTTGCCAGTTAATTAGTTTGTCTTTAAGTTCGAGAATAATTTTTTGTGCAAGCTTTGACCCCACACCTTTTGCTCTGGAAAGCTCTTTAAAATCACCTCTTATTACTGCGGAAATTAAATCATATCCGGAAAACTCATCGAGCAGAACAAGTGCAACCTTCATACCCACACCAGACACACTTAAAAGTATGTTGAAAATATCACGGTCTTCTCTGTTCAAAAATCCGCACAGTATCATTGCGTCTTCTCTGTGAATCAAAGAAGTATAAACTTTTATGTCAGAGCCTTCCTCTTTTGCCAGTGCAATGTTCCTGTTTGTTGTATGAATCAGGTATCCCATGTTGTTGTTGTCCACAACAATTGCAGCGCCCTTTGAGCTTGCAGGTTGTTTGGATACTAATTTGCCTTTGATGTAATCGTACATTTTATTTTCTTTCCGAGTTGTGTAACCATATCAATGTCATCTTGCGGCTTTGCACCGATTGTGGTCAGGTAATTCCCCACCATAATGCCTTCTACGCATGTTTTTAGCGCTTTTTGCTGATTTTCTTTGCTAAGGCGCATTCTACCCCCGCAAAAACGCAGTATGGAGCGCGGATTGGCAATTTTAAATATTGCAAGCGTTCTCAAAACGTTTTCTTCATCTATTTTGTCCAAATAATTTTCAAAAGGAGTATTTGGTATCGGCATAAGTATGTTTATTGGTATTGAATCGGGCTGTATCTCAGCCAGCGTAAGCGCCATCTGCGCACGCTGTTCTACGGTTTCTCCCATACCAAGGATAACACCGCAGCACAGTTCCATGTTATATTTTTTTACCAGTTTACAGGTGTTGAGTCGTTCTTCAAAAGTATGGGTTGTACAAACCTCGCCATAGTATGACTCTGCCGTGTTTATGTTGTGATGAAACCTTTTAAGCCCTGCTTGTGCAAGTTTTTGCGCCTGTTGTTCGTTCAAAATACCTATCGAAGCACAGCTTTGAAGCTCGTCAAATTTGTTTATCTCTTTTATCATTTCGAGCATTTTGTCAAAATCACTCTCATCAGGAGTTTTTCCTGACGTTACAATAGCAAATCTTGATGCTTTGTTTTTAACAGCGTCTTGCGCAGCTGATTTGACCTTGTCTGTCTCAACAAGAGGAAAAGTCTCTATCTGTGTATTGTAATGAGAGCTTTGTGCACAATATTTGCAATTTTGTGAGCATTTGCCGTTTCTTGCATTGATAAGCGAACAGAATTCCACCTCGTCTTTTACATACATCGAAGATATGTTCAAAAGTTCATCGAGCGGAAGGTTATATAGTCTTAAAAGTTCTTGAATATCCATAGTGACATAATATAACAAACAGCGGACTTTTTAAATTTGAGTCCGCTGTTTGTTTTTCATACTTCGATTTTTCGGGTTTTGTTACTTAACCTGTGTGGAAGAAAGATTTTTTTTATTACTTTTGAAAATATTTTTGATTTTTCCGCCCAAAGTTTTGAAGAAATCTACAACTTTGTTAAAGCCTTTTTTGATACCGTTGCCGACTCTGTACATAAAACCTTTAAAACCTTGTTTAACTTTAACTTTATCTACAGTGCCTTGCATAGCTTGTGTTACAGATGGTTTTACATCACCGGGAGCGGGAAGGCCTTTCATTTTACCTGTTTTTTGTTTAAAGAATGTTGCAAATTTGTCTGCAATTTTAGAAAACATTGAACCAATGTTTTTTCTGTACACAACTCCTGCTGCTACAGCTGCTCCAGTAGCAACACCTGCTGCAACATAAGCTGCTGTGCGTTTTGTTTCGCTGCTTACATGAGGTTTTCTACCGAAGTTTACCGCATTGTTTGAATAATTTACTGAGCCCACCGGCATATCGACATCTCCTTTTTTGATTATTGCTGTTGTTTGTCCGTTTGTGTACATGCTAATACACGTCAAAAAAATCTTTTGCTACATGAAATTAAAAATCTTAATATTTGTTTACAAAAAAAAGCTCTGATAAAATCAGAGCCGAATAAGTACTGTTTTAGAAAAACTACCATTGTATAAAAACAAGACCGGAAGAACCATCACCGCCATTACCAATAGCTATACTTCCGTTTTCATCAACCGAAAGCGCACCGCCCCCACCGCCTGCACCGGCTCCGTAGATTTGATTAAAGCTGCTGATTTCTTTGCCGTCTTGGAACATTACCTGTGTTGTGCCGTCGAGAGAAGGATTACCATCTGTCATACCGCCAAGACCGCCTGTTCCTGTTTTTTTATTTGTGAGAATATCCGACAGCTGTCCGTTCTGGCCGACAGGCATTCCGTCGTCGTTATAGGCATTTGAATATGTGTCTTCTTGTTTTGGAATAATTTTTGCTGCGCCTGACCCCTGCAAAATGTGGGCTCCGTTTTTAATGTAGGAAGGCTGACCATCTAACCCCATGGTAACTTCATTGTTTTGATATTGGCCCGAAGTCAACATTCTTCTTCTAATATCACCGGCACCCTGTCCGCCTTTGCCGCCTTTACCCGGGAAAAGCAAAGTTTTTTGGGGCATTTCCGCATATGGAACCTGTGTAACTTTGCCTGCTTCACCGCCAAGACCTGCATAAACAGATTTTCGGGCAATGCCTACAAAACCGCCCATTCCGGCTGTAGGGCTAAAACTACTTTCACTGCCGCTTGTATTATAATCGCCTCCGCCGCCTCCGCCGGCACCGTAATGATTTTCATATTGTTTACATATTGATATTTTCTGCCATCTAGATGGAGTACAAATTATGCCACCATGTTTCTTTGTTACACTGTTAAAAGTCACACCAAAAGCAGTGTAGTTTGATAACTTAGACAATAAATTATATTTATGAGCTCTGTTTTGATGGAGAGGGCCAGTTAAAACCCCCGGAAAAACACCTTCTGAGGTTTGTGCAGTACTTATATCAGAATAACCCTTGCCAGCCATACCTGGATAAACACGCTGTGCATTAGTAGTCCAAGAACCTCTTAAACGATTTGCACCTGAACCGCCCCATTCAGTTTCAGTACTAGCATACCAAGTTGAATAACCGGTAAAATTTCTTCTCATAGAAGTTAATGGATACCAATAAAAACTACAGCCGCCCCAGCCGCCTGTTGCTGTGGCATAGTTAACATTATTTTGCGTATTAGTAATCGAAGAATCACCGCCTTTGCCGCCGACTTTACTTCCGTTTGAAGAATAAACACCGACAGCACCGCCATTTCCCACAGCTACAGACAAATTTATATCCTTTGCAAGAAAAACAAAAGGTACATATGCCAAACCGCCTGTTGAAGCGGTACAAGCTCTGTGTGAAGCGTTAGCATCACCGCCGCCGCCTCCGCCGCCTACTGCAAGCATTTTATACAAGCCTGAGTCAGGAGTGGTATATGTATAATTGCCGGGTTCTGTATAGATTTTTGATGATGATGAAACAACCGCACCTGCGCCGGCGCCTCCGCCTCCGCCGCCAACTATTGTGGCAACAAAGTTTTTAGCACCCGTCGGCGGGTTGAATTCACAGGCGTAGCGGCCTTCTTCAGAATCATATACTACTTTTCCGTCCGAATCTTTGCCGTTGATTGAATATTTTGCTACAAGATTATCCCCGTTCCAATAGCACGCATAAACCCCGTGAGGAAGATTAAATTTAGCGCGATGTTTTTTTGTAATTACAGGAACAGAAGCTATTGTTATTACGCAAACTACCAAAAGCGTGATTAATGCTTCTGCAAGAGAAAATCCGTTATACACTGCGGATTTTTGCCAGTTAATCTTTTTCATAAGTTCTCCTTTGCAGATTATTTTTATGATATATCTGCTTACGGCAGGTTTTAAAGAGAACTTGACATTATTCACCGTCACTTACCTTACCTTACAGAAAAGCTTACGGGGTCTGATTTTTGGTGTCAATAAACTTGTTTTTACATTTCTTAATATTTATGGTTTTCAGTAATATTTGTTACAAAAACCGGAAATTAAAACAAGAACGCGCCTTTTTAAAAGACGCGTTCCTGTAAGGCGATAGATGGTATTAACTATTTACAACCGCAATCGTTTTGGCAATCGCATGGTGCAGGTTTTGCACAAGGGTCACACTCGCAAGGTTGTACAGGTGCTGCACAGCCTGTGCAAGAGTTGCAGCCGAAAGCTACAGTAATGTTTTCTCTCGGGTTAACTGATGTAACTCTGTTGCCTTTGGGATCAACAAGGTAAGCTACTTCGTCGCCTGTGTGCTGCAAGAGGCCGATGGTTCCTGACAGAGCAGTTCTTGTTAAGTCGATAGGAGCTTTAACAAGCGCTTTTGTAGAATCCATTAAGCTTCTGCCGGCAGCAGGCAATGAACCTTGTAAAGTTTCGCCCAGTGTAAGGCCAACGCCGTCAGTAACGTGTTCTGCCGCATTACCAAGAGATACAATGGCACCGCCGACTGTTCTTCCTACAGTACCTAACACACCGCCTGTCCAGTTGAACGGAGCTTCGATTACTTTTGCAAAGAAGTTAGGTTTTTTGTCGTTTTTAACTTGAGCAGTTAAAACCTGTTGAGGAAGGTTAGCTTTGCAGTCGCCGTTTTGAATTCTTTCAAATGAAAGTTTCAAACCGCCTTTGCAGTTTCCTGTAGGTCTTTCAACTTCGGTAACTTTACCGTAAACTTTAGAACCTGCAGGGAAGCTCATTCCGTTAATCATAACGTCTTCTGTGGTTTTTGCAGCGAATCTGTCACCGATAGTAGCAGATTTTGCACTGATTTCGTCTTCGAATTTCAAGCACATTGTAGGAATAGTAACAACTTCGTCTTTAGCTACAAATGCTGCACCGCCTGTGCATCCGCAGTCAGGAGCTGTGTAAGCAACGTCTTTTTTAGAGTAGCCCATAGCGCATCTTACTGCTTCAAGCATAGAAGCTACATCAGCACGGCTTGCATCTTTGCATGCTTGAATTTCGTTAGGGTTAGGAACATCTTTCAATGCACCTGATTCAATAGCTTTTGCTACGGGGATTTTAGCCCATGAAGGAACTTTATTTCCGTCGCAGTATTTGCTTAAGATTTCTTCGGCTTTGCAGTTATCCATTTCGCAAGGGATACCTTTAGCCAGTGTAACCATAGCTTCTGCTCTTGTTACAGGTTTGTTGGGTTTGAACATATCACCCGGATAACCTTCCATCAAACCGTTTGCAACAGCTGTGTTGATAGCCTGATTAGCCCAGTGGTCTGCCGGAACATCTTTGAAAGTTTTGTTGGGGCAGCCGCAGCTTCTTAAGTTGAAGCCGTTAACAGCCATAGACGCGATTTCTGCACGTGATACAGGCAGATTAGGTTTGAATGTTCTGTCAGGGTATCCTGCAATAACTTTGTTTTCTGCAAGCAAGTTGATATCGCATCCTGCCCAGAATCCTGCAGGAACATCTTCAAATGAAGAAGCGCCTGTGATAGGAGAAGCACCACCTGTGATTGGCGGGTTGAAAGGAACAATGGATCTTTTTACAACATCCATGCCTGAAGGTGTTTGCATTTCAATAGGGCAAGTTCCTGTAGCAACAGGTGCTGCACCGCCTGTCATAACCTGATTGAGGTCTAATGTTTGTGAGCCAAGAACAGGCAGCTCTGCTGCTGCACCTGTTGTAATACCTTCACCGCAAGCGCATCCGCAAGTCGGCAAATCAGATACCATTACACCTTGAGAAGGTGCAATCGGGCATCCACAGCCTTGTCCTTCGCCGATAATTACATTATTAGCCTGTGAGCCTACTGCTTGAGTGTCTGAATAAACATTTGCAGGGTATGCATAATGTTGTTTAGCCATAGACTTTCCGTCAATTTGAGAAGCGCACACTGATTGAATTACAGGCTGGCAGCAAGGTGCTGCTGCTTCGCAAGGGTTGCACGGTTCGCAAGGGTCAACGGGTGCACAGGTGTTGCAAGGGTCGCAAGGAGCCGCACAACCTGTATTGCATCCGCAGTCAGAAACAGGTGCAGGTGCACACGGGCATACTGCTGTGTCAGGTGTCACATCAGCCTGACAACCGCTTATCGGGCAAGCAGCAAGTTTGGACATATCTAAACTTGAAATATCAACATTACTTGCAATCCCCGAGTTCATAGTACCTGCCATCAAGCCGATTGTTAAGGCTGCGGCAAGTGTAAGTTTGTTAATTGTCATCTTTCCCTCCTTAATTAAACAAACTGAAATCGGACTTCCTAATCGAATATTGCTTATGATTGGAATCCAACTTACGATAATTAACATCTTATGCCGTATTATTACGGTGAAACCTTTTAAAAAGCATTACCTCAAACGGTTACCTTCACGGGCTATTAAAATTTAGGGGAATAATAAAAAAACAAAAGCCTAATATATTTCCCCCAAAAACCCCAAAACCCATATTATACATGGGGTTCCATTTGTTACGCATGTAGTGTATAATGTATATAGATATACTTCACAGGTCACTAAAAAAAGAAATCGAGTAGAAAAATGTCTTTCGGAATTAACGGCCCCAGCCCCCAATTCGGAATTCAAGAAGCCCAGAACATGCGCAACAATGGCGGTGGCGGAAATCTTGGCTATTTTCAACGTCAAAAAAAAGACGAAAAAAAGAAAAAAGATGAAATAGACATTTTTGAATTCTCTGACGAAAACGATGTGTTTATTCCTGAGGAAGAATCAAAAGAAGAAAGCATCATGCAAAAAGCATCAGATTTTATAAAGATGTTCAAAAAACGAAGAACCTCATAAAAAAAGAAGTCTTGATTATTCAGACTTCTTTTTTGATTATATATTTTTAATTATTTACGCCAGATAAAATAAATTTGCCTCTGCTTTTTGCGGTCGAATTTGGCCTGTACCGTTATACGGCCCAATGAATCTTCTCATATCAGCAAGTTCATTATCTACAGCAGTGCCGCCTTGCAGACCGCCAAACATTTGCCCGCCGGTTTTTTGCACACCGCCTGTTGCCTGTGTACCGCGTGCGCCTATAGCACCTATCTGCTGTATTGGTTGTTGAAACATATTAATTTTTGGAATTTCAAATGCCATAAATTTATAATTGTTCCTTTAACTAAAACTCTATATATAGATAAAAACATGTGAATCAAATAAATTGCCAATTTTGTAACAAAGTTTACAAAAGTTTAAAAAGATAAAAAAAGCCCCTGCAAAAGCAAGGGCAATAAGTACTGTTTTAGAAAACATTTCTCGTGAATAAGAAATGGACCTGTTTACCATTCGATGATAATAGCACCCGGCGCGCCTTTGCCGCCTTTGCCAAATACACCCGGGATATCTCCCACAGTGCCTCCGCCACCGCCGGCACCGAATTGTTGACCGTCACCCGCAGCAGGACAAGTCTGATGTCTTCTGCCTGCATGCCAGACTTTGTCGTCTTTTGTGTCTGAGTAAGAAGATACACAAACCTTTGTATACATCAGTCTGTCGTTATCATAAAAACAACCTGTCTGATCAAATTCATCCGCATTGTCAAATTGTGCAAGGTTTGAGCTGTCTGCATTTATCAATCCCTGTGCTTTTGACGCATCTGTATAATATATATTCAGTGTTTTTAAATATGCATCCAGCTTGGCTCCGGAAGCATTGGATAAAGGCAGAGCCTCAAAAACCATGTCAAGATAAGCGTCTTCATTTGAGCTCCACTTGCCAAGACCGGCAGGCAGCACTGGAACTGCACCGGCTCCTTCTATTTCGGTTTTTGTATTATGTTGCTTCAAATATTCAACATCAAAATCTTCATCCAATTCACAACCGACTTTTTTGCATTTTTGTACTTCTTTTTTAACGGTTTCATATCCCGCACCTTCGTTAGTAACGGCGCTACAGCTTTGAGCCGCAACACCTGCGTGCTTATAAGTCCATGGCGATTCTTCACCGTCAGTCGGAGCTTCTTTGTTTGTACCTGGCAGCGCACCGCCATCTGCTCTTGCTAATATTCCGTTATTTGTTTTGTTTTTGTACGCGGTTATTACAACCTGTTTACCTGCTTCATTTGATTTAGCAGCAAGAGGTATAGAAGCAACAAGGTGGCCTTCTATAGACGGAACAAATCTGGACGAGATTTTACCGGCATTACCGCCGTTGCCGTACAATTTATTTAATTGAGAGATAATCAATGCTCCTGATGAACCCGCCAAACCGGAATATTCAACGCTTCCGTGTCCACGGCCGTCACCGCCGGAACCGTATGAGTATTTAATCGGGTAATTATTGGAATCCACCTGGAAAGAATCAACATTATTTTTGCCGCCGCTACGGGTACGTAATACACCGCATCCGCTGCAATATTGGCTGCCTTCGGCACCGCTCGGGCCGCCATATGCTACAACTGAGCCTTTGGCAGAAGCATACTGTCTGGTGATACTATTACCTGATGTACCACCGCCGGCTCCACCTCCGCGGCATTTCTTTTTGGTACAACCAATAGAGTCACCGCCTTGTGCTCCCGGGATATAAAAATTGACTGTTTCACCATTGTTGGAACCGCTAAAAGAGGAAGGTCCGCCGCTTGGAGCTCTGTCGTGGTCTGTTTTGTTAGGTTTACAGCACCCGCGCATTACGCCCCAGCCGCCGGCACCGCCGCCGCCAACGGAATATGAATACGAAGCATTTTTAACAAGATGCAACTCTTCAGCACGGATTACTCCGCCTGCTCCGCCTCCGCCGCCGTAGCCGGCAGAGCCGTTATTCCAGTCACGCGGTGAACCGCCGCCACCACCGCCTCCGCTGATGAGAATTATATTATAATATTCATTTTCTTCTTTTGCCGTAAAAGAACCTGATGTGGGGTAGGTGACATTTAACAGCTCTTTGTAATCAGAGGTGCCGTCACGTCCGCCCGAACCGCCGCCTATAACGGTTACGTTAAAGTTTCTTGCTCCGGGTGGCGGTGTGAATTTACACTGGAAGCGCTCCTTGGAAAGAAGCTGGCCATCTGAGTTATACCAGCTTACGGTATCTTTGTAGCCGGAATTTGTGACTTCGTGCCATGTGTCAGGGTCTTCTTCTTTGCCTATCGCAGCTCTGCTGTAGTATTCTACATAGTTTCCTGCGCTATTTAATGTACATAAATATTTTCCGTGTGAGTTATCCATATTACGTCTTTTTTTGGTAATTACAGGAACACTCGCAAGAACAATAATACAAACTATCAAAAGGGTGATTAAAGCTTCAGCCATCGAAAACGCCTTAGCCTTTCGACGCATGAGTGTAATAAATCTTTTCATATGTTCTCCTAATACAGTATTCTTTCATGATATAACGGGTGTCGGCAGTTTTTAAGGAGAACTTGACATAACCCACCGTCACTTACCTTACAGAAAAGCTTACGGGGCTTGATTTTTGGCGTCAAGAAACTCGTATTTACATTTCTTTATATTTGCGATTTTCAGTAATATTTGTTTACAAAAAAACAACCCGTGCATTTTGTTTTTTGAGACTTTATAAATATTTTGTGATAAAAAATATAAATATTAAATTTACGGGAGATATCATGGAAAAATTTGTTTTGGTAACAGGTGCATCCTCCGGTCTGGGGAAAGAAACTGCGCTCACGCTTGCACAAGAAGGGTATAAAGTCTTTGCGGGTGTAAGAAAACAGGAAGACAAAGAAGCAATTGAGGCTTGTAGTGAAAACATTACGGCAATTTTTCTCGATGTAACAAGCGAGGAGAGTGTAAACTGCGCGTTTGAGCAGATTATGCAAAAAACAGACAACCTTTATGCACTTGTAAACAACGCAGGCATTGCCATTGCAGGGCCTGTTGAATATATTCCGTACGATATTTTGAAAAAGCAGTTTGAAGTAAACGTCTTTGGTGCGATACGCATAGCACAAAAGGCTTTACCCTTGATGAAAGCCATGCCTGACGCCAGAATAGTAAACATAAGCTCCATGGCAAGCTACGGAATTTTCCCGTTTGTATCGCCTTATTGTGTATCAAAACGCGCGCTGGATATGTTTTTCAACTCGCTGTCACTCGAGTGCAAAATGCAGAATCTCAAAATTATCTCAATTAAACCCGGCGTTGTAAAAACCCCGATATGGAACAAATCGCTGGATGAATGCGACAAAAACATAGAACATTTGTGCGAAGAAGGCAAAAAGAAATACGAAAAAGAGTTTGATTTTTTGATGAAAAACGCAAGAAAAAACAACGACAAGGGGCTTAAACCCTCTGATATTGCAAAACTTGTGTCACATGTATTAAAAACAAAAAACCCGAAACTGTCCTACAATATAGGCAAAGACTCGATTTTTGCAAGGCTGATGTCTTTTCTTCCGCAAAGATTTGTAAATTTCGCTGTTAAAAAAGGTCTGCAATGCAAACTTAAATAGCAATTTTTACCTTCTTCATGTTTTTAATTACATGTAGGCAGGTAAATTATATTTTTTTGCAGGTTATGTCAGTAAATTTTTCTAACAATAACGTATATAAAAACTTTTTTACGCAAACAGGACAATACAGCTCTGTTTCGAACCCTGACAAAAAAAACTCAACTGCTACAATCGCTTCCGTAAAAGTCGGAGACATTGAGCCTGACACCTACAACGGCCAAAACACGCAGGAAAAAGAAAAAATGAGCCCCAAAAAACTTGTGGGCATAATAAGCGCATCTGTCGGCGGAACGCTTCTTTTAGGAGTGCTTACACTTGCAGCTTTGTCCAAAGGTTCGGGCGGAATTTCCAAACGGCTTGCAAAAATCTCTGCACGGGCAAAAAAAGCCGTGTTTGACCTTAACGCAAAGTCAAAAGACCTGACTTTCCTCCAAAAAGTTAAGCTCAAAACAGGCAAAAGCGTACAGTTTGTGGCTGACAGCCTTCAGGCAAGCTCCAACTTTTCTGCTGTAAAAGACAGCTTTACATACCACTGGATGGACAAGCTGGGTATGAAAAAAGCCGCTGACGGCATAAACAAGTACTTCAAAAAAATCACTCTCAAAACCAAAAACAACGCATACAAAGACGCCGAATACGCAGCAGTAGACTTTTGTGCAAACCTGAAAAGTATTGCACAAAAAATCAAGGCCAAAGACCCCGCAAAAGCCAAACAGCTGGAAGATAAAGCACAGCAAATCATGAACGAATACATGGCAGGGTTCTCGTCCCAACAGCACATGGCACGTTCCGAAAACATCTGGAAAAACCTCGACGGTCTTAATACAGAAGTGTACAACAGGCTCTACAAGCAAAAAGGCGGATTCTTTAAAAACCTCAAACAATTTAAAACTTACATTACAACAGATATAATTGCAAAAGACAGAAAAGCTGTATTCAAACAAATCAACTCGTCCAAATCAAGAATTTCCAACAATATCTCCGACGTAAACAGCGCAATGAAACAGGCTCTGTACGATTTACAGGTCAGCGTGGACTCTTCAAACAAAAAGATTGTGGACATTGTAAAAGAGTTGTCCAAAAACCTTGATGAGGCAAAAAATCTGGCGGGCGATGGCGAAAAAGCTGCAAGAGAAAAAATCTTTAAACAGATTCAAACAAACCTTGATGAGCTTTCAAAAGCTTCTGTCTTATCAACCAAAGACCCTGCTTCTTCTAAAGCAACTCTGGATAAAATTGCAGCCATGAAAGACCTGATTAAACCCGAATCTTACGCAAAAGGTTTGGCACAGGAGGCTATGACAGATATTAAAACAATCCTAGGCAAAGACTCTGCCGAATATCAGGCAGCAAAAAAATCTATGACAAAATTAAATGATAAATTAAACACTGCAATAAAACATGAAGACATAACTTACGAAAAACTTGCAGAATTAAGAGTGGGCTCAGGCCCCACAGACGTACTGGGCATTATCGGCCCTGCAGCACTGGCAGCAATGCTCGTTGCAAACTCAAAAGACAAAGATGAAAGAATCTCAAGAACTCTCACTGGCGGCATACCTATCCTCGGCGGTATCGGAATGTCATACTACGGCACATTAAGAGGCTGGACAGGCGCCAAGAACCTTGTTATAGGTCTTTTGACAGGATGGCTGCTCAATGTTGTGGGCGAACAGACAGATATTTATGCCAAAAACTACCGCTCTGAACAGAGCAAGCTGAAAAATGCCTTTGAATCACTTGCAAAGCTGCAAAAAAACCAGAATCAGGATAAACAAACTACTATCACAGGTTGATATTACCCGACGGGTACTTTTAACATGCCTTGATTTGATGTAATATATTTTATATTCGAGCAAATCAGGTAGTTTATTATGTTGAAATTATTTAATACTTACTCTAACGAAGTTGAAGAATTTACCCCCATTAACGGCAATAAAGTGAACATGTACGTTTGCGGCCCCACAGTTTATGACCACCCTCACCTTGGCCACGCGCGCTGCTACATTACGTGGGATGTTGTCTACAGATATCTTAAATTCCTCGGATACGATGTTACTTACTGCCGCAACGTGACAGATGTTGACGACAAAATTTTGAACAAATCCGTTAAAGAAAACTGCACGCCTGATGAAATCGCAAAAAAATATTATGATATTTTTTCAGACTCCATGAAAAAACTCAACAACCTTAAACCCGACGTTGAGCCTTTTGCAACAAAGACATTAGGCGACATGATAAAAATGGTTAAAACCCTCATTGACAAAGGCTATGCCTACGAAGCTGACGGAGACGTATACTTCAGGGTCAAAAAATTCCCAAGATACGGATACTTGAGCAAACAGCCGATTGATGACCTAGAATCAGGAGCAAGGGTAGAAACTTCTGACAAAAAAGAAGACCCGCTGGACTTTGCTCTGTGGAAAAAAGACGAAAAATTCGGCTACAAAAGCCCGTGGGGTGTGGGCAGACCGGGCTGGCACATTGAATGCTCGGCCATGAGCAAACGCCACCTTGCCGATGAAATCGACATTCACGCAGGCGGTGCGGATTTAATCTTTCCGCATCACGAAAACGAGATTGCACAATCAGAGTGCGCAAACGGCTGCAGGTTTGTAAAATACTGGCTGCACAACGGTTTTGTAACAATCAACAAAGAAAAAATGTCAAAATCACTGGGCAACTTTATCACAATCGAAGGCTTGCTCGACAAATACGACGCAAACACAATCAGGTTCTTTATCCTGACAAATAACTACAGAATGCCGGTGGAATTTAATGACGAAGCCCTCGAAGCTGCGCAAGCAGGTGCAAAAAGGCTGAAAAATGCCGCAAACAACGTACTTGCATGGGTAGGCAAAGACGCGCTCATTGACGTTGCAGAGTCAGACGAAATTGAAGAATTCAAAGCTGCAATGAATGATGATTTTAACACTTCAAAGGCGCTTGCAGTACTGTTTGAAACAGCCACAAAAGCAAACAAAGCCAAAGACGAAAACGACAAAGATAACGCAATAAAATATATTTCAATACTGATAAAACTTGCCCGCGTTCTTGGTTTTGACCTTGAAAAAGTTGAGCTTGACGAAAACCAGCTCAAAGAAAAACTCGCTGAAATCATTGACGAATTTGATTTTATCGAAGACAAAGATATAATCGCAAAGGCAAACGCAAAAGAGATTATGGAGAAAATAATACAGGTCCGAAACGAAGCCCGCGCACAAAAAAACTGGGCCGTGGCTGACCAAATAAGAAATTCGCTCGATAAAATCAATATTGTTTTAAAAGATTCAAAAGAGGGAACTGTATTTGAATTAAAATAGTTAACTTACAGAAAGTTGGCAGAGTATGTTAAAAGTAGGTCTCACAGGCAATATTGCCTCCGGTAAATCAATTGTACAAAGCTACATCGAAAAAAAAGGCATCCCCGTAATCGACGCTGATTGGATTTGCCACCGTCTTATGGACGAAAACGAAGAAGTAATCGAAAAAGTAAAAAAACTTTTTGAAGGAAAAGACATTTTCCTCGATGACGGCAGACTGGGCCGTCACAAAATCGGGCTCATTGTTTTTGCAGACCCCGAAAAAATGGAAGCTCTGGAAGACATTCTACACCCGCTTGTGGAAGAAAAAATAAAACAATTTTTTGAAGAACACGAAGACGAAGAAATTGTGATTGCCTCTGTGCCGCTTTTGTTTGAAGAAAACATGCAAAATCTTTTTGACAGAACAGTGCTTGTTTGTGCAGACAAAAAAGTGCGTCTTCAAAGACTGATGAACAGAAACGGCTACCCCCTAGAGCACGCATTAGAGCGTATCAATGCGCAGGTCTCGCAGGAAGAAAAAAGAAACATGGCCGATTTCATAATCGAAAACAACAACAACCTTATTGAACTTGAAACACAAATAGAAAAAACCCTCGAAAGGCTATGGTCATGATATCAAAACTCCATAAAATCCCTGACAGAACCATTTTTCGCATAATTTTTGCATTTTTAATTTTATGGAACATTAAATATTTCTTTTTGATTTTTCAAATACCCTACACCATGCTTTTTGTTGATTACATAAAGCAAAACTCTTTCTACACACAGGTTTTTGACATAAGACAGGCCTTAGGCTCTGTGGAAGATTTGAAAAACGAAACCCAGATAGGCTTTGTCTCTGACACGCCCGAAGCAAGCGTCTTTGACATACAAGACTCCATACGCGACTTTTATCTTGCGCAGTATGCGATTGCACCCGTGGTTTTGAAAAATGATACAGACAAAAACTACGTAATCGGCACATATCAAAGAACACCGTCTGTGCCAAAAGGCTTTAAAACAGTAAAAACAATCAACGCAAAAACATATTTGTATAAAAGGATAAATAAATGATACTCGGGTTTGTATACGGATTTTTAGTTACACTTTTCACGGGCTACTTTGCGGTCTCCTGCATAGAAAGAGAAATGGAGCTTCGCTTCAGGCTTTTGTTTTCCATACCTCTGGGGTTTGGCATAAGCTCGATTCTCTATTTTTTGTGCCTGTATTTTAATGTAAACAGCTTTAAAACTACAGCTATCATACAGACAATCTTGATGATTGTGCTGGCACTTTTGTATTACAACGAAGAAAAACCGGATATGAGCAAACACAAATTCAAAAAGCTCTCGAGCTGGTTTTATCTTTTGAATCTTTATGCTGTGTTGATTTTCTTAAAATATTTTATAAACAACCCGATGGGAAGCTGGGACGGATTCAGAATCTGGAACATAAAGGCCCTGTTTTTGAGCACAAATCTACCGTTGTGGCAGAATATGTTTTCTCTTCCGCATTTTATGTCGCACAACGATTATCCGCTTATGCTGCCGTCTTTGACAGCAGGACTGTGGAATTATGCCGGAGGAGAAAATTACGCAGTAAATATTACTATAGCCATGTTTTTCACATTCGGGCTTGTGTATCTTCTGTTTCAGGCGCTCGAGTATTTTAAAAGCGCAAAAATTGCCGTGGTTGTCACTTCCGTGTTTATGATACTGGATATTTTTCTTGTAAATGGAGCTGCGCAATGCGCTGACATTCCGCTTGCTTATATGTTTTTGTCCAGTATTGTATGTTTGTTTTTGTATTTCAGAAAAGAAAAATTTTCATACATCCTCCTCTCTGAAATTTTTGCAGCACTTGGCGCGTGGACAAAAAATGAGGGTATGATGTTCTTTTTAATCTGGCTTGCGGTTATTTTAGGCTGGATGTTGTACAAAAAAATGTATAAAAAAGCCGGACTCACACTGCTCACAGCCGTTGTGTCCGTATGTTTTATTGCATGGTTTAAATACCTTGCACACACGCCAAACGACCTTGTGGCAGGGTTCTTTATCCTCAAAACATACCACTTTGCTTTTGACTGGAGCAGATATGCTATCATTTTAAAAACCTTTGTGTCTATGGCTTTTACAAGGTTTTTGCTTGTGTTTGCACTTGCTTTGCTTTGCATTAAAGGTTTCAGAATAAAACAGATAAACAAAACTCCCTTTATGCTCTCGTGTGCAATCCTTTTGCTTTGCACGGCGGGATATTTCGGGGTTTATTTATTTTCGCCGCACGATATCACGTGGCTTGTGCAAAACTCCATGGACAGAATCATTCTTCAAATTTTACCCGTGTTTTTATTCCTCTTTGCGGTTAATTTGAGAATAGGTAAACCGGACAGCCGTAATTAGATTACTATTTAGAATAAATATGTTAAAATTAAAAAGTTAAAATCACAGAAAAATAAGGTAAAAATCATGAAAAATAAAATAGTCACTTCATTAATAGCAGCGCTGGTACTGGCAGGAGGATTGTTTGCGTTTGCGGCAACAGCACCAAAATCTGTAGACCTCAACCTTGCAGCAGCACAAAAAGCAGAAACAAAAGCAGTTCAAAACACAGCACCTCCGGCAAATGCAGGTGAGTATATCTGTGTAAAACCGCTCGATGTTGTGGCAAATCCCGATATGTATTTGAATAAAAAAATCAAGTTCACAGCAGCTTTTGACAAGTTCTCCACACTCGGGCTGGATTACAAACCTGCTTTGAGAGATTCACAAAAATACATTTCTTTCTTAATCAAAAGAGACGATGTGACAGACCATACAATCCCGTTATCGGAGATGAAAATTTTTATCAAACGCGCTGACGCAGAAAAATTTATTGACCTTGATTCGGGCGACATAATCGAAGTTTACGGAAAAGTCTTTTCAAACGCTTTGACAGACCCGTGGATTGATACAGAAAAACTCATCGTTGTAGATAAGAAAAACAAAGATACAAAGAAAAAAGCATAAATTTGAAATTAACTGATACATGTCTGTATAATGTTATTCACACAAAGAAGAAGTTGCGGAGTTATTAAAAATGAGTACAAATAAATCTAACGATAAAGCAAATGCTGCTGAAATCAAAGACAAAGATAAAAAATACCTGACCATCCACGGGCATTTTTATCAACCGCCAAGAGAAAACCCGTGGCTTGAGGCAATCGAGCTGCAAGACAGCGCACTGCCATTCCATGATTGGAACGAGAGGGTAAATCTCGAATGCTACAACCCGAATTCCGCCTCAAGGATTGTGGACAACAAAAACAAAGTTTTAGACATTGTAAACAACTACTCTTTGATGAGCTACAACTTCGGCCCCACGCTTTTGTCGTGGATGGAAAAACACGCTCCAAAGACTTACGAAAGAATCATAAAAGCAGATGTTGTAAGCCGTGTAAAATTTTCAGGACACGGAAACGCCATTGCACAGGTATACAACCACATAATCATGCCCCTTGCAAACCGCCGTGACAAAGAAACTCAGGTAAAATGGGGCATAAGAGATTTTGAATACAGATTTGGCAGAATGCCGGAAGGCATGTGGCTGGCCGAGACAGCTGTTGATGATGAGACTTTGGAAGTACTTGCCGACAACGGAATCAAATTTACAATTCTGTCGCCGTATCAGTCTTTAAAATACAGAAAAATGGGTGCAAAAGACTGGACTGACGCAGGCTGGGGAAATATTGACCCTGCTAAACCTTACAGATACTTTATCAAAAACAATCCCAAAAAATTTGTCGACCTGTTCTTTTATGACGGCGCAATCTCAAAATCCGTTGCGTTTGACAACATACTACAGGACGGAAACAAATTTGTTAACCGTTTAAAAGAAGGTATCTCAAACGACAGAAACTACCCGCAGCTGATAAACATCGGCACAGACGGTGAAAGCTACGGCCACCATACAAAATTCGGCGATATGGCGCTTGCTTACGTGCTTCGCGTGAAAGCTCAAGATGCGGGCTTCACAATTACAAACTACGGTGAATACCTTGAAAAATACGGTGTTCACGACGAAGTAGACATCAAACAGGCATCTTCATGGAGCTGTTTTCACGGCGTGGGCAGATGGAAAGAAGATTGCGGCTGCTCAACAGGCGGCCAGCCAAGCTGGAACCAGAGATGGAGAGAACCGTTAAGAAACGCACTCGATTACCTGAGAGACAACCTCATTGCACTTTACGAAAAACAGGGCAAAAAATTCTTTACAAAAGACCCGTGGGAAGTGCGAAACGAATACATTAACGTCATTTTAGACAGAACAGAGCTCGCCATCAAAAACTTCTGCAAAAACAACCTCAAACCTGAATGCAACGATCAGGATAAAGTTGCTGCGATGAAGCTTCTTGAAATGCAAAGACAGGCAATGCTTATGTACACAAGCTGCGGCTGGTTCTTTGCTGATATTTCCGGCATTGAAACAACCCAGATTATGAAATACGCTGCCCGTGCAATGCAGCTTGCGGCAAACTTTACGCAACAAGACTTTGAAACAGAGTTTGTAAACATCCTCTCCGGCGCTCAAAGCAACATAAAAGAGTTTGGCACCGGTGCTGATATTTACAGAAAATTTGTAAAACCTTCCGTTGTAACAATCAAACAAATAGCCAGCCTGTGGGCAATAGTTTCGCTCTACGAAGAAACAGACGACGAAACAAGCCTGTACTGCTATGACATCAAGCGTTTAAATTACAAAACAGTATCAAAAGGCAAAAACAGCCTCTACATAGGACGTGTACAGATAAAATCACAGATTACTCTGGAAAAATTCGACCTGATATTTGCTCTACTCAAATACTCGGGCGGCGATTTCCACTGTGCAATAAAAGAGTATTCTTCAGCAGAAGAGTTCTCAGAAATTCAAAAAAATCTTACCTCCACTTTTGTAAACTACCCGCTCACAGAAATCATCAGAAGCCTTGATGAAAACTTCGGCACAGAATACTACACGCTCAAGGATATCTTTATTGAAGAAAGAAGAAAAATCCTGAACATTATGATTCAAGGCAAGACAAACAAATTTTCAGGCCTTTACAAAGATATTTACGAAGACGGAAAAGCCTCTATTTTCCACTTCAAAAACCTTGGCCTCAATCCGCCTGACGAGTTCAAAATTGCAGCCAGATACGTGCTCGGTATTGAGTTTAACAAACAGCTGGAAGCCTCTGAAAAATCACTCAACGACCACGAAATGCAAGAGGCAATTGATATCCATAACGAGGCAAAAATGCTGGGTGTAAAACTCGACAAAAAGCTTGCAAACACTATCTTTACAGAAAAAGTCACAGATGCAATGTATGCTTTGTCCAAAAATCCGGAAATCCATACAATAGAAGCTGTCTTAAGCCTGTTCAGATACGTAGAAGCGCTTGAGCTGCGCATTGATACGTCGGAATCTCAAAACATCTACTTCAACAAAATCCACGAAATACTGGAAGACGTTGTGTCAAACATTGACGAGCTCAAAGACGACTATGACAGAAAATTTGTGCTGCTGCTTTTAGAGCTTGGCAACAAATTGAACATCAACACAGATTTTTACAAAGAAACCTTTGACAAAGCAATGTCGCCTCTGACAGCAGCTATGAAAGAGCTCAAGGACAAAAATAAAGACAAAAACTAACTAAACAGATACTTCAATTTCAAAAAATCTGTTCCACGGGTAGGAATACTTTGTCGTGGTTAAATCAAGCCCTGTTTTTTCCTGCAGAGTTTTTTCAAAAGGCTGCATCAAAGCCTTTAACGCCTCAATATCAGGCTTGTCAAAGCGTGATTTGAGGTCTTTTCTAACATTTGCCTGATACGCCCAATCGTCGAGAAAACGCACTGCCTGCACTTTTTTAAAAGCTCGTATATCAGGATTTTTTGCAAGAAATTTGACGATTGCGCAGCACAATGCACTGCCTAAAGTGTTGCCTGTTGTGTTCCAGCCTGCATAACCCAAAAACTTGTCCCAATCAATTTGCTTTTCAAAAAACTTTTTGACAAAACTGTTGTCCGCGCCGTTGGCGTTGAGAATATCAGCTATTAAATAAGGTTTTTGAGGCAGTTCAATGTCGCCGTCAAACCCCTCAACATCAACCCCCATAACAAGCTCACCTTGCTCCTGTTTAAAATTGTTTATAACAAGAACAATATCCGCATCCGAAACATCCGCAACCTCGCAGTGCGCAAGCTCAATCTGCCCCCTGACAGAATCCGACACGCTCACATCTTCGTATTTGGAAATTCTGTTTGTATAATCTTTTTGTGTAAACACGGGTGCTATTTTGATTACCCTTCCCCCTGCCAGCGCACGGCTCAACAGGCTAAGGGGGATTTCATCCGCACCGGTTTTAACAAGAGCATTGAGAGCGTTTGCTCTGATAGACTCTTCAAGCACCTGCGCCTCGCCCACATTTAGTCCGTATTTTGCGCAATCATCTTTTGAAAACACAAGAGTTTCAAACACCCCCTGTTTCGACAGATTGAGATACATTTTGTTTATTTCAAAGTTTCTCTGTCTTGTTTTGAGGTAATCCTGAATAATTTCAGGCGGCACATCCGCCTTTACATCCGTATCAGGCGCATTTTTGTGCAATTCGTAGGAATATTTAAAAATCTTTTCGCCGTAAAGGCTCCAGTATTCTTTTTCCTCTTCATTGATGTTGTTGTTTGAAATACGCATTATGCTTGAGAAAGCATATACTTTTGTATTTTTCTCCCGTAACAGAGCGAAAAAACTTTCCATTCTTTTTTTTATTTCTTCAAAAGTTTCACTTGAACGGCGCGAAGGTATTAATCCTCCGTATGCAATTGTGTCGAGGGAAACAACAATACTGTCAATATTTTCAAGCTTCTTAAGCCAGCTAAAAATGCCGTTGATATCAGCGCTGCGATTCAAATCACCGAGCATTTCACGAGGAGGCAGAAACAGAGCCAAATCCCTGTCAATTGCAGCAATCTGCTGTGCCAGAGTGTAGCACACAGGCCTGTTATCTATGGGAATAAACGCTATGTTCAAGCCTGCCATACTATTCTGCCTTTGGCGAGCCGTTTGTGCTGCCGGTTGTTGCAAACTGGTTTGCACGTGTAATGCCGACTTTGCCCGAGCGCACTAGCTCTCTTATCCCGATAGGGCGCAAAAGCTCGATTAAAGAACGGATTTGTCTTTCATCACCAATCGCTTGCAGCGTATAGGTTCTGGGGGTTACGTCAATGATTTTTGCACCGAAGATTTCCGCAATCCTCAATATTTCAGAGCGGTCCTCATCTTTTGCATTCACCTTGCACAGTATAAGCTCGCGCTCAATAGACTCCACATCGCCAAGGTCAATAACCTTTAACACAGGGATGAGCCTGTTGAGCTGTTTTGTAATCTGTTCAATGACATCAGCATCGCCGCCCGAGGTTTCTATTGTGAGTCTTGCATAACCCTTTTCGTTTGTCTGTGCGGCAGTAATGCTCTCAATGCTGTAGCCTCTGCCTGAAAACAGGCCGCTTACGCGCGAGACTATGCCCGCTTCATCTTTAACTAGTACTGATATTACATGGTTTTTATTGTTCATTTTAAATCCTTATGTTAATTTATTGGACAGTCGTTGGACAAAAGCACCTTGTTAAGCGGGTTGCCTGCCAGAACCCACGGATAAACCATCTCGTACTCGTCCACCACAAAATCTATAAACACAGGTTGTTTGCATTCAATGGCCTGCTGCAATACGGGGATGATTTCCTCTTCTTTTGTAACTCTGAAACCGCGTGCACCGTACGCCTCTGCCACTTTTACAAAATCAGGGCCGGAGATTTTAGTTTCGGAATAATGCTTGTGATAGAGTTTTTCCTGCCACTGGCGCACCATACCGAGGTATCCGTTGTTAATGATTATGTTAATTACAGGCAGTTTGTATTCCACACACGTTGCAAGCTCCTGTATATTCATCTGAATACTGCCATCTCCCGCAATGTTTATAATCAACTTGTCTTTCAGGCCCACAGCCGCACCCATTGCAGCCGGGAAGCCGAATCCCATTGTGCCAAGGCCGCCTGATGTGACAAACCTTCTGGGTTTATCAAATTTTATAAGCTGTGCTGCCCACATCTGATGCTGGCCGACCTCTGTACAAATAATAGGGTCAAGATTTTTTGTGTATTCATAAAGTTTCTCGATTACAGTAATGGAGCTTAGTTTGCCCTCATGTTTTTCCTGCGCGGGGCGTTTTTTCTTCCACTCGTTTATTTGTTCACGCCATGACTGTTTGACTTCGTAATTTATCTCGTAATTATTGGAGTCAAACTCCTCGAGCATGGAGCGCATAACATTTTTTGCGTCCCCGATAATGGGGATGTCTATTTTTACGTTTTTGTTGATAGAACACGGGTCAATATCAACGTGGATAATCTGTGCGTCTTTTGCAAAACGTTTGAGACAGCCTGTAATACGGTCATTAAAACGTGTTCCGATAGCAAAGAGCACATCGCAGTTTGTAACAGCATAATTTGCCCAGAAATTCCCGTGCATACCGAGCATTCCAAGCGAGCGCTCGTCAGTCTCGGGAAAAGCGCCTTTGGCCATGAGCGTGTTTGTGACGGGGATATTTAATTTGTCAGCCAGCTGTTTTACTTCTGCCATGGCATCAGAGGCAATGATACCGCCGCCTGCAATAATAACAGGTCTTTCCGCATCACACAAAAGTTCAAGCGCTTTGGACACCTGTTTCGGGTGGCCGTTGTAATTCGGGTTGTAGCCCGGCAGTTTCACACAATCGGGCCAGACAAACTCTGTTGAGGCGCTTAGAATATCCTTGGGCATATCAACAACAACAGGGCCGGGTTTGCCGGTTGTTGCAATATGAAAAGCCTCTTTTATAACACGAGAAAGGTCTTTTACGTCTTTTACAAGATAGTTGTGTTTGCAGCAAGGTCTTGTGATTCCTATAATATCAGCCTCTTGAAAAGCATCGTTTCCAATCTGGTTGGAGCCGACCTGACCGGTGAACACAACAAGCGGATAGCCGTCGTAGTAGGCATTTGCAATACCTGTAATAGCATTTGTTGCCCCCGGGCCTGAAGTCACAAGTGCAACACCTGCCTTGCCCGTAACACGCGCATAGCCTTCTGCTGCATGGATTGCAGCCTGCTCGTGGCGCACGAGGTAGTGTTTGATTTCAGGGCAGTTGTAAAGCGCCTCGTATATAGTCAATATTACACCGCCCGGATAGCCGAAAATTTCATCAACGCCGACTTTTTTCAGGCATTCCAAAAATATTTGAGCTCCGGTCAGTTTTTGTGTTTGTGTTTCGATACCTGTCATTAATTACTCCAAAACCATAATATATTTAAATATTTTACCATTTTTTAGCCATTTTACAAAAAAATTGAGCAAAATTGATAAATTTTTATTAAAAAAACGGGCTGTTTACAAAAAACAACCCGTTTTGCAATCGTGTAAATTCTTATTTACAGCCGCAGCAGTTAAGACCTGCCTGCTCTTTTAATTGAGCAGCCTTGTCTGTAGCTTCCCATGGAACATCGATATCTGTACGGCCCATGTGCCCGTAAGCTGCTAGAAGCTGGTAGAATTTACCGCCGTTTTTGGAAGGCAGCCCTCTTAAGTCAAACTGCTTGATAATAGCAGCCGGTCTTAAGTCAAAATTCTTTCTTACGAGTTCTGATATTTCGTCATCAGAGATAACGCCTGTGCCGAAAGTATCAACCATAACAGACACGGGTTCTGCAACACCGATAGCGTATCCGAGCTCAACTTCGCATTTTTGAGCAAGGCCGGCTTTAACGATGTTTTTAGCCACATAACGTGTAGCATAAGCAGCAGAGCGGTCTACTTTTGTGGGGTCTTTGCCTGAGAAAGCACCGCCGCCGTGACGGGAGTAACCGCCGTATGTGTCAACGATGATTTTTCGGCCTGTCAAACCGGCATCGCCTTGAGGGCCGCCTATTACGAATCTGCCTGACGGGTTGATTAAGTATTTTGTGTTTTCGTCAGGTTTGATAGCGTCGTTTTCAAATACAGGTTTAATAACTTTTTCTATCAAATCCTGTCTGATGATTTCCTGTACTTCTTTGTTGTCAGACACGCCGTTGATTTCAGGGTCGTGCTGAGTTGAAAGAACGATAGTATCAATTCTTGAAGGTCTGCCATCAACGTATTCAACCGTAACCTGTGATTTTCCGTCGGGTCTTAAGTAGCCTAAAGAACCGTTTTTTCTAACCTGTGCAAGTCTGTAAGCCAGTCTGTGAGCAAGGCTGATGGGCAGAGGCATAAGCTCGGGTGTTTCGTCACAAGCAAAGCCAAACATAATACCCTGGTCGCCTGCACCTACGTTTTCTGTTTCGGTTGAAGCAGTGTCAGAGTTGTCGTTTCTTGATTCGAGCGCTTTGTTTACACCACCTGCAATGTCTGTAGACTGTTCATCGATAGAAGTCAATACAGCACAAGTTTTGTAGTCAAAACCGCCGCCTTCTTTACCGACATAGCCGATATTTTTAATAGTATTTCTTACTACTGACGGGATATCCACGTAGCAGTCGGATGTGATTTCACCGCAAACAAGAGCCATACCTGTAGTTACTGTAGTTTCGGCAGCAACTCTTGAGCTTTTGTCTTTTGTGAGGAATTCATCCAGAATTGCGTCAGAAATTTGGTCGCACACCTTGTCGGGGTGGCCTTCTGTAACAGATTCTGACGTAAAAAGAAATCTTTTTGATGTCATTTTGTAATGTTCCCTTTCATAATTACACCCGCGTTACTCTGCGAGATTAGAAACATGTTAAATCAAAGTAAAACCAGGGTCAAACAAAGTAGCAGCGAGCTTTACATAGCTTAATCAATCACAACTTCGCCCTGACGCAGCACCTTAATTTCATCGTCCAAAGCCAGCGCCACGGTAGAAGCAAGACCCTGACAGAGAAAGCCATAATCTTCAAAAACATAATCCACATGCGCGCCTACGTTTTTGAGAGCTTCTTCATAATTTGAAGCAGCGTCCTGACCGGAAAGATTTGCGCTTGTTGTTGCAAGAACATGCCCGTCAACAACCTCGCAAAGCCGCTTGAATACAGGATTATTCGGCACACGGATACCTACGGTATTTTTGTAAGATGTTATGTAGTCGGGAGTTTTGTCTGATTTTTCAAAAATCAGAGTCAATGCACCGGGGAAATGTTTTTCCATCAGCTCACGGGCTTTTGGGGGAATGTTTTTTACATACGGCAGCAGGTGCTCCACACTGTTTGACATAAGAATCAAAGGTTTTGAGCGGTCGCGGTTTTTGAGTGCATAGATATTTTCCGCACCTTTTTCATTCTCCGGCAGGCAGCCGACACCCCAGACTGTGTCTGTTACAAATGACACAACCCCGCCATGGGCTTTATTGTGGAGTTTTTCGTTCAATTCTTTTGTAAATTCAGAGTTGTCAAAAATCATACTTTAAAAATACATTCCATCTAGAGCAATGTCAATCAGAGTTTTGAAACGAGTTTTTGGCAGTCACTAACTTTGTGATATACAAAATAAAATGTTTGTATTAAGTCAATGACATCATCGATACTGTTTTGTCTGTTTGTAGTTTTGAGTAATCTTTCTAATTTTTGCAAAAGTATTTTAAATTCTTTTTTCAATGCTCTTATACGTTCGTTTTTTGTCATAGCAGCGTCCTTAATAATTTATAAATATAATATGTATTAATACATATTATATTTATTATTATATCTATATAGTAATTTTTTGTCAATGTCTTTATCATTAAATACATGAATATAAATGACTGGACAAATAAAGAAATAATAAAATTTTTAATCAACCGCAAAGGAATGACACAAAAAAATGTCATACCTTTAATATCTGAAAAACTAGAAACAAAAATTACACCACAATCTTTTTCAGAAAGAGCAAGAAGAAACAATTTGCGTATATCAGAGCTACAAGCTATTTGTGATATCCTAGGTTTCGACTTAATTTTGCAGGAAAGAAAATAAGGTAAGAGCCGGCTCAATGACCGGCTCAATTCTTGTTCTTTTGTACATGGGGGATAGCTCTAGTCTACCTGTGCCCCGTTTTCTATGTGTACACTATTATTATAACATTTTTGTATACAAAATCAAGCCTAAAGTGTATAATAGTCTTTATTTCAAGCAGGACATGACTATGCAGTATTATGAAAAATTTGAATATGAGTTCAGCAAAATTTATAAAAGACTTTTAAGATTGGAATTGCTTCTTAAATGGAAAATGATTGACTGCGTCACACTTGTATACAGAAACAATGCAATTTCAGCTTTTTCTAAATTTTTTAGCAATGAAAAAATCATAAATAAATATTTTAACGACAAAGGCGCTAATACTTTTATGTCAATTTTAAATGATGAAAGTCTGCCCGAGTCTGCCAGGTTTATTAATATAATACCAATTTTACACCTCAGACACATATTAATGTTTATCTTTCACGAAGAAGCCTTCAGGGTTCCTTCTATTCAAAACCGCTTTTATGATAAAATTCCTCAAACTTTTTCCGAACTAAGAAAAAAGAGCAAAGATTTAATAAATCTTAGAAATGACATTGCCCATTTTAATTTTAAAAGATACAGAGAAAATAAAATAAATTACCATGAGGCTTTAATCTTATTTGAAATGCATATTGGCTGCTCACTTGGTAAATACTCTCATATCCCAAATGATTTAACATTCAAACCTTCAATAATGCAAATTCACAAAAAAATCTATGAATTAGCTCCTGAATTATACAAAAAAGAAACACCCCATCAAAATTTTGCTTATAACAAAGACCGCATGATTATTGATATGTTTGAAGATATCGCGGTGTTAAACGGATGGGAATATTGCGATTTAAAATCACCCTGGGACATTATAAGAGAAAAATATAACTTTATTAAAAAGCTAAAAGAGCTAAATCCTCAAGAAGAATTTGATACTGATAACGGACAAATAAGCATTTTTGACTCTTTAGAAAATAACCCTACTTCCTAAAACGCATCAACTTGCCCTTGGCTCTGCCGTAGAGCTCGAATACGTAAGGGATTCTTACTATTGCGGCAAAAACACTGTACACCGCAAAGCAAAGCAGTGTTATCAATGTTATTTTCACAATCAAAGTGAGCTGTGTCGGCGCGATGTGAGCGTCCCAAAGCCTGTAAACGCCAAGGCATACGTAATATGTTGCAACAGAAATCACAGCCATTTTTAAAAGGTTTTTAAAATAAATTCCATAGTCCATGCTCATTTTTTTCTTGATTAAAAGCCCGAGCCAAAAACCGTTTATCAATGTCACAAAAGATGTAGACAGCGTAATACCGCCTATTCCTAACTGTTTTACAAACAGGAAGTTTAAGATAAACTTAATCACAATTGAAGACAGGGCAACAAGAAAGGGCGTTTTTGAATCGTTAAAAGCATAAAAGACGCGTGTGATAGAGTCTCTGAAAACATAGAATATTATTGAAATTGAAAGATAGCAAAGTGCCTCTGACACCATCATGGTGGCTACTTCGTTGAACGCACCGCGCTGAAATATCAGCTGTATAGCGTTTGTAGAAAGCAAAATAATCAAAACAAGAATCGGAAACGCAACAAAATTGAGCAGCCCGACCCCTTTATTAAAATAATATCTGATATTGTCATAGTCCTTCTCGCCAACGAGTTTAGAAAAAATCGGGAACAAAGGCACAAGAAACGCTGTCACAAGCACCCCTACAGGAAACTGAAAAAGCCTGTTGGCATATCCTATAGCAGACCACGCGCCTTCTTGAAGCTGAGATGCAAAAAACATATCAACATAGATATAAACCTGCCCGACTGTGCTGCTCAAAATTGCGGGAAACAACAGCTCGAGGATATTTTTGTACTGCGGGTTATTAAAAACATCAAGGTTAGGACGGAATTTAAAACCGAGTGATTTGAGCTTTGGCAGCTGGTAAACAAACTGGCACAAAGCACCTACTGTCGTTGCGAGAGCCAGCACAACGCCCGAGTTATCGTGGCGCACAAGCGATATTATCGCAATAATTGCAACGCTCATCAGTATGGGAGAAATATTCGGAATCAAAAATTCCTTATACACAATCAAAATCCCGTAATAAATCCCGACAACCCCGCCGACAGTGAGCACAGGCGCCATGATTTTTAAGTGCACGGAAGCAAGATGAATCAATTCAGGTGAGCCGTTTGCAATAATCACCTTCATAATCACGTCCGAGAACACAAACACAAGCACGCCCAGCGCCAAAAACACAAGAAATGAGCTTGTTAAAAACGTGTTAAAAAGTTTGTTTACAGCGTCAGAGGGTTTTTGTTCAAGGTTCGGGATAAGTTTTGAAAAAACCGAAACAACCGCGCTGTGAAAAGGCCCGCCGATTCCGCCAAGGAGGATTATCGAAATTGCAGGTATTTGATACGCATAAAAATATGCATCCGACACCATGCCTGCGCCATAAAAGTTTGCAATAACAACATCTCTTAAAAAACCTATCAATTTACTGATGATGGTCACAAAAGCTATAATCCACGCGGCTTTTAAAAGGCTCTGTGTTTTTGAGGCGTTTGTATTTTGAGTATTTTCTACAGCTGTATTGTTATTAGTCATTTATTCCTCTTCTAGTTTTCAGCTTCTTTTAATTCCACATACACTTTAACGGGTTTTTTGTGCAGCGGCGAATACGGAAGCAGATATGTGATTCTGTTTTCGCCTTTTTTGATATAGGGGCTTATGTCAAATTTTTCGTTTTTAAAAAGCCTTGGCACAACCTCAAGACTCAACTCCTGACCGTTTACTACCACAGTCAATTTTGAGAATTGAAACTTATTTTCCACAACAAGGTTAACTTTTTTGTTTTTTGTGTAAAAAAGCTGTGTATCAGTATCGTGGCCTGTTTGGTTAGATAATTCCACGGGATAGGTTGATATTGAAGTATTTTTAAAATAATGCTGGATAATATCCTCGTAGGAGTATCCCGCATCACCCATGGCACCTGCGCCAAACTGGCTCATGCCCACTCCGTGGCCGAATCCTCCGCCATGGGCAATAATTTTTGTGATGGGCTTCTCATTTTTAGAGTCTTTGTCCGGCTCTGTAATTTCAATATCAAAAACAACGTTTGCTGAAGGAAGCGAGATATTGTTTTTTTGAAAAGTCCTTCTGATAGGCAGCTCTTTGCTTACGGTGAATGTACCTTTGTCTGTGATTATGTCAACAAACATGGCCTTGCCGGAAACACCGCGTCTTGTTACTTTTATTTCTTTTAAAGAGCCAAAATCTTCGGGTTTTTCAAATTTTGGTTTTACAAAACCGGCCTGTGACTGGGTTTTTAACGTTTGTTTAAGAATATTTTCCAGCTCTGTTTTTTCCCACTCTTTTGTCCATCTGAAATAAGGCGACTTGTTGTCAAAGGTTTCAGGATTTGTGGTATAAAACTTTCTTGCTGCTTCTTCTGTATTCAGCACAGGGGTTTTGGGATCATCGGGCACGCCTTTTAAAAAAGCTCTGGGTGAGCCCGGGAAAACCCTTACTCCGTTTGACATGTCTGTAGAAAAAGCGTTTTCATAGCTTTCTGTATATCCGCCCGCAGTAGAGCTATACAAAGCAAGCACCAGCTCATTATCACTCATTGCCACAATGTTGTCTGTTTCGTCCACAGCTTTGTCTGAAAGCTCTTTCTCGGTATTGGCGCCAAAATACACCTGACACGCAACAGAATCGCATACGTCAAAGTTGTGATAGTTGCGCTCTCTTGGTTTTAGAACATAGCTTCGCGCAAGCACTGCCTGTGCTTTGAGTGCCTCAAGCCCGAATCTTACAGGCATTTCGTTTGGTACAACACCTTTTAAGTAAGATTGCAAATCCAGAACATTTATCAAATTAAACTGATTAACTTTTTGTGGTGCTTTAGTAATCTCAAACGTGCCGCGGTAATATGCGTTTTGTCCGGCTCGTTTAAGGTTTTTTACGGTCACAAATCCATTATCGGATTCCGCTGTTATAGGGCCTTCCAGCCCGTTGGCAATGGTTGTTGTGCCCTGTTTTACATTAAAACAATTGTCTTTTATCGTAATATTTACATCCTCAAGTGCGCCAAAATCCGCTATTATGGAGTTAGTTGCTTTATCTGTCAAGCGGAAACTGTCTGTTGCAGTGATGTTTATCGTATTGTAGTAGTAATTTTGGAATTTAACATCGCTTATGCCAACCCTCACCATCTTGCCCTGATTGGCACTAATTGCATTTGACGGTTGTGTTGCGGTTAAAAAGATTGTGAATATTAAAAATAATAAAACTTTATTAAATCTCAACGTGAGCCCCCTCTTTTTAGTATTATTTTATAATAAAAACAAAGAAAATCGGCTTTTTCTTAACATTAAAAAAAGCCTCCCTTAAAAAAAGGGAGGCAAAGTACTGTATTAGAAATTACCACTGGATGAACACAAGACCGGAAGCGCCATTGCCGCCATCTCCAAGTTGAACGGAGCCTGTGCTGTCAGCTGCAGCGCTTGCACCTCCGCCGCCGGAGCCAGCACCAAAAATTTTATTAAAACCACTGACTAAAGCACCGTCTTCAAATATAGTTTCTGTAAGTCCGTTAATTGTGTTATTATTTCCGGAAAATCCGCCCAAACCACCTGTGCCGACTTTTTTATTTGTAAGTACATCTGCCAGTAAACCATCACCACCCACAGGCATTTGGTCATCATTAAACTTACTGGAATAAGTGGAGTCATCAGCGGGATTTATACCGGAGGCGCCTTTTCCACCATAGATTTGTGTGCCATTTTTGATATATGATGATTGTCCATTACCACCAGGGGTATTAGCTGTATTGTGATAAGTTATATTACTGCCTTTACCGCCATTTCCACCTTTGCCGGGAAACAGGAGCGTTTTTTGAGGCATTTCTGCATACGGGATTTGAACTACTTTTCCTGCCTCACCGCCAAGACCGGCAAACAAAGGCTTGTATTTTATAGCAGCTAGGCCAGACCCTCCGCTAATAGGTTCAAAATATTCTTCATCATAATCGCCTTCTGCCGCACCTCCTGCACCAAAATTGTTAGAATAAATTTGGCAGTTGCGGGCTGTTTTCCAGGTTGAAGAGCTATTGCACCACTTTGTAGACCTTTTGGACAATATATTATAATTCATATCAAATATTCCGTTATAATTAGTCAATGAACTTACCAAATTATAAGGATACCAACGATTCTGGTGCGAGCTGGAACCCAAAGAACCGGATACTTTTTTGCCTTTTATGACAACAGCTGAAGCTATATCAGAGCTGGCTGTGCCGCCATCACATGCATACACTTTTGCAAAAACTGTTGAGTAGCCGGGCCCAACAGACCTATCGCTTTTATTTATTCTGACTTTTTGAGCCCCGATGCCTTGCAACAATCCCCAAATAACGTGCTCGCCTGATGACGTACAACCGGATACATAGTTTTCATCATTTCCGTCACCGGATTTTGTAAACCACAGATGCCATCCCGGACCTCCGGCACCGCCGCCTGCAAAGGCATATGTTATATCATCAGAAACATTTTTTACATAAGATTCTGTACCGCTGACACCTTCACCATCCCAGCTGCCGTTACCTCCTTTACCAACTCTTACATTAAGAGAGACACCTTTGCCAATAAATACATTTGGAACATAAACAAGCCCACCGTTTGAACCTATACCGGCAAGTCTATTCGGCTCACTGCCGAACATTCCGCCGCCGCCACCTCCACCGCCTACAACAAGCATTGTATACAAGCCGGATTGCGGAGTTTTGTATATATAATCGCCTGCAGTACCATAATTTTGTATTACTTGTGAATCGGTTTGTATAGTGGCGGAACCGGAACCTCCGCCTCCACCGCCAACTATTGTAGCGACAAAGTTTTTGGCATTTGATGGAGGATTAAATTCACAGCCGTCGCGGCCTTCTTCTGTGTCATATATTACTTTGCCGTCTGAGACTACTCCATTTATCACATATTTTGAAACTAGTTGATTATCTTTCCAATAACAAGCAAAAGCTCCGTGTGGAACATTCATTTTGGCTCGGTGTTTTTTGGTTATTACAGGGGCCGATGCTATTGCAATAACGCATATTATCAGCAGCGTTATCAATGCTTCCGCCAGTGAGAACCCAGCGATTCTCTTTTCATAAATCTTTTTCTGTGACGCTTTCATTTCTTCTCCTTTGCAGATTATTTTTATGATATATCTGCTGTCGGACACTTTTGAAGATATCTTGATACTATTTACCGTCACTTACCTTACCTTACAGAAAAGCTTACGGGGCCTGGTTTTTGACGTCAAGAAATTCGTGTTTACATTTCTTTATATTTTCGATTTTCGGTAATATTTGTTTACATAAAGAAAATCGGCTTTTTCTTATACAGATTAAGCCGAGATGGATAGAATTAGTATTACGGAGTTTATAGAGGAGTTTACACATGCATGAAATACGGATAAAAAATTTTTTGCTACTCATGTGCTTATATGTAAACAAATATTAAGCTGGATTTTTGTGGTATCTTTAAAAGTATGAATAAATTAGCATTTTTTATGGAGTGTACACGAATTTATTCGCTTCCCATGTCTGTTACGGCGTGGGCAATTGCGTTTTTCTTCGGTGTTTCAAACCATGGAAACATATTTTTTGCTCTCACCGCGCTTGCGGGCATAGTTTGTGCGCACCTCGGGGCGAACCTTTTTGACGACATACTTGATTACAAAAAATATTTAAAATCACAAAAAGACCCTGACAACAGCAAAAAACTCAACTTCAAAAAAGGCAAGTGCAAATGTTTTTTGAATAACGAGCTGACAGTTGAAGCAGCACTCAAAATATGCGCTGTATTGTTTTTTATCGCAATAGTGATAGGGCTGTTTTTTACGGTAATATACAAGCTCCCGATTATTTTGATAATGGCGCTAACAGGCGTGCTCTGTCTTTTGTACCCGCGCTCGGGTTATGCAGGGCTGAGTGAGATTATCATCGGAACAATTTTTTCGCCGCTTTTGTTTACAGGTGTGTATTATGTGATGACAGGAGCTTTGTCTTACAGGCTTTTATGGCTTTCTTTATCGTTTGCTTTTGTTACTGTTTGTCTTTTGTACACGGACTTTTTTCTTGATTTCAATCAGGACAAAGCAGCCGGCAAAAAGACCATACCGATTTTAACAGGCAGCAAACAAAATGCATATTACTTTTATATTTTTATAATCTTTATGATTTATGCGTTGATTTTTGTAGGAATACATTCTCATTTATTCCCTCTCAAGTATGCAATAATCTTTTTGTCCGTAATACCGGCACTTGGCACAGTAAAAAGATTGCAGCATTACATTGACAAAGAAATCAAAGACAAAAAAGAGTTTTTAAGCGCAATGAACAACGTGCAAAAGTTTGTGGCAATATTTGCAATCCTATGCATTGTGAGCTTTTTTTGATTATCTGGTTTCGTAAATCATTTTTTGAAGATAGCTGTATTTGGGGTAATAGGTGTCAGGGTCATCTTTTGCCGCACGAATTTCATCAGAACAGCTGATAAAAAGGTCTGCCAGAACAGGGTCAAACTGTGTTCCGGCGCATCTTTTGATTTCTTCCATTGCAGTTTCGTGAGAAAGAGCCTTGCGGTAAGAGCGTGTGGAGGTCATTGCGTCATAAGTATCGGCAAGAGCAATAATACGGCCTGATATTGGAATTTCTTCTCCTTTTAAACCGTAAGGATAGCCTTTGCCGTCCCATCTTTCGTGGTGGGTACGCAGCCAGTTGGATACAACAGTCAGTTTTTTTATACCCATAAGCATTTTTTCTGCCTGTGCAGGGTGAGATTTCATAACCTCATACTCTTCATCCGTTAGTTTTCCGGGTTTGCAAAGAATGCTCTGCGGAATACCGATTTTGCCTATATCGTGCAAAAGACCCGCTGTTTCGATTTCTTCAAGCGTTGTGTCATCAAGATTCAGCTTTTTGGCAAGAATCAAAGAATACATAGTCACCCTCAAAGAGTGGCCGTGTGTGTATGGGTCTTTGGCGTCAAGCGCCGAGGCAATGAGTTTTATTGTTTTATAAAACAGCTCTCTTAAATCTTTGAGAATCACGGTTTTGTTGTTTACAAGGTCAAATTTTTGAATCCCTGTTTCGATTGTAAGCTTGAGTTCTTCGGGGTCAAATGGTTTTACAATGTACTGGTACAGATGGCAATCGTTGATAGAATCTACAATTGCATCCACATCAAGGTGTCCTGTAAGCAAAATTTTGACGATATCAGGGTATTCACCTGCAACACGTTTTAAAAACTCCGTACCCTCCATCTCGGGCATTTTCTGGTCACTGACGATAAGCGCAATCTCACTGCCTTTACCTTCCACTATTTCCAGTGCTTCTTTTCCGTTTGAGGCAGTCAGGATATTGTAATCATGCCGGAGAGTTCTGCGAAGGAGCTGAAGGTTATTCACCTCGTCATCCACGAGCAGAATGGTATGTTTTTCGTTTTTAGGATTCACCTGAAGAATCTCGCCAAGGCTTTCTTCAAAGGAATCTTCTTTTAATAATGCAAAATTTTCCATACATACACCATATTACTCTATATACTTCGACAGATTCCAGTCAAAACTTTATAGATTTTTTCCTAAACTTTACAAAAGTTTAAAAAAAATTTAATACAGACAATTATATAATATTTTATTGAGCTTGTTAATACATCTAATTGAGGAATAAACATTGCAAAGCGCCTTTTTTCCCGTTATGATATATACATTCGGTTAACCTAAAACAATAAGGATAAAAAATGTCATCTGACAGTTATAACTTGGAAACTAAAAACAACGACGAAATTAGCACAGAAGAATCAATACAGGAAAAAGCAGATAACTCAAAATTCATGGCTGTAATCAAAGCCCTGATTGCAAATCTCGGGATTGCACTTGTTAAATTGATTTGTTTCTTTTTCTCTTCCAGTTCCGCAATGCTGGCAGAAGCCATCCACTCGGGCGTAGATTCTTTTAACAGTATCTGCCTTCTTGTGGGCATAAAAAGAGGCTCCCGCCCCGCTGACAACGCACACCCGTTTGGCTACGGATTAGAGGCTAACGTCTGGGCAATGTTTGCTTCAATACTTATGCTGGGTGGTACTTTCGTGGCTATTTACCACGGTTTTGAAAAACTTTTGCACGCAGAAGAAACCAATGACCTTCTTGTACATTACAATGCCATTGCAATTGCTTTGATATGCAGCATTATGTTTGAAGCTTGGGCTGTAATAAGCGCATCCAAGGCTGTTTTACACGAAGTAGGAATCGAAGAAAAAAACCCTGTAAAAGAGTTTTTCCGCTCAATAAAATACATAGGCGAAATTAAAAGTCCCACAACAAAATTTGTGTGGTACGAAGATACAGCAGCCCTCACCGGTGTAATTGTCGCATTTGTAGCTCTTACGCTGGCAAAATTTGTAATGCCTTCGAACCTTGCATACGTGCCGGACGCAATCGCTTCTGTAATCATTGGTACAATCCTGTTTTTCCTTGCTATTTACCTGTTGAAAAACAATGTAAACAGCCTGACAGTGCAGTCTGCCGAGCCTGATGTGGAAGAAAAAATCCGTGAGGTTGCTTCTACAATCCATGGCATCACAGGCGTAATCGAGCTCAAGACAATAGATTTGGGTTCATCAGGTTTGATTATTAACATGACAATCGAAGTTGATCCCGAAACCCAGATGAAAGACGCAGATGATATTGCTGACATGCTGGAGCGCAAAATCAAAAAAGTTATCAAAAATATAACCCATATCACAATCGAGCTTCAGGCACACGATGCCGAAGACAACTGGGAAGAAAAATTCACAAAGCTCATTAAAGAAGGCGAAAAAATAGGAACAATCGACAACCACGAAGCAACTATGCTCCAAAATTTCTTTGGATTTGCAAACACTGTTGTGCGAGAAATCATGGTGCCTAGAACAGAAATCTTTATGGTTAATGTCGAAGAAAATATCAATGAGCTCGCTGATATGATTATCAGCTCAGGCCACACAAGAATCCCTGTTTACAGAGACAATGTGGACAATATCATTGGTGTTATAAATGCAAAAGACGTTTTGAAAGTAATCAAAAACAATCACGTGGACGAGCATTTTTCTATAGAGTTTCTTGCCAGAGAGCTTTTGATTGTGCCGGAAAACAAATTTATTTCCGACCTTTTGAGCGATTTTACTTCCTCAAAAAATCAAATTGCAGCTGTTGTGGATGAACATGGCGGTATTGCAGGTATTGTAACAATTGAGGATATTTTAGAAGAAATCGTAGGCGAAATTTATGACGAGTTTGACAAGGTCGAAACGCCCGAGGTTGTTAAGATAGATGAGCACACGCTGAATGTTTCTTGCAAAATGGATATTGAAGACATCAACGAAAGATTTGACCTCGACATACCGAATGAAGACTTCCAGACAATAGGGGGTTATGTTTTCGGCCTGTTAGGCAGAGAGCCGGAGCTCAACGATGTTATAGAAGACAAAAATATTACTTATACAATTTTGGAAATAGACGGCAGAAGAATAAGCCGTATCAAAATGTGCAAAGAAACGCCTTTTGTTGACGCAACCGAAATCACAGAAGAACACGAAGCTCAACAAGACGAACAGCCCGCACAGGAATAGAAGCAACGTCATTGCGAGGCAAAGAACTTTTAATATATAAAAAAAGTTAAACTCACGAAGCAATCTGTAACAAAGAAAATTAAAAGAAGAGATTGCTTCGTAAATTTTATAATTGTTTTACTCCAGTGCCCTTTGCCTCGCAATGACACAAAATTAAATTTCATTATACAAATCTACCCAGCCTGAATTAAAAGATTCTATTAAGTTACACTTCTTTATTCTTGAACCGGCTTTCAGCTGTTTTTCTCTTTTAATTGCTTGCTCCATATCATCAAATATTTCATAATACACAAGTTTATCAACATTATATTTTGATGAAAAACATTTTACAGCTTTGCTTTTGTGTTCAAAAATTCTTTTTTTTAAACACGAAGTAACCCCTACATACAAAGTAGTGTTGTTTTTATTAGCAAGAATATACACACATGGTTTATCCATATTTTATATATTTAAGACTTCCTTGTACGCGTCTACGTATTTTTGTGCGCTTTTATCCCAGCTAAAGTCAGCATTCATGGCATTTTGTACAATCTGTGCCCAATCGCGTTTGTCTTTGTAGATATTGAGTGCATATCTTATGCAGTCCATCATAGCGTAAGGGCTGTAATTCCAGAACTTGAAGCCGTCGCCTTTGTCCATGGGATAACCGACAATTGTATCATCCAGCCCGCCTGTTGCCCTTACAATCGGAGCAGTACCGTATTTTAGCGAAATAAGCTGGCTCAACCCGCACGGCTCAAAAGCTGATGGCATAAGAAACATGTCAGCTCCGGCATACATCAGATTGCCCAACTGTGCTGAAAATTCTATTCTTGCGCGAATATTTTCGCTTGTAGCGCTGAGGTAACGGAACATGTCTTCGTAATGCTGCGCGCCTGTTCCCAATATAATAAACTGCGCATCCAGTGTTTTGAGCTCCTCGCAAACAGGGCCAAAAAGATCAAAACCTTTTTGCTCAACAAGTCTTGAAACAACGGCAATAAGAGGTTTGTCTTCTACATAAGGAAGTCCGAATTCTTTTAGTACAGCTTTTTTGTTGTCTTCTTTGTACTGGACATGTTGTGCATCATAATTTCTTGCAATACATTTATCCGTTGCAGGGTTGTAAACGCTGTAATCCACTCCGTTTAAAATACCGAGCAGTTTATGCGCATTGTGGTTAAGTGTCCAATCCAGCCCCTTGCCGCCTTCGTAGGTTTTTATTTCGTTAACATAATTTGGCGAAACAACCACCACTTTGTCAGCATAGTTTATTGCACCTTTCATCCAGTTGAGCATACCAAAATGCTCAAGCCCCCAGCAGTTCCACACATCTTTGTGGTCAAGCTGCGCAAAATAGAGCAAATCATCAAACCACTGTCCCTGATATGCTATGTTGTGGATGGAGAAAAAGTTTTTTGTATCCTTAAAAAACGGATCGTTTCTGTAATTTATCTTCATGTAAGGCGGAATCATAGCTGTGTGCCAGTCGTTTGAGTGTATGATATCGGGCTTGAAGTTTAAAAGACGCGCATATTCAATAGCTGCATGCGAAAACGCAATAAATCTTTCATGCTCGTATCTTGTGTCTATGTTTCTCGGGTAAACTTCATGAAACGGAGCAAAATATTTGTTGTTGTCCAAAAAGAACACGTTAACATTTTTTGTACCGGGCAGTTTAGCCATTTTGAGGTTGAAATAATACTGGCCATAGCTGTAATCAATGGTCAATTTAGAGTTTTCCAGCTCTTCGATACCGTATTTGTGCTGGTCAATGCAGCCGTGTAAAGGGGTAAAAATTGCCACCTCGTGCCCCATTTTTTCAAGAACTTTCGGCAAACTGCCCACAACATCGGCAAGCCCTCCGACTTTGGAAAACGGTGCAACTTCGGCTGACACAAACATTATTTTCATAAACTGACCCCTTAATACTATATTTTATATAAAATAATTATAGCATTAAAAAAAGACCCCTGAAAATCAGAGGTCGAATAAGTACTGTTTATTAAACATGTCTTTACCATTGGATAAAGACAATACCTGATGAACCGTCGCCGCCTTCACCCTGCTGGTCTATCCAGCCTGTGCCGCCTCCGCCGCCGGAGCCTGCGCCGAACAGTTGTGTGAACATGCCTATTTCTACACCATTGACAAACATTTCACGCGTAAGTCCGTTATAATTTGTAGAATTGTCTATGTAACCGTTGTCATCCAAAGTAGTGAAACCGCCGGCACCGCCTTCTTGTTTTGTAACAGGGTTGATATTTGCAAGCTCACCGCTTTGTGCTTTGGCCACTTCACCTGCTTTAGAGTCGTAGTAGGTGCTTGAGCTGTCGTAGTTTATTTCAGAGGCACCTTTTCCGCCTCCAACCGTAGGATAGTTTTTAAGGTATGAGTACTCTCCGTCATAACCGCCGTAATGGCCGATTACACCGCCGGCACCGCCTTTACCCGGGAAGCAAAGAGTGTTTTTGGGCAATTGTGCAAACGGAAGCTGGAGCACCTGACCTGCAGTACCGCCAAAACCTGCGTAAGAACGGTTCCAGACTATAGATACTGCACCATATCCGCCATTGCCTTTTGGATCTTTGTGGTTACGTCCTTCATCAGGGCATCTGTTAGGATATGCATTGTTACAGGCTTTTTTGTTTTTTAAACCACCACCGGAACCATATCCGCCGGAACCAATTGGGTGTTCCAAATCTTCACGATCCCACAGCTTGAATTCTACGAGTCTTGCATATGTAAGAGCACTGTTTCTGTAAGGGCGTCCCCAGTTGTCAGAATCTTTATAAGCTATAGCTGTAGCTTTCCCGCCCGAGCGGTTCATTCTGTATGCACCCGGTTTTTCGTATTCAAAGATACTGCCGTAAGCAGTGCTGCTTGCTTCGTAGTGGAGTTTAAAATCACTGCTGGAAAATCCGTTGAGGTTTGTAACACCTGCACCGCCGGCATGAGCACCGCGAATGTACGGATGGCTTTCTTTGTTGCCTTTTTTGGTTACACCATATCTGGGATAGAACCCGTTACCATCTCTTATACAACTGTCAGCATTTCTTGAACGTTCGCCGTATCTTGTATCAGTACATTGCCACCAGCGTGTTTTGTCTTTACCGTCATAGTTTGTGCAGGCACCTGCACCACCGCCTTGTGCACCGATTGTGAAAGAACGGTATGCACTTGTCTGGCTGTCGTTGCCTGTGTATGTAACCCACGTATCCCCGCCGTTACTTGCGTGTCCGTCATTGTCTTCTCTTGCCCAGCCTGGGTCTACAAGCGAGTAAGAGATTTTGCCGTTTTTATCCAGTTTTATATCATTTGTTATGACCATGCCTGCCGGAGAGCCTGTTGTTGCAGGGGGTTGACATCCGCCGCTGCCTTGAGAACAGCTTTTATGCCTTACCTGGTCGGAACTTGTGTGGCCGCCCGCTCCGCCGGAACCTATTGCAAGAATTTTGTATAAACCGTCAACAGGTACTGTAAAATTACCGCTTTGTGTTCCACCTGAAATTACAAAACTTTCGGCGCGTCCTTTGCCGGCTGCACCGCCTCCGCCGCCGCCAACTACTGTAACTACAAAGTTTTTGGCATTGTTCGGCGGGTCAAATTTGCAGCCGGTACGCGATGTTCCATCAGGGCCTGTTTCTGTAACGGTTTGTGCATCTGACACTTTGCCGTTGAGATTATATTTGCCAACGATGGTATTTCCTTTCCAATAGCAAGCAAATGAGTTTCTGTTAACGTTCTCCATCTTTTTACGTTTTTTTGTAATGACAGGCACGGAAGCCATTACAACAATACAGATTACAAGAAGCGTTATCAGCGCTTCTGCCAGAGAGAAAGCTTTATGTTTTTTTTGATTTTTCTTTTTTGTATTAATCATATTCTTCCTTTACTAAATAGCTGTCTATTACCACTGGATAAACACAACGCCCGAAGAGCCGTCACCGCCTCTGCCCATATTGGCATCTATAAAGTTTTGCATTTTACCCGAAAATTTGGCATCGTCTGAGGTATAAGTCTTGCCTGTAGCTGTGCCCCCGCCACCGCCGGAGCCGGCGCCTATAAGGTTGTTGAAGGTATCAACCTCTCTGCCGTTTGCAAAAAGCGGCCTTGATAAACCGTTTATAGTGTTGTTATTTGTATAACCGTTTATGTTTTTGTCAGAGTAACCACCTGCTCCGCCTTTTTGTTTGTAGGTAGGAACAATGTTTGCAATCTCACCGCTTCCGCCTGCAGCTCCGTATGAAGACTGCTCATTGTTAATAGTGTTATTATCTGACACATTGACAACAGGGGCCGGTTGTCCGCCATCAGCTTTTGCATAATTTTTTATATAAGATGATTCGCCCTGTTGTGCTGCAACAGCTGTGGGTTCGTAACGATCGCCTAACAATGAATGGCGTCTTTTAGGTTCAATATAACCGCCCGCTCCGCCTCGTCCGGGGAAGAGAAGCGTTTTTGCAGGAAGTGAAGCAAAAGGTGTCTGCTTAACTTTTCCCGCATAGCCGCCTTTACCGGGATAAAGAGGGCTGCCTTTAATTATGACAATACCATCTCCGCCTTTTGCCTGACCAAAATCCCAGTAACTGCCGCTTATCTGACCTTCACCGCCGCCTCCGGCACCGTTGAAGTTGTACAATTCGCCGCAACCATACATAGCTGTACGGCCATTGCATTCTCCTTGATTATTTGTTCTTACATATCTGTTAAAATTAACGCCAAATTCACTTTCAAAACTGTCCAGCTGCGAAATAAGCTGCATGTCATAAAAGTCATTCTGGTGATAAGAAGACTGGTTTGTACCGACACTTTTGCCGTTGTATATTGTGCCTTTTGGCTTGGAAGCATTTTGTGAATTAATAAAGCCCTTACCCGGTGAACCGCTGTATATAGTGTTTAAGTACTCAACAACTTTTGAACCAAGGCCGCTAAGTGCTGTTCCATCATAATTTTTGCCTATTGATCGGCCTCCGCCTGATGCGTTGAAACCAATAATTGCTCTTTCGGAAACACTACGACCAGCTTTGTAGCTGCAGCCTCCACCTCCGCCGTCAGCACGGGCAATGAGGCCGTTTTTGTTGTATACATAAGACTCGGAACCGCTCATGCCTGACTGGTAATAGTCTGTAGAAGCACCGCCTCCGTCACCGACTTTGAATGTCAATCTGTCGTCTTTTGTGAGATACACATCGGAAACATAAACCATAGCAGCTTGAGTACCTGTACAAGCTCTTCTCATTACGCGTAAATTACCAATTGGCACAACATATTGGTCAGCGCGTCCGCCACCGCCACCGCCGCCAACAATAAGCATTTTGTAATTTCCTGAAAACGGCACTTTATAGGTATTTGATCCAACGTTCTCAAAAACCTGGTTGGCTTCCTGTGCTTCATCACCTGTGGCTGCACCGCCACCGCCGCCGCCAACTGTTGTTACAACAAAGTTTTTTGCACCTGCCGGAGGTGTAAATTCACAGCCGTATCTTCCTTCTGTGTTGTCGTAGTATGTTTTGCCAATGGCAACTTTTTGGTCAATGAGGTATCTGCCGATTATTTGGCCGTTTTGCCAGTAACATGCGTAAGCACCGTGTGTTACACGGTCTATCGAACGTTTTTTCTTGGTAATTATCGGCAGTGAAGCCGCGACAATTATAGTGATAACAAGCAGTGCAACAAGGGCCTCTGCCAGCGTAAAACCTCTGAAAACGCTATTAAGAGAATTCTTTTTCATAAATTTTCCAAAACAATACCTTATTTCTATATAATAGATATTTTATCGGAGGTTTTCATTAAAACTTGAAACTTCTCCAGCGTCCTTACCTTATCTTATCTTACAGAAAAGCTTATGGTAACTGTATTTTGGTGTCAAGAAACCCAGCTTTACATTTCTTAATATTTGCGTTTTTAAGTTAATATTTATTCATATTTTGATAATGAAGCCTGTTCTCTTGCCTCTTTGTTTGATTGTCTTTTTTCTTCAATTCTTTCGATTCTGCGGTTTCTTTTGTAACCGTATCCTGCGTAAATACCTACGCCAATTGCAAGCCAGAGCGGGAACAACAATGCTGTTTTACCCATGCTTGTGATTGCGACAACCATCAGCCCTCCGCAAAGGATTATACCCATTGCCGGGAACCAGGGCGAGAACGGAACCTTGAAAGGTCTGTGTCTTTCAGGGTCTGTTTTTCTCAATATCAAAACACCTACACACACGATGATGAAAGATGTGAATACGCTGAATATGCAAAGCTGTGCAGCAAGGTTCAAATCGAGGAACATGCAGCCGATAACCATTGCAATACCAACAACCCACGTGATTACGTGCGGAGTTTTATAAACAGGGTGCACTTTTTTCAAAATAGAAGGGAAAAAGTTGTCTCTTGCCATAGAGAACAAAATTCTTGTTGCAGCAAGCTGCATAACGAGCAATACAGATGTCAATCCTGTCAACGCCCCGACAGAAATCAACCCGGCAACCCAGCCCTGGCCTGTCATTTGCATTGCATGGGCAATAGGAGCGTGGATATTGATTGCGTCCCATCTGACCACACCTGTTAAAACAAGTGCAACAAATATGTATACGATAGTACAAAGAACAAGTGTTCCTATAATACCAATCGGAATATCTTTTTGAGGGTTTTTGGTTTCTTCTGCTGCTGTAGAAATAGCATCAAAACCTGTATATGCAAAAAAGATTGTAAAAGCGCTGATTAACACACTGCCGATACCGTTTGGCATGAAAGGTGTCCAGTTATCCGGTTTTACATAAAACGCACCAACGCCGATGAAAAGGCCGATAACAACGAGTTTTATGATAACCATGATACCTGCCATGTTTTTGGATTCGGAAATACCCTTTACAAGAATGCTTGTAACAAGCAAAATCATCAAAATAGCCGGCACGTTAACAGAAAAAGGAATAAACCCGAGCAAGTGCGGTATGTGATCAGCAGGGTTGAGACCCATTTTTAAATAAGCTTCCTTAGCTGTAGCATAATCGTTAACAAGCCACAATGGCGGATACATTATATGGTGTGCAATTCCTTGCAAAGCAGCAGGAAGGTGAGCTGTATAAGGCTCAAACCCTCTTAAAAACTGCAATAAATAACCTGTCCAGCTGCAAGCAACAGCAATGTTACCGATAGTGTACTGGAGCATAAGCACCCAGCCTACCATCCACGCAGCCAGCTCGCCCATTGTAGCGAAGGTATATGTATAAACACCGCCCGAAACGGGAATCATAGAGGCAAACTCGGCATAACACAAGGCCGAAAATATACACGCAATAGCAGCAATTATCATAGAAATAATCAATGCAGGGCCTGCACCGGGGTGACCTGGTGTGCCCACTACTGCGGAGCCAACCATAGAAAAAATACCGGCACCGATAACCGCGCCAATACCGAGGATTATCAAATCAACCCAGTTCAAGGTTTTTTTTAGACCAGTCTCTTTAGACTGCGCTAACATATCGTCGGGATTTTTTGTTTTCAATAATTTTGAAACAAAGTTCTCAACTAATCCGGCTTCTGTTACGTCGTTTTGACTCATGTAAATATCCTTATATTAAATTGTAGCTTTTTGTTTTTTAAGTAAAGGGAAACCTAACTCTTCTCTTTGTTCAACATACAGTTTTGCAACCATGGCTGCCATTCTTCTAACTCTGTTGATAAAGTTTATTCTCTCATCTTTTGAAATAACGCCTCTTGCGTCTAAGAGGTTAAACGTATGCGAACATTTTAGCACGTAGTCATAAGCAGGCAGAACCAGCTTATTTTCCACGCAGTTTTCAACTTCTTCCTGATACAAATCAAACATTTTGAACAATTTATCCGCAGAAGACACCTCAAAATTGTACTTTGACTGTTCAATTTCGTTTTGCAGATAAATTTCGCCATACTTTAATTCTTTGTTCCACATAACATCGTAAACAGAGTTTACGTTTTGAAGATACATAGCGATTCTTTCAAGCCCGTAAGTCAACTCAAGCGCAACGGGTTTTATTTCCAAACCGCCCACCTGTTGAAAATACGTAAACTGGGTGATTTCCATTCCATCCAGCCATACTTCCCAGCCCACACCGGCAGCGCCTAGGGTAGGTGATTCCCAGTTGTCTTCAACAAATCTTACATCGTGCTGAGAAAGGTCAATGCCCATTGCTTCCAAACTTTTTAGATAAAGTTCCTGCGCGTTGTCGGGAGAGGGTTTTAAAATAACCTGATATTGAAAATAATGACCCAGCCTGTTAGGATTTTCGCCGTAACGTGCGTCTGTCGGGCGACGGCATGGCTCTACCATTGCGGTATTCCAGGGTTCCGGCCCCAGTGAACGCAAGAATGTTGCGGGGTTCATTGTAGAAGCGCCTTTTTCTATGTCATAAGGCTGCTGAATTATACATCCGTAATCGGACCAAAATTTTGATAAGTTTAAAATTAATTCTTGAAAGGTTAAAGCCATTCTTTCCTTGATTCCAGTAAGTCTCTAATCTAATGCACAAAGCGTTTTCGCTTTAAGCTCTAACATTATAATATAATAGTCCGTATTTTACAAACGATTGTAATGATTACACTTAAAATTGTTACATGTGTAGATAATCAAAACCCCCTCACTGTTGTGAAGGGGTTTTTGTGTGATTACTTTTATTTTGAACAAACTGACTGGTTTTGTATCATTTTTACAAGAAGTTCGTTTGCTTTTTTGAGCTGAACATCGTCTTTGGCTTTGATGTTTTCTTCGGTCAACTCAACCGTCACATCAGGTGCAATACCTTTTTTGTTGATGTCTGTACCGTTTGGTGTCAGGTATTTTTGGATTGTAATATTTGCACCGGAGCCGCCCATGAGTTTGTTAACTTCCTGCACAAGCCCTTTGCCAAAGGTGTTTTCACCCACCAGTAATGCGCGTTTGTTGTCTTTCATTGCGCCCGAGAAAATCTCGCTTGCTGACGCAGAGCCTTTGTTGATAAGGATAACAATCGGTTTGTCCGTTACATATCTTTTTGTAGCTCTGGTTGTTTCTTTGTAACCGTCGCGGTCAACCGTGCTCACGATGATTCCGCCGTCAAGGAACATATCAGATATCAAAATCGCGTTGCTCAAGAGTCCGCCCGGGTTTGAGCGAAGGTCTATGATAAAACCTTTTTTGTTTTTGTACTGGTTAAGTGCGTTTTCAAACTCTGTTGTTGCGTTTTTGCTGATAAAAGAGCTGAGTCTGATATAACCCACACAGTCGTCCAGTTGTGCTTTTTCAGGTGTTTTTGTAGAAACGGATTTAATCTCTATTTCCGCACGCTGGATTTTGTATAGTTTGTTTTCCTGATTTTTTCTCTTAATCAAAAGGGTTACATAAGTGCCCTCTTCGCCTCTAATCTGGTCTGCGGCTTTATCAATTGTAATACCTTTTGTAGATTTGCCGTCGATTTCAAGAATTTCGTCTTCGGCCAGAAGTCCTGCTTTTTCTCCGGGAGTGTCTTCGATAGGAGCAATAATTACGAGTTTGCCTTCTCTAAGGCCGATTTGCACACCAATACCTTTTAAAGAACCTTTGATAGAGCTTGTTTCGTCTTCAAACTCTTTGGGGTCAAGAAATTTTGTATAAGGGTCGTTAAGGCTGGCCAGCATTGTCTGGATTGCGACATATGCATCCTCGTCTGTATTAATAACCTTGTCATACTTGTTTTTCCATCTTTTCCAGTCCTGCTGGTTGTTTGTATGGTCAACGTATTTTGAGTTAATGAGTTTCCACACCTGATCATACAACTGCTGCGGAGAAGATGCGAACACCCCGCCGGATGTGGTTATAGCACTTGCAACAAAAATCACCAGAAGCGCAAATGCTGTAAGACCGTATTTTTTTAAGTTAATTTTCAAAATTCTACCTCTTTTTCCCTACTTTCGTCAGGTCAACAATATAATACCATAAAGCACCCGTATTTTTATATCGGATACCTTGCTAACCTTTCCTCAACCAATTTAATCCAGTTTCGTCTCCGACTCACTTTTTCAATGGGTACACAATTAGACCGTATAAATTTTTATTTGTTTCATAAATCTAATAAATATTTATTTTTGTAACAAATAATTTATAAAATAAGCTCCTCAAGGGGCATGGTGCAGAGTTTCTGGCGGTAGTCATAGATTTTTGCAAGCTCTGTTTCGAGCTCCTCGTACATTTCAAATTCTTTTATCCTGGACAGCTCAACCGCTGAACAAAACATTATTTTGTATTTGTCTGCATTTTTTTCAACAACCTCGAACATCCCTAATTCCTCGAGCATGTCAAAGCACAGCTCTGTCACTTCGTCAGACACAGCAAGAAAATCCGAAATATCATTGAGATTCACCTCGCCGTTTTTGTTTGTGCACACGTATTTGAGCATGCCGGAGATATTCTTAACAAGCTCCTGCGCGTCAATTTTGCGGTTGTTGTAGTTCATAAAGTGCAAAACTCTTGCGCCTGATTTTTTAATCAAATTCTGCATGGCAGCTTCGCTCGTAGGGTAGTCAAAAAACATAATCTGCGCGCATTTAGAGAGATTTTTTCTTGACCTGATTTTTGGTGCAATCTCTTTGTAGGTCTTGAGCGTATCGCAGATTGGTTTGCTCTGCGCAAAAATCTCTGTAGAAACTTTTGTTGTCAAAAGGTAATCGCAAATCTGGCGGAAAATATTTGTTTTTTTGCGATGGTCATAGAGTTTGAAGTCAGACTTTTCGTCTTTTACAACAAACTCTGATTTTACATCCTGCACATCGAGCTGTATTGTTGTAATTCTGTTAAAAACATTGAGCTTTGGATAAAACACAACATCAAACTCTTTGCCCTGCGGGATATTCAGGCTGTCATGGTTCCAGTAAACGCACTCAAACGGCCTGCCGTCAGAGCTTTCGCAAAATATTTTAAGGTGGTTATTTTTTTGCCCCATTGTTTTAAAGCTGCTGAGCACAAGGTTTTTTACTGCAAAAACAGGGGTCTTGTTGCCTTCGCCAAAAGGCTCGAGCTGTTTTATTGTGTCGATTAACTCAACACCAATATCCGTGCCGTCAAGCTCAAGGTCAATATTAACACGCGGTACAAGCTCTTTTCCCTCTGCCTGCTGTTTTGTGGACTCTATAAGCGCAGACTTAACTTTTTCAAACGGTGATTTTTTGGGGTCAAAAACAAGCCCTGCAGCCTGCGAGTGGCCGCCAAAGTATTCGAAAAGGCTTTCGTTATCGGCAATAACGTTTCTGATGTGCACTTCTGGAATGCTTCTTGAAGAGCAGCGCACAAAACCTGTGTTCTCATCCAAAGTCATAAGAAAAACGGGTTTATAGAATTTTTCAACGAGCTTTGACGCCACAATCCCGATTATGCCAATGTGCCAGCCCTTTTTATAAAGCACAATCGCATCTTGCGGGGGTTCGTTTTGTATCATCTCAACAGCTTCGTTAAAAATATCCTCGCATATATCCTGACGTATGCGGTTAAAATTGTTCAACTCGTCCACGCACAGGTCAATTTCTGATTTGTTGTCGGAAATCAAAAGTTTTACAGCCGGCTCCACAGTGTCCAGACGGCCTGCGGCATTGATTCTCGGTGCAACTCCAAAGGCAATATTTTCTGATGTTACCCCGTTTTTAATCTCATAACCGCCTGATTCCAGCAGTTTTGTCAAACCGTAATGAATGCCTGATTCAATGAGCTTCAATCCGGCATACACAAAAGAGCGGTTTTCGTATAGAATCGGCACCACGTCTGCAATTGTGCCCACTGCAACAAACGGCAGAAGGTTGTTTGCAAAGTCATAATCTTTTTTTGTTTCAAGAAGCGCGCACGCAAGCTTAAACGCAACTCCCACGCCGGCCAGCTCATTGAGTGCATTGATTTGCTCGACATTAAGGTCTTTATCAAGAGCATTGACAGCTTTCGGGTTGATAATAGCATAAGCTTCCGGCAGAACCGAAGGTGCCTCGTGGTGGTCTGTGATGATTACATCTACCTTAAACCCGTTTGCAAAAGCCACCTGCTCAACGTCGCTAACCCCGCAATCTACAGTGATAATGAGTTTTGCTCTTTGTTTTGCAATGAGCTTGACAAGCGCTTTTGTATTGAGCCCGTGGTTTTCGTTTTCACGGTTAGGGATGTAATAGTCAACATTCGCTCCTAGATGTGTAAGCGTTTTATAAAGAAGAGAGGTCGATGTAACGCCGTCACAGTCAAAGTCTCCGTAGATTATTATTTTTTCCTGTTTTTCTATTGCGTCAAAAATTCTATCCACGGATTTTTGCATATCGCAAAAAACAAAAGGCGAGGTAATCTTCATTTGAGAAGGATTGAGAAAATCCGTAATTTTTTGCACGGAATCAATGCCCCTTTGCACAAGCAATTGTGCAAGAAGCCCGCTCCCCGCAACGTTTATAATTTCCTGCGGGATGTCTTTATGCTCTTTTATTTTCCAAACTTTTTCCAAGATTATACTTCTTCGTCGTCGTCTTGTTCGTCTTTGTCTTCTTTAATTTTGTCGACAACCATTTTTGCCATTTCTTTGGCAACCGCTTTTTGAACAGGCACAGGGCTGTTTTCCAGCATGTTGATGGCTGTTCTCACTGTTGTATCAAGATCATACCATCTGCTTTTGCCTTTTTCCACAAGGCCCTCTTCAACAGAAGTCATCATGTCTTCAACGCTTGTGAAAGTGTGTTCAGAGATGTTGTGCTCTATGATGATTTTAATCAAATTGAGCGCAACTTTTATCTGGGTTTCGTCGTCAGATTTTTCCAGTGTGCTCATTGATTTAGACAAGATAGGGTCTTTGTCATACCATCTGCGGTAGTTTTCGCTGTATTCTTCTTTCATACCTCACTCCTTAGGCTGTATCACGATTTTTTGTATATTACCCCTTTGCCGCTTTTGGGGTAGGTCCATTTTATGTTTTTGCAAGCAATTCTGCAAGCGCCGCACTCCAGACATTTTTCGTAGCTTACGGTGAGCTTTTTATCCGTCTCGCTGTAGCTGTATACGTTTGCCGGACATATTATTGTACAGGTTTTGTCCAAACATTGCAAGCATTTTGATTGCTCGGGCTCAAGGTGGCATTTTGAGTCTGTTTTGTATTTTAGTGTATAGAGTTTGTCTTCGATTTTTTTGTCCATTATTTTAATATCCCGAATACTATTTTTATGCCAGCAATTGCGTCTTTAAAAAGCTCTGACAGGCTGCGTTTTGTAAAAAATTCTTTTGTGAATTTTTGGAAATTACCTTTTTTGGGCACCCCGTCAGCACAGGTGAAGATGCTGAAAAATTCATTGACTTTGGCGGGGTAGTATGTCAAAAACGAACCCGCACGGCCGGATAGGGTGTGCACAACGTCTTTGTAGGTTTTCAAATCTTTTAAAACAAAGCTGTTTTCGAGCATCTTTTTGTACAAACAAAGGGTATTTGAAGAAAAATCACCGCGTTCAAACGCCTCGAGAGCTGCTTGTGCAGCAAGTTTTCCGCTAATCATAGCAAGATTCGTGCCCTCAAAATGCACATTGTTAACAAGCCCCGCTGCGTCGCCTGCCACCATTGCCCCGTCAGTATAGAGTTTCGGCACGGCTTTGTACCCGCCTTCGGGTATGAGGTGAGCGGAATATTCCAACAACTCGCCGCCTTCTATGATTTCTGCAACAAAAGGATGTTTTTTTACAGCGTCTAAAAGCTCATAGGGTTTGACTTTGCGTGTTTTCAAGTCCTCGAGAGATACCCCTATGCCTACTGCGACAGAATCTTTGTTTGTATAAACAATACCCATGCCAAACATTTGTGCAAGCGGCCCCCCGACAAGTTCCATGGCGCAGCCTGTGCCTTCTTTTAAGGAAAATCTTTTTTCTATAACCTCAGGCGCAAGTCTGATTACCTCTTTTACGGCAAGGGCAACGTTTTTGGGCTTTATGTCTTCTCTAAGGCCTATTTGTCTTGCCAGAAGAGAGTTTACGCCGTCGGCAATTATCACAACATCTGCGTAAAAATCCTCTACATCCGTTGTGATACCAACAACTTTGCCATCTTTTACAATAAGCTCTTTTACAAGGGTGTCGGGTGCAAAATAAACGCCCTCTTTAACAGCCTCTTGTACACACCATTTATCCCATTTTGCACGTATTGCAACAAAAGCGCACTCTTTGTGAGACGGGTTTTTATATGAAATTTCCGTGGAGTCTTCATCTGAGAGCAAGACATAATTGTGTTTTGAAATATATCTTTCAACAGGTGCTTCTTTATAGTTGGGAAAAATCTCCTGCGCTGCGTGAGAGTAGATTACCCCGCCATACATGTTTTTTGCACCCGCATAAGGAGCACGTTCAACAAGCACAACTTTTTTTCCGCCTCTTGCTGCCGTAATTGCCGCACTGACACCGGCCGGACCAGCTCCGACAACTATTATATCAACTTTGTTTTGTATGATTTCTTCGGACATTTTTTATTGAACTCCCCCGTGACAAAAACAATTATACTATTAATTTACGCTCTTTTTCAATAAACCTTTAATACTCCTGTGGGATATTGTTTATTTGTGAAAGAGAGATTATGATAGCTTTGTAAGATTAAAATAAGGAGTTTTTATGAATAAAGCAATTGTCTACACATCAGCCACATGCCCTTATTGCGTAAAAGCAAAAAGGCTGCTGCAAATGTTAAATATCGAATTTGAAGAAATCAACTGCGATGAAAATTTTGATGAAATGTGCGCAAATTTGAGCCAAAAATACAACCAGCCATGCATTTCAACTGTTCCGCAAATAATAATTAACGACAATTATGTTGGCGGATACGACGATTTGGAACACCTTTACAAAACAAAAAAGCTTGATGAAATATTGAATTAATTAAATAAAAAAAGACCTGAGAAATAAATCTCAGGTCTTTTAATTTTAAAAGAAATTGATTATTTACAGCCGAGTGTACCGACTTCTTCTTTTGAGTGTTTGAACTCAATTACCGCTTGAGCAGCAGCAAGTCTGGCTTGCGGAACTCTGAACGGTGAGCACGATACATAATTCAAGCCGATTCTGTGGCAGAATTTAACAGAAGCCGGGTCGCCGCCGTGTTCGCCGCAGATACCGCGTTTGAGGTGCGGTTTGACGCTTAGGGCTTTGTCCAGTGCAATTTTCATCAACTGGCCAACGCCTTCCTGGTCCAGAGTTTGGAACGGATTGGAAGGCAGAATTTTGTTATCCACATATTTTTGCAAGAATTTGCCTTCTGCATCGTCTCTTGAATAGCCAAATGTCATCTGAGTAAGGTCGTTTGTACCAAATGAGAAGAACTCGGCATATTCTGCAATCTGGTCAGCTGTCAAAGCAGCACGAGGAATTTCAATCATCGTACCAATCATGTAATCAACTGACACACCTTTTTCTGCCATAACTTCTTTGGCAACGCGTTCTGCTACAGCTTTTGCTTCTTTAAGCTCGTTTACGTGGCCGACAAGCGGAATCATGACTTCGGGTTTTACATCAAGACCTTCTTTTTTCAAGTCGCATGCAGCGTAGAAGATAGCTCTAACCTGCATTTCATTGATTTCAGGGAATGTAAGACCCAGACGGCATCCGCGAAGACCCATCATCGGGTTGGATTCAGACATTTTTTCAACAAGGTGAAGCATTTCTTCATCTTTTGCATAGTCTTGATTCAACGCTTTTTTGGTTGCAACAGTGGCAATCAATTCTTCCTTGGATGGCAAGAACTCGTGAAGCGGCGGGTCTAAAAGACGGATTGTCATAGGTTTGTCGCCAAGAGCCTTGAACATGTCATAGAAGTCTTGATACTGCATAGGCAGTAGATGGTTTAAAGCTTCTTTTCTTTGTTCTGTATTTTCTGCAATAATCATCTTTTGTACCCATGGCAATCTGGCTGGATCCATAAACATGTGCTCTGTTCTACAGAGACCAACGCCTTCTGCGCCCATTTCAAGAGCTTTTGCAACGTCTTGAGGTGTGTCTGCGTTAGCGCGTACGCTCAAGAGTTTAACATCGTTAACCCATTCAAAGAGTTTTTTGAAGTTGTCATCCAATGTCGGAGGAACAAGGTGTACAGAGCCTTCAAATACTTCACCTGTACCGCCGTCAAGCGAGATAATGTCGTTTTCGTGGTAGACTTTGCCGCTTCCGTCAGTTAATGTACCGTTTTTAAGGTCGATTTTAAGGTCTTCGCAGCCTGCAACACATGGTTTGCCCATACCTTTTGCAACAACGGCAGCGTGAGAAGTCATGCCGCCTCTTAAAGTAAGTACACCTTGAGAAGCAATCATACCGTGGATATCATCAGGGCATGTTTCCAAACGCACGAGGATAACTTTTTCGCCTGCGCTGCCTCTTTGCGCAGCTTCTTCTGTATCAAAAACGATTTTACCCACAGCAGCACCCGGAGAAGCTGCAAGGCCTTGAGCAATCTTGTGTGCTTCTTTTTTAGCAGCGGGGTCAAAGTCAGGCAAGAGTACCTGATAAAGCTGATTCGGGTCAACGAGCTCGATTGCTCTTTCTTTATCAATAATGCCTTCTTCTGCCATTTCTACAGCTATACGTACAGAAGCTTTTGCAGTTCTTTTACCGTTTCTTGTCTGGAGGATGTAGAGTTTGCCTCTTTCGATTGTAAATTCCATATCCTGAACATCTTTGTAGCCTTCTTCAAGTTTTTTTGCAATATCAACGTATTGTTTGTACTGTTCGGGCATTTCTTTTTCGAGGTCTGCAATCGGATGAGGTGTTCTGATACCTGCAACAACGTCCTCGCCCTGTGCGTTTGTCAGATATTCGCCATAGAATTTGTTTTCGCCTGTGGAGGGGTTTCTTGTGAAAGATACACCTGTAGCACAGTCATCGCCCATGTTACCGAAGACCATTGTTTGGACGTTTACGGCTGTACCGTAGTTGTGGTCAATTTTGTAGTGGTTTCGATATGCTACCGCACGGGGGATATTCCAGGAGCGGAATACCGCTTCAATAGCTTCTTCCAATTGAACATAAGGATCTTGAGGGAAGTCTTTGCCTGTTTCTGCTTTAATCAAAGCTTTGTAAGGTTCAATCAAAGATTTCCAGTCATCGGCAGAGAGCTCAACGTCGAGTTTATATCCTTTTTCTTTTTTGATTTTGTCGATGTATTCTTCAAACTTCATTCTTTCAATGTCCCATGCAACAGAGCCGAACATTGTTAAGAAACGTCTGTATGAGTCATAACAAAAACGAGGGTTGTTGGTCAATTTAATCATGCCTTCAACGGTTTCATCGTTCATACCGAGGTTAAGGATTGTTTCCATCATGCCGGGCATTGAGAGTCTAGCGCCTGAACGTACTGAAACAAGAAGAGGGTTTTCGCTGTCGCCGAATTTTTTGCCGGCTTTTTCTTCAACTTTTTTCAAAGCTGCTTTAACTTCGTCCATAACCCCATAAGGCATTTTGTTGCCGTGGTTTATATAATCCATACAGGTTTCTGTAGTGATTGTTAACCCCGGAGGTACGGGCAAGCCCAAATTAGTCATTTCAGCGAGGTTTGCACCCTTACCGCCCAGAAGATTACGCATTGAAGCATCGCCTTCTTCAAATAACCATACTCGTTTTTCTGTCATAGTTTGTCTCCTTTTAATAAACTGAGTATATCGTGTTTTTTTATATTTTATGAAACCATTAGTTTTACAGTCTCTAGACTAGCATATTTTTTTTGAATACACAAACGGTTTTTCATCATTTTAAAAAGACATCACAAAAATAATAATACCCGTGGTGCTAAAAAAAATAACATCTATTTTATAATATCCAGGCTGCAGCGGGGAAAAATCTCACCATCATCATTTTTGCAAATCTTTGCTTGTTGTGTATTTTCTTTATTGATAAATTGAGGGGCAATTTGCAATACGCTTGTGCCAAATCTGGGATCGGACTGATCAAAATTGTAGCTGAAAACTTCGTATTCATACTGCTGCTGTCCAAATGCTGTGCGCTGCGCTTTGTAAAACGACATGGTGTCTTGTTTTTGTTCTTCGTCTGAATAAACAACGTTTGCGCTCATGTATCTCACATCTATTTTTGGATAACCAAGGGGAACAACTTCTCCACCGTCTGTTATATCAAAGGCAACTATGTCTGCGGGCTTGTTTTCATGCCATTTTGCACTGTTTGGCCTTCTTTTGCCGTTTATATCAACCCATATTATCCTGTGTTTTTGTTCTTTTTGAAAATAATTTGTTGTAAAAGAGCGTGACATGTAAAAAACCATGCCGTTTGAAGCAGTAAATTGTATATTGTCTTTATTAAACGCAGAACCCGATAAATCTACATATGATTGGTTACAGGAATATTTACTGCTTGTGTTTATATAGTATTTTAAAAAAGAGCACAATTCCTCGTTTTCATACATTTCTTTATTTTCGGTGAGAGCTTTTTCATATATGTTATAAGCCGCAGTGGCAACAGTGTTGTAGGCCTTGTAATATTGTATTCTCAATGCAGAGTCATCCGGTTTAATCAAAGTAAGAGTGAACACCACAACAATACTGATAATAACAAGCACAATGAGCATTTCTGCAAGAGAAAAAGCTTTTTGGAAAAATTTTACCATGAGACAATTACCCCTCCAGAAGCTCCGTTGCCAACTGCACCAAGTTCCTTGTAATTTTCAAGCTGATAAATAAGTGAATTATTAAGATATTCCTCAATAGGTTTATTTATTTTTAAGGCAATTCCCCCGCCTCCGCCACCGGAACCCAGACCTGTTGCATCTTTGCCTTTCATTTGTGTATAAGACAACAAAGGCAAACCTATTTTTCCATCACCGCCTTTACCACCTACAGAATCGAGTGCAGCCATAGTGTTTGCGCTGCCTCCGTCTGTTCCGTTGACAGAAGCATTGACTCCGTTATCAGCACAACCAATACCGCCTGATGCAACAATATAGTCAAATACGGTATCCTCACCGTCACCGCCGTTTATGCCGCCTTTTCCGATTTTTATTTCAATATTTGATTTGTCAGGTTTTTCCACAACAACAGTGTTAACCTGCCCTGCAGCGCCGCCGCAGCCGCCATAGTAACTAAGAGTATGACCCTGGGAGCTTATTTTGGCAGTTTTGTTGGAAGAAAAGCTCTTCTGAAATTCTGCGGCAGAGCTTGTGTTTATATAGTCTTCAAGTTTCCACATGGCTCTGTCATACAGTGCAGTGTAACGCCTTGAGCAATCAATATTGCAAGAATCCGTGGAGGAAGCGTAATAACCGCCTCCGCTGCCTTTAATTTCCACAAGATTTTTTGTGTTTGCACCGTCTTGCAAAGACAGGATTCTGATTTTTCCGTTATTTCCGGGTTTGTGCACAACAGATTGAAACTTGTATGGCTCTGTGTGTGATACGCCGTGCTCATCCACCCATTGAGCGAGAATTGGTCTTGAGGAATCACAAAGATTTTCCGAGCTGTTATTAAATTTGTTTTGTGTATCACTGTCTTTGATATCCAAAACAAGCTTGTCGCCTCGTTTCAGGTCATAATCAAACGTAACAGACGGCACAACACTGTTGGGCAAAGAAGAATCAAATGCACAAGACATGTATTTGAACCCGTTGAGCATAACATCAAAATAAGCCGGTGTAAGATATCCTCGTTTTCCGGATTCTCCGGGGAAGTAAATTCTGTATTTTCCTGTTTCTTCAACAGTATAAACAGATTTGTCTTCATCAGAAGGGAAAAGATCCACGGTTTTGCTTTCAGAGCCTATGGTCATATCCCCCTGACGCCCTGATGCGCCGCCGCCTATTGCCTGTACAATAACATACGAAACAGAAGACGGCAGCTCGGGAAAAGTACAGCCTTTTTTCCATTTTTCATCAGGAGGAAGTTTGGCGTTTACATTGGCTGCCGTAGCAGAATACATTTGTCCGTTTATCAGCTTACAGGCCCATTTCCCGTGAGGAGCCCTCTCTGGCAGCTTGATGTGTCTTATTGTTATAAGAGGCATTGTCGCTATCATAACAAGACAGGTTATTAACAAAAAGATAAGTGCTTCTGAAAGAGAAAAACCTTCTTCAAATATTTTTTTCATTTAATACTCCATTACCAAGTGATAATTAACAACCCTTCTCCGCCTTTTCCGCCGGAGCCCTGATTCCACCTTTGTACACCGTTTAAAAACGGATCAAGATTGTCTTCATAAGACTTTGATGTGTCATAAGAAGGGATTGTGTCAAAATAAATTGCACCGCCCCCGCCGCCTGATGAAAAACCTGTTGCATCAGAGCCGTTTATTTCTTCGGTAGGCACAGAGATTCCGCCCGCACCGCCTTTTGAGTTAAGGTCTGCTATAGCGCTGAAAGTTTTGCCTTCAACCCCGTTGTAGTCGTCTGTTTTTGTTGAACATACAACATTGTTACGGCCGGCAGACGCTCTTAATGAGCCAAAGGTAGTGTCTTGAGCTTCTTTTTGAGAAGTACCGCCTGATCCTACTTTTACTTCCGGCAATTTGTTCCTCAAAATAGGATAAAGAGCAGATCTTATCTCGCCTGCAGTACCCCCGCAGCCGGCTTTGGGCAAAAAGGCTTTTTGAGTATTGTTTTTGTCAGACCATTTTATTATTACAACACCGTAGTCATAACCGTTTGAACCGACTGATTCTTCTTTGTCTGCAAAAGACGTATATGTTGTCACAGAACCGTTGTCACCCTGACGTGCTTCAAAGTGTCCGGCGCACAAATTAGCTGAATTGCATCTGTAAGAACCGGCTTTTGAACCTTCAACCCTGAGTATCGTGGAAGAGTTTTTTGATATAACAATATCTTTGCCGTTTTGGCCGATTTGTGACGAAGGTATTTGTATTTGAGAAGAGCAATCTAAATTCAAAGACCCCATTGACTCATGTTCAAATTTTATATCTATTTTGTCTGATTTGTTGAGATAAACAGCTCCAGAGAAAAATGCTGTTTCGCCGGCTTTTGCGGTTTCTGCAAAACAGTTGTGCTCTTTACCGTCAATAGTTGCATTCCACTGTGTTACAGAAGAGCTGCTGCCTTTGGAGCCCGAGACTATAATGTCATAATAACCGCTTGTGGACACAATATAAGTGTTGTCATCATAAAAAGCACGAGGAGCAACAGAATCATCCCATTTTACAGAAGCATCACCGCCGGCACCGCCTCCGCCTGTGAGTTTTACATTTAAAAGGCCTGATTTGTAAGGCATTACAAAAGAAGTACCGCATTTGCCGCGAGCCCAGCCCTCTTTTGAATAAGGAATGGTATCATTTTTTTTGTCAGAATGAAAAAAGTACTCCTCACCGTCAAAAACAGTACAGGCATATGTTCCATGGGTGAGCTTTTCTTTTTGTTTTTTGCCTTTTTTTACCAGCAATGGTGTTGAGCCTATAGCAATGAGTGCAATTATCAAAAGTACTATAAGCATTTCTGCCAGTGTATATGCTGTTTTTTTGCGTGTTAAAACCATTATAAATCCTTTTTACCAGCTCACAACAATAATTCCGCTCTTACCGTTTTGTCCGTCTGTTACAGTCCATCTGCTGTTGGGATATTTGTCCTCTTCTATTGTCAGAGCATAGTTTCTCTGTGGTATTTTTCCATCGGGAAACTCAACAGAACCGCCTTTGCCGCCTGTAGATGAGTTGTAAATATTAGTTTCTTGCTCTTGTACGGTTGATGTTTTGCAATAATCCCCCGCACCTTTGCCGCCGGCTCCTCTTATCCATCCAAAGTAAGAATCCTCACCGTCTTGTGCACTTTTTGATACGGTGTTATCATCCTCGCCGGTTGCACCGTTTCCGCCTTTGCCAACTTTTATTTCATAATTATGGTTTCTTGACGCAGGGAACAAATTGGCACTATAACTGCCGTTGGCACCGCTGCATCCGTTGTAGTATTCAAAATCCTGATTTAAAATAGACATTTGGCTTTTTGATGTCGACGAATTTTTTTTCAAATAGCTATAATCGTCACTCAAGGTAGTTTTGCCGTTTTCACCATCTTTTGCACAGAACACAGTGCTTGTTTTTGATGAGTTTGGATATTTGTCCAATTTTCCACAGTTTGTACAGCATCTTGAGGATTTTGAGGTTGTTTCAGTAAAAATACCTGCCTTGCCCCCGCTCATCTTTGCAACAAGTTTTTCGCCCACATGCATAACTCCGTCTTGGATTTCTGATTTGTGGTGGTAAAGCGCATAATCATCCCCGTCATTAGCGGAATAATGTTCATACCCGCCTAAATTTCCGGAAGGATAATATTCGCCCTGATTATCCACCTTAAATTTGAGGTATTCGCCTTCTTTCAGGTACACTTTTCCTGAAATTCCGGGGGCGGAAGAACCGTAATAAACATAAGGAAGACTCCTTGTGTTCAGGCATTTTTGTTTGGTTTTTGTATATGTTACTGAATTGGGGTTGAAAGTACAATTTTCATAACCGGAAGCCTTGCATTGGGCGAGCAGCAGAGCGGGGAGGTTGTAATAATAAGGAGGGCGCTCTGCTGTATTTCTGTAGCAATATGTGCCTGCGCGTTCGACACTGCTGATACAATCATCTCTTTTTATGGCAGAGCTGTCACCGGTATAAATACACACATCTTTTGCAGTATAGGTTTTACAGCTTGCATATGTAAGTACATCGTCTTGTTTTTCATATTCTCCAAAGTATCTACCGTTGCATACAGTCCTTGTATCAGGGTCGTTGGAATAATATATTCCGTCTGCATTCAAATTGTTTTCATTTTTCCAGGACATTGAATACCCTCTGTTTGAAACAGAGGCTGTTATATCGTATTCCCCGTCTCTTGGGGCGGGAGTTCCAAGATCATAGCTGTATGTTTTGCTTATCCACGGGGTAGCATAACCGCGTGCACCGCCGCCGCCTCCGCCGTAAACTTCTACCCACAGATATTTTACATTTTTTGCAATTGATGGAAATTTGCAATCTTTTTCCCACTCACTGTCATCAGGAAGCGGGTCATCAACATTTTCAGCTGTTGCAGAGTGCAGTGTTCCGTCTATGTATTTGCATGCCCATTTGCCGTGGACAGCGTTTTCTCTGAGAGATTTTCTTCTCTTTGTAATCAACGGAGCGCTTATTGCTACAATAATTGCGACAATCAACAGCACAATCAAAGCTTCTGCAAGCGAAAAACCGGAGAATACATTTTTGATATTGATTTTCTTTTTCATTCACAATCCATAATAATTAATGTCTTTTTTTATGATATGGATTTTGAAACAACAATTCACTACCTCAAGACATAATCCACCGTCACTTACCTTACCTTACAGAAAAGCTTACGGGGCCTGGGTTTTGGTGTCAAGAAACTCTGTGTTACATATCTTAATATTTCTGTTTTTCGTTAAGATTTATTTACAAATTACGAATATAAATGACACGCTACTTTTCTATTGCTGCCCGTCATTTTTAGTTCGGGCTCTTTGTGTGTGCATATTTCCATACAATATTTGCACCTTGGATGAAAAGGACAGCCCTTTATATTATCCGTTACAGAAGGCGGCTGGCCTTCGATTGTTTCCACTTTATCAGTATTGATATCGAGTATTACATTTAAAAGAGCCTTTGTATAAGGATGTTTAGGGTCATTAAAAAGTTCATCTACAGGAGCATATTCAACCACCCTGCCGGCATACATTACGGCTATTTTGTCGGCGTTTTGGGCAACTATGCCAAGGTCATGCGTGATGAGGATTACAGACATGTTAAATTTTTCTTTAACGTCTCTTAAAATCTCCATAATTTGAGCCTGAACAGTGACATCCAGCGCTGTTGTAGGTTCGTCCGCTATGATAATTTCCGCATTGCAAGCAAGCGCCATTGCAATGATAACGCGCTGTTTCATTCCGCCGGAAAACTCATGGGGGTATGATTTCATTTTTGCTTTTGCATCAGGTATTTTTACCCTCTCAAGAGCCTCTACTGCAATATTAAAAGCTTCTTTGCCTTTTACATTCTGGTGGAGCTCAATTATTTCGAGCATTTGATTGCCGATTGTATACAGAGGGTTGAGCGAGGTCATGGGGTCTTGCGGGATAAGAGCTATCTTTTTTCCCCTGATTTTTTGCATTTGTTTCTGATTGAAACTAAGCAGATTTTCTCCGTTATAAATAATTTCACCGCTTTTTATTTGCGCTGTTTGAGGTAAAAGCTGCAATACAGACATTGTAGAAATTGTCTTCCCGCAGCCTGATTCGCCTACAATGGCGAGGGTTTCGCCTTTGTTTAAAGAAAAACTGACATCATATATTGCCTGACTGAACCCTTCAGACAGATTGAACCCTAAGTTTAAGTTTTTGACTTCTAAAATAGCTGACATTAAATCTCGATAATACCCGTGTAAACGTATTGAGCTTCACCTGTCATTAATACATCAAAATCAGTGTTTTGTGAATTGCCCGCCCATTCAATAGTCAGTGAGCCCCCGGGGAGATTAACTTTTACCTTGTTGTCACAAAGTCCGTTCAAAATTGCCGCAACAACAGAAGCACAAGCACCTGTACCGCAAGCCAGAGTAATTCCGCAGCCGCGCTCCCATACGGCAACATCTATTTCTTCTCTTGAAGTTACTTTTACAAACTCTACATTTGTTTTTTCAGGAAACAGGTTGTCATGCTCGATAGCGTCACCGTATTTTTTTGCAAGAGCGTGGTTGTCCTCGTCGTCTTTAACAAAAATAACGCAGTGGGGATTGCCCATGCTTACAGCGTTCACCGTGAATTTTTTAACCCCGTCCCACAAAGGGTAGTTGAGGTTTTTACTGCCTTTAAAAGGTATTTTTTCGGGTTCCAAAATAGGTTTGCCCATGTTTACCTTAACCCTCAAATCTTCAAGGACTTCGGGTACGATTTTTCCTGCACCTGTATGCACAGTGAATTTTCTTTTGTTTACAATTTTTTTGTCAAAACAAAAACGAGCAAAACATCTCATGCCATTGCCGCACATTTGCGCAGTAGAGCCATCTGCCTGATAAAACAGCCACTCCAAATCAGAATAAGTTTTTGGGTTTTCCACAGGCACAAAAATGCCGTCAGCACCGATACCAAAGTGTCTGTCACAAAGTTTTACTGCAATTTCAGGGAATTTATCTTCGATTTTTTTATATTCACCGTATTCCATCAAAATGAAATCATTGCCGGCACCTTGCATTTTTGTAAATTTTACCTGTGTCATTTTTTAAACCCTATTAATCTTTAGTAGCTGCTTTGAGCCTTGCCATGGCTTTTGCAAGTGCGATTTGTGCTCTGGCGTTGTCTATTTCAACCTCGTGAGAGCCGATTCTTGCTTCTGCTCTTTCTTTGGCGGATTTTGCACGGGTTACGTCAATGTCAGAGCCGCATTCTGCCAAATCTGTCAGTATCAAAGCTTCGTTGTCCTTAAATTGAAAAATTCCTCCCATTGTGGTGAAATGTTTCATTTTTCCTTCAACATCTGCCCTTGTAACACCGATATCAAGAGCAGCCATGAAAGGCTGGTGGTCGGGTAAAATACCGAATTCACCCTCAACGCTCTTTGAATAAACAGCGTCCACGCGGTCATTAAAGACTTCTTTTTCGTGTGTTATAATTTTCAGGTTTATTTTTTTTGACATTTTTTTATGCCTTCATATCTTCAGCTTTTTTGATTGCTTCTTCTATTGTACCTACCATGTAGAAAGCCTGTTCGGGAAGGTCATCGTGTTTGCCTTCGAGAATTTCTTTAAAGCCTTTGATAGAATCTTCAAGTTTTACATATTTACCCGGTATGCCGGAGAACTGCTCTGCAACAAAGAACGGTTGAGAAAGGAATCTTTGGATTTTTCTTGCTCTGTTAACTGTTTCTTTGTCTTCTTCTGACAATTCGTCCATACCGAGGATAGCAATGATATCTTGAAGGTCTTTGTATTTTTGAAGTACTTCAAGTACCTGTCTTGCAACGCCGTAGTGTTCTTCGCCGATAATAACGGGGTCTAACACTCTTGAGCTTGAAGCAAGCGGGTCAACAGCAGGATAAATACCAAGAGATGCAATCTGTCTTGACAATACTGTTGAAGCATCAAGGTGGGAGAACGTTGTAGCAGGAGCAGGGTCAGTCAAGTCGTCAGCAGGTACGTAAATAGCCTGTACAGAAGTGATTGAGCCGTCTTTTGTAGAAGTGATACGTTCTTGCAGCTCACCGATTTCTGTTGACAAAGTAGGCTGATAACCAACAGCAGAAGGCATACGTCCGAGAAGTGAAGATACCTCTGAACCGGCCTGTACAAATCTGAAAATGTTGTCAATAAACAACAATACGTCTTGTTTTGAGAAGTCACGGAAGTATTCTGCAGCAGTCAAAGCAGAGAGGCCGACTCTCATTCTGGCTCCCGGCGGTTCGTTCATCTGGCCGTAAATAAGAGCTACTTTATCTAAAACGCCTGACTCTTTCATTTCGTTCCACAGGTCGTTTCCTTCACGTGTTCTTTCGCCTACACCGCCGAATACAGACACACCGGAGTGCTCTTGAGCGATGTTGTGGATAAGTTCCATAATCAAAACTGTTTTGCCAACGCCGGCACCGCCGAACAGACCGATTTTACCCCCTTTTTGATAAGGCTGCAAAAGGTCGATGGCTTTAATACCTGTTTCAAAAATTTCAACATTTGTATTCTGGTCAACGAGTTTTGGCGATGGTCTGTGGATAGGAAGATAGTTTTCTGTTTCTACAGGCCCCATTTCGTCAACAGGTTCACCAAGAACGTTCATGATTCTGCCTAAAGTAGCCTGTCCAACAGGGATTGAAATAGGAGCTTTGGTATTAATAACCTTCATTCCTCTTTGCAAACCGTCTGTAGAAGACATCGCAACAGAGCGCACCTTGTTTTCGCCGAGAAGCTGTTGAACCTCGGCAACGGTTTTTTGTCCGTCCTGTGTGTAAATTTCTAACGCGTCAAAAATTTCGGGTAAGTTGCCGTTTGAAAATTCAACGTCGATTACAGGCCCGATAATTTGGGTTATTAACCCTTCATTCTCTGCTAATACTGTCATCTTTATCCACCTTTTTTTAATTTAGATATGCATTTATTATACATTTTTAATCATCATTATACAAATATTAAAATTTGCAATGATTCAAAAGGATGAATAACATTAACAACTTGTACAAAACATGGCAAATGATATAATTTTTTTGTACATAAAGAGAAGTTGGAAAATGAATATATTCAGGATTGAAAAAACAGACAAATATTATCTTATTTATATTTTTAAATTAAAGTTATCTTTTTCGGCAAGAAAAAACTACCTAAAAGAAAGATTATGTTTTATTGAAAAAATAAAAGGGCTGTTTTTAAAAGATAAAAAATATTACGAAACGATAATACCCGCTTGGAAGGAATTGCGAATTTGCATCAAATGCATACAGATACCACGGGATATTTGAGTCTTCTCTGTTTTTATGGACAGCGGCCGGAGACCCTGCCAAAGTAATTGAATTCATAAAAAATCCGGACGATCTTTTTTCTCAAGGCTGCACTTTTTGCGACAAAACAGCAGGCTGGAGCTGCAACAAGTTTGGTTTTGGTTTCCATAGCAAAAACAAACCAAAATACTTTAAGCAAAATGATATTTTAGACACAAATAAAGTTGCTCTTGATAAAAAAGAAATAGAAAGCAGGGTTGGCTATCTTAAAGAAAAATTTAAAAAACAAATTAAATGTAAAGACAAAAAACTTTTTGTAATAACACTGGATGTCAACAGCAATCCTGAATATATTCATATTTTAAACAACCTTTACAGTGTACTCAATGAAGTTTCTACAAACTTTGATTTGCTTATTGTGATTGAACAAAATCAGTATCATCAGGACATAAAAGATTTTGAACAACAACATGAAAATGTCTACATAAGACTTTTAGAAAAATTTTCTGATGTACAAACAGCAAACAAACCACTTGATGCTCTAGGATGGACAAAAATTTTCAACGAATTTAAACCACTGCACAAGCCTGATAAAAGAAAAAGAAAAAAGCTAAAATTTGAAAAATAATACGAAATTTAATCTATAATCTGCGCGCCGTTTGATTCTACCTGAAGAGTAAGTATTTTTGATTTTACATTCAAATCCAACCAAACATCGGATACTGTCTGTCTGATTTTATCGAGATTGTTTCCGTAAGAAATAACAAGTACAGAAGGACCGGCACCGCTTATTACAACACCCATAACGTTTTCTTCATGTTTTAGTGCATCTTTTATTTCTTTTAAACCGGGTATAAGTTTTTCTCTGTATTGCTGATGCAGCCTGTCATCAAGAGCCAATTTCATGAGCTTTTCATCGTGGGTGTTAACAGCCTGAACAAGCATTGCAACATGTTTGAGGTTAAAAATCGCATCCTTCATCGGCACTTCAGCAGGAAGCACGGAGCGTGCAATGCTTGTGGAAAGTTCATAATCAGGAATACAAACAGTTATATTCCAGTCTTTCGGCCAATTCATTTTTGAATAGATAACGCTGCCGTCTTCTTCAAGAGAAGAAACAACAAACCCGCCCACAACAGCAGGAGTAATGTTATCAGGATGGTTTTCAATTTCTGTTGCAATAGAAAGCAAAGCTGCCTCATCAGCAGGACGGCCAAGAAGCTCGTTTGCCGCAATCAAACCGCCTACAATAACAGCCGCAGAGCTGCCGAGCCCGCGCGCTATGGGGATTTGAGTTTTTATTGTAATTTTAAGCTCGCTCGGTGACTGGCCGATAGAGTTGTACAAAAGCTCTATTGCTTTGTATACAATATTGTTTTCATCAGTGGGGATAGAGATTATGTCCTGCTCGTTTGTTTCGTCAATAATATTAATTTCGATACCCGTGCCCGGCATAATGGTTTCTTCAACAGTAATTGTGTTATAAATCGGAAGAGCCAGCCCGAGACAGTCAAAACCGGGTCCTAAATTTGCTGTAGTAGCAGGTACTTTTACACTAACTTTCATTATTTAAAATCTTTCTCAAACAATCTCAAGATTGATTATAACATAAGCAAAATTTATTTTGGCATTTGCTATCTAATCTGGATAGGCATAATCAAGCAAAGGTAGTCATCTTCGCTGTCCGGACGGAACAATGTAGCAGACAAGCTTCCGCCGAGTCCGATTTTTACCTGTTCAGATTCCATGATTTTTAAAGAATCGAGCACGTATTTGTAGTTGAAAGCGATTGTGAGTTCTTCATCCGTATATTGAGCCGAGATAGAATCCTCGCCAAGGCCTGCGTCCGGTGTATCTGCTTTTAAGAACAGGTTGTTTTCACCAAACATAAATTTGACGATGTTTGTTCTTTCGTTTACCATAACGGCTACTCTTTCTAGAGCTGCGATCATTTCATCCCTTTTTACAACTGCATTTTTTTCGCAAGACTGTGGAATAAGCTGTTTGTAAGGAGGGTATTCGCCTTCTAAAAGTCTGGAAGTCATTATCATTGAGCTTGTTTTAAAGATGATTCTTGTTTTTTCAATAATCATGCAGAGCTTTTCGTTTTGGGAATCTTTTAAGAAAGACGCTACTCTTGAGAATTCTTGCAAAGTTTTTGAAGGAATTACGCAAGTGATAGCCGCATTTTTTTCGTTTGTAATTTTTTCAATAATCCTTGTTAAACGGTTGCCGTCAGTTGCTGCCATTTCTAGTACTTGCTCGGAAATAGAGCAGTAAACACCGCTTATGATGTTTCTATTTTCGTAGTTGGCGGCAGAAAAAGCTGTGTATTTGATAGACTTCATAAACGGAGTCAAATCTATTTCAACGCATTCTTTGTCTTTCAATTCTTCTTCTGAAATTGTTGCAGGGAATTCTTCTGCTGAAATGCCGATGAGTTCAAATTTTGAGTTGCCGCATTCGATGTTTACAACGTTTGTTTCTTCGTTGAGTTTAAAAACAACGGGTTTGTTGCTCAATTTTGATACGATTTCAGAGAGTTTTTTGGCAGGAAGAGTAATTTTGCCCGGAGTTTGTACTGACGCAATTGTTTTTGACACGATGTTGATATCAAGGTCTGTTGCAGCAAAGGTAATGTAGTTGTCTTGGGCTGCATCGATTAAAATATTTGATAAAACAGGCTGAATGCCTCTTGTAACTGTTGTTTTTTCCACAATTTTTAAATTTGTAAGAAGCGATTCTTTTTCTATCGTAAATTCCATGTTAGCCATTTTATCTCCTGACGATTTCTCAAATAAATTTTTTTCTGAATGTACCCGTTTAATGTTTTTCTTATTTATATATTAATTAATATATATAATATAATAAATTAATAATAATAATAAAGAAGCAAATTTCTGTATAAAACTATTATAAACCAAACAATATAAAGCACAAAGCCTGTTCAAAAACATGTTCAAAACCTGTAGAAAACGTGTTCAAAAATGTTCAAAACTTTTTAATTTTTGTGTAAAACAATTTTTCCTGTTCAAAACTCGTGAGTTTTGAACAATGATTCTACAGGTTTTCTACAGAAATTTTTGAGTTTTGAACAGGTTTTGAACAGGCAAGTTTTACATGTTATTACAAAAAATTGGCATGAAACCATGCCAAAAGTCTTATTTATCAATATCTTTACAATTTTTAAAATCATTAGCCTTTTGTTTGTGAATCCAGCGTGCCATTTTTTGCTGTTCAAAACTCAAAGCAAAATTGTATAAACTCTCCATCAAACGCCGTCCCGACGGGGATTTGCCAATAAAAAGAGAATTTCCGGCTTTGTTTTTTGCAATATAAATTTCTTTTTGCAAAATCCTATCCACATTGCTTTTTGCGGGCGCTTCTATCTTCATTTTCAGCCATATGTACAAAAGCGTGACAGAGGGCTTATCTTCATTGTTCTGTAAAAATTCGGAAAATTCTTTAAGTATCATAATAAAATAATAACGTAGAAAAAATGTAAATAAAACTTAATGAATATTTTGATTATTAAGATATGTAACACAGAGTTTCTTGACACCAAAACCCAGAGCCCATAAGCTTTTCTGTAAGGTAAGGTAAGGTAAGTGACGGTGGATTATGTTTTGTTGGGATGAAATCAGTGCTCAAATTTTCTATCATGAGAACAGTAGGTATTGATTTTAGGAAATAATATGAAAAAGATTGAAACAACAAAACAACCAATGTGGGGTTTTTCACTTGCAGAGGCGCTTATAACCCTTCTTATAGTGTGTGTTATAGTGCTGGCTTCCGTACCCGTGATAACAAAAAAACACAGGCAAAAAACAGACCATGGAAAATGGATGTGCACGCTAAATTCTGCCGGTCAGCACGTTGTCTGGTCACGTGGTGCACAGGGTTCTGAAACCGACCCTGAAACATGGGGCGCCAGTAATACAAATTATTGTAAATTTAATGTACCTGCAACAGCTCGTAATTTTGCAATAACAATAGCTGCAGCAGGCGGCGGCGGAGCGGGTGCTTCCACAAGAAGTCAAACCTGGACAAGTGATTTTGCTGTTCAATATCCAGGTATGTATAACTTCCTTGTTATTGGTGGAGGCGGCCATGGCGGCGGCAGTACAGATAAAAAAGACAGATCAGCAGGCGGCGGAGCAGGTGCTGTTGTAGCAATGAAGTTATATTTAAGCGATAAAGTTTCGCAAATAAGAATGCAAAAAGGAGCAAAAGGCGGCTGCTGTCAAAAAAGAGACGGTACAAAAAACAGCGGTTATGCGGCTTCTGATGGCAATCATTCTAAAATCATCGGTGTTATGTATAATGACAGCGGTATTCTGGAAAGCAAAAACTTTATCATTGCAGAAGGCGGCGACGGAGGCCATGGAGGTGAACACGGCGGTTCTGATGCCGATAGAGATGTTTCTCCTCCGGGTAAAGTTTATTTTGATATACCTTATAATCTTAAATACGCTTCTGTTAACGGAAAATCCTATACTTATGACTACAAATGCTATGGAAAATACGGCAATGTAAGCTGTTCAAATTCAAGCACTTGCAGCAATGATGTTTCGTATTGCTCAAACAGAATGTGGGGTATTGTTCTTGTAAAAAGCTCTTCTGACAGTAATAAAATATGCCATGGCGGTATGCTTACAAAAACCTATCAAACACAGGTAAACAATTTTTTCTCA
>LARD01000007.1 GCA_000980375.1 Clostridium sp. K4410.MGS-306 | reverse complement strand
TTTATTTCGTAGTAGTCATCTCCTCCTTGGCCTAAGATTGTGTTGTTTGAGCCGTTTATTATGAACGTATCGTTGCCCACACCCGAGGTTATTACCATATCGTCAACATTTACATAATATGTATTATCACCATCATAATCTCTCATAATTGCCTTGGGACTTGCATAATTTATGTGATATGTATCATTGCCGCTCTCAAGGTTAATATTAGAGTCGTTAGTCACTGCATTAAGAAAGATTTCATCGTCTCCGTTGCCACCGTATATAGTACTCCAGGAACTTGCGTCTTCCAAATAGATTTTGTCATTGCCATCTCCGGCAGAAACCCAGCTGGAAGTTCCATTAACAATTATTGTGTCATCCCCGCCAAGGCCATAGACGTCGTTGCCTTTTTGCATAATACTTATTTTATCGTTTTTGCTTCCGCCGTGAAAACTCACGTCATTTGTTCTCAATATAACGTCGTGTTCAACATCTTCCTGGGCATAAATATCAAACTTATGTCCTCCAAAAGTGATTTGGTCTGTTAGAGGGTTGTAATAATATTGAAAAGTATTTCCTTCTGTCGAAGTATTCGTAACTTTATACTTTTTGCCGTTAATGGTGATTTCTTTTGTTTCACCTGCTGCAAAAGAAACATCTTTTGCTTCTGACACATCATCTCCGAACCCAGAAATCATTACAGAATCAAACTTACCATTAAGAGTATTTGTTCCTGCTCCGCCGATTAAAGTAATGTTAGAGGCGGTATTTGAGGTCTGGTTATTTACGGTGTCGTCACCTTCCCCGCAATCAATAATAGAATCAAGAGCAGCAGAATTTAAAAGATTGAACACATCGTTTCCGCTTCCGCCGTGAAGGTTATATGCAGTGCTTTTAACATCAATCGTATCATCACCTTCACCGCCTGAGACATAACTATCTGCTTGCAATGATGCAGCTACGACAATATGATCATTGCCCCCTTCTCCGTTTACGTATAATGCTCCTTGATTTATGATAATTTCATCATCCCCATCTCCACCATAGACTGAACAACTTTTACTATTGAGAACAATTTTATCAGCCAGATTACCGCCATGGAATGTTAAATAAGAGCCTTTTAAATCTACATTATGTGCTTTGTTTTCTTCTCCCCAGATAGTAAAATATCTACCGTTAAATCCAATTGAGCCATCATCGTTCAAATAATACACAAATGAACCGTCATATTTAGCTTGAATAGTGTATTTTATGCCATTAATTAAAATTTCTTTTGTTTCATTGGCTGCAAAATCTAAAGAAAAAACGTTACCGCCAACAATATCAGCAGCAATAACGTTTTTGGGCACTTGCCCTATCACAGTATTAGTGCCCTCACCACCCACGATTGTAAAATTTGACGATGCACTAACATTAGTCAAATCAAAAGTATCATCCCCTTCGTCTCCGTAAAAATATACACTAGAGCCCATTACACCACTCAATATAAATTTATCATTACCGGCTCCACCTTTAATTGTCTGCGTTGCTTTTGAAATAACAAAGGTATCATCCCCATCCTCACCATAAACTGCATTATAATAGTTTGATCCTTCGTAATAATCATCACCGGCACCAAGACGAATGTTTGCGGCTTGAGACTCGTCATAGACCTTATCATTCCCGCCGTTTGTTGAAAGAGTGGTAGACCTGCCTGCTTCTGTTAGTCTTATTGTGTCATCTCTATCGCCTGTTGTTACGGTATTTCCATAGCCGTTTATAATAAGATTATATTCAACGTCGGAAATTCCTTTTATATCAAATGCACCTGCGTTAATTGTAATTTCGCCGGTTGTTTTGTTTTTTATATAACTAAATGACTGGGAGATTGCATTTTTATTCTTTACCAAAAACTCTACGCCATCAATAATAACTGTTTGAGAAGCGTTACCCTGAACTTCTATAGAGCCTTCTATTGTATCATCAGTGGCGGCAAGAGTATTTTGGAGGTTTGAATTTGTTGTTGCAAAAGATTCATTTTTAATGCGAAATCCTGCTCGCTGAATATTTTTTAACGGTTCAGCCCCCCCCCCCCGAGTAGGTGGAAACTCTTGCGGTGCTTGAGCCGGGAGGATAATTGAATATTTTTTGGCCGTTAAAATTTGTTGAAGTTAATATTTGTTCCAGTTGCTTGACCAATTCATCTGATTCTTTTTGCATTGCATTTCTTGCATCTGTATCATATATTCCATTGGCAGCCTGAACAGATAAATCTCGAAGCCTGTTTAATATTGTTGTCATATTTTCAAACGCGCCAAGGCCTGTATTTAAAAAGGATATTCCGTCTTGAGTATTTTTATATGCCTGTTTAAGCCCGCTTATTTGAGCCCTCATGCTTGTTGCTATATACAACCCGGCTGCATCATCTTTGGCGCTGTTTACTTTGTAGCCTGTACTCATTCGTTCCAATGCTTGGGACACTGCATTTTGGGCAGTGGTCAGATTTTTTTGCATTAATATATTTAGTGTATCGGTGTTAATGCTTAACAATAAGCTTCACCGCCTTTTTTCTGTTTCTTTTGCATTTATCCCTTTTTGTGCCGCTTCGCGAATTTTTATGGCACTCTTCCATTAACAGATTAAACTATTATCTAAATGAAAAATACTATTCTTAAGTCTTAGAATTTTTATACTTTTTAATAAAATTAATAAAAAACTATAAAAAGAGACCTTCCATATATAAAGGAAGGTCTCTTTGAATTTTAAATGTAAGACTAGCCTCTGATACCGAGTTCTTTGATGAGGTCTCTGTATTTTTGGAGGTCTTGCTTTTTAACGTAAGCAAGAAGTCTTTTTCTCTGGCCAACCATCATCAAAAGTCCGCGTCTGCCCTGGAAATCTTTTTTGTTGATTTTCAAGTGTTCTGTTAATTCAGTGATTTTTTGAGTTAACAAAGCGATTTGTACTTCGGCAGAGCCTGAGTCTTTAGCGTCTTTACCGAATTTTTTGATGATTACTTCTTTTTCTTCTTTTGCTAAGTTTATTGCCATTTTGTTTTCCTTTTTCTATTTTAATCAGTTTAAGTTGGTGGCGTAAACTAAATAAAATAAATTTATCGTACAATCAGCATAGCATTTAAAACTCGTGCGTCAACCATGAGCGTGGTTATAAATTAAAAAAGATTAATGTTTTTTACAAAAAATTTGTACAATGTTATCATGTTGAAAAAGATTAAATAAAGATAGGGGAATTATGGAAAATAACAAACCGGTAGTAAAGCTTATTTCAAAACCGGAAAATATGCTTAAAACAATTTACACAGCATGCAGAACCTGCTACAGCGCAGACTCTCCCGTAAATATTTACGATAATGCAGCTGATGAAGAAAAAATGCTCAAACTTATAGAACGTGTTATCTCATCAGGCCACTACTCCACAATTGAGCATATTCAGGTTTCTTTTGCTATTTCTAACGTATCAAGAGCATGCACACACCAGTTTGTTAGACACAGACATGTATCTTTTTCACAAAAGTCACAAAGATATGTCAAAGAAAAAGGACAGTTTGATTATATAACTCCGCCCACTATAGAAAAAAATCCTGAGCTTCTTAAAAAATATGAAGAGTTCATGGGCAAAGTTTCAGAGTTTTACCTTGAAATGACAGAAGCCGGCATTCCGGCCGAAGACGCAAGATTTGTTCTGCCAAATGCAGCAGCCAGCTCAATGGTGGCATCGCTCAATCTCAGGGAGTTGATTCACATTGCAAATATCCGCCTTTGCACACGTGCTCAATATGAAATAAGAGTAATGGTAAAAATGATGTGCGAAGAGCTGCTCAAAGAAGAGCCATGGCTTGCACCTTACCTTGTGCCAAAATGTGAACGTCTCGGCTACTGCGACGAAGACAAATGCTGCGGCAGAAAAATAAGAAAAGAAGAATTTTTGGCAAAGGTATAATTAATTTTTAATCTAGTGTCATAATCTGCTGAAAACTCAACGTTTCCATCAGATTATTCACCTTTTCAATTAATGTTTGAGCATTACCATCAAAACAGAGATATCGGCAGGTTTTACACCACCGATTCTGGAAGCCTGCGCTAGTGTTGCAGGGCGGACTTTGGCCAGTTTTTCTTTTGTTTCCGTTGATATGTGATTTATTTCATCATAATTTATATCAGCGGGTATTTTTATTTTTTCAAGACGGTCAAGTGTCTCTATCTGCTGGTTTTGACGTTTGATATAGCCGTCATATTTTATTTTGATTTCAGCTTCTTCATAAATTTCAGGACAAAGATTCAACTCACGTGTTTGAGCATCGATTTCTTTTAAGACTTTATAATCTATATTAGGCCGTTTAACCAGCTCTGCAAGCTTCATGCCTTTATCCATGTGTTCTTCATATTTGGCAAGAATGCTGTTTACCTCATCAGTCGGTGAAACTTTTTGCGATTTCATGCGCTCTATTTCTTTTTGAATTTGCTCCTGTTTATTCAGGAATCTTTGATAACGCTCTTCACTTATCAGGCCCATTTTGTAACCGATTGGCGTAAGTCTTTCATCTGCGTTATCCTGACGCAGAAGCAGCCTGTATTCCGAGCGCGAGGTAAGCATTCTGTATGGCTCTTGAATATCTTTTGTCACAAGGTCATCAATCAATGTGCCGATATAGGAGTTGCTTCTTGAAAGCTCGAGCATTTCTTTATTATTTAAGTAATTATAGGCGTTTATGCCTGCAACAAGCCCCTGTGCAGCAGCTTCTTCATAACCGCTTGTACCGTTAATTTGGCCTGCACAGAAAAGCCCTTTGATTTTTTTTGTCATCAAAGAATGCGAAAGCTGTAAAGCAGGAACAGCATCATATTCTACTGCATAAGCAGGTTTGATGATATGAACATTTTCAAGCCCGGGAAGGGATTTGAGCATTTCTACCTGAACATGAGCCGGCAGACTGGTTGAAAAGCCCTGTACATAGATTTCGTAAGTATCTTTGCCTTCCGGCTCAATAAAAATATGGTGTGATGGGTTATGAGCAAATCTCACCACCTTATCCTCAATAGAAGGACAGTACCTCGGGCCTATTCCGTGGATGAGTCCGGCATACAATGGAGATTTATCAAGGTTATTTTTTATTATCTCGTGCGTTTTTTCAGTTGTTCTTGTGAGATAGCACGGGTATTGTTTTCTTACAGGACGATTTGGTTCAAATGAGAAAAATCTTAGCTCTTCATCTCCGGGCTGTATCGTCATTTTTGAATAATCAATTGTACGCGAATCCACTCTTGCAGGGGTGCCTGTTTTAAGACGCTTCAATTCAAGTCCGTTTTTAAGAAGAGAAGCAGAGAGTCCTGTTGCAGCGCGTTCGCCCATTCTACCGGCATTGACATATTGAAGACCTACGTAGCATTTACCCTCCAATGATGTACCGGTTGTCAAAATAACAGCCGGAGCCAAATACTCCAAGCCAAATTCGTCTTTAACGCCTTTTACTGTATCGTTTTCAACAATAAGCTCTGTTGCCATTGCCTGTTTTAGGGAAATATTTTGATTACTTTCAATCAAACGTCTCATGAAAGTCATGTATTCTTTTTTGTCCGACTGCGCTCTTAGCGCACGTACTGCCGGACCTCTGGAGGAATTTAGTGTTTTCATCTGGATATATGTGGCATCTGTTACTATACCCATTACCCCGCCTAATGCATCAATTTCTCTTACAAGGCATGACTTTGCAGGCCCACCAACAGCAGGGTTGCATGGCATCAGCGCAATATTATCCAGATTTAGTGTCATCAAAAGGGTCTTAAGCCCCAGTTTTGCAGCGCTTATGGCGGCTTCACATCCGGCATGGCCGGAACCAACTATAATTAAGTCAAATTTAAACATATGTAAATTATAAACCAAAAAATTTAAAACATGTTTAACAACCTATGGTTGTGGGCATATAGTAATTAACCTTGTTAATGTATTGCATTTTTATAATGAATGATATATAGTTAATAGGTATAATACAAATTAGTGTTAAATGAAATAAGGCTTTTTAAATAAGAAAGAAAGAGGATCTTATGAACAAAAAATCAGGTTTTACTTTAGCGGAAGTTTTAGTTACATTGATGATTATCGGTGTAATCGCAGCTATGACAATTCCTTCATTGATGCAATCTACCGCTCAACAAGAATTTAGAGCTGCTTACAAAAAAGCAACTTCTATGATCAACCAGGCAGTTACGTTGAACTACGCGTTAGACGGTAGAGATGCTACTGACTATAACGGTACAGCATTCTTTGATCTGTTAACACAAAGATTAAACGTTATGTCTTCTGACCAAACTAACACTGAACTTTATACTGCTGACGGTATGTGGTTCAAAACTTATGCTGAACAAAGAGGCGCTATGGGTCAACCTAGTTCAAATTGTAATGCTAACGACCAGGCAACAGAAGGCAACATTTGTTCAGTTGTTGAAGTTGACGTTAACGGTATGAAAGGTCCTAACAGATACACTACTTCTACAACAAGAATCTTTGACCTTTTCACAATCGCTATTTACCCTCAAAAAGCATTACCTGCTAACGAAACAATGGGTATGGTTTTATACCAAAAATAGTTTGATTGAAACTTAAACTAAAAAAGAACCTCACAAATGTGAGGTTCTTTTTTTTATTAATAAAAAAACTAAACAAGATTAACAACTTCGTCCAAATCGATTTTGAGACACTTTAGCTCGTCACATGTTGTTTGACGTTTGTCCCAAAGGCACGGACGGCAGTCGCAGTTGTTTTTTATTGCAACAAATTTTTCGTTATCAGGGATAAGTTTTTTTTCATCTGTCGGGCCGAAAAGAGCAAGGGTTCTTGTACCAACGCCAACACCAATGTGCATAGGAGCCGAGTCTGAACAGATAAGCGTTTCAGAGCGTTTTGTAAGACGCGCAAGGTCCATTATATTCTTTGTTGTGCCGTAAAGATTTTCAAAGTTAGGCGTATCACCGATTATTTCGACAATTTTTTCAATACATTCTTTGTCATCTGGGCCGCCTATTAAATAAACTTTTTTACCTTTTGCAAGGACTTTTTTTACAAGCTCTGCCCAGATTTCCGGAGACCAGGTTTTTACCATATTTTTCACAACGCTCATCTTGCTCACACCGGGGTGAATAAGCACAGAGCCGGGCTCTTTTTCAATATCGCCGGCATCAATTTCCGGATACAGCGTTTTTTTGTCCGTAACTGGAGTAACAAGCTCATGGTACATAAAAGACGCATACTGATTCTTGTTGAGCTCAACTGCGCGTGTCAAAAGCAAGTTGCTCAAAAAACCACTCTTGTAACCATAGCGCTGTTTTATACCTGTTGAAAACAACAAAAGCGGGATGAGCTGATTTGCACCTGATGAAAACACCATATCAAATTTGCCCTCACGCGCCTTCATGGCGAATTTTAACAGCTCCCAATATTTATGTTTAGCGCCTTTACCTTTTATATCAACGCACATAACGTCATTAATAAGGTTAGACAAATCTTTTACAGACTTGCTTCTTGGCTCCAGGGCAAGGGTTATTTCAGCGTCGGGAAATTCCTTTTTTAAGCTGGAAATAGCAGGCAAAAACAGGATTTCATCCCCAATGCCGCCAAAGTTAACCATTAATATTTTTTTCGGCTTTTTCATTTTTTCATACCAAATTCACAAAATTAAGCCGATAGGCCTAAAACGGTTTTGTCTGGCTCAATTTATTTCTTAACTCTCTGAATCTTGCAATGTCTTCCTGTGCTTTTGATGACTCTTTAAACACAACTTGAGAAGACGGATGAACCATCAAAACGTAATCCATATGAATTTCTAAGAAGTTGTATCTTCTTGGAGGCTGGTTTGAGTTTCTCGGGTATATTTCAACATTGGTAACAGCGAGGAATCTTCTTTCCTTATCATTTAAAAGGTCAGTCAATTCCCGGTTTGTGTTGGTATATTTAGAAACGTGCACAGTCCCTTTTATATCGTGGTCTACTGTTAAAATACATACTTCTATAGGAATTGTATCGTTATGTTTTGCCATTTGTTCACCTAAAATTGTGTATACCGAAATTATATTATAATTTTCAACTTACTGCAACGACTTATTAAAGACCGATATTCTCATTAAGTTTGAGTGTTTCGATGATAGCAAGCAGTTTTGTAAAATCGTTGATAAACTCTTTGTAGTTGTTTATATCAGTTGCTGATTTGAAAAACGGAATTTCGAACCAGTTTTTTCTGTCATCAACAAGAATATAAATCTTGTTGTCGATAAAAATTGCTTTGATTCCACCATTGAAAGACTTTTCCATCTTTTTAAATCTTTCCATAAACGCTGTTGTCAGGATATATCTTGCTTCGACCTGGTCATTTGAATAGACACTGAACATATCTCTAAACTCGGGGTCTTCAAGCATTACATCCTGACACTTAGGGGCAGATTCAGCAGCTTCCTGGGCAGCTTCAAACTCCTGTGTTTTTTGGATAAGTTTTTGTTTGTCAAAACCTGATTTCAAAAACTTTTTACCTGCATCAAACAAGTCACCAAGATCAACATCGCCTTCTATCAGTAATCTATTGCCTCTATCGAGTCTTCTTTTGTCCAGGCTGGTTGTTGAAATAGCGGTCATACCTTTAAAACTTTTGTTCATAACAGCACTAAAACATACACCCTTAAAAGTTATGTGTTTGCTTTTGTTGCCCTTGCTGTCTCTTGTTGTGTAATAGGTATGAAACTCTGCCAGCTCGAGATTAATATCCTCATAACGGCCTGTAATTTTATCGTCAAAGGAAACATTTTCGTAGCGCAAAAGACGAGACATTATGTTGTGGTCAATAGAAATATCCGACCTTTTGTCCTGAAATATTTCGTTCAGCAGACCGCCAATGCCTGTTTTGTTTTTAATACATCCATAAAGTGCTGTATAAATATTTATAGGTGGTACATAATTAAATTCGCCCCAGAAAGAGAGCAGTTTTGGCAGAATCTTTTTCTTTGCACTGATTGCATAAAGGCTTCTTACAAAAAACAACGGCACAAGAACCAGAATAACTACCGGCGGCAAGAATATAGTGAAAAATACGCCAAAATCAATGTGTTTGGGGTTTAAACAAGCTATAGCCATCAAAAGTGCACAACCTGTGACAATAATGCCCCATACCTTAAAAAATGTAATGATTTTATTCCTTTTGCCCTCAACAGAAGAAGCCTCGGGCACAATAACTTTGTTAAAGTATTCTAAAAACTGCTGTGCTTTATTTGGATTTTTTTCTACTGATTGTTGCGCCATATTTTTATACCTCATTTTGAATTTTGTACAAGTCAAACGTATTTTGCATCAAAGAGCAAATTGTCATTGGCCCCACACCGCCCGGCACAGGAGTGATGTACGAAGCTACTGTTTCGACATTGAAGAAATCAACATCTCCTGCCAGCTTTCCGTCTTCTTTTCTGTTCATGCCAACATCAATAACAACAGCGCCTTCTTTTACCATATCGCGTGTAATCAGGTTTAGCCTGCCTGCTGCACATATCAGAATATCCGCGGTTTTGGTAATTTTTGCAAGGTCTTTTGTTTTGCTGTGGCAAAAAGTAACAGTCGCATTACTGTTCAAAAGCATTTGTCCGACCGGCCGTCCCACAATATTTGAACGTCCGACAACAACTGCGTTTTTGCTTGCAATATCTATATCATAATACTCAAGCAGCCTGATAATACCTTTTGGCGTGCAAGGATAAACATAGGGTTTTAATCCCGTGGCAATTTTACCCATATTGTATGGATGAAAACAATCAACATCTTTAATCGGGCTGATTTTTTCAATAACTTTTTGCGTATTTATATGCGCAGGCAAAGGCAGCTGCACGAGTATTGCATTAACCTCTTTATTGTTATTGAGCTCATCAATCTTGTCCAAAAGCTCCTGCTCTGTAACCGAGGCGTTCATTTCTATAACCTGTGATGTAATACCCAGCTCCTGTGCTTTTTTCTTTTTTAAATTAACATATATCTTGCTGGCAGGGTCATCACCTACAATAATCACGGCAAGAGAGGGCTTTTTGTCTAAAAACAAAATCTCATCAGACAAATTCTCCAGTATTTTTTGTGCAACAACTTTTCCTTCTATCAACTTTGCCATAATTAATTCCTAATTTCTAACCTGAGGCAGATTCAATCTGAAATAAAGTGCCTTAATAGCATCTTCCACTATTTTTGAGTTTTTATCAATAGAGTGTTCTAAAAGTGCCTTGTCTTTTGGAATCACGCCAAGAACCTCAAGCGAATATTTGCTCAAATAATCCTGTATTTTATTATACTGCTCATTATCAACATTGTTCAAGACAAGAGCCATTTGGCCGCCTGCAGCATATTTTGCTGAAAACTCCTCAATACGCTGAGCAAGAAATATGGATTCTTCTGTCGGATTTGCAACAATGAGCGTAACATCCATGGGGATGTCCACAAGCTGATGAAGATATTTAAGGTCAAACTCGCAATCAAACACAACTATGTCATAGCCATTTATAAGCTTTGCCACAGCGTCGGCAATCAAACCGGTGACAGGACAGCGACAGTCTTTTGACGGAACCAGCCACGAAACAATAAGGTCAACATTTTCCTCTACTTCAACAAGAATATCCTCAAGCGCCCATTCAATATATTCCTGTTTTGTCATACGAGACGGAATCCCTGTTTTATATTCGTGTTTTCCGCTTCTGATACCATATATTGTGTTTCTCACATCCATGCCGTAGCTGTGGGCCAGCTCTGTTGAAAGATCATTATCAAAAAGTAGTATGGATTTGTCGGGGTATGTTTCTTTTAAAACTTTTACAAAATTCTTTGTAATCGTTGTTTTTCCGCTTCCGCTTTTTCCTGTAATTGCAATTGCTAATGTCATTAATTTACCCCGTATTTTTGTTTTAAACTCTCTGAAAGCTCATTCACAAGCACCATTGCCTTTTTGGCCAGCTCCATAGTTAAACCGCCCGCTCCGCATGATGGTGTAAAAAAGCTCTGTTTTATAATCATGTCTCTTTCTATTTTCCCTTTTGATTTTTGCACAAGGTCATCTACAGCGCTTTCAAATTTTTGTTCAAGTTCTTCTAAATTCGTTTTCTCAAGCGCGTCTTTATCAAGAGTCGGCACAATACCCCAGGCAATATATCCGCCGGATTTTAAGAATTTTTCCATGTCTTTTGCATAAGCGCCAAGACTCTTTGAATACGAGAAAGCATCAAAGTTTATGATATCAACACCCGCCTCAATGAGCACTGACCAGTCAGACTTGCCGCAACAGTGTACTGCACACAAGCCGCCAAAGTCTTTGATTATATCAGATATTTCTTTTAATGCTTCAACAACCTCTTCTTTTTTTACAGTTATAAAAGCTGATGTACCGTACTGCGACATAACAGGTTCGTCCATAAACATAACTGGTTTAGTGTCAGGGTTGGCTTTTTTTATCTGTTGTATCTGCCAAACAGCTTTTAGCGTAAGGCCTTTAATCAAAACTTCTCTGTATGTCTCATCATAAAAGGCACACACCCCGTCTTCGCCGCAAAGGCTTGTTCCCCATGTAAAGGGCCCGATTATGTGGCATTTTGCATAGCTGTAATTTCCCTGTTTAAATTTCTCCAAATACAAAGGAATCGCACTTGTATACGGTGCTGTTATTGCGTATTTATCAAGGTTTGTAAAATCCTTTTCGTTTACGATTGCCTCATAGTCCATAAAGAATTCTTCAAGCTCTTCAAAAAACTTGTCAGACTGGGCATCATAGCAGTATTTACAGTTTTTTTCATCGTATATTATCCCAGGAATTCCTTGAATATACTGAACAGTCATATCCTCATGCCTGTCAACATTAGCCAGCTGCGGCCAGAATGGTATTTCTTTAAAAGTATCAAAAATAAGTCCGATTGCTTCTTTAGCATCTTTATGAGGAAGACTTCCCACAGCAGTTGCCTTTAAAGTCAAATTGCTCAAAATTCACCCCGCGTAATACATTTTCACTTTAATCCGGTGTCGTCACTGCCGCCTCGAACCTTCCAGCCGTCATTGACTCACTTTTTCAATATATCTTTTAAAATTTTACTAAAAATATTGGCATAGGGCAACGGAGAAAAAAGGAGCAGCTCATAAGCCGGGTTCTGTTTAAATAATCATCTGTCTCGACTCACGGTTGCCCGTAAGCTCAAGCGGTTTGTCAAAAGACGGCGGGTCACCTTAACCTTTTAGTCAACCTTGCACCCAACCGGGGTTTACCTGGCCAAGACCTCTCAGCCTTGCCGGTGAGCTCTTACCTCACCGTTGCACCATCGCCTGTGCTTGTATCACAAGCCATCGGCAGTCTGCATTTCTGTGGCACTGTCCTCACGGTCGCCCGCACCTGACGTTATCAGGCGGTCTGCCCTGGGGTGCCCGGACTTTCCTCACAAAACAAATTGCGCGATTATCCGGCTGCTCCTTTTTCTACTTTAACATATGGCAATTTACAAAACAATTTATTTAAATTTTCATACATACTAACTAATTTAAACTATGTATACGCGAAACCTAGAGTAATACTAATAAATTATCTTTTTGAGGTTTTGTAAACGCACACGGGACATAATATTTTGGCATTTTCTAGACCAGATGGCCTAAATCTTTCAGAATAGAGTTAATTGCAACTATTTCGACCTTCTAGTCGATGAGAGACTCATTCATTTAGAGGTAATATACAGAGTGTAAATAATATAATCACACGAAAAATATAATTTATTACAGAATTTAAAACTTAAAAAAAGAAAAATCTTGGGGGGAGTAGATGAGAAGAGGTCTAGAATTTAAGAAGAAAGCCAGAATCATCATTGTGGATGACAATTATGATCACCTTTCCGGTATCAAAGAGTTAATTGAAATTGAAAGCGATTTTGATGTAGTGGCAACAGCTACAAGTGCAAGTGTTGCAATCAGCCTAATTAAGAAGTATCGTCCGGAAATCGTTTTAATGGATATTAACATGCCTGAAAAAGACGGTTTAACCGCTATTGCGGAAATTGAAAAACTGGATTTGGGAGTGCGTATTATCGCTTTGACAGGCTACGATGATCCTGATTTGATTTTCAGAGCAATGAAAATCGGTGCAAAAGGCTATATCTTAAAAACAATGGCCTCTGCTCAGCTTATCTATGCTATAGATGAAGTTGCAGCAGGAAAGATTTATCTTCCCGCAACTTTGTCCTCAAGATTTTTCGAATACTTCCAAAAATCCTTCAAAGAAGAAACACAGGTCGTTGCAGACGAAGAAAACCTTCTCAATTATCTGACTCAAAGAGAAGAAGAAGTATTAGACCTTCTTACACAGGGCATAACCTACAAAGGTGTTGCACAAAAACTGTTTATCTCTGAAACAACAGTAAAAACTCACGTAAACAATATCTTCCAAAAATTACAGGTCAATGACAGAACACAGGCTGTTTTGTATGCATTGAACAACGGATTTTTGAACAGAAGAAAAGTTAAAATAGCTATATAACAATAACACTTTTTATAATGGTAAGAATTAAATGGGCGGAGCAAATTTCAGACAAAAAAATCTTTTAAAAGATTTAATTTATCTGGGTCAAACAAGACCCGTTAACAAACAAACCATCAAAGGTTTGTTCCGCTTTGCGCTGGAACCGCTTCTGGAAGCACAAACCCAGAAAGCTGTTGTGCTCACCAGACTTTTTGACTCAACAGAGCTGGAAGGAGTCTTAAAAAGGCTGGAATTCACAAACGCAGAGGTTTACTCTTTTGATAACACAACAAAAGGCGAAAACCTGCAAAGAGACGATATCTGGGGCGAGACAGAATTTCTTGTGCTGCTCTCACCAAGATATTCCGTTTGCCTTTTGTGGGACTATTCCACAGAATCAGTAAAAGACACCTCATGCCTGTATTATCTGCTCAACTCAAGAGATGTGAATAATGTAATAAGAATTATCTCTGAAAACTCAAAAATCGATTTGATGAGATACACACAAGAATACACTCCGGAGCGCAGAAGCAACGAACTTTTGAACAAATCCGTACACAAGTTTATCAACTTTGCAGACTCTTTTGTGGAAGAAGCAGCTCTCACGCAGGCAGAAGCAGGACTGCTCGGACAAAGCGATGATATTGCAAAAAAATACGAATATATTTCTACAAAGGCCAAAATAATATCACACGATATTAAAAACCACCTTTCGATCATTGATTTGTATTCAAAAATCATGGAAAAAAGACTCGAAAATGTAGCAAACAAAGAGCTGCAAGATTCCATGTCCAATGCTGTGTTGAGCATACAAAAGTCGAAACAAGCCATTGGAGAGCTCTTAACAGAGTTGAGAACCATTCAGGGTGCAAAACTTGAAACACACAATTTCTCAAAAATACTTCAAAATGCAATTGAGCTTGTACAGGCAAAAGCAATGGCAACATCCACAAAATTTGAAGTTTCGAACAAATTTAACGCAAATGTATTGTGCGATGAAAACAAACTGCTAAACATAATGATTAACCTGTTTTACAACGCTCTTGATTCAATTGAATCAGCAAAAACTCAAGGCGTTATAAAAATCAATACTGAAGAAACAGCAGATAACATGCTAAAAATCTACATCACAGACAATGGCTGCGGTATAGAACAAGATGCGTGTGAAAAAATATTTGAAGAAGGTTACACTTCAAAAACAACCGGAAGCGGATTGGGGCTTCATATTTCAAAAGAAGCAATGAAAGAACAATACGGAGACCTTAATCTTGTAAATTCCGAAAAAGGCAGCACAACTTTTGTAATATCCCTGCCAAAGCTATAGAAAGGAGGCAAAAATGGACTTGTTTAACATACGAGCAATAGAAGTTACCAAACTAGCCATGGACGGGCTGCAAAAAAGACAAACCGCAATTGCCTCTAACACCGCCAACGCAATGACTCCTGATTATCAAAGAAAACAGGTGGCCTTTGAAGACCAGCTGAGAGAAATCATTGCAAAAGATGATGTAAGAAGAGATCTGAGAATGCAAAACAGCCTTGCTTACCAAAAAGACCCTTACAAAGCAGGCTATACAACAAATCCTAACACGACTAACATAGCTCAAAGGCTTCCGCAGGAACAGTTTATGTATATCCAGCAGACACGCACGGACACAGACAACTACGCACCGGAAGTAATTAAAGACACAAGATGGATTGACTACGGCAACGGCAACAATGTAAACGTTGAAGAAGAAATGATGACAATGGCCAAAACAGGCTCACAGTACAATGTTCTGGCAACAATAGAAGGCAGATTTATGTCAAACCTTCTTGATGTGGTAAGAGGCGGAGGTTCATAATAAATGAGTTTTAGCGCATTTGATATTTCAGGCAGCGGCATGTATGCCCAGAAAACAATGATGGACAACATCGCCTCAAATATCGCAAACGTAAATACAACAAGAAACCCTGACGGTACACCCGGGGTTTACATAAAAAAAAGTGTAAGCTTTAAAGCAATCTACGCTGACAGGCTGGGCTCAAATGCACCGGCGTTTCCCGACGGACACCACGAGGCTTACTACAGCCCGACAAACGGCACTATTGCTTTAAAAGGCGGCATTTCTTACGATGACAAAAATATTTCACAGGGCGTTGAAGTTGCCGAAATCACACCGTCAAACGACCCTTACAAAACAATCTATGACCCTTCAAATCCCGAAGCGGACGCAGACGGTTTTGTGACATTACCGAATATCAACGTTGTTGAAGAAATGGTTAACATGGTTTCGGCCTCAAGAGCATACGAAGCCAACGTAACAACGGCAGAGACAACAAAAGGTATGATTTCTGCTGCATTACGAATTTAAGGGAGTATAAAAATTGCAGTTTAATCAAATAGCAAACAACTCAATACAAAACTATAACAAAATATTTTCACAGCAGATGGATTCGTTTAATATCAGCTCTGATAAAAACGGAATGACTGCTTTTGATAATGTGTTAAACAGCAAAATGCAAGACGCACAAAGCGTCGCGCAAGGCCCAATTATCAACACAGGTATTCAAATGAATGTGGGGCTTGAAAATATGGGGATATCACCCATAGACAAAATAGAGGGAAACTACGAAGCGCAAAACAACACGAAAAACCCGACAAAAGGCAAAAGCAATTCTGCTGTAGAAAACCTTGCAAATTCATTTGGTCAGGCTTTTTCTAACGGATTGAATGATGTAAACACTTCACAAAACGCTGCTTACGAAGCAGCCGAAACATTTGCATCAGGCGGAGATATCAGCGTTCATGAAGTAATGCTGGCCTCTCAAAAAGCAAACCTCACAATGCAAATGGCGCTCCAATTAAGAAACAGACTCGTAAACGCTTATAACGAAATCAACAACGTAAGAGTTTAGCGCAATTTTTTTGCTTGTTTTTTGTTTATGCGTACAAAGCAAAGTATATTAATTTTTCTAGCTCGACTCCGCTTCGCTCCATAGGCGTCGAAAAATGAATATACTTCACTTTGTACTTTACAGGCTTTCTTTTGCGGCACTGCGTGCCGCGCGCCGCGCAGCGGCGCAAATAGAGTGTGTAAAGAAAGGGAATAGTTTATGTCCTTTAGAGTGACTTAAAATGCGAAGCATTTTTCGGAACGGCAAAGGATATAAACTATTCCAGAACGCCAACAGCAAAAAACTACATAATAAATATTATATGCATACACCGTATGATTGTTGACATTTCATCCTTTAGCACACTAAAATAATTGAATAATAGCGTAATAAAGGAGAACAAACCATTAGCAGAGATTTTTCAAGCGGCAAAGATTCAGCACTGATTAACAGAAACATCAGATGCAAAGAAGTCAGATTAATAGGCAGTGAAGGCGAAAACTTCGGCGTGATTTCAACAGCAGAAGCACAAAGAATGGCTGATGAAAAAGACCTGGACCTTGTGGTAGTTTCTCCAAACCAGAACCCGCCTGTAGCAAAAATAATGAACTACGGCAAATACAAATACGAACTCGACAAAAAAGCCAAAGAGGCAAAGAAAAAACAACACACTGTCGAAGTAAAAGAAATCAAAATCAGATACAAAATAGACGTACACGATTACAACGTAAGAATTAAAAATATCAAAAAATTTATTGCTCAAGGTGACAAAGTTAAAATTGTTATCATGTTGAGAGGCCGTGAAATGCAGCACACAGAACTTGCTTTTGACCTTGCCAACAGATTCATTACAGACCTTGAAAACGAGCCCATCAACATTGAGAAAAAACCTTCCATGGAAGGCCGCAACCTCATAATCATCCTGGCTCCGTCAAATTAGATAAAATAATTATTCTGTCAATCAAATAAAATCTATTTATGACAAAAGTAGAATTTCTTAAGAAACTCGGACATAAAATAAGAATTTTAAGAGATGAAAAAAATTTATCTCAAGAAAAACTTGCTGAAAAAATTTCAATTGACAGAGGCCATATAGGAACTATAGAAAACGGCAAAGCTGATACAAGAATTTATACAGTAAAACAAATAGCTGATGCACTTGAAGTTGATATAACAGAGCTTTTCAATTTCACGATTTAAAATTAGATTATAGATTCAATCTCACCGTGTGAATCTGAACCGCCTGTCATAATCAGGTTGTATTTTTCGCCGATTTTTTTGACTGTAGAAGCTTTATGAAATTTGATAATCCCCCTGTGCCTGCGGTAAGGGTAAAAGACCTCTATTCCGTCTAAACCGAGTGCTTTTAGACTTTTAACAAAATGTTCAAGGCTTAAGGCCCAGTAGCATGCCGGATGCGCAAGAACAGCAGCCCCGCCTGCTAAGTGAATAGCTTTTATAACATCCTTAGGGTGCCGACTGTTGAGCAGACGCACAATATCAGCTTCGGTTTCCTTTTTGTTTTTTGCGCACAACTTCAAAAGCTCTTCATTATAAATATCCACGCCGTAGCCTAGAATGTGGACAAGCACGCCTTTGTACCAGCAATCAAACTCTATTGCAGTGATAATCTCAACTTTTGAGGCATTTAATATCTCTGTTTTTTTATAAGCATCCACTGTATTGTGGTCAGCAATTGCAATGTATCTGTAATTCTTTTTTTGCGCATCCGCAACAAGCTCCTCTGGCGTCAATCTGCCGTCTGAAAAGCACGAATGCATATGCAAATCCACGTCCTTTTCAAAATCTGCCTTGCCAAAACCTGATAATAATTGTGTTATTTTTTTATTTTGCTCGTCCATACTTTACATGTTAATATAAACATAACTTGAACAGACAAAAACTAATTAAAGGATAGTAATTTGGCTAAAAAAGATTCTGTGTTTATAAGTGCAGTAAAAATATTTTTTAACGGTGTAAAACTGTATTTTTTAAACTTTGAAAAATTCTTTAAATATATGGCATTCCCTGTTTTCGGCCAGATAATAGGGGTATCTTTGATATTTTTTGCTTCATATATTTTTACACTGCATGTATCAACACTGACAACCAAAAGCCCTGTTTTTGATAACATTCCGTTGGTGTTTCTTATGTTGCTTTTGTTGACACTGCCCGGATTTTTCATTTTCTGTAAAGCATTCTGGGAATACCTTATTGCCATGGCAGCCCTAAACTCAATGGCAAGCAGCCTTTTAGAAGGAAGCAAACTCGAAGACACAGGAATGCATGCAGAACTCATAAAAAGAAGAACAGGCTCTTATATCCTGTTTCTTTTAATGCTAACTGTAATTTATCTTGTGCTTTCTTTCCCGATTTTGTGGGGTCTTCTTGCAATAGTTTTTGTATTTGTTTCATTGAGTTTTCAAGTATTTGCGCTGGAAGAAGACAAAAGTGCATTTCGTGCAATCACAACAAGCATAAGCTATATAAAATTCAATTTTATAAAAACGTCACTGTTGTTAATTTTGCTTGGCATAACAACATACTGGCTTATACCGGGACTGATAAGCTGGGGATTTGAAGTAGGTGACCTTGCAGGATTTTTCTCTTATCCTGTTGAACAGTACATAAGACTTTTACCGCTCAACGATTTTAATGCAATGCTCGCTCAGGCACATGTTCCTTATACACTAAAAAGCTATACAATTGCACAGCACATCGTGTTAGCGGTTGTGTCTTTTGCTGTAACAGCTTTTACTCTGCCATTGAGAAGCATCTGCTGCACAGAGCTTTATAAAGAAATAAATAAAAGAAATTATGCAGGCAAAATTGCTGCCGACAAATTGGCAGAACGTGCGCAAAAACAGGCAAAACCAAGAAAAAGAAAAAACGTTGAGGATGAAGAAGATTAATGTTTATCTGCAAAAACTGTAAATCCGTAGATAAATTTGAACTAATGTTTGCACCAGGCTATAAAGGCGCAAAAAATTATAAACAGGAATACAATAAAAACAAAGACATAGTCATAACAGTAGACGGATACACGTTTGTACCCGACCTGAATTTTATGAACCACCACGCTGTATGTCGCTATTGCGGACAGATTTATATGTGGGATTATGAATAAACCGCCTTACAGCTCAAACCCGTATGGCAAAAGCTCTTCTATTGTAAACACAGCGCATTTGGAATCTTCACTTTCGAGAATGATTTGCAAATCATTGTCTTTTTTAAATTCCGACATCCACTGTCTGCAAGCGCCGCAAGGCATACAGTTTGTTCTGTCTTTAGAAAATATTGCTATCTTTATAAGCTTGCCTTTTTCTCCGGCAACAACTGCGTTTGACATTGCGTTTCTCTCTGCACACAAAGACAAACCATAGCTGGCATTTTCCACATTGCAGCCAAGATAATAATTACCTGTATCATATAACGCACACGCACCTACGTGAAAATTGGAATAAGGTACATAAGCGTTTTCACAAGCCTGTTTTGCTAGGTTTAATAATTCTAAATTATCGCGCATAATCCTTTACCTGTAATCTAGTGTCGTAACCTGCCGAAAACTGCCCTTCCCTCTCACAAAACAATTCACCGGATTGTTTTGTTCGGCAGAGTGTCATGTTACTCACTTTTTCAAGTGACACTGTAAAATTGTGTATTAACATTTTACTACATATTTGTAATTCGTTAACCCTAAACTGCGAAATATCGTATATTTAAGGGATATAAATTCACATGTAAATAAACGATAATGTAATTAAAATAATGGGGATAGGTATGATTTTTGAAAGTATGAAAAAACTCATTGCTATAATATTTGTTTTATTTACAGTTATGATGTGCATTAATACACAAGCATCCGCGGTTGTAAGAAAACCGCCCACAGTCCTTGTACTAACAGATTCCGGCCACAGAAACGGCACCAACTACATTATTTGCGGTGCAGCGTCCGACATTATTGCCGAAGATATCATCAATGAACTCAATAAAACAAAAAGAATAAAAGCGCCACTTCTTGGCGAAAATATGGCAAAAATCACACAAAAAACTCTGCCCTTGTATCACCTCACGTTTTTTAAAGAATACAAGTACAACTACAACGTAGATTTTGTAAACCTGAAACGTGTAACGGCAAATATTCCCGCAGATTACATCCTGATGGTAACAAGCGGACTGGATATACAAAGTCAGTTTTTGAAAGAAACCTGGTGGAACAAATGGGGCATATCAGCATCAGAACCCGTTGTTCCCACATACAGACTCACCACAATGCTTACTCTGATTGATAAAAGAACCTACAGCATTGTATGGCAAGACTTGTATCAAAGAGATTTAAAAGCAGAAAACGCAGATATTGCAATCACCCAGTTTTCACCAAGCTATGCACAGCTTGCAAAAATCAAAAAATACTCAAAAACAATGTCAGAATATGTAACAATGAACATTGACAAAACAGTTAACCCCTGGATTGTACCGCCCAAAGAACCAACTGCAATAGAAATGAGAAGCAGATTCTTAAACGAAGGCACAAAACTGCACTACCCTGCTGTTAATGAAGAAGTTGTTAAACAAAACTTTAACGAATTTAAAACAGACACAAAACAAAAATGGAACACATATCAGCGTCAAAGAATGCAGAAAAAACACATCGAAAACGTAAGACGCATTGAAAAAAGGCAGGAAGCTGAAAAAATCAAACAACAGACACAGATAAAAAAACAAACAAAGCCTGTAAAGAAACAGGAAGAAAGATTGTTTGACTCAATAAGAAACAACATAGACGACATGTCTAATACACTGCCGCCTCCGACAGAACAGGAAATTCTAAAAGAAAGACAAATAGAACAGCTAAATTCTCAACCGGAAAAAACTCAGACTACGACAAAAACAGAAATTAAAAAGGAAACTGACAAAAATATAAAACCGGCAGTGGAAGTGCTGCCCGCACAGAAAAAAGAAGAACCAAAACTTCTAAAACCTGTGATGAACAAACCTGTTGTAAAACAAGCAACACCAAAAACACAGGAACCAAAAGAGCAAGAAGAAAAGAAACATGTGCCTTATTATGATTGGAATCTAAAAAACATATATCTGGAAAAAATAGGCAAAATGTCTCATCTGGAATGATTTCATTAATAAATTTAAACTACATTAATTAAATTATGTACGACAAATTATGTTGGTTATATTATGATAGTAGAATAGTATAACTCCGGAGGGAATTTTGGCAGAGAAACTTAAAATAAAAGGCGCAAAGGCATTACACGGAGAAGTCTCCATAAGCGGAGCAAAAAATGCCGTACTGAAATTGATGGCAGCAGCCATCCTGCCAAAAGGAGAAACCGTTATCCACAACGTTCCGCAGCTCACGGACGTAAACATAATGCTTCGCGTAATAGAAGGCCTCGGGGTTAAAACAAAATATGACACAAATGCAAAAACAGTATCTATAGATTCTACAGATATAACAAGCATCACTGCTAAATACGAACTCGTCAGCAAAATGAGAGCCTCTTTTATTATCCTTGGCGCACTGGTCACAAGATGTAAAGAAGCCATAGTTGCACTCCCCGGAGGCTGTGCAATAGGTGAAAGAAGAGTGGATTTCCACATCAAAGGCCTTGAAGCTCTAGGTGCTTCCATCAAAATAGAAAACGGCTATGTACACGCCAAAGCCGACAAGCTCACCGGCACAGACATCTATTTAGATATCCCGTCTGTCGGTGCTACAGAAAACCTTATGCTGGCAGCAATTTTGGCCGAAGGCGCAACAAGAATCCAAAACGCAGCTCAAGAACCCGAGATTGTTGACCTTGCAAACTTCTTAAACGCAATGGGTGCAGATATTTCAGGCGCAGGCACGTCAGAAATTGTCATTAACGGTGTTACACAAAACGACCTTCACCCTATTGAATACACAACAATCCCTGACAGAATCGAAGCAGGAACATACATGGCTGCTATCATTGCCACACAGGGCAAAGGGATTATCAAAAATGTTTTGCCTTCACATTTGACTTTTTACAATTCAAAATTAATCAAAATGGGTGCAAACATAAAGCTTATTGAACCCACAGTAATAGAAGTAAGCTGCAATCAGCGTTTAAAATCCGTTAACATCGTAACCCAGCCATATCCCGGATTTCCAACAGACTTGCAGTCACTTGCAATGGCAATGTTAACAACAGCTGACGGTGTGAGCATTATCACAGAAAGCTTATACGAAAACAGGTTTATGCAGGTGCCTGAGCTTCGCAGAATGGGCGCGGACATTCATCAGGAAAGAAACCACGCACTTGTAAGAGGGGTAGATTCATTAAACGGTACAAACCTCAAAGCCAGCGACCTTAGAGCAGGCGCTTCTTTAATCATTGCTGCCCTTATGGCTGACGGAGAAAGCGAAATAGAAGCTCTTCACCACATTGACAGAGGTTATGAGCTTTTTGAAACAAAATTTGCCAATCTGGGTGCAGATATAGTAAGATACAATGATGAAAGCGATAATATAATTCAAAACGCTTCGATGGAACTTAGCAAAGGGAACATAAATGCCTCAATATAAAAGATGGTACGATCATGATCCGGTATTAATGGAAGTTGTTGAGCTTTTGCGCAATTATCAGGATGAATTAAGAGCGCAGGCTGAGATTTTTCTCGCGAAAATAGAAGAAAAAGTATCTAAAGAAACTATAGACAAATTTTATGAAATGGTTAAACCTATAAACGGCAACCGCTGGTACGACAAAGATCCTGTTATTTCAAAAACAGTGGAACTTTTAAGAGTTGTGCCCCCCGAAGTACAAAAAGCAGCTGCGGAAAACTTTATTAAAACATTAGAAGATATCGGCGTAGACAGAAACGCCCCTAAATCTTAACAATTTTATATACCAAGGAGTTTATTATGGCCGAAAAAACTATTGAATCGTTAAGACAGGAAAACGAGCTTATTGACCTGTTCTGTACATTAGCACAAATCCCGTCCCCTTCAGGCGAAGAGGACAAAGTGTCTGCCAAAATTGTAGAAATCCTGACAAACTCCGGCATTGAAGCCAAAGAAGACCACTTCAAAAACGTAAGAGCAAAAATAGAAGCAACAGACCCGTCTAAAAAACCATTGCTTCTCTCCGCTCACATGGATGTTGTGGGCGATGCGTCCGATGTAAATATAAGAATTTCACAAGACGGCAAATGCATTGAAACAGACAAAACAAGAACTCTGGGCTCTGATGACAAAGTCGGTGTCGCTTGTGCAATGCAGCTTGCAATGTATTTGAAAAAACACCCTGAAATCAAACACGGCGGGCTTGAGCTTGTTTTTACAAAAGATGAAGAACAAAACATGACAGGCATACACAACGTTAAATTTGATGAAATAGATTCCGAGTATGTGCTTGTCCTTGACGCTGACAAACTGGGCCAGATACAAATTTCCGGCGCCAGCTACACAAACGGCACATTGAAAGTAGAAACCTTTAAAGGCGGCCACTCCGGTATTGATATCGGAGACAAAACAAGGTTAAACGCAGTAAAACTAATAGGCGAGCTGATTGCAAAAATCCCGCAAGGCGAATACAAAAGAGACGAATACGGAACGGTAACCTCCATTAACATAGGCTGCGTAATAGGCGGTGGCGTAGAACCCGTTATCCAAAAGATTGCACAAAAAGGAATAAAAGAAGACAGCTACATTGAATATGTTGCTGACAATTGCCTTACAAACATAATCAACACAAAAGCAATGGCCAAATATTCAATAAGAAGCTCTGAAGAGCAAAATGAAAATCAGCTTATTGAAGATATCAAAAAAATAGTAGAAGACTTTAACAAACAATACGAAGGTCTTGCAAAAGCAGAATTCATTGCGAAATCAAAAATGAAAGCGTTTGAAAAATCAGGTGACGAAACAATCCAGAATATCTGCGTCAAAGCCTGTGAAAACATTGGCATAAAAGGCGATGTATCATCTTTCCATGCCGGAGCCGAGACCCATATCTACGCGCACGAAAAAAACAAACACGGACAGACTCTAAAGCCGTATCTTATCGGCCTTGCAGATATTTACAACATGCACTCGTCCAACGAAATGGTAGATATAGAAAGCTTCTTAAAAGGCTATGAATTCCTTAAAGAAACATTTATGATTTATAACGCATAGATTATAAAATAAATGTTCTGTACAGGAAGTAGATTGTACCGGAAATTATAACACAGATGGGAATTGTAAGAACCCACGCCCATACAATGTTGCCTATCACACCCCACTTAACGGCATGAGCTTTGTAGGTTGTACCAACACCCATAATTGCTGTAGAAATAACGTGTGTTGTGCTCAAAGGTACACCAAAGTGCGAAGCTGCAAGAATGATAGAAGCAGCTGACGTCTCTGCAGCAAAACCGTTTATGGGCTTGAGCTTGATAATCTTGCTTCCCATTGTACGGATAATCTTCCATCCGCCTGACATAACGCCCAAACTCATTACTGTCGCACAGGCAAGAATAACGTATATCGGAATATCAAAACTGCCTTGAGCATTGTGTTTTACAATACCGCCTGCAAGCAAAGCCAGAGTAATAATCCCCATTGTTTTTTGTGCGTCGTTAGACCCGTGGCTCAATGCCATAAGACCTGCCGAAAATATCTGACATCGGCGGAATCTTCTGTTAACTTTGTCAGGGTTGGCCTTGTAAAAAATACGAAGCAGAATTGCCATCACAATAAGACCTGTAACAAACCCTATAACAGGCGCCATAAACATCGGTGCAATAACTTTATCTACAAGTTCCAAAAACCTTACGCAGCCCCATCCCGCATTTACAACAGCAGCACCAATAAGCCCGCCTATCAATGCATGAGATGAGCTTGACGGTAAACCGAAAAACCAGGTGATAAGGTTCCATATAATAGCTGCACAAAGCGCACAGAATATAACATGAAGAGTAATTGTAGAAGGGTCAACAATCCCTGCTCCAATGGTTTTTGCAACGTGTGTACCTGTCAGCGCACCGGTAAACTCGAGAGTTGCACCGTAAACAACTGCCTGACGGGGTGTCAAAACTTTTGTGGAAACAACTGTAGCTATCGCGTTTGCTGCATCATGAAAACCGTTAATGTATTCAAACACCAGCGCACCGACTACTACCAATACCAACAATACTATAGAAACTGTCATATAAATCTTTTCTTCCTTAGATATTAGCTCTGTTTTAAAACAACATTAACAACCGCATCCGAAACCGAGAAACACGCATCGAGCGCATTTTCAATATCTTTGTGGATATCTCTCAATTTGATAACGGTCAACGCATCATATTTACCCGAAAAAAGCTCGTCAATCGCATGATAGTGGATTTCATCCCCGTGAGATTCAATCTCTTTCATTTTCAGGTTAGTTTCTGTCATTTCTTTAATCGAGCTTGATTTTTTAAAGTTGTGGATAATGATTTTCAACTCTTCTGTTGCCTGATACAATGTTGCAGCCTGTTTTTTCATATTTTCCGTAAAGTTTTCCAGACGATAAACTTTGAGGTTGAGCGAGGCTTTAACAATTCTTTTTGTGATTTTGTTGAGCAAAGATGCAATTGCCTGAATATCTTCACGGTCAATAGGTGTAATAAGAGTAACATTCAACTGGTGGAGTGTTTCTTTTAGCAGGTCATTGCTTTTGTGCTTAAGTCTTTTTGCGTTTATTGCATAATCCTCTGTCATTGATGTTGTAACAATCTCTCTGTACAAATTAGCAACATCGTGACAAACTTGCGCGCTTTCTTCAAACAGTGTATAAAAAACTTTTTCCTCCGGAGGCAGAATGTATGCTAACAAATTGAATTTACTCATCTTAATTCCTTTCACTAAACAGTGTCTTTGCGATTTTGTATCCACCCAAAAGGCACACACAACCACTCTACCATAAAAAAGTATTTTCCATGGCGTTTCAAGATATTAAAGTAAAGAAAATATTACAATTATAAATCTTGATTGGATTTATCCGAATAAAAGAATTTATACCCGTCGTTATAGCTTTTTACAATATTTTTTGCAAACCTTTTACCGTTAGACCAGTATGCCATGTGCGAAGAGATAATGCTTGTTCTGCATTTTACCCCGGAAGCATCATACAAAAACCCGCCGTTTGGCAAAGTATCTTTAAGGAAATCAGACTTTTGCAAATCTTCAAACCTGGGTTTTCCGGCTAATGGCATGCCAATAAAATCGTTTTCATAATTCAATACAATAAAGAAAATATCATTTTCAACAATATATTTCATTGCAAGCTGAAACAGCGCATTTGTAGACGTGCCCTGTTGAGAAGCCGAGGAATCAAACGTTGTCATCGGTGTGCCAAAAACAACAAAACCTTCTACAGCTCCTTTAGGAGAACAATATTTGTCTGTATATTCATCAAGCAAAGGCAGTTCACGTTTTAGATAAGAAATATCAGGATTTGTGACAAATTCATCGTTGTCTGTATAAAAAAGTATTTTGCTTTCTTTTAACGCATCCATACAGGTGGGTTTAAACTGATGTTTTTTGGATTGATGCGCAAAATATCGTCCCACATAGGTAGAATCATCGTTTTTAACAATATCGGATATATTGATGATAGGCATCTTTTGCGTAAGATACTGCGAGGCAAGAAGACTGCCGGCGCTGTATCCGTATAAAATTACCTGATTACCTTTTGCATTTTCCTGTTTAACAGTTTCGTTTAAATTGTTAAGCAAAGGTGTGGAGTTAACGGGTTTGCTAATCCAAATTGCATCATGCAAAGTGTGAGAAAGAGTCTCCCTTCCAAACTGAGCAATCTTTGACCCGACATTTTTTACATAAGAAAGTGCTTTGTCCAGTGTCTTCAAATTTTCTTCGGTCTTATCCGCCCAAAAGAATATAACAGGCTCTTCCGCTATCCTTTTTTTGCCGTTGTCCAGAAGTCTTTTATGCATCAACTCATCATTTTGAATTTGCTCTATCATATCATCATGCACATTTTGAACAGATTCATTGAAAGCATCTCTGGTTTCGTACGCACCGTGAATATAAACAATATCCACATTTTTGGCAGATTTATCTATTGGCAAGTCCTTTTGCTTTGCAGCATAAGAAGCATTTGCAATAAAACAAAATGCGAGCAAAACCGGTAATATTTTTTTTAAATAACACAAATTACACATAAGCACTCTCCACTCTACATTTACAAATCAGACAACTTATATGATTTTATCTCATTTTACAAAAAATAGCTATTTTATATACGGCTTCAAAATTTCTGTAATTTTTTCAAACGCTTCTTCAGGCTTCAAAGTTTCAGACTCGCCTGTTTCTCTTACTTTGAATTCAACAAGCCCATCATTAATTGTTTTGCCTACTGTGATTCTATAAGGGAAACCGATAAGTTCAGAGTCTTTAAACTTGACACCGGCACGCTCGTCTCTGTCGTCTAAAACAACTTCAACACCTGCATTAGAGAGCTTTTCGTAAAGTTCATTTGCAACTTTCATCTGCAATTGGTCTTGAATATTAACAGGCACAATATCAACATGGTATGGCGCTATTGAAACAGGCCATTTGATACCATGCTCGTCATGGTGGCGCTCAACTGCTGCTGCAGCGGTTCTTGAAATACCGATACCGTAACAGCCCATGATAAACGGCTGTGTTTTTCCGTTTTCATCAAGATAAACAGCATTCATTGCTTTAGAATATTTTGTTCCGAGCTGGAAAATGTTACCGACCTCAATACCTTTTGTTACATACAAAGGCTCTCCGCAATCGGGGCATTTTTCGCCCTTTTCAACGAGTCTGATATCTGCAAAAATAGGTTGTGCAAAGTCTGAAAGGTTTACACCCACAAAGTGTTTGTCTGTTTCGTTGGCTCCGATTACAAAGTTTTTCATTTCTTTGGCTGTAAGGTCAGCAACGACTGTGATTTTGTCGCCTTCGTAATCTTCGGGGATTTTAACCTGTTCAATATCTTTAGGTCCTACAAATCCTTTGCTCGCACCAAAGATTGCTTCAAGTTCAGCCGGTGCAGCACTTCTGATTTCGTTAGCGCCAACTGCGTTCATGACCTTTGTTTCTTCAAAAATTTTGTCTGCTCTGATTAATGCCATAACAATTTTATTGTCAGCAACGTAAATCATGGATTTTAAAATTATTGTTTGAGGGATTTTCAAAAACTCTGCCAGCTCTTCAATGGTTGTAGTATTTGGTGTATCAACTTTTTTGAATTCGCTGAAATATTTTGTTCCGTCAACTTCGGCAGGTTCAAGTACTGAAACAGCATGGTTTGCGTTTGCAGCGTATCCGCAGTTTTTATTTTTGCAGAAGAAAACATCGTTTTCACCGGCATTGTTTTCCGTATCGTCAATTAAAACCATATATTCATGTGAAACAGCACCGCCTATAGCTCCAGAATCTGATTGAACAGCTTTTGTTTCGAGTCCGCAGCGTTCAAAAATTTTGTAATAAGCTTTCGCCATATCAGCGTAGGATTTTTCCAGCCCTTCTTGAGATGAATCAAAACTGTAAGCATCTTTCATAATGAATTCACGTCCTCTTAAAAGACCGTATCTGGGGCGGACTTCGTCACGGAATTTTGATTGGATTTGATAGAGATTTACAGGCAATTGTTTATAAGATTTTATGCCTTCACGGGCAACTGATGTGATAACCTCTTCGTGTGTCGGTCCAAGGCACATACCGCGGCCGTGGCGGTCTTTCAGCCTCATCAGCTCTTTGCCGTAAACGTTCCATCTGCCAGATTCCTGCCAGAGTTCCTCGGGCTGCACAAAAGGCATAAGCATTTCCTGTGCGCCGGCTGCGTCCATTTCTTCTCTTACAATATTCTCGACTTTTTTCAAAACTCTCCACATCAAAGGCATATAGTTATAAACACCCTGTGCCAGTTTTCTTATATAGCCTGCTCTTACCAGCAGTTTATGGCTAATAACTTCGGCATCGGAGGGGAATTCTCTGAGTGTTTGTACAAAAAGTCTCGACATTTTCATGGTTTGCAAATCCTCTTATATTACATTTTCTTTAATGTTAGCACAAAAAAACTTGATAATAATTTTTCAGCAGTCTAAAATTGTAGTACTAAATAACTTTTACAGAAGGGAATGAAAACAATGAAACAAGATATTCATCCGGAATATAAAAAAATGAAAATCAAATGCGTTTGCGGAAACGAAATAGAAACAGGTTCTATTGAAGAAAACATCACTGTTGAAATCTGCAACAAATGCCATCCGTTCTACACAGGTAACCAAAAAATTATGGATACTGAAGGTAGAGTTGAAAGATTCAAAAAAAGATACGAAAACAAATAGTTTTAGTTATCTTAAAAGATTTCAAAAGAGCTCTAAAAAGAGCTCTTTTTTTATTGCAGTTTGTGTAAAAAAACAGACCCCCAAAATATTCAGAGGTCTGTTCTTTTAATCTAAAAAATTACATTAACTACTTGCAGCAAGTGCATTCGCTTCCGCAGCCAAAGTATTCTTTAACTTCTTCAATACGAACCTTGATACGTCCGTCAACAGCAATGCCTTCGCCTGTTTTTTCAGAGATGAGCAATGGGTTGATATCCAATTCATCAATGAATTTGAAGTCATTAACCATTTGAGACAATCTCAAGAGAGTTTCTTGAATTTGTTCAATATTAGCAGGTTTTGTGCCTCTTGCGCCTTTTAACAATTCGTATGCTTTTACTGATTTAATCATCTCATCAGCATCAACATCTGTTAAAGGAGCAATTCTGAAAGTTACGTCTTTCATAGTTTCGATGAACACACCGCCTAAGCCGAACATCATCATCGGACCGTATTGCGGGTCTGTAGCAATACCGCAAACCATTTCGCGGTTGCCTTTAACCATTTCTTGAATGATTACACCTTCAAGACCGTCAATGAGGCCTTTTTCAGTCAATTTAGCAATTAAGTCTTTGTATTCAGCTCTTAATTGTTCTTCTGACTGGATGTTTACTCTTACGCCGCCAACGTCTGTTTTGTGAGAAGTTGTTTTTGAAGTCATTTTCATAACAACAGGATAGCCGATTGAGTTACCGAGGTTGACAACTTCTTGTTCGTTGGTAGCAAGACCGTATTTGCAAGCTCTGATGCCGTATGCGTCTAATACATCGATTGATTCCAATGTAGTCAATTGAGCACGTCCTTCAGCAACAGCGCCTTTGATGATTTTTTCAGCTTTAGCTTTGTCTACGTCGTAAACAGGCATTTTGCCTTCAGGTCTTTCCATCCATTTTCTTTGTCTGTCAAGTCTTGACATAGCTTCTGCAGCTTCTTCAGCGTACATATAGAACGGCATATTTACATCCATGTTAGAAATTTCTGTAAAGAATTCGCTCTTTGTCATGAATACACCCAGGATTGGTTTTTCAGGGTTTTTAGCTTTGATTTCCATCAATGCTTTAGCAACATCGATATCTTTCAAACCTAAGAAAGGCAGATAAATTACTGCAACCATGTCTACTTCAGGGTCTTTCAAAACAGTTTCAAGTGTTTGTTTGTAGTGTTCGATAGGAGCAGATGCAATCATATCGATAGGGTTTTTAACACTTGCAGCAGAAGGTAAGAAGCTTCTTAATTCTTCTTTTGTTTTGTCAGAGATTTTAGCCATTTGCATGCCTGATTCGCAAACAGCGTCTGTTGCCATAATTCCGGGGCCGCCTGAGTTAGTAACAATAGCTACACGGTTGCCTTTTGGAATCGGGCAGTTAGAAAATGCTTTTGCGTTAGCAAAAAGATTTTTCAAAGAAAATTCTCTTATTACACCGCACTGTTTGAGCAGAGCATCAGCAGCTTTGTCAGCGCCGGCTAAAGAACCGGTGTGAGAAGAAGCAGCAGATGCACCTGCAGCTGAACGGCCTGATTTTAAAGCAAGAATAGGTTTTTTCTTTGTAATTCTTGAAGCTAATTTTCTAAAGTTAGCAGGGTTTTGAATTGATTCCATGTACAACAAAATTTGTTTAACATCATCTTCATTTTCCCAGTATTCAAGAGCAGTTTCAGCATTAACATCAGCCTGGTTGCCGATAGAGATAAACTGCGCAAAACCTAAATTAAGGTCTTTTAAAATATTTAAGATACCGCCGCCTAATGCGCCTGATTGAGAAACAAAACCGATATCACCGGCAACAGGCAGAGATTCCGCAAAAGTTGCATCCATGCTGATTTCAGGGTTTGTATTCAAAACACCGAGGCAGTTAGGGCCAACGCATTTCATGCCGTATTCTTTTACTTTTGCAAGAAGTTGTTTTTCTGCTTCAGCGCCTTCAGCACCTGTTTCTTTAAATCCGGCAGTTATGATACACAAACCTTTTATGCCTTTTGCATGGCACTGGTCAATTGTATCAAGAACGAATTTTGCATTAACAACGATAACTGCGAGATCCACTTCACCGGGGATTTCCGCAATTGATGTATAAGCCTGAAATCCTTCAATCATGCCGCCTTTTGGGTTAACGGGGTATACTTTTCCGTTAAATTTGTAATCTCTAAGACGCTGCATGATTTCAGAACCGATAGTTTTTGGTTTTGTTGATGCACCGACAACAGCAATAGCTTTCGGACGCATGATTTTGTCCATTTGTTCTTTTAACATGTTTTCACCTTTCTTTTTGGTACTCGATTGCTATAATCCATCACTATAATTATCTTACGAACAAAATATTTATTCAAACCAATAGCATAAATTAATATTAAAAAAGCCGGGTTAATTTAACCGGCTTTTTGTTTCGTAAACATATTTTTCGCTTTGTTTTTCACCTGTTTAAGCAGGTTTATATTTTCAGTGTTAGCTTCTTTTGGAAAAAACTCTTTGTATCTTTGAACAGCACCTTTTGCCATTTCAATGTAGTGTTCGTCATCAATATATTCAGCTTCGGGCATTGCAATATCAATACATTTAACAAAAAAGTTTTGCTTATGCCCTTTTTGAGCCGAAACATGCAAAGGGTCAAGCCCGTCTTTTAGTTTGTAATAAAAAAGCAAATCAAACTTTTCGTCTTTTATAAACCGTTTGATTGTTTTTGCTATTCTCTTTACAACCTCAACCTTTTGGGGCTCCATGTTTTTTGATTTTAAAAAAACTTTTCCCTTAAAATTTACTTTTACTTTGTCGCTAGTGTTTACTATTATCATGGTTTTCTTCTTCTAATATCCGTTATCGAGCCATGGCCGCTCTCTAAACTTTGCCCCGAGCGCTTCTATTTGCGATTTGCAATCCTCAAGGTTTACTTTATAGTTTTTATATCCTGTCACAATAGTTGCGGTTGTTTCAATGCCGTGCTGTACACATTCTTGTATAAAGTCTTTCATGCCTTCGTAAGCATTTTCTATTTTTGGCAAAGAAATTGCATCATAAACAGCCTTGTCCTCTCCGTTAAAACTGATTGAAACGCTGTCTATAATACCTTTAAGCTCCGGTACAATATTGCGTTTGTAAATAAGATTGCCATGTCCGTTTGTATTGATTCTGGTTTTTATATGAGGATATTTTTCTTTGATATAAGCTGCAATTTCTTTTAATGCATCGAGTTTTAAGATAGGCTCACCATACCCGCAAAAAATAATCTCGCTGTATTTGTCAGGTTCAAAACCATCAAGCTGTTTTTTTACCTCGTTTATATCAAGCACCTCTGTATCCAAAAACAGATTTGCACCGACAACATCATCTTTTATTGCGCGGATACAAAACACACAATCATTTGTGCAAAGGTTTGTTAAATTAATATAAATCTTACCATCCAGTGTATAAACATAATTATTCATACAATTATTTTCGCACAACTTAAAACACAATCAAGCATTATTTTTTAATAAAAACAGACCTGTTTATAAAAAACAGGTCAGGATGAACTTATACAACGTATAAATCATTAAACCGTGCCCGTGATGGCAACCGGTCAATTGTAACCGAAAACAGCCAGGTTTTTCGGTATGTTAGGTTCTTCGCGTGTTATTATACCACAACTGTCAGTTGTGGACAACTACCAGTTTCGAAGCCACAATGTTAATATGTCTAGGGACTTCTTTATAAAATTCGGCCATCGCGTTAGAGATCTGCGATTACGACGTAATATGTCGCAGGAAAATCTGGGACTCGAAGCAGGTTTTTCCGGCTCGTTTGTCGGAATGATTGAGCGCGCCGAAAAAGACATTTCGCTTTCTAAAGTCTACAAACTCGCCAATGCTCTTGGCGTAAGCATAAAAGAGCTGTTTTAAATTAAAGAAGAATCACCTGAATTTTTTATATAAAAACCAAAACCGAGCGCTTTATATCTGCTCAATTCATTTTTGAGGTTATAAACTTCTTTGTTCAATTCGTTCATTTTGTAGCGGAGTGTTTCATTTTCTGTTTTGCATCTGACAAGCTCAACAACCACTTCGTCCATACCGTCGAGCTTTTCGTCCAATTTTTTATCAAGCATTTCACTAAATTTGTCTGTCAGATTATCTTCAAGAATTGTTAAAGAAGTACAAATTTTGTCAACAGCAGGGCTCTGTGCAACTGCCGGCGCCTTAACAGGACGATTAACCGGAGGCTGTGCAATAGGTGTAACAGGGCTTACGGATTTTACAGGCACAGTGGCATAAGATTTTTGTGCCATTCTTTTTGGCTGTTTAGCCTGTTGTTCATCGTTTTTATTTTTTACACGTCTTAGTATTTCCAAATCATCTTTTGAAAAATAAGTACGGCCGTGTTCGTCTTTTTTAGGCATCATAGAGACCTGTGCGCACAGCTTTGCAATACCTTTGTTGTCTGTATTTAAAAGATTTCTAACTGTTTCGACGGAGAAATTTTGAATATTGGACTTTAAATGTCCGTTTGAAATGCTTGCCAAGGTTATCTTCCTCTTGAACTTATGAAATATATATTAGTTATAAGTATTATATTTTAAAGTCCGTTTGATTTAAACACAAAAGTCAAATATCTTTACATTCGTAATCATAAAAAGGGGTTTTTAGGCTTAACACGCAAAGGGTCGTTCTTTACAACAAGCCCGCATTTTGTGCAGGCAAGAGTTTCGCCCGTGGAATCCAGCGGAAGGAAAACATGATTGCATTTTTCTTCATAATCTGTTTCGGGCGGCATTAAATTTTTTTGCCGTTCTTTTGTGTTTGATTTGTTCTTTTTATCAGTAAAGATTTTTGCAATAAGCTCAAGTATATACATAATTAAATTATACAATAATAAAGCCCTTAGTCACCAGACTAAAGGCTTTTTAAATATCGGAGAAGTGAAGAAATTTGCGTATTTACCGGGTTTAATCTTTAATGCTAGCCTACCATGTTGGCTGCAATTTCATATTTTGCCTGTTCAGAAAGGCCTGAATTTTCACCGAACTCTTTGTTGATTGCAAGCAAGCCTTCTGCCACCTGGTCTTCAAAGCTTGTTACAAAGCCTGCAATACGTTGTGCCTGTTCGGGTGTAACATATTTTGAAACGTCATAAGTTTTTTGTGCTGAAACTTTGGGGTTTACAACAACCGCCTGTTGTGCCATATAAGCAAGTACATCGCCGGGGTTTACCTGTGCTGATTGAGGCTGCGCTTGAGGTGCCTGTTGTTCTTTTTCTTCGGCTTTAGCTTCGCCGCCTTTTGGCTGATTGCCATAAGGATTTACTGAATTTGTGTTAATACCAATTCCATGAATGTTGTTTGTCATCTTATCTTCTCCTGTTTAATTTTTTGTTTCCACATCATGGTTATCGGCTTAAAGTTTAATAAACTTTAGGGAGAAGTCTTAACTTTTTACGATTTATTTACATATCGTTACATTCTAATCTAGTGTCGCAGCTGCCGCCTCGAGCTTTCGAGCCGCCACTGCTCACCTTTTCAATTGTCACTCAAAATTTTCGTTAACGTCGTTTACTCCTTATAACGAAAATTTTTCGGACATTTTGTTAGTGGTAAAATTATATACAGAATAACAAAGATTGGAGAAAGTAATGGACGAAGTTAGAGTAAGAATTGCCCCTTCCCCGAGCGGTAATTTACACATAGGTACAGCAAGAACAGCGCTGTTCAACTATTTGTTTGCAAAGAAAAATAACGGCAAATACGTTTTAAGAATTGAAGACACAGACCTTGACCGCTCAAGCCAGGCATATATTGATAATATTTATGACAGCCTAAAAGCTCTCGGTCTCAACTGGGACGAAGGCCCTGATGTTGGCGGTCCTTACGGCCCTTATCAGCAGTCAGACAGATTTGATATCTACCCAAAATACGCTCAAAAACTTATAGAAGCAGGCTATGCATACGAATGCTTCTGCACACAAGAAGAGCTCGATGCAGAAAAAGAAGAATCAATCAAAAATAAAAAACCTCACAAATATTCCGGCAAATGCAGACATTTGTCAGAAGAAGAAAAAGAAAAATTAAGAGCCGAAGGCAGAAAACCTTCAATCAGATTCCATGTACCTGAAGGCGAAACAAACTTTGACGACCTTGTTAAAGGCCACCTTCACTTTGACAACGCGTTAATCGGCGATTTTGTAATCATGAAATCAAACGGCACACCCACATACAACTTTGCGGTTGTAATAGATGATATGGAAATGAAGATTTCTCACATCATCCGCGGCGAAGACCACATCTCAAACACTGCAAAACAAATCATGATTTACGAAGCACTGGGTGCAGAAATTCCTAAATTCGGCCACCTCGGTATGATTCTGGCACCGGATAGAAGCAAACTCTCAAAAAGACACGGCGCAACAGCGGTTTCCGAATTTGTTGAAAAAGGTTACTTAACAGAAGCACTCGTAAACTTTGTAGCTTTGTTAGGCTGGTCACCTTCTGACGGGCAGGAAATCAAAACCCTTGATGAAATCGCAGCAGATTTTAGAATCGGCGAAGTTTCTTCATCCAACTCTATTTTTGAATACGACAAGCTCAACTGGATGAACGGACAATACATCAAGAAAATGGATTTGGCAAAATTGACGCAGCTCGTTAAACCATACCTTTCCTGCTACGATTTGAGCGAGTATACAGAAGAACAACTCCAAAAAATCGTTGAAATTACAAGAGAACCAATTACAATTCTTTCAGAATTGACAAATGACACAAAATACTTCTTTGGCAAAGATGTGGAAGTAGAACCTGAAGTACAGGAAAAAATTCTTAACGGCGAAGTTGCCAAAAAAGTACTTCCTTATGTAATTGAAAATGAGCTGGACAAATGGGATTTTGATGACGAAGAAAAGCTCCACGAGCAGCTCGCTGATTTGAGAACATACTTTAAAGAGCAGGGCATAAAACCCAAAGAAACAATGTGGGCAATAAGAGCTGCAGTTACAGGCAGAACCCACGGTGCAGACATGGTTGCAACACTGCTTTTGCTTGGCAAAGACAGAGTTGTACACAGAATAAAAAAAGCTGTATAAAATGCGTATACATTTAGAAAAAAACAACAGCGAAAACTTAATTTTATTCTTTTGCGGATGGGGAATGGATGAAAATCCGTTCTCCATTCTTAATAATACGTCCGATGTTTTGTACGTTTACGACTACACAACACCAGAGTTTGACGTTTTTGATTTTTCAGCATACAAAAAAGTTGACCTGCTGGCATTTTCTTACGGTGTTTATGCGTCTAGTATTGCAAACCTAAGCAATGTAAAATTGAACTCGCGAACAGCAATAAACGGAACGCTTATACCGATAGACGACAAACTTGGCGTGCCAATCCGACAGTTTGAGCTGACAGAAAAAATGGACTCTCAAACGGTAGTGAAATTCCGTGAACGTTTATTTGGCGGCGAAAAAGCAAAAGAGCATTTTGAAATCTTTGAAAACCATCTGCCAAAAAGAAATGCACAAAGCTGCACGCAAGAGCTTATGGGCATGAAAAGATATGTGCCGCAATTTACTGTGCCGTCTATAAAATTTGATAAGATTTATATTGCAAAATACGACAGGTGCGTGCCAACTCGCAACCAGCAAAATTTTTGGAGAAATGTGAGCAATGTTGAAATAAAAGAGCTTGAGACAGGGCATTTCCCGTTTTATAATTATAGTTCGTTAGAAGACTTATTATAGACAATGATAAACAAAAATTTAGTAAAATTCAGATTTCAAAAAAGCATAAACACCTATGACAACTCTGCTGTTATACAAAAAGAGATGGCGCATTTGCTTATTGAAAAAATACTCGCAAACTGCGGAAACTCTTTTGACAAGGTGTTTGAATTCGGAGCAGGCACAGGGTTTTTGTCAAAAAATATGCTCAACCGTATATCTTTTAAAGAGTACTGCGCAAACGATATCATAGAAGAATCAGAATTTTGTATAAAAAATATTATCAACGACGCAAAATTCATGGCAGGCGACATCGAAAAAATCAACTTGGAAGAAAAATTTGACCTTATAGTATCAAACGCCGTAATGCAGTGGATAACAGACATTGATGAGCTGCTTTTAAAAATACACAGAAACCTTACGGACAAAGGATTTTTTGCTTTTACAACATTTGGGGAGCAAAATTTTAAAGAGATAAAAGAAACAACAGGTGTTTCTCTAAACTATTTAAAAACCGAAACTCTCAAACAAAAATGTACTCACAAATTTGAAATAACCGAGTTTGAAGAAAACATCCAAACGCTCTGTTTTGACTCGCCATTAGATGTTTTAAAACACATAAAATACTCGGGCACAAACGGTATAAAAACACAAAACTGGACACCGTCCAAGCTAAAAAAATTTGATGAATATTACAGACAAAGCTTTGGAATAAATGACAGGGTCACACTAACGTACAACCCTGTTTATGTCATTTTAAAAACTAAAGTTTAAGCCACATTGCGTCATACGGGTTGAGCTTTACAGTCAGTTTTTTGTTCTGTACTCTTGCGCGTACCATTTTGTCTGTCAGAAGGTCTTTTAAATAAACATCTTTTGCTTTTTTGCCAAAGTTGTCGTTGATAAATATAACCGTTGCTTTTTCTTTGTCAGCAGAAAGGTTGTTGATTACAACGATTCTATCGTCTTTGTATTCTCTTACATAAGCAAAAACTTCAGGCGACTCTGTTTTTATTTCCGTAAATGTACCGCGTGTCATAACAGGGTATTGTTTTCTTATTTTGATAAGCTTTTGCACCCTTGCATAAACTTTGTGGTTATATGTTTGGGTGTTTTTCATTGCGTCATAGAAAACACTCTGCTTTATCGGGCCTCTGTTAATATCACGGCTGTCAAAATAGCTGAGCATTTTTGTTTTGTTCTTTTTGTCAGCTTTTTGTTTTGCTTCGCGTTTTTTTGCAGTTTGTTTTGCGTTGGCATAGTTGTTTGGCATACCGATTTCATCACCGTAATAAATTATCGGCACACCGGGTAAAGAAAGCAGAATGGAAAACGTCATACCTATACGATCAGGGTTTTTGTCAAGAAAACTTGCCAGCCTGCCTGAGACACCGTAGCCTTTTCTAAAGGCAGCACCTTTTGGCGCAAGCCCGTCATAGAGCAGCTCTCTTGTTTTTTCATTAACCATCTCAAGCGTAAGCTCGTCATGAACCCTTAAAAACATTGCCCACGCAGCAGAATCAGGGATTTGAGGAGTATTTTTGTATGCTTTCCAAAAATACGAATTGTCTGCTGTCACAAGTGATGCCCATATTGCCGGCATATAAGGGAAATGATAGCAAAGCTGCACCTTATCCGTTCTTGTGATTTCTTTAATATTTCCTTTAATATTATGTTCAACTTTTCTGTCTGTACCAAAGTAAGGCAAAATTTTCTTTGGCTGCTGACAGGCCTCTGCCTGAATAACAGAGCGAGGCGCAATAGTTTGCAGATACGCGCTTATGAGCTGGATTACGTAATGTGTTTTTGGTTGGTTTTCGGCACTTGTTCCTTCCTCTTTGCTAAGATAAGGTATAGCATCCATTCTGAAAATATCCACACCCATATTCGCCCAGAAAGTAACTGCATCAAGCATGTAATAAAGAACTTTGGGGTTTTCCCAATTAACATCCAGCTGGAAAGGATAAAATGTGTGGTAAACGTAATAATCTTTCCCTTTTATAGTCACTTTTCTGTAGTGATTATCCGTGATTTCAGGAAATATAAGACGTCTTTTTGTTACTGTGCCGTCTTTTTCCTTATATTCAACCATGTATCCAAGTTTTTCATCTTTGTACTGGCGGTATTCAGGCATATCTTCTCTTGCAATAAAGTAGTGGAGCTTGTTGATATCTCCTTTAAGCGCCTGCTGAAACCACTCATGCTGATCTGAAAAATGGTTGAGAATAAGGTCTGCTTTGATTTTAAAACCCTTTTGTCTTGCAGCTGCCATAAACTGGCCAAACTCTTCCATACCGCCAAGGTCTGCGCGTACGTTTTTGGGGTTTCTTACGTCAAAACCCGAATCACCCATGGGAGAATCGGCGAACGGCAGGATATAAATCGTTGTAACCCCTAAATCCTTGAGGTAATCAAGCATGTTTATAAGAGTTTTAAAAGTAGCAGGTTTGCCTGATTCGTCCACACCGAACTGGTCAGGATAAAACATGTACACAACTTCGTCTTTGTACCAGTCAGAGTCGCGTTTTAGATCATCTTCATAAAGATCAGGCCTTCTTTCAAATTTGGCCTTTTTTATCATTTTTTCAATGTTGCAATAAATTACATCCACATTTTCTTTGCCGTATATGTGGGCAATTGCATCTTTCATTGAGGCTTCGAGCTTCTTTGGCACAAGGTTTTCATACCCGGCAGATGTACTGTAAACAGCAGCCGTGGAGCCATAAGCCAAAGAAGAAGCAAACGGGGCAACCGTATAACAGGTTGTCATTACAGCCAATAAAAATAGGGAAAAAATACGCTTTATCATTTTTATTATTCTTTCATTTTAAATATTAAGTAAATTATTAAATTAATTATTAAATCTATATATTACCAAGTCAATGAATCTTGAAGTATTATAAACATAATATTCATGTTATCCTGATTGGAGCAAGGAAAAGAGAGAACCATGGATATATTATTTAACCCCGTAATCGTTTCTGTAGTAGTACTTTGTGCGTTATGTGTTTTTAGGATAAACGTGCTTTTGGCTATAATTTTTTCTTCCATCGCAGCAGGGCTGTGCGCGCATATGAAAATAAGCGACATAATGAGCACATTTATCTCGGGAATGGGAGGCAACTCGGAAACTGCCCTGAGTTATATACTGCTCGGAGCTTTTGCAGCAGCCATGACACATACGGGGCTGGCTCCTGTGCTTGCAAAAAAAATCGCAAATATAATTAAAGGCAGAGCCTTTATGCTGATTTTGATAATTACAATTATTGCAATGATGTCGCAAAACCTCATACCCGTGCACATTGCGTTTATCCCCATCTTAATTCCGCCTTTGCTGCACCTTATGAACAAACTCAAAATCGATAGACGCGCAGTAGCATGTGCTCTTGCGTTCGGACTTAAGACACCGTATATAGCAATACCAGCGGGTTTCGGGCTGATTTTTCAAGGATTGATTGCAGACAACCTCACACAAAACGGAATGCAAATAGCTGTAGGCGATATCTGGAAATCAAACTGGTTTCTTGCTCTTGCAATGCTCACAGGGCTTTTGATTGCCGTATTTGTCACTTACAGAAAACCGCGTGAATATAAAGATATACAAATAAGCGAAGATACTGCAATACAGGATGAAGAGCAGTCGCTCAAATTCACAAAAAGCCACTATCTGACACTTGTTGCAGCATTTGCCACCCTTGGCGTGCAGCTGTGGACAAACTCGCTTCCGTTAGGGGCGCTTGTCGGGCTGGCAGTGATTTTTGGTACAGGTGCAATTGACCACAAAAAAATGGACAAGTTGATGAATGAAGGCATTGGACTTATGGGCTATGTTGCTTTTGTAATGCTTGTTGCAGCAGGATTTGCACTTGTGCTGAAGCAAACAGGCGGAATAGAATCACTTGTTCAGGCAGCATCCGTATTTATGGGAGGAAGCAGACTGCTGGCTGCAACTATAATGCTTGCCATAGGCCTTTTTATCACAATGGGAATCGGCACATCTTTTGGTACAATTCCGATTCTGGCTGTATTGTTTGTGCCTGTTTGCGCAAAAATAGGCCTGAGCATACCGGCCACAGTGATACTGCTCTCGGCAGCAGCAGCGCTTGGAGATGCCGGCTCGCCGGCTTCTGACACAACCCTTGGCCCTACTGCCGGATTGAATGCTGACGGACAGCACAACCATATCACAGACACCTGTATCCCGACATTTTTACACTACAACATACCGCTTATTATATTTGCAGTCATTGCGGTGTATATATTCTAATCCGGTGCCCCTGTGTCATCTTTTTTACAGCGTAAGGTTTCTTAAATTAAACAGCACAAAGTTAGACTCATCGTCCACGCCGGTAATCTCAAGCTCGCCATGTTCATTCACAATAGACATGCCGTCTCCTGCTTCCAGGATATTAGAGTTAACTTCTATTGCGCCTTTTGCAACCTGTATCCATTGTTTTCTATTTTCTGGCAAATCATAGAACACTGTTTTATCCGCATCAATAATGCATTGATAAATTTCAGCATCCTGATGGATTTTTAAAGAGCCTCGTTCACCGCTTCCGGACACAATCAGGCAGAGCCTGTTGTGCATTTTGTCTTTGGAAAATTCTTTTGAAGAATATGAAGGGTCAAAATTCTTTTTGTGCGGTAAAATCCATATCTGTAAAAAATGTAAGAAATTGACAGATGACGGATTAAACTCGCTGTGCATGATGCCAGAACCTGCACTCATTACCTGAACATGTCCCGGGTGAAGGATTTGCGACACACCCATAGAATCCTTATGTTCCAGTTCTCCTGAAAGTATAATGCTTATTATCTCCATATTGGCATGGGGATGGAGCTTAAAACCGCCGTCAGGGGCAACTATATCATCATTTATAACCCTAAGGTCGCTAAAACCCATATTAAACGGGTCAAAATACTGTGCAAAAGAAAAAGAATGTGAGCTATCCAGCCAGTCTGTGAGCGTTTTTCCGCGTTCTTCTCTCGCTCTCAATTTAAACATATTATTATCCTTTTTGTGTATTCATACAAAAAGGAGTATAAAATTTCAGCATCACTCTTTACAGAGCTCAAAGGCTATATCAAAAGAGCAATTACAAAAATGCTAAAAATATTTAGCAAAGTTTGCTACAAAATCACCTTAAAAATTTTTGCCAGCAAAAAATTCATGCTTAAAAACTCATCAACATCCATTTCCTTATATCTTTTGTTTGTAACCGAGTTCCTAAGAGCGGTAATACCTCTTGTAGTTTTCAAAAAATCTTCTATCGAATCAAGTGAAGAAAAATAATAGTTTTGATATAAATAATCATCCCAGACGCCATACATTGCCTTTTCCATGCAATAACCTGATTTTTCACTATCTATCAGTGTAATGTGTTCTTTGTCAAAATATTTGATGACATCATTGATTATGTAATTGCGATGCGGGTCAAAAGCCATTGGCAGATGAGTATCAAACCTGTAGCGTCTGATAAGCTCTTCCATAAACAAAGAGCCTTTATTTGCTTTCATAAACCCGGGACACACATTGAAAAGAGAGTTTGAATACAAAACCGTATCGCAGTGGTAATACAAGACCTCTTCATCTTTAAACTTTTCGGTAATGATTGTGTCTGCATCTAAAAAAATCCCCCCGTTTTCGTATAGCACAAGCGCTGCAATATAATCACAAAAGCGGGGGAAAGGGTATCTCTGTTTAAGTTTAGAGATATCGGGTAATAAAGACTTTGATATAAATTTTTCAATATTTTTGCTATTTAAAATTACAATTTTGTAATCATTTTTTAAATATTTCTGCCATGTTTTTAAACAGAGATAAATATACGCAGGCATCTGTACGTTTTCATCAAATTCAAGAAAAGTAAAAATTTTTTTTGTCTTAGAGTGCATTTTTTGATCCGAATACGATTTCTCCACAAACTTGTCAAAAAGTACGCCTAAAAAGAATCGCCGCTATTTTGAAAACACAAATCCAATGTTAAACATTGTCCATTTTTACATGATATGTCGTAAAACGCGTAAGTCAATAGAAAATTTTGAAATTTATTCACGTTAAACAACGTTACGTTACACCTCAAATACTTATACACTAAAACGAAAGGACGTGTTTATGACAAACTTCAAACTCGGCGTTGGCCACAACTTAAAACTTATTAGAAAAGCAAAAGGCATTACTCAAGAAGACCTTGCCAGCATTATCGGTATCCACCCGAGACAACTTTCTAAAATAGAAACAGGTGAGCATTTTCCTTCTTGCAAAACTCTTGAAAAAGCTTGCATTGCTCTGGATATTGAACCTCAGACTTTGTTTGACTTTGATTTTCTGGTTGACAGCAACGAAGGTGCAATGACAGGCACAGACAATGCTGCTGTTTTTCAGGTAACAAAATCCTCTAAAGAAAATGTCTATGAAATGTTCCCGAAAAGTTCAGACACTGATTCAAAACCCAAAACCTGTACTGACAAAACAATGGCCAGCACAGCAAAAGCTTTGAACAGACCCGTGTTTGTAGAATATTTTGAAGATAAAAAGACCTCCAAGATTGTGGTGTTTTATCCTGACGGAAAAGAAAAAGTAATCATGAATTCTGTTGACGTTGAGGCAAAGCAAAACCTTAACTACATGATGAAAGAATTTAAGAAAATCGCCAAGGACAAAGCTGCAACACAATTTATCAAACTTGCGCTAGAATCACTGGGCAACGACGCTGCTTTGAAGAAATTGGACAATCTTGTCGAAGGTATGAAACTGGCTCGCGGTATAGACTAATTTAGTCTTTATCCCCAAAAACCAGAGATAATTGTGGCACATCAGGCGTAGGAACTTTGCTCTTACGCTTGTTTGCTGACAGGTCTTTTGAATAATCAATCTGCATTTTGGTCATCATATCTTCGGCTGTTTTTATTACAGCACGCGGGAGTCCGGCCATTTTTGCAACCTGTATGCCGTAGCTCTTGCTGGCTGAACCCTCTATTACTTTTCTTAAAAAGATTATGTCACCGTCATTTTCAGAGATTGTGACCCTGTAATTTTTTATCTGCGGGAAAAGCGAACTCATTACATTAAGCTCGTGATAGTGAGTAGCAAAAATGGTTCTTGCCTTGATATTTGTAGCTATATATTCCGCAACGCTCCACGCAATAGCTACACCGTCATAGGTGCTTGTTCCTCTGCCTATTTCATCCAGCAAAATAAGGCTTTTTTCTGTTGCAGAGTTTAGGATAAAAGCAGTCTCATTCATCTCAACCATAAATGTTGACTGGCCCAAAGATAAATCATCCACTGCCCCTACACGGGTAAAGATTTTATCCACTATACCTATTTTTGCAGCATCAGCAGGGACATAGCTTCCTATCTGCGCAAGAATTACAATAAGAGCATTTTGTCTCATATATGTAGATTTACCTGCCATGTTTGGTCCTGTCAGCACCATAAACTGCGCATCTGTTTCACTGTGGTTGTCTGCAATTAGCTTTAAATCATTGGAAACATACTTGCCCATAGGCAGGATTTTTTCCAGCACGGGGTGTCTGCCCTCTTTTATATCAAGCTCGTTTGAGTCCGTAACAAGCGGACGCACATATTTGTTTTCTATAGCGCACACCGCAAACGAAACCAAAACATCAATATCAGCCAGAGCCTCGGCAACTTCTCTTACGCTGTCCACAAACTCTTTTGAATACTCTCTTAAGTCAGAGAAAATTTTGGTCTCAAGCTCAATAGATTTTGTCTGAGCAGACAAAACATCCGACTCATGGTTTTTGAGCTCTTCTGTTATAAACCTTTCTCCGTTAGTAAGAGTCTGGCGTCTGATATAATGGTCAGGCACCATTGACAGGTTGGAGTTTGAAACTTCAATAAAATATCCGAATGTTTTTGAAAAACCAACTTTTAAAAACTTGATGCCTGTTTCTTCTTTTTGTTTCTCTTCAAATTCGACAAGCCATTTTTTGCCGCCTGTTAAAAGCTCCCTGTAATAATCCAGATCACCGGAAACACCCTCTTTGATAACGTTGCCGTCTTTAACAACAATAGGCGCCTCATCGGAAATTGTTCTGTCTATTACATTAGCAAATTCAAGCAGACTGTTTCTTTCCATTGCAAGTTTTGTCAAAAGTTTTGAATTAAAGCTAGCCAGAACCTCGCTAAACTGGGGCAAAAGGTTGACAGTGTCTCTCAATGCCAAAAAATCTCGCGGGTTTGCTGTATTATTGCTTATTCTTGTAGAAAGCCGCTGAATGTCATAAACTTTTTCCAAAAGTCCTATCAACTGGATTCTTGAAGAGGTATTTTTAATCAGCTCCTCAACAGCATCTTGCCTTTCCACAATTTTTGAAACATTTTTAAGAGGCTGGTGAATCCATTTTTTCAGCTGTCTTGCACCCATGTTTGTTTCAGTTTTATCAATTGCCCACAAAAGACTGCCGTATTTTGCCTTGTCACGGGAAGTTTCAGTTAACTCAAGATTGCGTCTTGTATTGGAGTCAATCGACACATACTGGGTGAGGCTGTAGGTATCAATTCTTTCGAATTTGGGAAAATTTTCCTTTTGAGTTCTAAAAAGGTACTCAAATATTGCGCCGGCAGCGCAAAAACCTGCTTTAAACTCCGAAAAGCCAAACGCGTCTGTGGATTCTACTTTAAAAATTTCTTTAATATTTTTTTCTGCCCTATCCTCATCAAAAGCCATGTAGCTCATTTTTGAACAGTTATAGTTTTCAGTGATTTCTTCAGGCAGGTCAATTTTTTCATCACCTACAATTTGAAAGGGCAGTACTTTTTGAGAAATCTTTGGCACTACAACTTCCGACGGCTTGATTCTTGAAAGTTCACTCAAAAGCTGTTCAAAATCAGTTTGCGTAACTTTAAACTCACCGGTTGAAATATCCGTATAAGCAAGCCCGTACATGCCTGACTTTTTATCTTTGAAAACTGCAGCGAGGTAGTTGTTCATGTTTGATTTTAAAAGGTTTGTCTCTGTGAGAGTACCTGCTGTGATAGTTTTTATAACATCTCTTTTAACAAGCCCCTTTGCCTGTGCGGGGTCTTCCAGCTGCTCGCAGATAGAAATTTTGTGACCTTTTTCAAGAAGCTTTGGGAGATAGTTATCCACGGCTTTGGCAGGAATTCCGGCCATCGGAATACGGCCAAGAGCGCCGCCTTCTCTACTTGTGAGTGTGATTTCCAAATCTTTTGACAATGTAAGTGCATCTTCAAAAAAAGTTTCGTAAAAATCACCCATACGATAAAGCAAAAGAACATCAAGATTGTTATTTTTGATTTCCAAAAACTGTTTCAGCATAGGTGAAGCGTCATTAATATCAACGTCTACGCTGTTTATATAATTAATTTCCGATTTTGCCATATTCTATTTATGCCCCCTCGCTTATACAAGAAATTTACTATAAATAACAGTGTTTTTCAAATCTGTAAACAAAAATGTAAACAATTTGTTGACATTAAATTATGTCTTCGATATATTATTTTTACAAACCGATAGGCTCCCATCGTCTAGAGGCCTAGGACACATCCCTTTCACGGATGCGACAGGGGTTCAAATCCCCTTGGGAGTACCATTTTAAAAGAGCTGGATGGCTCTTTTTTTATGCATAAATTAATGGTATCTTCTAAATATGAAATTAACAATTTTAGCGGACAATAATACGAGTATCGACAAATATTATCTTGGCGAGCCGGCGTTTTGTGTTTATGTCGAAGCATCCGGACAAAAAATCCTTTTTGATACGGGTTATTCTGATGTGTTTTTACAAAATGCAAAAAAAGCAGGAATTGACCTTAGTCAGGCCGGATACGTTGTCCTGTCTCACGGACATAACGACCATACAGGGGGGTTAAAGTATTTTAAAGAAATTGTAAAAGAATCAAAGCCGTTTCTTGTTGCCTGCCCTGAAGCGTTTAAACAGCGCTACGACTGCGACGGAGAGTTTGGCTGCCCCGTGTCCAAACAGGAGATTGAAAAATACTTCACTCCCGTCTACACAAAGGAACCGTATTTTATCTCAAGCAATATTGCATTTTTAGGACGAATCAAAAGACAAAACGATTTTGAAGCACAATCACCTGTCGGTTTTAATAAAGAAACAAAAGAACCCGATTTTGTACCTGACGACAGCGCACTTGCAATCAACACGCAAAAAGGAATCGTTATTTTAACAGGCTGCTCTCACTCCGGCATAGTAAACATCTGCCGATACGCTCAAGAAATTTTTCAAACACATAAAATCCACTCAATAATAGGCGGCCTGCATTTGATAAATGCGCCTAAAAGACAGCTGGAATTGACGTTTAACTACCTAGAAAGCCTGAATTTAGAAACACTTTACCCCTGCCACTGCACGGGTTTTAAAGCTCAATGTATGCTCAGTTCTTTAAAATCATTCCGTGAGTGCTCATCAGGACTGGTTATAAATTTTGATTTTGCTATATAATAATATTGATTTAAGCAGTAATAAAGGAGTTTAAACAGTTATGAAAATTGCAGTTACTTATGATGAAAATCAAAACGTTTTTCAGCATTTCGGCCATACAGAACAGTTCAAAATTTATGAAATAGAAAACAACGAAATCATCTCTTCAAAAATACTTTCTTCTGACGGAGAAGGCCACAGCGCGCTTGCCCAGCTTTTGGAAAATGAAAATATTGACAAACTCATCTGCGGAGGAATCGGCGGATGTGCTGTTAATGCTCTTGGGCAAGCCGGCATTGAAATTTTTGCGGGTATTTCAGGCAGCGCTGACGAAGCTGTGAATGCTTTGCTAAACGGCACATTGGAACAGACAACTTCTCCAAATTGCAACCATCACGGCGAAGGACACCAACACCACCATGGAGAAGGGCATTCCTGCGGACATAGCTGCCATTAAAAAATCTGCTTTATAAATTCCAAAAAATATGAGACAATAATTTTGTCTTATAAGATTTGAGGAGTTTATATAATGAGAGATAAAACATTTTTGATGATTCCCGGCCCTACACCCGTTCCCGAAAGCATACTGCTTGCTATGGCAAAACACCCTATTGGGCACAGAAGCACGGAATTTTCCGCAATTCTGGAAGAAACTTATGCGGATTTAAAATGGCTTTTTCAAACACAAAACGACGTGTTTATTTATACTTCAAGCGGCACCGGAGCTATGGAAGGCGCTTTGTCTAACCTTGTAAACGAGGGTGATAAAGTTCTTTCGCTTGTGATAGGAAACTTTGGCGCAAGATGGGCAAAAATAGCAGCAAAACTCGGAGCTGATGTTGAAAAAATTGAGGTAGAAGCAGGCAAAGCAATAGACCCGAAAGTTTTGAAAGAAAGACTTGATGCCGATGTTAACAAAGAAATTAAAATCGTTACTCTAACACATAACGAAACCGCAACAGGCGTAACAAATCCCTTAAAAGAGCTTGTTGCATTGATAAAAGAACACGGTGCTGTTTCAGTTGTTGACGGCGTAACCTCTGTCGGCGCAATCGAGTGCAAAATGGATGAATGGGGAATTGATGTACTGATTTCCGGTTCTCAAAAAGGCTTTATGATTCCACCGGGGCTGGCTTTCTTAGCAGCAAGCGAAAAAGCATTCAAAATGCACGAACAGTGCAAACACCCGTCATTCTACTTTGACTGGAGCGCATACAGAAAATCAGTAAGAGCAAATTCCACACCTTACACACCTGCTGTTAATCTCATTGTGGCTTTGAATGAGGCTCTAAAAATGATGAAAAAAGACGGACTGGAAAATATACTTAAACGCCACGCAAAACATGCAAAGGCGCTTCGTGCTGCAATTAAAGCAATAGGACTAAAACCAATGGTAGAAGATGACGCGATTGCTTCAAACGCAATCACTTCAATCTATCCTCCGGAAGGTATCAGCGTGCCTGATATAAGAAGCACTCTGAAAAAAGACTTTGACATTGTGGTTGCAAACGGACAGAATGATTTGAAAGACAAAATTTTCAGAATGGGAACTCTCGGCTTTGTCTGCGACAGAGATGTGCTCGCAGCTGTAAGCTCGCTTGAGGCAAGCCTTCACAAGCTCGGTTACAAGTTTGAATTAGGCTCCGGCGTCAAAGCAGCCATTGAAAATCTTGTTTAACATAAAAAGGAGCGATAATCGCTCCTTTTTTTAAATTTCTACTTTTTTATACCAGGGCTTAAAATATTTAACTTTTTCATATAAAGTTTCATAATCCCCATCAAAACAAATACTTCTATCATCTATGAAAAGCCAACACAATTCTTTTATATTTGTTATGCCAACAAAATAAGAATCAAGATTGTTTTCTGACAGCCACTGTGCGGCAAGGGTTGCATTTCTTGTTGTAAATAATTTCAAATTATAACGCTTATGCAGTTTTTTTAACATATCTTCTGCCTGAGAGTTTAATGGAGGGATGTAATCAGGACGAAAGTCACCAGAATATTTATTTAATACTCCATCCAAATCAATCAGAATTAATTTTTTCATATCCACTATCCTACTATTTATAAATAGTATTTTATACCTTATACGTCAATTCTATTTATAAGTCAATATTTATATACTTATAAGTTATGAATAGAGAAAGTTTACTTAAAAAATTCGGCAAAAATGTTAAAATTGAAAGAATTCGCAAAGATTTAACACAAGAGCATCTTGCTGAAAAAATGAATGTTTCTCAAAAATATATTTCGATAATTGAAGGCGGAAAAGCAAATATGTCACTTGTCAAAATCCTTGAATTATCACAGTTTTTAGAGACTGACATAGAAAATTTATTAAATTTTCATGACTAAATAATACTAATCAAACAATTTATGCAGTCTTTCTTCAAAACTGCTTTTATTTTTGTAATATTCGGCATTTAGCCTTGCTATATCGGATATATGCTCTGTCATTTTTTTATTAACAGCATTTTCTTTTTTAGTTATTAATTTTGAAAGATTTGTTTTTTTTGTAAAACATTTCAAAAATGCTGCCATATCAAACTTTGTAGAATGATATCTGCGCATCCAATTTGTGCCGGTAATTTCATCTACGACAATACCTTGATCAAACAATGCCATGTTTTTCTTGTCGTTTTCAAGTTCGTTTTTCAATGACTTGAGCGTTTTTCTGTAATGTTTGTCATCAACTGGAGTGTTATTAGCTGCTGTTTCAACAATATCTTTTGCTTTTATAATAACCGGACTATCAACATAAAGATGGCTTACACACCAATTATCCTCTTTCAGTTTCAAAAACGAATCTGAACCGTCATTACTCAAGTCTTCCAACACTGTTAGATGTTCTTCTTTTAATAAACCATTTGATTGTGCCAGCAGCAATTTTTCTTTAACGTCATTTCCAAATTTTGTACCAAATGAAATTGGACGCATGTTATTTATCATTAATACAATATCCTTTCTTAACAAAAGGTTTAAGTAGCCAATATAAAAAATTTTGTTAGTTTATTACAACTCTGTTACAATCCAAGACTGTCAAGCACCTGTTCTTTAGACGAATCCGAGACAATTACCACGCTGTAATGACCGTTTGGCAAGACAAAACGGACTTTGCCATCTTGTGCTTTTTTGTCCAAAAACATCTCGTCATAAAATTTTTCTTTGTCAAAAGCCGCACCTTTTGGCGCAATATCATAGTGTTCAATTAATTCAATCGCTTGATTGTAATAGTTATTGTCGACAAATCCGCGTTTTAAAGATAGATTAAACGCCATTTTCATCCCCATGGCAACAGCCTCGCCATGCGTGTAAACAGTGTAGTTAGTCAGATTTTCAATAGCATGAGCATAAGTATGACCAAAGTTTAAAATTGCACGAAGCCCCTTTTCAGTTTCATCCTGATTAACAACACAGGCTTTCAGCGTGCAGCAGATTTCAACAAGCCGCGACATAGTATCACTCTTGAGTGCAAATATATCTTTTTTATACTGCTGTAAAAAATCAAAAAGCCTGTCATTAGAATTTGAAATTGAAGAGGTACCGCACGATTTTTCAATAAAAGCATACTTTAAAACTTCCGCAAGCCCTGTTTTAAGCTGTCTTAAATCAAGCGTTTTCAGAGTTGAAATATCGGCCAGCACAAGCTTTGGCTGATAAAAAGCACCGATAAGATTTTTTCCGTGTTCATGGTTAATCGCAACCTTTCCGCCGACAGAAGAGTCCACCTGCGCAAGAAGAGTTGTGGGTATCTGGATAAAATCGCAGCCTCTCATATAACTCGCAGCAGCAAACCCCGCCATATCACCTATTACACCACCGCCAAAGGCAATTATACAGTCTTTTCTCTCAAGTCTGTGCTCTACGGCTGCATCGAGAATAAGTTTGAGATTATCAAAATTTTTGTATTCTTCCCCATCTTTTAAAACAAGCCAGAAAGCATTATCTATTTTTAAAGAATCCCTGTAAAGTCCGGCCACGGTTTCGTTTGTTACAATCAAAAACTTATTTGCTTTTGAATATTTTTTAACAAGTTTATCAGCCTGCGCAAGAAGGTTTTCGCCTATCAGGATATCGTAGCTGTATGCATTTTTTTCCGGTATATCAACTTTTAGATTAATCAATTGAGTCATAGTTTTTTAAAATCTCATCTGTAATTTGTAAAAGGTCTTTGTTTTCGGTATTTATTTCAAAATCTGCTAATTTATAAAAGGGCTCTCGTCTTTCTATCAGCTCTTTTAGTCTTTGTTTAGGGTTTGGGTGGTTCAGCATCGGGCGGCTGCCTTGATGAGCTTTGCTCACCCTTGAATACAGCTCATCAGCAGAGGCTTTTAAGTAGAAAACAACCCCGTTTTTCTTTAACAGCTTGATATTATCAGGATTCTCCACAACACCGCCGCCGGTTGAGATCACCTGATTGTGGTAGTTTGAGTATTTTTCAATCATGTTATGCTCAAGCTGTCTGAAATGTGATTCGCCATAACGTGCAAAGATTTCGGGGATGTGCTTTTGCGCAAGTTTTTCTATCTCTTTATCGATATCAAGATACAAAAAATCATGCAGTTTTTCATCCAAAAGATGCCCTATCGTGCTTTTTCCCGCACCCATCATGCCTATTAATACTATATTTTTTTTGTTATCCACGGTTAAAATTTCTCTTTATTTCTTCAAGGCTGTCGCCGCCGAATTTTTCTAAAAATGCGTCTGCAAGCACTATTGCAGCCATGGCCTCGCCGACTACTGCACACGCTTCCACAGCGCAGGTATCTGAGCGTTCAAAATGAGCGGTATAAGGCTCTTTTGTTTTTATATCAACTGATTGCAGCGGTTGTTTCATTGTGGGGATTGCTTTCATTGTTACTTTCAAAACCACATCTTCCCCGTTTGTCATCCCGCCTTCAATACCGCCTGCGTTGTTGGTTTCTCTGTAATAGCAGCCTGTTTCAGGGTTGTAAAAAATCTCGTCATGCATATTCGAACCGCTTAAAGACGCAGCTTGGACACCCGCTCCGACTTCAACGGCTTTTACTGCAGGAATACTCATCAAAGCCTGTGCCAATCTACCTTCAAGACGTCTGTCCCAGTTTACAAAAGACCCTAAACCCGCAGGCAAATTTGTAAATCTCACTTCAAAGCTGCCGCCAAGGGTGTCGCCTTTTTCTTTTGCATTATCAATTTCTTTTTTCATTGACTCTTCTTCAAAGGCATTGCCTATTTGCAGCACTTTAGAAGAGCCTGTGATTCCAAACTCTTTTAAAAGACATTTTGCAACAGCACCCACAGCCACACGGGAGGCTGTTTCTCTTGCGCTTGAGCGCTCAAGGACGTTTCTCACATCGTCTTGATTGTATTTTATTGCACCCGAAAGGTCTGCGTGGCCAGGGCGGACACGTGTAATTTTTTTAGCCTCAACAGCTTCTGCTATATCGGGGTCAGACATATTAACAGGCTCCACAGACATTGGCACTGTCCAGTTTTGCCAGTCTTTATTTTGAATTTCCAAACAAACAGGTGCGCCTGTTGTTTTGCCAAAACGTACTCCGGATAAAATTTTTACCTTGTCAGTTTCTATCTGCATGCGGCCGCCTCTGCCGTATCCCTGCTGACGGCGGGCAAGTTGCTCATCGATAAAGTCTTTGTCTATTGTTATATTTGAAGGCATGCCTTCTATTATTGCGTTCAGGCATATTCCGTGGGATTCGCCCGAGGTTAAAAATCTAAATTTGTTCATTTATTTGCGGCTTTCAATAGTCTGATAATCCAATTATAAGGCAATTATAAGTTAATTCAGGCCTTATCGCAATGTGTTAAATAACATTCAACTGTTTTTGGATTTTTTGGGCATAATCATTATCAGAAGCACTAAGGGCAATCTTTTGAGCTTTTTCAAGGAGTGATTTTGCTTTTGTTCTGTTGCCGAGTTTCAGCATGACAACAGAAGCTTTCTCATAGTTTCTTGCTGTTTTTACGGGAGACTCTGACTGTTCATAGAATTTGGCCGAAGCTTTGTAATCCTGCAGCGCGTTAACGTTTTCGTTAACCATGGTCAAAGCATCTCCCGAGCGTGACCATGTGGCGCCCATGGTCTTAGTATTATTGGTTTCAAGGGCAATATTTTTGGCAGCGCCATAGTAGGTGTATGTGTTTTGAATATCGTATCTTTCCGCGTACATATCCCCTATATCAGAAAGAGCACGGGTCTGGGCATTGAGGTTGTCGGCTTCGCCCGCAAAAGAAATTGCGGCGAAGTAATGATTCATCGCAGGTTCAAAATATACAACATCGTCATAAATCTGTGCCATGGAGTAATATGCTCTTGCCTTAAGATTGTTGTCTGTTGTGGATTGATGAGCCTGATTATAGAAATTAAGGGCCTGTTCAAGGTTGTCATTTTTATCATAAATCTGCCCCATCTCAAAACAAATCATGCCCTGCGCATTTGTATCGCCCAGCACTTGTGAGCGCTCAAGAGCAGATTGAAAAGCCGCAAGTGCTTTATCCGTTTGATTTATGGCAGAGTATTTTTTACCCTGAATAAACGCTTTTTTTACTTCGCTATCCTGTGGAATATAAACATTTGGGTTTGAGGGTGCAACCGGCTCAGCCTGCTGAAGCTGCGGCTGTTCGTTGACAGGGGCCGGTTGCGCTGATTGTGCGGGTGGTTCTTCTGTCTTTTGTGCCTGCTGTGACAGGTTTTTTGAAATAGGCTTCATATCGCCTGTTTCTTTGTCAGGCAGTTTGACAAGAAAATCCTCATTGACTGTTGTGGGGTCTGATTTGTAGTTTACCTGCTGCAAAAACAGGGCATCTATCCAGTTTTCAACAACCTTTGAGTTTTTGTTCAGGGTTTTTGAAATAAATTCATCAAGGATATTTGAGGCATTTTTTAAATTAGACTGTATTCTTTTTTTATTGGGTTCGTTTTTTAAAGATTCTGATTCCGCAATATTAAGATAGCTTTCCACCTCCTGGATAATATTTGGCGGAGAGCCTATGGCAATGGCTGTGTTTTTAAAATCCGTTAAAATCTGGGCAATGTTTACTTTAGACTTTGAATAATCGATTGTGGTTTTTTGACCGTTTGGAAACTCCTGACGTTCAAATTTGCTTTTACCGTTAGGGTCTGTTGCACCGTAAGAACCGGCAGACTCTGAGCCGGAGGCTCTTCTGCCTTTATTAAGGTCGGACGACTGAGAGGATTCTTGCTCCTCTTCTTTATTTCCAACCTTTTTGTTCTGCGGCGGAACATATGGTTTTATTTGTACCGGATAAATACTGTTATACAAATTTTAACACCCTTGATTTGATAAATTTGCCCTACTATCGTTATCGGAACAAAAGGGTTTTAGTACAGTTTTTTATACAGAAATCATACATTTGGCCTAAATTAGCAACATGCCTGACAACCCTGATTTTCCTTTCACTATTCATGCATAATGATTTTTTTAAAGAAGTCATGAGCTAATCGCTTAAATGTATGAACAACTTAAAAATTATTCATAACAATGTATGATTTTATACAACAAAAGTATGTGTAGAATAACACTATACTCCTTAAATAAAAGACGACGATACGCATATCCCTAATCTAATAGCTATGAACCAAAAAGATTCATAGCTTTTTTTTGCTTATACAATAAACTCGCTAAACACCTTGTAATAAAGGAATAAAGAGAACAATACAAGAATAACGCCGCTTATTTTGGTGAGAATTTCAGAATATCTCGCAAACGAAGAAATGTTCTTTAAAGCTGATGTAAATAACCCTGCAACGAGTATAATCATGCCCTGTCCAATGGAGAACAAAAAGAGCATTAAAGCTGCATAAGCAATGTTTGAGCTCAAAGAAGCAGCGGCCATGATTCCTGCCAGAATCGGTGTTGAACACGGAGTTGTTGCAAAAGCAAACACCATACCAAGCAGCATGGGGTAGAAAAAGGCATTGGCTTTGTTGCTTTGCGGAAATTTTTTGACAAGAACAGGAAAATTAATATCAATTACGCCAATAAGGTTCAGCCCGAATATCATAATCAACGCTGATAACAGAAGTATAAAATAGGCTCTGTTACCCGCACCAAAAACCTGACCTGTGATAGCTGCAACAACGCCTATGGCTGTAAGACTCACAGCAAGACCAAAAATAAACGAGATAATCTGCATTGCAGACTTTGATACCTTTTGCTCGGGCGAAGCGCCAATGTAGCTTACAACTACAGGCAGCATGCCTATTCCGCAGGGAGACAGTGATGACACTACCCCCCCTAAGAAACATAAAGCAAGAATCAGTAAAGAAAATTCGCCTTTAACGTTAGTTTGAAAAAACTGTATCAAATTATCCATTGATTAATCCTTTAAGAATTTTTTCTAGTTCGCTTTTGGGCATGTAGCCTTCTGTTCTTTTATACAAAGCGCCGTCTTTTTTCAAAAATACCATTGTAGGAACAAGTGTTACTGTATATTTTTTAATCAGAGCCTGTGTGTTTTCATCATTGGATTGGGCATTGATTTTTTGGTATGTAACTTTATCCGCATATGCTGGCATTACCTCATTCATCACGCCTTCAAGCTTTTTACAGTCCAAACACATAGGTGAAGCGAACTTTATCACAACAGGTTTTGAATATGTGCTTTGAGCATTAGCCTCAAAAGCAGCCTTGTCGCTGTGAGTTTTGTCTAAAACATAGTATGTCACCATCGGGATGATTAAAATAGCAAGTGCAATAATCCAGTTTTTCATAATTATCTCCTGTTTTTTATGCTGTTTTTTCTAAATATAACATACAATAAGTTTTGAGGATTCATATTAGTCACAAGAATGAGAAACTGGGGTAAAATAGAAAATATTTGTAAAAATCTGTTTTTTTTGATAATATAGCATTACTTGAAAATTGAACAAATGGAGAAGTGGGTGAGTGGCTGAAACCGGCACCCTGCTAAGGTGTTATGTGGGGTAACCTGCATCGAGGGTTCGAATCCCTCCTTCTCCGATTTTAAGTCCACCCTGATTGTTGAGGTGGACTTTTTAATGCGTACTGTAAAGTAACATATAAAATAAAAATAAACGACTTGGTCGGAAATATAAGCAACAAAGTTCGGAAAGGCAAATTTTGCATGTTAGAAAATTTACGGAACTTAAAAATGCGGAACTTTTGTGGCTCAAATTCAATAAAACTGTTTTAAATCAAAATAACTAAAATTCAATAATAACAGGTATTTATGGCAAAAAAAGAATGATTAACATCAAGTTTGAGAAATTTTAGTAAAATCATACAATTTTTTTTAATCTGCAAAACCAATTAATCGGAACTTGCAGAACTAAGATTGTATTGAAATTCAACTATCTATAAATCTTCATATTGTCTTCTTCTCAAGTTTAGGTTATGTTATTTCAAATTAATTGTTAGTTTACAGTCGGAAGATTTTTGAATAGTCGCAAATGGTTTGTGTATTCTAAGCTCCAAATGGTTAAAACTATCTTTTGATGGTCAAAGATAAACAAAAAAACTTAATGATTATGGAAAACACCAACACCTAAGTAATCATCAATAAAGGTTGATATTGGTACATCTTTATAATCAGCAGTTGCATTTGGATTGGCAAATCTTATATTACCATTTCTATAATCATAAACAGAGCACCAATGAGAATCTCCTGTACCTAAAGAATAATTGCCACCCCCACCTGTAACAAATGTACGTCCATTACCTATTGTTGCAAGTTCTCTTTCCAGTTGTTGTTTACTGAGATATAAAGGCGTATCGCTCATATAATCAATTGGTGTTTTATTAATATCTGGAACAAAAAACTTTTGAGTTCGTTCTACATAGTTTGGTGGACAGTAACCACTTTTTCCACCAGCAAGCTGTCCTTTACGCTCTAGCATTTTTAAACCATAAGATGTATCGGAGAGAATTCCGTCATCTAAAGATTTAAGGTCCTTTAAATCAAAAGTCATTTTGCAAGTGGTGTCGCCTAATGAATGAACTGTTACTTTATTTCCCTTTTGCTCATATAATTGTAACATTTTTACTCGATTGGAAGGTACTTGCACCATGTTATTGATAACAGCTATTGCACCACAATTTTGCGAAGCCCCCTGTGCCATTGCATATCTATCAACTGGTGGAAATAATAACTCATATGTTAATTTATCCATTTTGAGTGGTATGTACCCATTAACATCTCGGACAAACATTTTGTCTCCTACGGAAAATACATCTCCAAATTTAGTTTTAGTTAGTATTTCTGTAGTATCTAACCTAGAAAATTGCTCATAATAGTTTTTACCACTTAAAATTGCTTCTATATCTTGTTTAACTAAAGGATTAGTTTTACCATTAGGCATAACAAAACGAGGGAAGTATTTAATTTTTCCTTCCTTATTTAATTTTACTATAGTGAGTATCTCTTCATTTTTTTAAAGCTAATATTTCACTAACAACTTGTTCAATATCTGCGTGTTCGGCTCCTTTTAGGTTTTCACTAAAGAAAGCAATTTCTTTAGGATCTAGTTTAACTTGGGCGATATTTGGTGTTGCTACATGGCTAGGAATGGTAAAAGATTTTGCTCTGTCAACTTGCACCGTAGGTGTAGATTCCTTAACAAAAAGATCTATATTGGGAGTAGATTGAAACTGGCTATTGTACTTGGCTTTTCTTGCTAATCGTTGAGCCTGTTTAGCAACATCATCGGTTCCATTAACTAAATTTGTAACAACTTCTGTAGCAGATCCTACATTAGGCATTGCTTTGTATCGAGCAAGTCTTTCCGCTTTAGTTAATGCGTTTATTATGATATTCCCCATGCTGTATAATTCCTAATTTCCCATATATATTATATAAAGTCATTATTAAATTAAAAATTGCCAAAATTTGTACATTGTAAAGTTTATTTATCCCAAAATAATCAAACTAAGTGTTCAGTTACATATAAACTTTATCCAGTAATTGTCTTTTTCGCAGGAGCAAGGCCCGGCTCCAGGTCAGAGCCGGTAACCAGTTTACGGAACGCAAACTGAGCCTTTGGCAGTGCATAAGCAAGCAAAAAGCTGCTCAAGCCTATATTTGTCAGGATATTTACGCTTTTTACGGCTTTTGCTTTTTTAGCATATTTTTCAATGCTTTTTGAGACAGCAGCTTTATTCATAAAGCTTTCAATGTTTTCTTTAAACTTCACTATATCTTTAATATCAACAAACGCACGCGGGTCGCGAATATTGTTTTCTAAAAATTTTACTTTACCAAACTTTCTTGCGTATTTAACAAAAATACTGTCGGGATTTTTATCTATAAATTCAAGAATTTCTTTTTCGTTTAAACTTTTTGGCAGCTTGAGCGTTTTGTTTTTAATGCTTTCTATAAATTCTTCGTCATTAAGCATCAAAGGGTCAAGCGCAACTTCAAGACCAGAGGTTTTAGCTATAAATTTATCAAGATATTTTTCAATATACTTTGGCGCAACAAAGTTTAAAAACATCATGCCTGCCATTTTAAAACCAACATCAATTGCCTCATTTTTGTTTCTTGCAGTGCCAACACGGCCGAGAGCATACCCTCCGTCAGTCACCGCCATTTTGTCCACGGTAGAAAAATTAGCCGCAGCAGAAATCCAGCTGCCCTTAAACGAAGTGTTTTTTCTGTTCATAAAATCAATAGATTTTTGAAAATTGACATTAGACGATTTAAAACTGTCCTTGTTTTTTTGAGCTTCCTTTTGTCTTTGTTGTTCTATCTTTCTTGCAGAAGAAGCAAAAATGAGCTTTGGCAGAATTACCCCCATAAAAAGGATTGGTATAGTCGTGGACGCTGCAAATTTTACGGCAAGCAGTTTTTCATAAGCAGGCTTGTTATTTTTTACAGCTTTTAGCTCATCAATAATTTCTTTAGACACCTTGGTGCTGAAATTTTTGATGTTATCATCAATATTTTGCACACTGTTTTTGTTAAACAGCTTAAGATTCACATCAGGGTTGTAGCCCTGTTTTTTGATAAAATAATCCGCAACTTTACCCACAAGAGGAATCCCGCCGAGCCACACGGCAGAAACTGCGTATTCGTCAAGAAATCTTTCTCTGGCAGCAAGTTTTGCTATTTCTTTAGATTCTTTTTTGTTCTGGTTGTAAGTAAGCGCTATCTTTGAAGGGACCTCAATCCCGCAATCTCTTACTATGAGAGGATAAACACTGTTATTGTTTCCTATGGCCGATATAATACCTGTTAATGTCATTTTTTTTCTCCAATTCCGATTCTGTATAAAAAAACAGCCCCTCAAGGCTTTATCCCGAAAGGCTGTTTTATTTTAGAATCGTTATTACAATAAATACACAACTAATCCATCAGCCTTGTCGGGACTATATGGATATGATGATGTTGAGTTTTTATTGTTGTAAATGACATATGATTTTCCTTTTGTTATAAAGTTAGCAAAAAGATTTGTTTTTTGCAACCTCCATGTTGATTTTTATTACAACAAGCTGCCTGCCATATAAACAATGAATGCAACAACCCAGGCAATAGAGCACTGCAAAAGCACCACAAAAAACGCATACGCTCTGCCGAGTTCGCGCTGTACAGTCGCAATTGCAGCCACACATGGTGTATACAATAGTGAAAACACAAGAAATACAAACGCACTAAGCTTTGTAAACAACACAGGAAGCTTGTTAACATCCCCGCCAAGCAAAACAGTAAGCGTGCTCACAACACTCTCTTTTGCCATAAAACCGGTAATAAACGCCGTAGACACACGCCAATCGTTAATTCCAAGAGGCTTAAACACAGGCACAAGAAGGTTACCCAGCATAGCCAGCAGACTGTCGGAAGAATCTGCAACCAGATTCAGCCTTGAGTCAAAGGACTGCAAAAACCATATAATAATTGTTGCAGCAAAAATTATTGTAAAAGCCCTTGTTACAAAGTCTTTTGCTTTCATATAAATCAGCCTGTAAACATTTTTGAAGCTGGGCATCCTGTAATTAGGCAACTCCATAACAAACGGTACCGGCTGTCCTTTAAAAACAAAAAATTTCATAAAATATGCAAATATTATGCCCACAATTATGCCAATAAGATAAAGGCTCAATATCACAATCACCTGATTTTCTTTAAAAAATGCAGCTGTAAAAAGAGCATATATAGGCAGCTTTGCAGAACAACTCATAAACGGAGTCAACAGTATGGTCATTTTTCTATCGCGTTCCGAAGGCAGAGTTCTTGTTGCCATGATTGCCGGCACCGAACACCCGAACCCGATGAGCATAGGCACAAAGCTCCTTCCGGAAAGTCCTATTTTACGCAGCAATTTGTCCATAATAAAAGCCACACGTGCCATGTATCCGCTGTCTTCAAGTATTGAAAGAAAGAAAAACAAAACCACAATGACGGGTAAAAAGCTTAAAACACTGCCCACTCCCGCAAACACACCGTCAATAATCAATGAATGCACAACAGGATTGAGCCCGTAGGCAGTAAGTGCACTGTCTGTAAGAGTTGTAAAAAAGTCTATTCCTACATCCATAATGTCTGACAAAAACGTCCCCAAAGGTCCGAATGTAAGATAAAATATAACGGCCATAATTGCAAAAAATGCGAACATTGCACTGTATTTGCCTGTTAAAATCTTATCCGCAGCAACGGTAATTTTGTGCCCGATTGTTTCCGAGGGCCTGTGCACGCATTTTGCACAGAGCTTTTCAATAAATGAAAATCTCATATCCGCAAGTGCAGCTTCTTTATCCAGACCGCGGGATTCTTCCATCTCTGCAATTATTCGAGAGCAAATTTCCGTTTCTTTTTCATCAAGATTTAGAGCCTCTTTTATCAGGTTGTCGCCTTCAGTCAGTTTTGTTGCAGCAAACCTGACAGGAATCCCCGCGTTTTTTGCATGGTCTTCAATAAGATGTATTATTGAATGAATACACCTGTGCACAGCACCCTCATTGGCATCATCAGGACTGCAAAAATCTAGCCTGCCGGGGTGTTCTTTGTATCGGGCAACGTTTATTGCGTGCTCGGTCAGCTCTTCGATACCTTCATTTTTTGACGCCGAAATGGGAATAACAGGCACTCCTAATGCCGCCTCCATTGCGTTTACATCAACAGAGCCGCCGCTTCCAATTACTTCATCCATCATATTGAGCGCAATAACCATAGGTACATCCAGCTCAATAAGCTGCATTGTAAGGTAAAGATTCCGCTCAATGTTTGTTGCATCTACGATGTTGATAATGCCGTCCGGCTTTTCATTCAGAATAAAGTTTCTTGTCACAATCTCCTCACTGCTGTAAGGAGAAAGGGAATAAATACCCGGTAAATCAGTAATAGTAACATCGGGATGGTTTTTGATTACCCCATCTGTCCTGTCGACTGTCACCCCGGGGAAGTTGCCCACATGCTGGTTTGAGCCTGTGAGCTGGTTAAAAAGAGTGGTCTTTCCGCTGTTTTGGTTGCCTGCCAGTGCAAAATTTATATTTTTCTTTAAAGGCGTTTTTAAATCTTTTCTTGTTTTATATGGAGTTATTTCGCCTATTTTGGAATGTTCTATGTCCTCAAACTCTTCCTTTTTGCGCGTGCAATCGTGAGCATCGTGTATGTTGTTGATTGTAATTTTTGCCGCATCTTCTTTTCTCAAAGTCAGTGCATAACCTCTAACCCTTAGCTCAAGAGGATTTCCCATCGGAGCTGTTTTTACAAGCGTAACCTCAACTCCAGGCGTAAGCCCCATATCAAGAATATGCTGTCTTAATGCTTTATCCTCACAGTCTATTGACACAATATGCGCGTCTTTGCCTATTTGTAGTTTATCAAGAGTAGTTTCGTTTTTTATATTGTTCATAGCGTTATTATAGTACTTAAGATTTTTTAATCAATGTTTGGTTCGCCTAACTTTATACTTTGTTGCAATTTGTAAAGAATGCTCTCTAATGTCGCAACTTTCATCTATTTTGCACCTTACTACTGGCAGTAAGGCAGGAAATTACAAAATGATGAAAATTCACAACACAAACGGTTTTTACAAAATAACAGATACCCCTAAAAAGCAAAACAAACAACAAAACACATCACCCGAAACACAAAGCCCTGACAGCAATTTTGAATTAAGATCACAGTTTAATGACCATCTAATTTCTTTCGGCGCACGCGTGGACAAAGGGCTCGACAGATTCTACCTGACAAATAAAGACAGAATGCCCCATCCTGTCAGACGATACATTGAAAACCTCGATGACAAAACCCGCCTTACCCCGTTGGAAGCGCAAAGAAGGGCTTTTTCAAAACTGGAAAATACACAAAATGTACAGGATATCAAAAAAGCATTTGATGGAGAAAAACTTTTTGAAAACCTTATCGAACCTGAACAGTCCCGTGCAACACGCGGTATGCTGGCTTCTTACAAAGAAAATAAAGAGCTGCTTGAGCTGTCCGGACAGGGCGCTTTAAAAAACAACAAAAACCTGACTGTTTATCTTGTAAAAAAAGTTTTTCTTGAGGCAAAGACCATCGACGAGCTAAACAAAGACCTTGAAAATGACCTTGACCCTGATTTTAAAGCGGATTTCAAATTTAAAAATCCAAACTCTCCTTATGTATACGGCTCCACACTAAAAGCACTGGGCATACAAATGCCGGAATTTGAATACCAGCAGTCTTTAAGATATACACGCGAAGGCTATGCAGACATTGTGGGTGACAAAATTTCACAGGGGCAAAGAGCCTTCTGGGATTCGCTCGATGACAGAGAAAGAACAGAGCGCGCAAAAAAATCTGTAGAAAAAATGGAAAACTGGTGGAATTCCCTTACCAAAAACCAGAAATTAGACATGATTGCTGACCAAGTTTCAGGGCTTGATATGCTCAAAATGTTTAAAAAAGAACAACGCGCACAGCAAAAGCTCAACCCCGCAAAGCAGGAACCACAGGAGACTCCAACAGAGCCAAGAAAACACTCAAAAGTTGGTTCTAACAAATTGAGCCAGGATGAATTGTTTTTAAAATGGGCAGCGAACAACTTGAAAATATTCCAAGAAAACCTGTCAGAGGCTGATAGAGATACTTTGCATGTTAAAAGAATGCAAAGGCTCGCTTTTCGCTGGGCAAATATGTCCCAGGCTGAAAGAACGGACTACATCTCACGGATGAAAGCAGGCTCAGAGCCGCTTCGTTACACAATGATAGATGCCTGGAACCACAGCAGTGACCTGATAAAAGACCTCAGCCAGCATCTCAGGTCAAATCAGATATACAAACCGGCTGATCTTTTATACTCCACACAGGAATTCAGCAGATTCCAATCAGAAGTAATGACAGAATTCTGGCAAACACACCCTGATTATGCAAAACAGCTGGGCGAAAACATCATAAAATCGCAAGAAAAAATCCAAACGGCAATTTCGCGAGGAACATTTGAAGAGCTCAAAAAACAGATTATGAGAGACAAAAACCAGCGCGTAAAAGAAATCGAAAAATTCAAAACTACACTTGCCCCATCAGCACCTACTGTTGATGAAGCGCAATACAAAAAAGATTTTAAAGCAGCGTACAATTCTCATATCTACGGCAAAGTAAAAGCAATACCCAAAAACTTCTACAATGACATGTATGATACCGCTTTAGAAAAGCTCCCTGAAAGTGCAATAAGAGCCTGGACAAAAAACCTAAACGGCCAGTCGCTTTCTGCGGAAGAAACAGCAGTAGTAAGAAAATTTGTTACAGAGGAACTGCCGGAAACTGCAAGATACAACAGGGCTCTGGAAGCTGCAATGGCTGACACGTTGTATGAATTTACAAAAGACCCGTCCGTATATGAGATGTCTAACTCTGATGTTAAAACAGCAATGTACCACCTTGAAAGAGGCGAAGAACCTATCATAATGCAATCCCATAAAACAGGAAAAACATTTACTCTCAATATTGTAAAAAAAGACAAAAAAGTAGATGCTCAAAGAATCAACAATCTTTATGAAACATACAAACAAGACCTCTCCAATGATGAAATACACGAGATTGCAGAGCTATACTTTAACGAAACAGAGCAAAAAGATGAGCTCGAAAAATACATCAATACATACGGCAAATCAGCATTGATAATTTTTTCCAACAAAAGTGCATACCCCGCAGAGGTAAAAGAAGCATTTTATAAAAAATTCAAACAAAACATGCCTGAAATCCTAAAAAACAACGTAATTTGCGACTATGACCAACGCAATGCATTTGAAAAAGAAGCAATAATAAAACCTGCATTATACCGTTTTGAAAAGAAAATTGATTTTATCCCTGCTGCATACAGGAATGCTTATCTAAAAGAAATGGCGCACAATTTCCGCAACCAAGCATCAATATCAGATTTAAAAGATTTTGAAGCATTATGCTGTACAAAACGCAAAGACGCTGCATCAGGCAGCAAAATAGCCATAATCGCAAAATCACAAATGACAACAGAAAACAAACTGAAATCTCTGGCAATGGAACAGGCACTGGCCGACGTGTTGTATGATGCCACAGGAAACGCAGAGGTATATGCGCTCCAGTTTGAAGAGCTGTATGACAATCTTGAAGTGTTCAGCCTAGTTAAAAAATTTCCTTCACAAGAAAGAACCATTACATCTCAAACAAATCATACAATGACATTTAAAGCAGTAAAAAAACCTGATTTGAGAAGTTTAAGCAAACTCTATAACGAATACCTATCAGAAATAGTGCAATGGGTAAATGAAGAAGTAAAACAAACAGGAACAGCAGACCCCGAAGACCTTCTGTACATTCTAAACCCTGATGAGCAGGAGCCGTTAAAAGACATAAACACTGCAAGAAGAATGAGCATATACGGTTTTAAGATAAACAAACTGACAATCTATCCTAACAAAGAACTATAAAACGAAAGAAGCCCTGTATAACGAGTAGGGGATACAGGGCCAAGTAGTATGTTAAACTCAATACTTCTCTCATTAAAATATTACAATAACTTAACAAAACTTCATATAGCTCTTCGGGGTTATTTTATAAGTGCCATGGGATGTTATCATCAAAATAGGTTAAGATATTAAAGTAAAACAGATTTTCAGAAGTATGTTAAAGTTTGCCAAATATTTTTTTATAGTGTTTTTAATCACGGCTATTTTGCCTCTGGTTTTGATGTTTGCCTGGAACAACAGCCAGATGGAAAAATTCCACAATGCTATGGCAAAAAGTGCCATGAGCACCGGGCTTATGAGGTTGGAATATTCTGTTAAAACGAATCTCAAAGTGCAAGAAGGCGATATACTCCGAAAACTGTATTATATCCTGCCCAACGACAAAAACCTTTCACACATAAAAAATATATTGAACGATTACAATACAGAAGTAATTCAAAAACCAATTAAAACACCTGTATCTTTCTACGAAAGAAAAAACTTTGACCTGTATTGCGTAACTCTTGTACCGTTTGACAACTCAACAAAGGGATTGAAAATATCAAAACCCGTAAGTCTTGACCTTTTAAGACCCACAGGCCCGTATACAATAGAGCTTAGATTCAATAAAGACGACGCTGCCTATGAGTTTAAGAATGTTGCCTTTGACCCCATGGCATTTGGACCGCCCAAAAAAATTTTTCTGCTTCTTTCCCGTGTAGCAAAACCACACTACAAGGAAAACTCCAGACGCGAAATTGCACTGAAAGGTGAAGACAACTCCAACGCAGCTTATCTCACAATTGAGCTGGCATTTGGCCCTTTTAGAGGGATGATTGACAGCATCTTTACAAGTTTGATTATTCTTCTTGTCGGAATATTATCCAGCTTTGTCATTGGTTTAATTATCAAAAGGGTTTTTGTAACACCGGTTATGGCATTGTCTAAAGCAGCTGACCAGGTTAAAAAAGGCAATCTTAATTTTAAACTGGATGCATCATCAAAAATAGAAATCATTAAAAATTTGTATGAAAACTTTAATGACATGATTTTGAATCTGCAAACAAAAGAAAAATTGAGAGAAAGTTTTATCTCCAACTTAACCCATGATTTGAGAACACCTTTGGTTTCTCAATCGCAGTCACTTGAGTTTATATCTCAAAAATTCAAAGAAATAGGACTGACAAATGAATATGAGCTTGCTGAAAGCCTGGCAAAAAACAACGAACACCTTTTAAAAATGGTAAACCTTATTCTGGACTCATACAGTTTTGACCCTGAAAAACTAAAATTATCAATAGAAAAAGCAGACCTTTATGAAATCATAGAAGATTGCAAAGAACAGCTCAAACCACTTCTTGCCGAAAAAAATATTGAGTTTGTAAACAACATATATAAAGGCGGAACACTTATAGAAGCTGACCTGTTTCAGATAAAACGCGTGTTTATAAACCTTTTGTCCAACGCAATTGACAACACCTCGGGTGAGAACAAATATATAAAAGCCGCTGCCAGATTTGAGGATGAGGAAGTTTTAATCACAATAGAAGACAACGGAAACGGCATTGCAAAAGAAGACCTGAAATTTATCTTTGACAGATATTATTCCGGCAAAAGCCTTGAGCGAAAACTGGGTTCGGGTTTTGGTCTCAGTGTATGCCAAAAACTGATTGATATGCACAACGGCCAAATCACAGTCGAAAGTGAAATCAACAAATACACAAAATTCATAATCACACTTCCGTTGTCGCAACATCCCGGTAAGGGTACTAAGGAGCAACCATGAACATATTGCTTGTAGAAGACTACCAACATACCAGAAAAACTATTGCATACGGATTGAGAACCCGCCTGGGAGAAATTGAGCTGGCAGAATCAGATAACGGTCTTGCTGCACTAAATTATATTAAAGCAGGCAACAAAGCCGATATCGTGCTCATGGACATATCAATGCCGGTTATGAACGGTATTGACGCAGCCAAAGCAATAAAAGAAATTCTCCCGGATGTAAAAATTATAATGCTGACCTCGTTTAGTGACAAAAAACTGGTGCTTTCAGCGTTTAATGCAGGTGCAAACGCATACTGTATGAAAAACATCAAAATAGATGAACTTGTCAGCGTAATAAGCTCTGTACTGCACGGTGCAATATGGATTGACCCATCCATAGCACAGTATATTCTGGAAGTTTTAAACAGCAGCAGGGTTGAGGAGTCTTCTGAGCCAAAAGACAATATTAATGCGGGTTTTGATTTGACAGCCAGAGAAACCGAAATACTAAAACTTGTAGCCAGGGGTAAATCAAACAAAGATATTGCAGATGAACTTGTGCTGTCCATACATACTGTGAAAAACCATTTGAAAAATATATTGCAAAAACTGTGTGTTGAAGACAGAACCCAGGCAGCCATTCTTGCAATAAAAGAAAACCTTGTTTAACGCCATTTTAAAGGCAAATTGACTCTTGTGAGTCATAGATTCATCAACCGAAAAGTTTATAATATAGTTATTGCTTAAACTGTGAGGAAATATTTATCATCCAGAAAGTATTTCCATTAGAAAAGGCTATTCTGCCCTGAGGATAGCCTTTTTGTTTTTTTTATTCAACAAGCATTAAGCGTTGTATTTCAATCTTTTAGTACTGCCATCAGATTGGTTTGATTGTGCACTCTGTGCTTGCACTCCTGTATCCTGGGCATTTGAATTCATTTCAAAAAGCGGTTCTTCATCTTGAGAAGTAAAATCAGGCAGGGTAATGCCGTTTTCAAACGCATAGTTTTGTATAGCTGTTTCTCCTTGTGAAATAACATCATCAGGTATACCAGCATTACGGTATTGTGATTTCATTTCGTAACGGGATACGCTGTGTGATGACACTGAATTGACTGAAAAACTCATAATTTTCTCCTTTGTTTAGACACTACATAACACCGTCCCCACAAAGTCTATTTTGTTCGGACATTTATTTATTCGGTATTTTTAAGGATAAGTTTATAGCCCTTCGGGGTCATATTATTTAATTTTTTTCAAAGAAGACAGGAAGTTGAAATTGATGACATCACCGTCAACTTTGGTCAAAAATACCTGGCTTTCTTCTTCACCTATTTCAAGCTCCGGTATCATTTTGAGCTCTGCAGCATAGTAGTTGGCATCGTTTCTGTTTGTTACAGATACTTTGTTTGCAAGACTGTTAAGAGACAGGTTTCTCAAAAATCCTGCAAAGCCTTTGTTTTTGCTGCTGAACTTTGTATAAATTCTTAAGCTTGCATCGCCAGTTTCAATTTCGTATCTGCCGATAATAAATGAGCTGAGCTGTGCAGCAGAAGATTTTATCATAATTTTTTCCACAACATTGTCTTTCATAACAAGGTCACCGTTAATTTTTTTGAACGTACCTTCCGGTATGTTAACAAGGTCTACAATTGTGGAAGGGCTTATCATTGTTATAGGATTTCTAAAAAGTGCAGCAAAATTTAGCGCGTATTGCACAAGCCCTACTTTTTGGATTGTACCGTTTTGTATATCAAAGCGGATTCTACCGTTGAGTTTTAAAGAATCATCGGTATTAAGCTCAATGAGCCCCATTGCCTTGCCGGAGATTTCTTTTTTCAAGCCGAGCAAAGTACCTGCAATAAGGTCAGAATTAATATCCTTTACACCAAGCCTGATGCTGTAGTCATGTTTTTTGAGGTCACACATCACTTTGAGTGTGGAGATGCCTTCTGCAAAGTCAAATTTGTTGGATTGTATTTTCAGCAGCCCGTTTTTATCAAGTGTAAGGTTTGCATACAGGTTGCCAAAATTTATATCTTTGTAAAAACCTTTGACAACATGCAGCACGCATCTTTCCACTATCAAAAGGCCTGTGTCAAATGTATAAGAATCATAATCATTTTCATTATCATTGCTTGCACTGACAAGAGTTTGTGCCGTTACAGGTTCTTGTGCCTGAGAAGCAGCAACTTCCTGTGTGTTTTGCTTGTTCATAGACATAAGCATTCTGTCGATATCAATGTTATCAACAGTCAGGTTGATATCTTTGATAATAACAGGGAAGATGAGCTCGTTTACGATATTTCCGTTGAATTTGTAATCAGATCGTTTAAACTTACCCTCGGAAGTTATATGAAGCAAATCCTTATCTGTATTAAAAATACCTTCTTTTATAAACATGCGTTGAGAAGGAATTGCAACCTTGTGCATTTCCAACTGCCCTTTGAGTTTTGGGATTTTTCCGTTGGAAAGATAATACATGTTTCCGGCTATTGTGCCTCTTTTAAAGACTTTTTGGCCGATTAGAACATTTAAAAATTCACTTGGAAGCGGTTTTGGAATATTAAATCCGAGTTTGTGAATTTGAAGTGTAGTCATATCCATATTGCCGTCTACAGTGAGTATTGGACGGATTTTTGAATTTTTATTTATTTCCTGAGCAATATAATAGTTTATAGATTTTATATCCAGATTGTTGCCGTCTATGTGCATATCTGCCTTGTAGGCACGGTCATAATTTACAGGGCTCAAAGACATCCCGTCCACAAGGATATCGTAGCCTTTTGCAATTTTGCCCATTATGCTCAAGTCGATTTTATTGTATTTTGATTTAACAACAATTTTTGACCCTGAATCACCGGTCAATGTGAGCGGACAGCCAACGAGTTTTGACAAATAATTTTTGGTTAAATCATTTGTTGCCACTCCGTTTACTTCTATGTTTGTATCAACGGATTTTGTGTAATCTTTTATGTTACCTGCCATTTGAACTTGGTTGGCTTTGCTTGTGCCGTAGTAGCCTTTAAAATCTTTTAAGAAAATTTCATTTGCAGTTATATCAACAACACCGCCCTGTGCAACAACCGGAAGATTGTTAAGCGGAATAATTTTGAGAGAACCGTTGTTGAGTGTTACTTTCCCGTTGAGGTCTTTGTTTGTCATATTAACGGAAAAATCAAAATCGCCTTTTATATCTTTAAAAAACACAAGCATATCAGAGCCGTTTGGCACAACAAGGTTGGTTTGCAAAAGTTTAACAGCATCTTTTACATCAAATTTTTTAGAAAATACTGTAAGGCTAAAATTATTTTTCTTGTCTGCCTCAGCTTTCAAAAACACTTTTGAGCCGTTTACACCAAGAACAGCATCATCAACCACAATCTTTTTATCTTTGATAAAAACTTTATCACCGTCATCAATTGTGAGCTTGAGCTTGTCTTTGCCTTTTGTAATATCTATATCAAATCCAAAACGTACAAGCTTTGGTTCTCTGGTGTCTGAGATAACAAGATTTTTGCCTTTGATATCAAGCCTTGTGGCTTTATCAAGAGCATAAACTATTTCACAATCTTTTAAATACAAAAGAGAATCAAGCCAGTCGATTTTCCAGTCAAATTGTTGTTGTTTTTGTGGTTGTTCCGGCTGGGGAGCCAGTGCCATCAGGGCATTCACATCTGCATAAAAATAATCCAGCCCGATTTGTTTTAGCATAAGAGTTTTATCAAAAATCTTTTCAAACGACATCATTGTCTCAAGATTTTTTACACTAAGCATCTGCTTTTTATCTTTTGTAAGAGACAGCTCATGAATCCTAAAAAGCATCCGCGGAGCAAAAGGTTTTGCAATTTGCGTTTTCAACTCCGGTTTCTCAATAACAAGTTCTGCTCCTGTTGATTCTTTTACCGCCTCGCTTACAAATGCAATAACCTTTTCATTCGACACTGCATATGGCAAAACTTTCAAATAAATAACAAACGGCAAGTTTATTAAAACAGCTGCAAATATAATCAAAAAAGAAATAATACCAAATTTTTTAGTCATATTTTCCTTACTCTATCCAACTTAATTCCTTAATAAAATTATAACATAATGAGATATTATGTTATCATACTGGTATGAAAAAAATAGTTATATTACTGGGTTTATTGATCATGATTAACGGTTGTGTCTGTGTAGCACAAGACGAAATTTCGCCGTTAAAAGTTTCTGATGTAAAAGTATTTTCTGATGACGGTTACTTTGGCTTGAAAGATAAAAACGGCAACATCGTTGTTGAAGCAAAATACAAAAAGCTCATTAAAGTCGGAGACGGAGCCTGGATTATCCAACAAAAAAACAGGTTTGGACTCATTGACAGCAATGGCAATACACTTGTAAAACCAAGATACCGCCATGTGGAAAGAGTTTTTGGCAAATATGTAAAACTCGGCAATGACAATGATTACGGCTTGTATGACGAAACAGGAAAAACAGTGATTTCACCGGAGTATTCATCTATCGAACCTCTGTTTGGAAAAATGTTTTTGACCTGTAAAAATTACAAATACGGCATTGTCGATTTTGAAGGCAAAAAACTGCTGGATAACGAATTTGATGACATTTATATGCCAAACCCCAAAGCGTTAAGAGTGCAGTACGAAGGGGAATGGTACGAAATAGAAAGGCTCAAAGCTCAAAACATTACACTGCCTGAAGGTGTAAAAAAAGTAAAAATCAATAACGAAGATTTTCAGGTAACCCACCTTGTCACAAACACAGGTATTTTGTCAGGTTATTCGGCTGTAACAGCAGCAGATTACACACTCAAAATACTCTCTTCAATATCTCCTGCATATGAAGAGACAATAGACGACCTTATGCTTTCACAGGGTGCTGACACTGTATCTATTTTTGTAAAACTCGGATGGATTCCAAAATTTCCTTTTACATACGCAAAAAAATATTACCAAAACTTGAGAAACCCGAATAACGGGCCTCTTGCCGGTGTCAAAAATGAGCTTAAAAGACAAATAAAATAGCAAAAATAGCTGCAAAAGCAGCTATTTTTAAATCTAGTGTCGTAACCTGCCACAAACTACACATTTCGGTCAGTTTACTCACCTTTTAAATTGACATTTTATCTTATAAAATTCGTCCAAATCTTTTCTTCCGCCACAGGGAGAGACACGCCTGTTTTTTTACCGGCTTCAATACACTTAAGCATCCACGCCATATTCAAACCAAGATTACGCATTGTCTGCATACCTTCCAAATCCTGACGAACATCTTCGGGTTTGCTTCCATGCACCATGTTCCAGTAATTTGACGGAACAACAGGCATATTACTAACAGTAAAATGTTTTGTTATAACATCAACAGAGCCTGTAGTACCTGCACGTCTTCCACTAACAACAGCAGCTGCGGGTTTGTATGCAAAATTCTTTTTGCCCGCAAAAAAAGCTCTGTCCATAAACGACAAAAGCCTTCCACTCGGATGAGCATAATAAACAGGTGAGCCAAAAACAAAACCGTCAGCTTCTTTTGCTTTTTGAATAAATGCATTAACATCATCTTCATTAAATGCACAAACACCACCGTTGTTTCTGCAAGCGCCACAGCCTATGCAGTCTCTTATAGGCCCGTTGCCCAGTTGTACAAATTCCGTTTCAATACCGTTTTGCTCCAGAACTCCGGCTACTTCTGACAATGCAGTGTAAGTACAGCCTTTTAAGTTAGAGCTTCCATTGACCAATAATACTTTCATTTGTTTTTCTCCTTAATTATTTGTTAAAAAATAACAAATAAGCTATATAAATTATTATACCGGCAAATATAGTTTCTGCGATTTCTCTGAGCAATGATTTTCGTGATGAGTTTTCGGATTTTTTTCTTTTCTTAATCTCAAAATACTCCTCATACTCTTCCATTGCCGTTTTTGGGGATTTCTTTTTACGTTTTTTAGGTACATCCTCGGTTTTTTCACTGTTTTTAGCAAGCTGCTTCTTTTTTTCCGCAGTGTAACGCTCCTGCAAAGTAGCACTCTTGCTCTTTTTCCCTGTCATCAGCATTTCTTCGTCAAAAACAAGGTTCAATAAATCATCAGACGCATTACATTTGTATACAGCAAAATTCAAACATGCCTCAAATGAGCGCTCCAAACATTCAAGCGCATCTTTTGCAATATCTGCGCCTTTTTTGACCTGCAAAGAATGCACAGAGGCATTACCTGCCTTTTTTATAAAATAAAGGTCATCAATGAATTCTTTTTCAATTTCGCTCGGATGAGGAGTATCTTTTAATGTTGCAAGCATATTATCAAAAGTATCATCCGCTACTGCATTACTGCCCATGATTAGTCGGCAGAGATTCTCGCCCAGTCGTCTTGTTTGGGTAATGCTTTGTTCAAAATATTCGTCGCGAAAAAGCTCCTCTGCCTCGGCAGCTATTTTAAACAGGTCTTTATTTATTTGTTTTAAAAATTCAAAATTACTCATAAACAGAAAAATATAATATATTAAATAACCCTTTGTAATTTTATTATATTACATAAATCTATACTTTTTTCTGATGGAAAAAATTTTTTTGCCTGTTAATATTCTCAAAAAAAAGGAGAATATAAATGACAGAAGCTAACTCAAAATTGCCAAATTTAACTACAAAAACAGAAGATTTTATATCCATGCTTGAAAACAAAGACGCAAAACCCCTCTACAAAATGACACCTGAGCAAGCAAGACAATTTCTGGATAATCTGCAAAAAGAAACTCACAAAGACATACCTGCAGATGTAAAAGACACACAAATATTTACGGAAAATAAAAACAGCATTGCCATAAGGATAATAAGACCTGCAAACAATAATGAAAAACTGCCGGCAATTATCTATCTTCACGGCGGAGGCTGGGTAATGGGCGGAAAAGAAAGCTTTGACATGCTGATAAAACAACTTGCCATAAACACAAATTCTGTGGTTATCTTCCCGGAATATTCACGTTCTCCAGAAGCAAAATACCCCGTTGCTCTAAAAGAAATTTATTCGGTGCTGGAGTATATTTACGAAAACCCTGATGAGTTTAATATAGACAATGATTCAATAGCAATAGCCGGCGACAGTGCAGGAGCCAACATGGCAACAGTTACTGCGCTGAAAGCAAAAAACCAGAACGGGCCAAAGCTTAAATTCCAGTGCCTGTTTTATCCTGTAACCAACGCTGACATGGATACAAAATCGTACGACCTGTTCAAAGACGGCCCATGGCTGAGTAAAAAAGCAATGGAATGGTTTTTTGAAGCATATGCTCCTGACAAAGAATCCCGAAATGACATCTATGTTTCACCATTAAAAGCAGATGAAGAAGACCTGAAAGGGCTTCCTCCAACCCTGATTATAACAGCAGAAAATGACGTGCTGCGAGACGAAGGCGAAGCTTATGCAAGAAAACTCGACTCCGCAGGTGTAGACGTGCTAAACATAAGAATAAACGGCACTATACACGATTTTTTGATGCTCAATGCGCTTAGCGATACCCAGTGTGCAAAAGGCGCACTAAACCTTGCGTGTAATATGCTGAAAAAAGCACTGCACAAAGATTTTTAACAAACGGTTGCCTCAAAAAACAGATTATTTAATAATCTGTATATGAAGACAGATACCTTTAAAGTTGAAGAATGGATGAACGAATATGAACAGTATTGCCAATACGACCTTGGCAATACAACTGTTCAGACCCTTTCACTTGATGAGTTGTTTTCACTTTCAAAAATAAATAAACACGATTTTTGTGATAAATTATGCTCTCAAAAACTTGGCTACGGCTGCATTAAAGGGAGCCCAAAGCTAAAAAATGGAGTTGCAAATCTCTACAAAACCATCACCCCTGACGATATTGTGCCCACAAACGGCGCTGCAGGGGCAAATTATCTTGTCTTTTATTCGCTGATAGAACCGTCAGACAGGGTAATTTCAGTAATACCGACATATCAGCAGCTGTATTCGATTCCAAAATCGTTTGGTGCAGATGTGCAATTTCTTTATCTAAAACCTGAAAATAAATTTTTGCCAGATATTCAAGAACTCGAAAAACTGGTAACAAAAAATACAAAACTAATTTGCATAAACAACCCCAACAACCCTACAGGCGCATTGATGGACGAAGATATGCTGCAGCAAATCGCAGATATTGCAAGGTCTGTCAACGCTTTTGTATTGTCTGATGAGGTATATCGCGGCTTGAATATTGGCGAAGAAAAGACACCATCTATGGCAGATATTTATGAAAAAGGAATAAGTGTTTGCTCCATGTCGAAAATCTTTTCCCTTGCAGGCCTAAGGCTCGGCTGGATAGCGTGCAAAGACAAAAGTTTTATTAACAACTGTTTTCAACACCGCGAATACAATATGATTTCATGCTCTATACCGGATGAGATGCTGGCCTCTGCTGCTTTAGACAATGCAGAATTGATAACAGAACGCAACAGAAATTTGATAAAACAATGTAATAAAATATTGGCAGCCTGGCTCAATAATGAAGGAAAAGAACATTTTTCCTGTGTAATGCCTCGAGGCGGAACTACAGCATTGATATATTATGACCTTGATATGCCCTCGTACAAATTTTGTGACGCGCTTTCTAAACAACACGGTGTGTTTTTAACCCCCGGCTGCTGTTTTGAGTTGGAAAACTGTTTTAGAGCAGGTTATTGTACGGACAAATCTACCCTAAAAGAAGGATTGCTAAAAATAAGCAGCTTTATAGCACAATTGTAAAATTGTTATACAGCTGATTTCAATTTAATTTTATTTCCAAACAGCTCTTTTACTTCTTTGTTGTGCCCGGCCAGCACAGAGTCGTTGCGGGCAGAAGAAGATTTAAGCCCTGCATCATAAAGCTGCTGCACCTTTTGTTGTATATTTTTTGTTATTTTTCCGCCGCAAAAATGATGGATTTCATACAACCTTCTTTTGCTCACACCAAGACGCGTACTGTCGTTCTTAAGAGTATTCGGGGTATACATATGTATTGCGGCTTTTTCATACTGACCGTTTTTTAATGCACTTCGTAAAGGTGCACAATCATCACTTCTAAAAGCATCTTTGCCTCTGTTAAATACATAATCTATCAATGCTTCTTTTTGGTTTACGGAAAGTTTGTCATATGCATCTTGTCCGATTGATTTAACGATAGTATTTTTGGCCTTTGCAAGGTCTTTTGCAAGCAACTGATAAATCTCTTTGTTACTGAGCGTTCTGTTTTTATAAAAATTTTTTTCAAAAGACCCGAAGGCATGATGCCCTATGCCCACTGTGGCATTGCCTGCACCGTCATCGTAGAGGCGGTTTCGTTTCTTTTCAATACTTTCCATGTGGTCAATAAAATCACTGCTGATACCAAGGGCCCTTGCCACATCATTTTTGGTGCTGATATTTCTAACCTGTACACGTTCGGGCAGTTGAACTTTGTTGCCTGCTTTGAGGTTTGTCAGTTTTGAATTTGTGCTGTAATTTCTTAATTCTCCTTTTGAAAAGCCATAAAGCTTTTCTATCTTCTCAAAAGTATCGCCTGCTTTAACATAATGAACTCCTGCACCTTTATACAATGCAGCGGGAGCAGATACATCTTTGTCAGTAGCTTCTTTATTTGAAAGCGATGGAGCATCTTTCACTATTCCATTGCCAAATACGTTAGCTTTTTTGGCGGTTTTAACGACTGTTGTTGGCTTTTCCACAGTTTTAGTCGGAATGACAAGCTTTTCGCCTATTTCAATATGATTATTTTTGATATTGTTTGCTTTAACAATATCAGCCACACTCACACCGTATTTTTTTGCAATCGAATAAAGAGTATCTCCTTTTTTGACAGCATGAGCCGCGCCTGCGTTAGAAGCAGACCGCTTGCTGCGTTCAGATGAAACTGTGAGTGAGCCGAATTTCACTTTTATTCCCTTTTTTAGCGTAGTTTTTGTTTATATTCTGCATAACGGCTTATTTTTTGTAAACTTTAAGGATTAGTTGTCATTTGTAATATTTTTTTACATATTTTAATCATTAAAGCAATTGCAACAATTTTACTTTTAATACAAAATAAACGTCATGAATGAAGATTTCTCCACTAAAGTCGATTTGATGAAAGCACTGGCCATTTTGCTCGTTGTGTCGGGCCATCTGGAGTTTTCGCTGCTTGGAATGTTTACTCCGTATTCATTTCAGCTTGCGCTGTTTTTCTTTATTTCAGGGTACTTGTTCAAAGACAAATACTTAAACGATGTGGTGACTTTTATTAAAAGAAGGTTTAAGAGCCTTCTGGTGCCGTATTTCTGGTACAACCTGTTTTATATGGGGGTTACAATACTGATTTTTCACCTTAGCGGAAAATTCTGGGGCAAACCGATTAGTTTAAAAAACTTTTTTATAACCCCGTTTTTGAACGGACATCAGTTTGACTTGTCATGCCCGCTGTGGTTTGTGACACAGCTTTTTATGACAATGATTGCGTTTTTATTTATTTTCAGGGTCTTGAAAGCAGCAAAAGACAACAAATTTTTCCATCTGGCAGTGTTTACAATTCTTGGTGTGAGTGCTATTCCGTTATCCAAAATCATACCCGTAGACCCTTTAAATCTTGTTGTAATAAGAACAATGTTCTCGGTGTTTTTTGTATATCTTGGGTATTATTACAGACATCATGTTGAAGATAAAATTGATATATTTAGCGCAAAATGGCTCGGTGCAATAGTAGCTTTGCAGTCTGTTTTGTGGCTTTTTAACAGAGACTATGACCCTGAACATGGCATTGGTTTGAGTTATGTACTTGTCTGGGCAAGATTTGATGACCAGTTGATTGTGCCGATAATCACGGCTCTGACAGGGATTTGGGCATCTTTGTTTGTTGTAAAAATACTTTACCCCTACATGCACAACATAAAATTTGTAAGACTTATGGGTGAAAATTCTTACCACATCATGGCAAACCATCTGCTTGTTATGTATATTATCACGGCTATTTTGCTTCATATAAACGGAATCCCAATACAAGAACGCGCAAACCACGATATTTATTGGATTTACAACCCTGTGCAGACAACATATCTTTATTTTGTTCTCACAATGGTAATAACAACTTACACAGGCGTTTTGCAAAAAAATATTTATGCCCTGATGAAGAAAAAGTTTTTTGATAAATAGCCAGAATTATGCTAAAATCTGCTTAAAAGATATAATACGGAGAAAGAATTATGGCAAGAATAGTTAGACCTTCATGGGCAATAAGATGTGTACAATCAAGCTGCAGAGAGCTTTTTGAAGTAGCAATACTCGAAGACGGAAAACAGCAGGAAGTTGTATGCCCAAAATGCGGAGAACACTACCTTTACCCTGTTTTGCCCGATGATGAAAATGCCGAACAATAAACATGCAATATCCGCGCCCTGTAACTAACAAAAGATACTATCAGTTCAGCGAATATTTAAAAAACAAATTCGGCAAGAAGGTTTATAAAATAACACTTGACGCAGGTTTCAGCTGCCCTAACAGAGACGGAACAATCTCTTCGGGCGGCTGTATATTTTGTGACGACGGGGGAAGTTTTTCGCGCGCGCATTCTAATGCACTTTCTATAGAAAAACAGGTGGAAAAGGGAATACACAACCTTTCTACACGTTTTAAGGCTCAAAAATTTATGTCATATTTTCAGGCCTATTCAAACACTTACAAACCTGTTGATGAATTAAAAAAAATCTATGACGCCTCCCTTTGCAGCGACGATGTTGTGGGGATTTCCATTGGCACAAGGCCTGACTGTGTTGACGAACAAAAACTGGATTTGATTGCTTCTTACACAGACAAATACGAAACCTGGGTTGAATACGGTTTGCAATCAATGCATGACAAAACCTTGAAATTTATTAACCGTGGACATGATTACCAAACATTTGTCACAGCGTTTGAACAAACAAAAAAACGTGGAATAAAAGTAGGCGTGCACATAATACTCGGCCTGCCGGGCGAAACAAAAGAAGACATGCTCTCTACAATAAGTGCACTTGCAAAGCTCGGTGTTGACGGTGTCAAGTTTCACTGCCTGTGCATTTTTCCAAACACAAAACTCTATGACCTATACGAGCAGGGCAAAATAAAGCTGCTTGAAGAAGACGAATACATTGACATTGCCTGTGATTGTCTTGAGCTTTTGCCGCCCGATACCACCATCCACAGGCTCGGAGGCAACGGTTTGCAAGCAATAAAAGTTGCGCCAAAATGGCTTAACAAAAAATTTGAAATCTTAAACACAATAGACGACGTGCTTGAAAAGAGAAATTCTTATCAGGGAATACATTATAAATAAAGGTTTTTTGCCAAATCTTTATCTCGATATAAAGATTAGATAAAGAAATCCGAATTTGATAAAAATTTGCTTTATAATGTGTACAACGATAAGAAATTACATGGAGACATTGAAATGCACGCAGATTCTATTAAATATTTTTTAACTCAACTCGAAACAGCAGACAACAAAAGCAAAGCAGAAATTGAAAACATGCTTGTTAACGTAGGTTCTGCAGCAGTTCCTGTTCTTGTTGAACAATTGCAAACTGTAAAAGGTGCAGTAAGAGGCGTTGTTGCAATGAGCTTAATCAGAATCGGCGAACCTTCTGTTGATTGCCTCAAAAAAGTTGCTCAAAACAACAAAGACTTTGAATGGGTTGCAAAATATTTAATTTCCGAAATCAAAGGCGAAATCGCTGCGTAGTATTTCATTTTATATAGTCGGAACAATTTAAAATTTATAAAAAAGAGCTGTATTAAATACAGTTCTTTTTTTAATCTTAACCCCGTAAATTAACACATTGGAGCTAGCAAAAAAATTTATGTTTATGGTTTAAATTAAATGGAGCAGCAAGCAAATATATAAAATATTGAGGAATGTAATACATCGTACCATATTCCTTGACTTTCAATTTATCAGCCTATTAATATATTATATAAAGGAATTAGTGAGGTCACATGAAAAGTTCAACATTATACAGATCAAATCTTTCCAAAGAAAAGATGGTTCTGCTTGAAGAATTGAGAGCAAAATCAAACTCTCATATGTCTAACGAAGCAAGAACTCCCGATGTTTACATCAGACCTGCCAAAGAAAAAGAGCTTGATGTTCTGTGGCAAAATTTTAAAGTAAACCAAAAAGAAGACAAATCTCCTGGCGTTTACTTAATTACAGGTTTTATTGCAGGTGCTCTGGCAATGTTTTTGATGACAGCATTATTGAGCTTCAGCTCTAATGCTATCAACGAAAGAAACAATCCTGACTCACCCAAGCTGGTAAAAAAAGTTAAACCTGCAAAGGCTAAATTGTCTATCATTCCTGCTGATCAGATAGCAGAAGAAGCAAAACCGGCTGCACAGGAAACTTATACAGTTAAATCCGGTGATACTTTAGAAGGAATTATTATTAGATTCTACGGAAAATATGATACTTCCAAAATTTCTAAAATCATGCAGGCTAACAATATGGCAAACCCCAACCAGTTGTCAATCGGACAGTCTCTTGTTATTCCGATGGATTAACGGATTGGAAAAAGAATACAAAAAAAACCGCCTACGAAAGTAAGCGGTTTTTTTTGAAAAAATTTTTTTAATTGATTTTAACGTCTTTTCCACGCAACCATTCGCATGCCCTCTGCCGTAGGCTGGGCGGTTGTATAGATATTAAAGTCGTGCAAAGGTTTTGCGTAGCGCTGCAAAAACTCGATGTTTTTGATTTTTTCTACGCAGGTATCATAGCCAAACTCATCTTTGATGAGGTCGGCAAAAAATCTTGCATCCTCGTTTAGAGATACATCCCTTAAATTTTTGACGATATCCATATATTCTCATTTTATACTTTTGTATGAGAAAATACTTCAAAAGTTATAAAACTTATATAAAATTGATACAATCCTTAACATGAAAATTAGTATTTTTTGTTCACCAAAGCTCTGTGAGCAAGGTTTTCGAACTCATCATCCAGTTTTGTAAGATCAATTTCTTCTTTGTATCTTTTGTGAAGCGCAAGTGAAATAAGATAGTCCGCAAAATGCGGGTTTTTAGGCAAAAACGACCCGTGAAGATACGTACCAAAGACGTTTTTGTACCTTGCACCTTCTGTTTTGTCCTTGCCGTTGTTGCCATGGCCTGTTTCTACAATTGCAATGGGACGGGTTTCGTTTTTAAGATATGTTAAGCCGCTGTGGTTTTCAAACCCCACAAGAGTGTCCGGTGTTATAAAGTCACTCTTTGCCGTAACATTGCCAATAAATCTTTTGTCACCTGCTTCTGTGTAAGCATCAAGAAGGCTTATGCCCAGAAGTTTTTCTGCATTATGAGGTTGATAATAGTGACCAAGAAGCTGATATCCCCCGCATATAGCGAGAAACACCGCGTTTTCATCCGCAGCATCCTGCAGCGAAGCTTTGTGTTTTTGCAGCTCCTTTGACACAGCAATCTGCTGCTGGTCCTGACCTCCGCCCATAAAATAAAAATCATATTTTTTGATATCTATCGTATCACCAATGCCGATTGAATCGATATTTACATCAATACCTCGCCATTCGCAGCGATTTTTTACAGTCAAAACATTGCCCCAATCTCCGTATATATTGAGCAATTTAGGGTAAAGATGAGCAATATTGATTGTATAATTTTTACTATCCATGATTTCATTATTGCAAAAAAATAACTTTTTTAACATTTTTGCCCCACAGATAGTGATTAATTATAATTTATATTATGAAAAAGTCGTTAAAATTACTTATATTGCTTGTTTTGTGTTTAGCTGTCATCAATAATCAGGAAGCACAGGCCTATATTAACCCGGGATCCGGAAGTTATATTTTTCAAACAATAATTGGCGGGATACTCGGCATATTTTATTTGTTCAAAAAGATGTTTTTGGCAGTTATTGGTATTTTTAAACCAAACAAAAAACATATGCGAGATGATACCCAATCAGATGACTAGTCAAACAATATATTACCTTTATCCACTGCTATTATGCACATTGCCGGTGCATGCTATATTTGCACAGAATATGAAAGAAGTTGAATCAAAAAATTATGTGCATTCTCTTTTGATTGTTTGCGCCATTACAATTGCAGGTATTTTTGGAGTTAACAAACTTGTGCACAACATGTTTTTGGCTGAGTTGATATTTTGTACGGTATTTTTCCTGCTGCTTTATTGCAACAATATTTATTTATATTGTGTGAGCAGATTTTTATGGAAAGAAAAAAACACCTATATCCTTTTTAAGATTTTATATCTTATTTTAAGCATTGCAGCAGGTCTTGGAGTTTATTACATTTTTCACACTGTAAATCTTTTGATTTTATCTAAGGTTCTGTTTTGTTTTTCCGCTTTTGTAATAATTACAATGCTTGCAAACAATTTAAACAACACAAAAACTTCGGTAGAAATATCATTGCCGGAGAACTTGATTGAGAGCACAAAAGACAAAAACTTGCCTGATATTTATCACATAGTGCTTGACTGCCACATTGGTTTTGACAAAGAAGGTTACAAAGACTCTTATTTTTTTGAAGAGCTGGAAAAACAAGGATTTTGTAACATAACAAAATTTAAGAGCAACTACAACCTCACCCACCTTTCCATGCCATCCATACTAAACATGGAACACATACCTGTGCTTTTGAACAAAGACAAGACAGATTTTTACCCTGAGTCGGTTACGTTTTCTTATTACAGCAACAACAAACTATGGAAAATACTTGAACAATTAAACTATGAGATAAACCTGACCGTAAACCCGATGTTTAACAAAATAGTGCAGAATTCTCAAATCAAAACAAATAACTATTTTTTGAAAGGCATAAATGCTAATTTAAGATTGTTGTGTTTTTCTTCTTTCTTTTCATTTTTGTTAATACCACTAAAAAAATCATTTAAAATTTTTGAAGACCAATTTGAGTTGTACAAATCATTTTGCGAAAACAATAAAAATAATACCGAAAGAATATACAATTTTATGCATATTTTGGCTCCTCACGGCCCTTTGCTTTTTGATGAAAACGGGCAAAAATTTTCCAGAAAGCAAAGCAATGATTTCAAAAATTATTACAGCTTCTTAAAATACACCGATAAAAAAGTGTTGGAGTTGATTGATACAATAAAACAAAACATGAAGCCAAATTCCGTTATTATCATACACGGTGACCACGGCTTACAAAAGACTCTGGATTCTCGTTTTAAAACATTATGCAGCATTTACTATCCGGACAAAGACTATAACAAATTCCCCGCAAAACTTACGGGTGTTAATTTGTTTCGCTGTGTATTAAACAAATTTTTTGGCACAAAAATGGAATATAAACCTGACTTGTATTTTGCAACAGATATAATATCAAAAAATATCATCCACGAAATTGATATCAATAATACACAACAACAAAACTCAGACTTCAACCCTTGTGACTACAAAAAAATATATGATGTATTATGTAAAAAATACAAAAACAAAAAGGTGGTATTGTATGGAGCCGGGAAATTTTTTGAGTTTATAAAAGACAATTTTGACCTGTCAAAATTTAATATAATTGCGGTTTCAGATTTAAAATTCAATGAATTTGATTCTCCAAAACACCTTGAAAACATAGGATTCAACGTTATTGCCCCGCACAAAATACACACCCTTAAACCTGATATCGTAATTATTTGTACAGAAAAACTTATCCCGATAATGAAGTATTTTAAAGAAGAGCTTTTCAAAAATACGGGCAAAAGGTTTAAGTACACATCTTTTGTAAACAGCAGCAAAGCGTATAAAGAGCTGCAAAAAATTGAATGGGCAAAAGTATTATTTCCTTGACGCAAAACCCTTAAAGTCGTAATATGAGTATACGCAAGGGTGAGTGGCGCAGTGGTAGCGCAGTTGACTCTTAATCAATTGGTCGTGGGTTCGAATCCCACCTCACCCAAAACTTAATAAAACATCGCATTTTTCGAACCCACTGTGGGCTAATCTAAAATCGCAGCGTAACCGCCGCTCAGTCCCACCTCACCCAAAACTTAATAAAACACCGCATTGTTCGAACCCAGAACTTATACCACATGAAAAAACACACATGCACTACCTTATACCTTGTAATCTTTTGTATAATAGCTTTAATTCTGCGGGCCTATCATATAACAGACAAAACATTGTGGGTTGATGAACTTTATGTTTTTAACCTTGCAAACCACTCAAGCGTTTTGACAACCATCTCTCAAACGCTCACAACAGACCTGCATGCACCTGTGTTTTTTGTAATGGTACATTACTGGATTAAATTGTTCGGCACACAAGACAGCCTATTACTGGTTTTACCGGTTATGTTTTCCTGGCTCATGATTGCAACAGGGTGGTTTGTCTGCAAAAAACTTTTCAACACCTCTGCTGCAGTCATTTATACTTTGCTTGCCACATTTAATTGCCTTGAGATTTATTATGCAAAAGAATTAAAATTTTACTCTCTTTTACCATTGCTAGGGCTTTTGAGTTTTTATTTCTTTTCCAAAATAACAGAAGTGGATACCACAAAAACCTTTTGCAAAAAAGATGCACTCTGGCTGGCACTGATAAATCTTTTGATTATTTATACCTTCAACATAGGTATAATATTTGTGTTTATCCAATTCTTGACCGGTTTGTGCTTTGTCTTATACAAAAATAAAACTGCGGTCAAAAAATTTGTCATATCGTTTTTATGCACATTTGTGTTATATCTGCCTTACTTTTACTTTCAAATAAATACCCTAAAAAGCAGTAAAAGCGGCATATGCACAATCACTGACCTGTTTTATTTTGATTTCAGCTTTATTCAAATTCTTTTTCAAAACTTCTTTACACCCCTTTTGGATAATCTTGGCAACAATCAAATAAATTACAATATATTTTCCAATATCCAGAGCCTTAATATAGCTGGATTTTTATTCTTTATTCTTATTCCTCTGGCAATCTCTGTTTTTGGAATATACAAGGCAATTGCTTCCAAAAACACAAAAAACCTTCTGCTTATAATCTGGAGCTCTGTATCAATTCTTGCTATGTGCATACTTGCACAGCTTGATATTGTACCTGTTTTGACAAGATATGTGATAATTTTTCATGCAATATTGATAATGTCTGTGAGCTACGGCCTGTCATTAATTAAAAATAAAAAAGCCCTGTTTGTCACGATCTGCCTGATTGCTTTGCCATTTATAACAACACTAATATCTCCTCATTCACCAGCACTGGGCCGAAGCTCTGCCCACTCTGACGCTGCAGCTGTGCTCAAAAACGCAGCACATATAAAAAACACTGATTTTGTCCTTATGCCTTATATGGGACAATTTCTTTGCAAATATTTGCCTGATTCAAAATACATTGATTTCCAAATTGACGAAATACTTTTTAAAGACAATGCTCAATTCAGCGGAAAAACTTTTATAAACTCAAACAATCTAAACGATTTTGCAAGGACAAAACAGCCTTCGGCGGTGGTTGAAAAGTATTTGAGCGAATACCTGTCTTTAATGAAAAAAGGTGATAGATTGTTTTTTGTGCAGTCATACCTTGCCTATGTCATAAGAGATGACATATATATTGAAGTGGCTAATAACATCGATTTGGATGCAAAAAATCTGAATAAAACACAAAAAGCAGTAAGGTTCAGAATTCTGTACACAAAAATGCAGTCTGATATTTTAGCGGTTTTAAGAAAAAATTTAAAATTAACCCATATCTACAACGCGCAGAGCATGGATTTAAAAATCTATGAGTTTGAAAAGTTTTAAAAATTCTTGTAAATTTTTTTAATAACAACAGTAATAATATAGCAATTTTTCATATTCAGCGGTTTTATAGCCTCATATGAAAATTCTCCCCGTAATTCATAACAACAGTTTGAATTTGCTATGCGCAAAAAAATATCTCGCTTCTACAATAAACTCCAAAAGCGATGATGGCTCAATGCGTCCAAAATCAGCCTACACATATCGTCCAGCAAGTTTCAAAGGGCTGGATACAATCGCGTTTATAGGTGATTTAAAAAACCTGGACAACTTGCATTGCCCGCTTTGCGGTACAAAAATGTTTTCCAAAAAAGAATCTGCTGCGGCTATGGAAGAAGCCAAAACAGTAAAAACACCGGAAGACCTGTGCAAGTATCTTGAAAAATACAACGAGCATATAAATCCGGAGTTTAAGCCGATTTTAAAAGATGCAAAACTCAAATTCTACAAAAATACATTTCCGGATATAGACAGTTTTTTGGAAAGTTTAAGAAAAGATTATTACAAAAAAACCAATCATACGATAGAAAAAACCTTTGAAACTATCGACAATTTTATCAATGATGAAAGCCTGAACGCACATGACAAAGACCTGCTTTTAAAATGCAGAAAAGATTTTTTTGAAGCAGCACAAAACAAATCGCACAAATTTATTTTAAAAAGATTGACAGATATATTAAGAGAAACTGCTGCATTTTTGCAGTCTGAAGGAAAACACCATATCTATACTCAAATACTAAAACCGCTCAGAATGTCTGCAAAAGCTGAATTCCTATTCGACAGCAGAGAATTGAACAATAATGACAACAGACAAATGGCATTTTTGCGCAACATGTTTTATTATTCCAACTCAGATATTCATAAAGTCAACAACAAAATGGAAGCCCAAAACGACAGCATATTAAACATGATGCTGAGTTGTGAAAACTGTGCTATCGAAAAAAACAATATTTTCCGTCTGAATGACCACGCATCAAGGCTTTATTTTTACAATCATATTTCAGAATTGTCACAACATGCACTAAACGGACGCATAGAAAGCAACAAAGCCTATCCGCTAAAACTTATTGCACTGGTCAGAGAGCTGTCTTTTAATAAAATAAACCCTGATTATAATGCTGAACCTATCAAAAAACTGTCCGAAACAACAGGTGTTATCAACAATAAAGATTGCGACTTTGAGCTTGTCTCTTATAAAGATATGCCCTGCATAACTTGCGGGCAAACCACTATCACGCACGAACAAAAATGTGATATTTACGAAAAAATCAAAAATACAACTACTCCCTATGAGCTGGCAGAAATAATAAACGAAAACATTGACCTGGTAAAAAGAAAATATCTGGAAGTGGCGGATGAAATAAGTTTTGAAATAGCCAAAAAGCCCTCTATCAAAGACGATGAGCTGCTGCAAAACCTTCGCAAATACAAAAAGCAAAAAAATGAACAACTCTTGAGCGGTTTCATAAACTACGGCCACGCTGCAATAAAAAAATACAACCTCCACAAAAAAGACAAAGAGCGTATGACTGCATATTTGAAAGCAGTCAAAGAGTTAAAAGACGACTTAAAAGAAGATTCACCGTTTGATTATGAAACTTATTACAAGGCATTAAAAGACACTGTCGGCAAAATGGATACACCTCATGAAAAAGAAATGTTTAAGGAATTAAAATTGCCTGCCAGAACTGCTTTTTTATCCCATCTTCTACTTTTCCCCAAAAAAGAAACCACTGAAAAAGTAGGTACAGCACTGAAAGTAATGGCACAGGACCTGTTTAAAAACTCTGTAGCGACCACGGCAAACCTTAATAAAATGGCAGACCCTCATGACAAAGCCTACAGGCGCAACAAACCCTCTGACAAAGTTGTTATGTGCAGAAGCTGCCAGAATGAACTTAACGGAAAACCAATGAGCCTATGGGCTGACGCCTATCCTGAAATAAAAGAAAACATGTCAAAAAACCTAAGAAAAGCAGACGAAATTATTAGAAAAAACAACATAAAAGGTTACGACCTTTATGCATATGAAGTTGTACAAAACCTAAGAAGGCTCTCCGAAGGCCAGATTGATATTTCTTTAAACTCCATATAACTTTACAAATATTAATATTTGCTTTTTTATTAACAAATTTTTATTTATTCAGACTTATATTATTACCATGGCAACAACACAGGTAATAAAAAATGCAGATTCAAAACATTAATTTCGCCAATTTCAGTAAACTGAACAATCAAAATTACAACAACAAACAAATAAACCAACAAACGCAGAACCAACAAATTTATGCGACATCTTTGTATAATGTACCAAAGGCAACTATACCATTAAACTATAAATTCAACACCAAAATATCATTCGGCGAATTTTTTGACCCCAACAGAACTGTACCTCATATCGATTATGAAGAATACAGAGCAATGAACAATTATACTAAAAAACGATTCCGCAAAAGGTATGAAAAATTTTTCAATGATCCGACAATTAACAAAAAAGAGCTTGTTGATTCCAAATTTAAATATATGCCATTGCAAACAGAACGTTCTATGGACGAATTTTTAAAAATAGCAAAGATGTATGCAAAATATAAGGAACAGCCTATTATTTGTTTAGGACGCAGTCCTAAGTGGTTTTTGAATGCTGCTTTATGGATGAAAGACGGAATAGACAACTATACCTTTGTTGCTTTTTCAAAAAACTGGTACCGTCCTGACCCCATTGAAGGCGCACATAGAATGCAAATATCCGCCCCAACAGAAAAAGAAGAAGCTGCATATAGAAAATACCTGAAAAGAATAAAAGCTGATCCACTGCATATTGTAAAGCATTTTGAAGAAACCGGCAAGAAAACCGTTATCACAGACTATATTTGTTCAGGTAAAGGCATTTGCTCATTTTTGGAAATTATGTCTAATTATGCTGACGATTTAGGTATTTTAGAAAAATTCTCAAAATCAATTCAAATTGTTGGTATAGGTTCTTATGATTACATGGAAGAGCTTAATCCTTACGCTGATATTATTGAGACGCCTAAAGCAATGTTACCTGAAAAATTAATTCCATACAAAAAAGATATAAAACAAGAATTTTATGATATGGACTATAATATGTTCAGAGAGATGTTGATAAACCAGAATACAAATGAATGCCGCTCAACATACTTCCCTCATGAAACTTGGACTGTATATAATCCCGACCGATTTAAAACAGGGCTGGTTACAGACATAAAAAAAGTAAAATCAAAACTAAAAGAGCTAAAAGAATCAGGTGAAAAATCCATGTCATCCTTCTCTCCAGCTATGTACGATTTTCGTAACCTTTTAAACTTTAGAATCCTTGATGGGTTAAATGAAAGAGGATTGCTCAAAGATAAACATAAATCAAAAGTTTAGGTTATGTTTATTTAAATCCCTTATAGCTACTGTTGTTTGTGAGAAAACAAAGGAACCACCGGCTGTTTTATATACTCATAAGGCTGTGGATTGTCCTCAAACAGCTCAATGTTGTTTTTGTTTAAAAATTGTTTGTAATTGTCAAACAAAGCTGGATAAGCACGGTTAAGAGCATCAACATCTGCCATTTCATAATATTCTTGAATAGTTTTTTTGTCATCCAGCTGGGTATAATGTGGAATTTTAAGAAAATTGCACATTTCTGTTGCTCTGGAATCATGATTACAACAAAGAGCAACAGCGCCAGAGTTCAAGGCCAGTATTGAGCCGTGGAGCCTGTATCCAAACACAAAATCAAACTGTGATACAAAATTTTTCCAGCTTTCAATATCCGCAAAAACATGGAATTTATCTTCACACAATTTTTCTTCATCTTTTCTTTGCAAAGGAGCGGTGAAATCCTCAAGCGTAAGCCTTGCAATAATGTCTCTTTCGTTAAAATCCTGCAATACCGTATGATAATTGTTTATGCTCCTTGTAAAGTTTTTGCTGGACTGCATGATGTTTAACTCACCAAAAGGTTTTTTATGCACAATCCTGTCTCTGCCGTTTTCAAAATAAGATGGACAGCCGATGACTTCCGTGTTTGATATACCGAGTTTTGACATTACCTCCTGAGTAAACTCACCTCTCAGACCTATGAGCTCACAATATTCAGACAATTTACGCAAAAATTCTACAAGCTCAGGGTTCAATTTTTTGTAGAACTCTTTGTCAAACCCGCTAAAACAGTTGGCACCCAGGCCTGCTACTATAACTTTTTTATTAAGCCGTTTTAAAAAATTTATGATATTTGTATATGGCAAGGTCAAAGAATACGACTCAAAAAGCCTTATCTGGTCCTGCAATATAAAAAACACATGCGTACATTCGTTATTTATGATTTCTATATCTTTATCACTATTAGAAAAATCATACGTATAAATATTTTGGATATGAGGTATGTCACAAATTCCACCCAACACAGCTTTCATCAATCCATAAGTGATGTAGGAGTTTCCGGTATTCCCGCCAAGCGGAGTGAGAATATCTTCTACAGTTTTGTAAGAAAATTTTTTTAAATGTATATTGCTGTTGATAAAAAAAGGCTTTACCTTTGACACAGTAATCTCCTTCAACTTTTATTTTTTAAAATTATACATTAAAAAACAGGCCTTGAATAATCAAAGCCTGTTTTAAATTTATAACCTTAGAAAACTAAGCAGTAGCGCCTGATTTTTCTATGATTTCTTTTTCTACGTTAGCAGGAACCTGTTCGTATTTAGCAAATTCCATAGAGAATGTACCACGTCCTTGAGTTTTTGAACGGATGTCTGTAGCATAACCGAACATTTCAGCAAGCGGAACCATAGCTCTGATTTTTTGGATTCCAGTACCTTCGATAATTTCCATACCTTCGATACGGCCTCTTCTTGAAGCGATGTCGCCTACGATATCACCTGTATTTTCTTCAGGTACTTCGATTTCAACTTTCATCATAGGTTCTAAGATACAAGGTTTAGCTTTTTTAGTACCTTCTTTGATAGCCATAGAACCTGCGATTTTAAACGCCATTTCAGAAGAGTCAACTTCGTGGTAAGAACCATCGTAAAGTGTAACTTTAACGTCAATCATCGGGAATCCTGCGAGTACGCCGCCTTCAAGAGCTTCTTCCATACCTTTTCTTGCAGGTTCGATGTATTCTCTAGGAATAGCACCACCAACGATTTTGTTTTCGAACACGAATCCTGCATTTTCTTCAGCAGGTTCGATTTGGATTTTAACGTGACCGTATTGACCTTTACCACCTGATTGACGGATGAATTTAGAATCCTGGTCAGCATTGCCTCTGATAGTTTCACGGTAAGCAACCTGTGGTTTACCAACGTTAGCATCAACTTTGAATTCTCTCAAAAGTCTGTCTACGATGATGTCTAAGTGTAACTCACCCATACCGGAGATGATTGTCTGGCCTGTTTCTGTATCAGATTTAACACGGAAAGAAGGATCTTCTTCAGCAAGTTTTTGAAGAGCAATACCCATTTTATCCTGGTCAGCTTTTGTTTTAGGTTCAATAGCTACAGAGATTACAGGCTCAGGGAATGTCATTCTTTCTAAGATGATAGGTGCTTTTTCATCACAAAGTGTATCACCTGTTGTTGTGTCTTTCAAACCAACAGCTGCGCAAATGTCGCCTGCGTAAACTTCTTGGATTTCGTTTCTTTGATCAGCGTACATTTGTACAAGTCTTGAAATACGTTCTTTTTTACCGTTAGTAGCGTTAAGAACATAAGAGCCTGCTGTCAATTTACCTGAGTATACACGCAAGAATGTCAAACGACCAACATAAGGGTCAGTCATAACTTTGAATGCGAGTGCTGCAAAAGGTTCGTCTTCTGAAGAGTGTCTTTCAACTTTTGTACCGTCTTCCAATTCGCCTTCAATAGCTTTTACATCTACAGGAGAAGGAAGGTAGTTAACAACGTTGTCTAACAACAATTGAACACCTTTGTTTTTAAACGCTGTACCACAGCACATAGGAACAATTTTGTTTTCGCAAGTTGCTTTTCTAAGTACTCTTTTAAGCTCTTCCATTGTAGGTTCTTCACCTTCGAGGAATTTCATCATCAATTCATCATCGTGTTCAGAAATAGCTTCAACTAAAGCTGCGTGATATTCGTTAGCTTTGTCTAACATGTCAGCCGGAATATCTTCAACTTTGATATCAGTACCCAAATCGTTAGTGTAGATGTGAGCTTTCATATCAATAAGATCGATAATACCTTTGAACTGGTCTTCTGCACCGATAGGTAATTGGATAGGATGAGCATTTGCACCCAGTCTGTTTCTCAATTGTTCAAGAACACGATAGAAGTTAGCACCTGTTCTGTCCATTTTGTTTACAAATACCATACGGGGAACTTCGTATCTGTTAGCCTGTCTCCAAACTGTTTCAGATTGAGATTGAACACCACCAACCGCACAGAATACAGATACAACACCGTCTAATACACGCAGTGAACGTTCTACTTCGATAGTGAAGTCAACGTGGCCGGGTGTGTCAATAATATTTAACTGGTGGCCATTCCACATAGCTGTAACAGCAGCTGATTGGATAGTGATACCACGTTCACGTTCTTGATCCATAAAGTCGGTAACTGCCGCGCCATCGTGTACTTCACCTAATTTGTGAGTTTTACCTGTATAAAACAAGATACGTTCTGTTGTAGTTGTTTTACCGGCGTCGATGTGAGCTGCAATCCCGAAGTTTCTAACTTTTTCCAATGGGACTTGTCTTGCCATTTCGTTTTTCCTTTTTTATTTAACTAGTACTACTATTATATTTTTTTGTCATTCTGAAATAAATTCAAAATCACAAGGTCATGGCGACCCTGAAATAAATTCAGGGTGACATTTATAAGACAGCATAATGCTATCTTAAGAAGATTTTCGCACAAATATGAAAATTTTTACAGCAAGCCTAAAATCCGCAGAACAATCTTTACAATTTTTTATATTGCAAAAGCCCATTGACAAAGGGATACGCTTTATTTATAATAAGTAAAAATTTAATTGCATCATAGGGATAATATGAAAATCAATAGTATTGGTACCCCGCCTGTTTCTCGTTTAAAACATAAACAATCTTTTCACCAGACAGTTGGCGAAAGAAAAACTTTTCGTGACAAATACAATGAACATGCCGGATTATACAACACATTAGCCGCAATAACTTCCATAATCATTGCGGGTAAACTTTACCTGCATAGCAGGAAATATCTTACTTTTGAACAAACTTTAGAAAAAAACGGCATACAAATCAACAACAATATTGCAGTCCTCAAAAAAAGCGGGGAAAAGTTTACAGGCGTTATCGAACGGAAAATAAAAAAATTAACTTCCTCAAAAATAGAAAGAACAAGATACAACAAAGGCATAATTGAAGAAAAAACATACACAGGAAAAAAGGGGAAAGAAATTAAAGCTTATTTTTATAAAGATGGCGATTTGCTCTATGACGTCGGCGAAATATACCAAGACAAACACCAAAAAGCTTATGCAACAGGAAAATATTCCAAAGGTAAACTTGTAGTAATTGGGGACGCCATTTGTAATGTAAATGAATCAGTTTTCGAGAATTATAGAAAAATTATGAAAGCATCAATTCCCGGGTGGGGTGTATAAGAAAGATGAAAATAGGTAATATACAAAATAATCACGTAAACCCAATTAAAAGTAAAAAACATCGTGTATCTTTTCGTGCAGGATTGCCAAATTCTTTTGTAGAATATGTTAAACATGCCGATGTAAATAAAATAACAACAAAGCTTTCCAACATGGGTTTTTTAGCAGATTTTAAAGGATGCAAAACCGTAGCTGCTTGTACAGAAAAAACTGTTGAAATTTTTAAAAAATATAATTTATCAATTCCAAAAAGTTTAACGTTTGAACCAATACAAGATAAATATACAGCGGGTAGCTATTACAGCATATTAAAGCATGTAACAATTAACTCGGATATAAAGAATTTTTATGACATTAATCTTTTAAACAAAATGGAAGAAAGTCAAAATTACTTTCATCCAACAAAACATTTTCTTGCAACATTTATACATGAATTTAGTCATAATGCACATTATGAAAATATAATCAAAAATCATGGCCTAGAAAAAGCAAATGCCATTTGGGACGAATTGCATAGTAGAAAAATCACTGCTTTTTGGGCTAAATTTTACAACGGAAATTATTCTAAAGAAAACATGCTTGAATATATGTCAGAAACAATTACAAAAAAAATAGCAAGTAATCTTGATGAAAATTTAAACTTTATAAATTACCCTAAATTGGGTTTTGTAAAAAGAATAAAAAGTAATGATTTCCGATACGATATGTATGGAGACCGATACACTTTGTATGATAAGAATATTTTTGAAGCCATGAAAATCACTGACAGTGCAATTTGGAACGGTGATATTGAATTTTTATACAGAGACGGATTCGGAATAAAAGGGCAAATAAATTTTAAAGAAATAAATTCCTATTTTAATACAGCAAAGCAATTTAAGGAATTACTGAAAGGTTGATATCTTAACCATAAAAATATTCAACTATAAAGAGCAAAAAGATTACCTTTTAATAATTTATACTAAAAGATGAAAATATTTTTGAGCCGCTGGCAAATGTGTCTGTTTTATTAGCAGATTGTTCATTTTGAATATTTTTTAATACAGGTATATCCTTTTTATTATGCATTTTTACACCCACAAAAGACAGCGCAACACCCAAAACAGCAATTCCTGTATAAACAGGCAATTTTTTCAAAACAGCTCTTTTTTGCGATTTAGAAAAAAACAAATTATCTGCATTTTTGTAGAATATTTTTTCTATTAACTCATCTGCTTCTTTTTGAGAAAAAGCATTTTTTATAGCATTTTTGACATCAGTCACAACTTTTTGGTAAGCTTCACGAGGTTTCAGGCCGTTTTCACCGTTTGCGCCAAATCTGCCTATCGGCGCGTCAGTACCGAATAATAGCCTGTCTGTTTTATCACCTTTTGATGTATTTTTCAACATTTTTATAGCTTCAATAATATCCGGTTTCTCTGTTGTATCTGCATTTACCCAGGAAATATCAGCATATAATTTAGCGGAATTATTTTCTATTGATTCAACCATAATATCAACGGCAGCTTTTGTATTGTTTCCGGTGTTGCCGCCCATATGGCCCAGTATTACAGGGACATCTTTATGTCTTTTGGCAAGCTCATAAATCTGGTCAGGCCTGGAATACTCGCATCTTTTCACAATATTGCCCTGGCCGTAATCAACATCAAATGTTCTGTCTGAATGAAAAAGGCAAGGCAGATTATGATTGTGCGCAAAATCCAGATAAGAGTCATATGCCCTGTCAGACGCAGACAACTGCATACTTTTGGGGTGGAACTTAAGACCCACAAAGCTGTCCGGATTCTCTTTAAATAGTCTTTCAATCAGCGTTGTATCACCATTAGTAATATTAGGCTGGCAAACGGCAAGAGGCGCTATTTTGGGGTTATTTTTTGCAATTTCTAAAAGCTGTTTATTTCCCTGCATTTCATCAAGAATGCCTTCGGGCTCGATACAGCTCAGGTTTGACACAATCATTTTTTCAATCACATCTCCGCAATCAAGAGACGATTTAATAAAAATATCAAGGTCATTTTGGGAATACAAAGCCTGCCCCCATTTTCCAACGTGTGTGTGAGCGTCGATAATTTTACCTTTAAAACTAATATTTTTACTCCTCGTGACTTTCATCATATAAATTTCAAATATAAGCAAAAGCTGCAATTTAGTCTTTATGTTTTTTAGCCATCATAGCACCGATTGCCGTGAACACAAGACCGATTACAGCAAAACAAGCACCGGTAAATCCTGCACGAACACCCATTTCTTTTAGCTTGAGCAAATCTTTATTTTTGGCTACTTTCCTGTACAGGTTTGTCATTCCGTCAAAAATACCGCTCACTACAGCGCCTGCTGCAAATTGTGTAGCTGTATAAGCTGCCAATCTTCCGGCTTTGGAAGGCTGTTTATACTCGGAATCTGTACGTCCGAATGACTGTTTTCTTTTAGTACCGCAGCAATTTGTATTTGAGCTTACTGTATTTACGGATTGAATCATTTTTACACTCCTTACTTGTTTGAGCCGTGCTTCACTTGTATAGGTAAATCACCAATTGTGGTGTCAGGCGAGTCTCACTTAAAAAAGTGAGTAAGATGACGGAAACGATAAGTTTTCGGCAGCTTACGATTCTGGATTACTTGTTACAAGTATAAAACGCCTGAAAGTATTTTTTTGCCATTTATGTCAGCAAATGTAACAAAAATTCACTATTATGCTAAAATAAATGCATTACTAAAAATTCCGGAGTTTATTATGGACGAAAAACATTTAATACTCGAGCAATACAGAATTTATAACGAAATGAAAGAGAGTTTTATCAACCGCTCTTTTATGATTAACAGATTTTTCATGATTTTTTCGGCAGTGTTTTTATTCAGCCTCATTTTTGCAAAAATGATTATGCCCTCGCAGTTTTTTCTGTTACTGGGTCTTGAAATTTTCGGCATTGCGTCTTGCATAATGTGGATATCCAATCAGGATGCATACTCCACAATTATAAAAATCAAATACAATGCTGTTATAGAAAAGCTGGAAGAAGATCTGCCAAAAGCACCTAACAAAGACGAATACAAAGAACTCACAGACAAACGCTCAAACAAAAGAATCATTCTTGTAAAAGATATACAAAAATGGTTTGCCATACTGTTGATGCTTGTTTTTCTTGCCAACACGCTTGTGGATATAGCCAATGCACTTTTGTCTCATATTTTAAATGCATAGATTATACCTTCCGGCAATGAAACAGATGCCGTCTGCCGGTATAATTGCACTATGACTAAGAATGAAATTGAAATATACACACTTCCAACATGTCCGTTTTGCATAAAAGCTAAAGAAAAGCTCAAAGACAATTATCTGGACTACACAGAGTATGACATCTCGCAAAATGAAGAAGACATACGAAAAATGCTTGCAGAGCTTTTTGATATCCCTACAGGCCGTGCAACCGTGCCTCAAGTTGTGATAAACGGTAAACATGTCGGAGGTTATACAGAGCTCAAGGAGCTCATAAATTCCGGAAAGCTTAACGATTATCTAAACTAGTTTTTTTCGTCTATAATTAAATATAATAACGATGACAAAGCGATAAAGGCGGATTTATATTTATGGAAGAAAAAAACTTTGATACACAGCTTGAAAGCGCTATGACTCTTTTTAAAAAAAGAGATTATGAAGGTGCGATGGAAGAATTTAAAAAGCTTCTTGATAAGGATAACAAAAATCCGCACCTGTATAATAATATAGGCCTGTGCTATTCGCACCTCGGCCAGACAACAATGGCCGAAGAATATTTTAAAAAAGCGCTTTTCATTGATGACAAAATGGTGGAAACCTACATCAACCTTGCTGATATTTATTACAAAGAAAACCGCCTTTGGGATGCAATCGACCTTTTGCAAGGAGCTATTGCGCTTGTTAGTGACAATGCTGCTTTGAGACACTACCTTGCCAGAATCTATATTGAAGACAAACGCTATGACGATGCAATTGATGCGCTTGATTCTGTCTTAGAGCTTGCTCCAAAAAACTATGACGCAAATTGGGACCTTGGAATGGTCTATTTTGAGCTGGGTGATTATGACAGCGCCATTGCTAACTTTGAAGAAGTTTTAAATTATATTGAAGACAACGAACTGATATTCTATCAGACAGCTCTTGCTTACGAGGCTAATGACGAAATCGACAAAGCAATATCAAACCTTTTAAAAAGTATTGCCGTAAACGACAAATTCCCGCTGGGCTACAAGCGTCTGGGTATGCTGTTTATGGCGCGCGGTGATATGGAAGACGCAAAAGAGTATTATGAAGAATACCTCAAGTTCGACATTCCGCAGGAAGAAAAAGAACAGATTCAAAATATCTTAAACCGTTTAAACTAGTGGTCATTCAGATAAATTCATGTTATCAAGCGTTTTTTGGCTTGCAAGAATTGAGGTAATAGAATTTCCGCTAAAGATGTATTTTGCGGCGTTTTGAATATCCTGAGCACTCACTTCGTCTATGAGTTTTAGGCTGTCATTAACCGTTGCAATACCGTTTAAAGAGTCTTTTGAACTGTTTAGCACAGCTGTTTGAGAGTCTGATGTTTCAATGGAATTTAAGAGTTTTGTTTTAATCATAAGCTTTGCTGCCTCAAGCTCTTGGGGAGTAACAAGCTCGTTTTTCATTTTTTCAATATGGTTTTTAAATCCATCCAACGATTTTTTTACGTTGTCGTATTGTTGTATATTTTCTGACGGATTGTCTGTAGTTGTTTTGATACCGAGAGACACAACGCCTGTATCGCCAACAAAATCAATATTGGATTCTACTCTGTAAGCCAGTTTTTGTTTTTCTCTCAAATCTTCAAAAAGACGAGATGACGGTCCTCCGCCAAGAATTGTGTTTAACAGTGTAAACACTGCGTGGTCTTTGGGGTTGTAGTTTGTTTTAAATTTGTATGCCTGAATAATATCAGCCTGATTTCTTTGCTGTGCTTTTGTTAAAACCTGATTTTGAGCAACAGGTGCAAAAGATTTAAAATGCTCTGTGCTGAATTCTTTAAAGTCACCTAATCCGGCAGACAATTTTGAAACAACCGCGTTTTCAAGATTAGGATTTTTTTCAAAAGGAGCTGTAAAAACGCCCTTTGCCATAGCGTTTTGTTTTATGTAATTAAAAAAGCTTTTTACATCATCCATGGTTATTTCATCAATAGATGCGAGCACCTGCTCTTTAGTTGCAAACTCTGTTAGATTAGGGAACAGAGCATTTGATGCGATTTCCGAAGCTGAAGCATCAATATTTGAGACAGCTTCTCTGACAAGCTCTTTTGCATAGTTAAAGCTTTTTTCGCTGAATCTTGGCTGCTCAAAAACCTCTTTGATAAGGTCAATTGCCATGCCTGTGTCTGATGCAAGAGAAGTAACGTTTGCACTTACGGATTGAAAATCCGCATCAAATTTTAAAGACATGCCGGCTTTGTAAACATCTTTGTAAAAAGCATCATAGTTTTTGTCTTTAGAGCCTTCGTTAAGAATCACGGAAAGTATTGCGGGCACAGCAGGTTTTACATCAGCCGGTTGTGTTGTTTGCAAAACTATTTCAGATGTAGAAATATCAGACTTGTTAGGGTTTAATACAATCTCCATGTTATTTGCAAGCTTGTACTGCTTAACCTTGCTCAAATCCATCATCTTGTCTTCGATACGGCCTTTAAAAGACACTGTATTTACATTTGCTGACGGAGTCATTTGAGAAAGTCTTACATCAAACTTTTTGTTTGCGTTTTGATAATTGGCCATGATAGATGTGTCTTCTAAATTTTCGGGATGCACAACAGATAAAGAGGCCTTGTTCAAATCCAGATATTTCTTTGCAAAAGCTGAAATATCAGCAGCTGTTATGCTGTCTAAAATCGGAAGATAATTTTCCACATATGCAAGGTCATCATCCAAAAGCGCATTGCCTATCAAATTATTTAAAAGCTGCGAGTTTTCAGACACTTTTGAATAGGTCATTTTCAAAATCTTTTTGGTTGTGTCGAGCTCTTCTTGTGTAAGCGGTTTTTGTGAAAGCTTGTTTATTTCAGCGTAGACTGTTTTTATTACATCTTCTGTTTTTTGAGGTGTAGATTGAGACGCAATTATTATGGCCTTGGGGTCTGTTGGACGGTTGCCCACTCTTTCGATGTTCATCATTGCGCTGGATTGAATTTTATTCAATGCTCTGCTGATTCTTGCGTTTTTGTAACCCAAAAGTGCTGTCATAAGCACTTCCATCTCAATATTTTCTTTAGTGGAATTGTTTTTTGGCCCTGCAAAACCGAGTGCAAAAATGCTAGACTGGGCTTTTGGCATTTTTACATCGACCCTGACAGGTTTTTGTATACCGTTAAATTCCTGATATTTTCTGTTTTGAACAGGAACATAAGCACTTTTGTTAAAGTATTTTGCAATTGTATTTATTGCTTCAACAGCAGGAACCTCGCCTGTGACAACGGTTGCGCAGTTGTCCGGAGTGTACCACAGGTTGTAATAGTCAAGCGTGTCTTTTCTTGTGAGTTTGTTTATATTGGAAATAGAACCTGCAACTAAATCAGACGAAGTTGATTGGATTTGAAAAAGGTTTCTTACACAGTTATTGAGTGCAATATTCTCGCTCTGGTCACCAACCATGCTGATTTCAGAAGTAACAGGGCCTTTTTCTTTTTCAACCATTTCTTCTGTATGTTCAGGATACTGAAGCTGTTCCGACTGGATATAGGCTGTTGAATCAAACACATTGCCTTTGCCGAGAAGCTGCGACGTTACAAAGTAGTTGGTCTGCGAAAAACCTGTGGAAGCATTTGTAATAGCACCCAGTTCATTGACAATTCTGAAAAAGTCTCCGGCTTTGAGCCCTCCGCCGGTGGGGCTTTTTGAGCCGTTAAACGCCATGTGTTCATTAAAATGGCTGATGCCTCTTTTATCATCAGGCTCGTTCATAGAGCCGACGTTGTAGTATGTTTCAAGAACAGTAGGACCTTTTTTCTCAAGCACAGCTACTTTCTGGCCGTTTGCCAGTTTAAAAAGCTTTGCAGGAGGAGAAAACGGAAGCTTAATATCTCTCACATACGAATATGAAATAGGAGCCTGTGCAAGCACCTGTGCTTTTAACGTTTCAGCTGCTTTATTGTTTATTGGATTTGAAGCAGCGCTTGAGGTTGCACCCTCAACCCGTTGAGAGTCAATCTGTGTCGGCGCCGTCAGAGTTTGATTTTCTATAGCATTTGAAACGTTATTTCGCACATTGCCTTGCACAGGCGTTTGTATATTATTGTTTAGTTTAAGACCATCCAACTTCATAAGTTTTTAATGCTTCCTTAATGTTTATAAACCCTCAAAATTAAAAAATTGCTTAAAAATAACGTCATGTAACACAATTTTAAAAAAATCTTAACATAAAAACAGGAAACCCGCAGGATTCCTGTTTTGTATCGAAAAACAGCAAAAGACTTAACCGGGATAATCCGATTCATCGTTTTCTACAATATCAAAATCACGTTTTTTCCAGCCTTTAAAACCGCCGATAACTTCCATCACAGGGTAACCTTTATCAGCAAGCATATAAGCAGCTTTCTGGCTCAACTGGCAAAGGAAAGAATAGCTGTATAAAATATTTACCTTATCCTTAGAAAGTTTAACAAGCTGGTCTTCCATCTGGTCATATGGAATATGCACAGCATAAGGGATATGGCCTTTGATATAGTCTTCGTATTTTCTTACGTCAATAAGATTGAACTCATCAAGATGTTTGTCAATAAGGTGTTTTAACCTGTCAGGGCCGATAGTGTGTGCCAGTTTTGCTTTAAAAAAATCTTTGGCTTTACCGGCATCCTGGGCAGCTTTCCAAATTTCTTCGTGTCTCATTTGATTCTCCTTTAAATTTTTCCATCCACAATTTAAAGGAAACCGGCCGGTTTTTCATTCGACAAAACGGCTATAATTTTTTATCTAAAACTTTTCTTTGGTGTGCTCGTCAATATATTTTTGCACGCCTTTTGTAATAATCAAATCAGGCTCTGTGTATGCAAATTCCTGAAGTTTTGCAAGACCCTCATCTGTTTTGCCCTGTTCCATCAAAATCATTCCTACCATTACCTGCGCAAGGGGATTTTTTTCACTTTCTTTTTTGTAGGTTTTAATTTTTTGGCTGCCTATGCCAAGACGCTTGTAAACAACTGCCAGATCCTGATAAAGCCCGAAATTCATCGGGTTTAGTTTGATTGCTCTTTGCAGAGTATCCTGTGCAAGTGCCGGGTAGCCGATTTTCATATAACAGTTGGCAAGGTTTGCATAATATACAGAGCTGGCCTGTGTATTAGGGTCTAAAAGTACAGCCATTTGAAACTCTTTTATTGCCGGAGCGTAATATCTGTCTTGCATATAGATTACACCGCGGTTGTTATGCTCCACTGCGTTTCTCTGCGCATCAATATTAAAGACCTCCATCTTGGCCTGTGCGCATAGTGGAACCATAACAAGACATAAAGCTAAAAGTGTTTTAACGAAGTACAATTTCCTGACCTTCTTTTGGGATAAAACAGTTCTTACAATTTTCAGTATAATGATTTTCTATCTCAAGTAAAAATTCATCGTTATAATTCGGGTCAAAATGGAAAAACGCAAGAGACTTTGCCTTTGCCTGAGAGAAGGTCTCTAAAGCCATGTCAAACGTAGAGTGGCCATAGCCCTGTTTTGAAAAATATGCATTGAGGTATTCTTCGCTTGTGTACTGTGCGTCGTGGATGAGCAGGTCAGTGTCTCTTGCAAAAAGCACGAGTTTTTTATTTGCACCCACGTAGCCCTCTGTATCTGTTGCATAAACAAGTGATTTGTCTTTGTAAGCAATTTTATAAATCATCACGCCCTGTTTGGGGTGAGAGTTTGATTTTAAGCAGCTTATAACAACTTCTTCGCCTTCGGGTAAATAGTCTTCATCGTTTTCGATTTTAACCATATCAGGCGTATCATCATCTTCGTTAAAAATGAGAGCATAGTTATCGTTTATGTCATAAAAACTTATTTTGGAACTCAAATCATTGAGCCCGAGAGGGAAGGATTTATCAAAAACAAGGTCTGAAATAATGCTATCAAGCCCTTCTTCGTATTCTGAAAATCCTACAATATTGATATTTGAATCTTTCATATGGAGCGGTTTAAAAAACGGAAGCCCCTGAATGTGGTCATTATGCACGTGGCTTAAAAGTATGGTTGCATTCACCGGTTCTTTATGAAACTGCGCAACATACTCTTTCAAAAGCTCGTTGCCGCATTTTATAATGCCTGTACCCGCATCAAGAATAATCAAATGGCCGTTGACGTTTACTTCAATACACGCAGTGTTGCCGCCGTATTCCAGAAAATTAAAATCCGGTGTCGGGTGGCTGCCTCTGACGCCTCTGAATTTAACGATAAACTTGCCTTTTGTATCTCTCATTATTAAAACTCCATTTTTATTATAACCTATTTATCAAGAACCACAATCGTGTTTTGGTCGGATTCTTCTCCTGCCAGGGTAGAAGATGAAAATGTCAGCATTTTGGCCTTTTTTTGTACTTCTTTGAGGTTTGTCTCTCTAAAATCAAATGTAAAAACAACTTTGTTTTTAAGATTGTTAACCGTCACAATCCTGAAAGCATTGGGATATGTGGCCAGAGAAGGCGTGCTGACATGCAGAATATTTCCTTCTTTATAAATCTTTGTTGCATGGTAATGTCCGCTAAAAATAGCCATGGGCATTTTGTGAGAATTTATTACATCGTAAAATTCAGAAGCATTTGTTATCCTGTGATGAAAGCTCGGAAAGGGCTCACGCAAAGGGTGATGCAAAAATATCAAAGGAATCTGGCCGTTTGTCTGGCAGTCAACAAGCTCACAATCCAGCCATTTCAACTGCTCCTGAGGCAGATACCCTGTTGCAGTAATTTTGTTGTCAATTGTAGCATCCAGCACTATTACTCTGTAGCCTTTTTTAGGGCTGAAAGAGTAATAAAAATTGTCAAACTTCATGTTTTTATTGTGTTTTTTTACAAAATCAAAATATTTGTCTTTTTTAAACGAAGTACCGACAGCAGCGTCATGGTTACCGAATACAAAATACCACGGAGCTTTCAGCTTGTTCATCTGTTTGCATGCCTGCTCGAGCAGTGTTTTTTTCGGCTTGTCAATCAAATCGCCCGTAACAATCACAAAATCTATATGCGGCACAGAATTTATCTGTTCTATTTCATCCTTAAAAAGCTCGGGAGTGTGAGAGAGCACTTTGTAGCTTGTGTCAACGGTTTTGTCGGACAAATGCACATCAGAAATCTGTGCAAACTTTAAGGGTTCTGCGTAAGAAAGCGCGCTCACGCCAAAATAAACACACACAACAAAAACTGCCCAGTAGACAATTCTGCTTAGTAAACTTTTTTTCTTTTTATCAGCCGCCATATACAAAAATCCTCGCTTAAAAATTATTTTCGTTAGCTTCTTCTACAATTTTATTTATTAAATCCGATTCAAAATCCGTCTTATGATTAACAAGTTTGACTAAATATTCTATATTACCGGCAGGGCCTTTTATGGGCGAAAATGTAAGTTTTTCCGGATACAAATCAAGAGTCTGAGCATAGTTTATAACATCTTGTATAACCTTGTAATGGGTGCTTTTTTCTCTTACCACGCCGTTTTTTCCCACAAGCTCTTTTCCTGCTTCAAACTGGGGTTTGATTAGAGTGACAATCTCTATTTTGTCTTTGTCCATCAACTTTTTGATGTTTTCGAGCACCTTTGTGACAGAAATAAAAGACAAATCCATTGCGCAAAAATCGGGCAGAATATCAGTTTCGTCGTATATTTCAGATGGTTCACAGTTTTTTATGTTTGTTCTTTCAACAACCTTAACCCGCTCATCGCTTCGCAGTTTCCATGCAATTTGCCCGTAGCCTACATCCACTGCATAAACGTATTTTGCACCGTTTTGGAGCATGCAGTCCGTAAACCCGCCTGTTGACGCTCCTGCATCCAGGCATACACGGCCTTTTAAATCTATATCAAAAGCTTTTACGGCCTTATCCAGCTTGAGCCCGCCTCGAGAAACAAAAGGCAGCGATTTAATCTCGATTCTTGTGTTATCTTTGAGTTCAAGAAGATAACCAGCTTTTGTAATAACTTCGTCATTAATTTTGACATCGCCGGCCATGATTGCGCCTTGCGCTTTGCTTTTTGTTTCAAAAAAGCCTTTGTCCGTCAAAATTTTATCCAAACGTTCTTTATTTTTTGCCATAGAAGTATTATTACATAAGGTCGCTGTGAATAATATATCTATTTAATTTTGTTTGTGGGAAAAATATTTGTAAGTATTCCTGAATCAAATTGTCGACTTTAGTTTCCATAGTTTCGTTTGACTGTCTTTTGCTGTCATACGAGTTTGTGGTAGCGTGTCCGTTTTGAGTCGGAACCATTTTTTCGTATCTGAATTTTTCAGGATTTCTTCGGCTTATATTTATAACCTCTGTAGAATTTGGCTTTTTGATTTCTACCAGAATACTGTCCTCAAAAGAAACGCTGTTGTATAAAGGTCTTACAGTAACTGTTGCAGCTTCTTTTTTGTGATATTTTGACAATTCAATATATTTACCCGGCACAGCTTTTTGTTTACGCAATTTTTCCATTTGCTCCAAAAGCAGCTCCTCTGTTTTTTTAATAAGAGCCTTGGATTTTTTGGAAATAACCTCTCTGGGAAGCTTCATTTCAATATCATCCGAAATTTTAATGCGTTTTATATTGTCACTACCTGCTTTGAGAGCTTTTGACACGGATTCTATCATAATATTATTCCTTTCTTTGATGAGAGGAATAAAATACTAAAACAAATTTTTTTGCTACAAAGGTAATTTTTTGTTTACAAAAGTAAATAATATTTTCTAATTGTCAATCAAGAGGCTTGCACCTATCAATCCGGCAGTATTACCCAATTGAGCAGGTACAACGCTCACAGCAGCACCCTGAATAGGCATTGCTCTGTCTTTTAGAGTCCTTTTCAAAGGTTCAAACAAAATATCACCGGCATCTGCAACCCCTCCGCCAATTACGATTTTTTCGGGGTTTAAAAGGTTCACAACGCTGGATAAACCAATACCGAGGTATTCGCCCATTCTTTCAAAAATCTTTTTAGCAACAACATCGCCTTCTTGCGCAGCCTGGCATACAATCGCGGGTGTAATTGCACCTGTAGAACCTGCAATTTCTCTGAATTTTGCACTTTTCCCGCCCTTGACATAGTCTTTTGCCATCGCCACAATTGCAGGGCCGGAAGCGTAAGCCTCAAAACAACCTGTGTCGCCGCAGCCGCAGATTAGGCCATTGTGCATTTCAATTTTTATATGGCCGATTTCTCCGGCAGCATTGCTCGCACCGCGCACGAGTTTTCCGTTGATAACAAGGCCTGAACCGATACCTGTACCAACTGTTATACAGATAAGGTTTTTGCAGCCCGCACCTGCTCCGTAGTTCAGCTCTGCCAGAGCCATGCAGCGTACATCGTTGTCAACTTTTACGGGTACATTAAACTCTTTTTGCATAATTTCTGCTATTGGAACATCAATCCATCCGGGGATATTAGGCAAGATTCTTACAATGCCGTTATCGCAGTCAATCTGGCCGGGGAAGCCAAAGCCGATACCTTCAATAGCACTTCTGTCAATGCCGGCTTCTTTCATCAAATCTTTTATGCACTGCGTAATATTGCTTATTGTATATTCATAACCCATTTCAGCACGGGTAGGTACGGTTTTTGGATGTGAAATTTCGCCTTTTTTATCAACAAGAGCGATTTTTACATTAGTACCGCCTATATCCACGCCTATTCTGAATTTTTCAAACATAATTAATCCCCAAATATTCTCTGTAACTGTGTTTATAATATCACGAGCAAAAAAATTATAAAATGGCGGGGCAAAAATTACCCCGCCAAAAATTCTGTCCTTAAAAACCTGATTACGGACGGATTCTGTCCATGAGTCTCGGGAACGGAATTGTTTCTCTTACATGGTGCAAACCGCAAATCCATGCAACGGTTCTTTCAATACCAAGGCCAAATCCCGCGTGCTTGCAGCTTCCGTATTTTCTTACATCAAGATACCAGTCGAAAACTTCTTCGGGCAAGCCCTGTTCTTTAATTTTTGCTTTGAGTTTATCAATATCTTCTTCACGCTGGCCGCCGCCGATGATTTCACCATAGCCTTCCGGTGCAATCATGTCAACACATGCGGCTTTATCGCCTTCCTGTTTCATATAGAATGCCTTAATTGCCATCGGGTAATGGTGAATCATAACAGGTCTGTCAAACTCTTCTGAAATCAATGTTTCTTCGTCACCGCCAAAATCTGTTCCCCATGGAGTGTCGTTGCCTTTTTTGTGAAGAATTTCAATAGCTTCATCATAAGATATGCGAGGGAACGGACGTTTGATGTTTTCGAGTTTTGAGATATCTCTTTCAAGCACTTCGAGATCTTCTCTGTTATGTTTTACAACTTCCTGCACAATGTATTCAACAAACTCTTCTGCCAGATCCATGTCGTCATAGATATCAAAGAAAGCAACTTCGGGCTCTACCATCCAGAATTCTGTTAAGTGGCGTCTTGTTTTGGATTTTTCGGCACGGAATGTCGGGCCGAAGCAATACGCCTTGCCCACTGCCATTGCAGCAGCTTCCATATAAAGCTGGCCGCTTTGTGTGAGGTATGCGTTTTCATCAAAGTAGTCTACTTTAAACAGGTTTGTTGTACCTTCACAGGCGTTTGGTGTAAAAATTGGTGCATCAACAAGTGTAAACCCTTTGTTGTCAAAGAAATCACGGACAGATTTGATAATTCTGTGACGGATTCTCAAGATTGCTTTTTGTCTTAAAGAACGAAGCCACAAATGACGGTGTTCCATCAAGAAGTGTGTGCCGTGCTCTTTTGGTGTGATAGGATAATCAACAGATTCGCCGAGTACTTTAACGTCTGTAGCGTCAATTTCATAACCTATTCTTGAGCGGTCGTGTTTTTTTACGGTGCCTGTTACTTCAACAGAAGATTCCTGTGTAATTTTATCTGCAAGAGCAAAAACTTCATCAGAGACATTGCCTTTAAATACAACAGCCTGAATCTCGCCTGTACCGTCTCTGAGCTGCAAAAAGTGGAGTTTGCCGCTGGAGCGTTTGTTGTAAAGCCACGCTTGAAGTGTAATTTCCTTGCCTTCGTACTTTCCAATGTCTTCAATGTAAATTTTCATATAACTTCCTCACATTCAATATAAGATTTCCGTTTTATTATACCATTAATCGATTTTTGGTGTTGATAATATTTATTATGTAAATCATTGCTTTTGTCGGGAATACCCAAGGTATTTACTTCTTCGTTCCGATAGCTGCCTTCGGCACTATAGTCACTACGAAGCAAACACCTTGTGCATTCCCTATTTTCAGCCTTCTTTTGCGCCGCTGCGCGGCGCGCGGCACGCAGTGCCGCAGAAAAAAGCTTGAAAAGTGAGGGAATAATAGTTTTACTTTAGAGTGACTTAAAATGCGAAGCATTTTTCGGAACGGCAAAGTGAAACTATTGTTGCCGAACGCCTAAAACAAAAAAGCAAAAAGCAAAAAACTACATAATAAATATTATCAATAAAAAAACTGCTCCGATTTCTCGAAGCAGTTTTAAATTTATGTTGTTAGTATTGTACTATTCAACAATTTTGTCTACAACACCGGCACCAACTGTACGTCCGCCTTCTCTGATAGCGAATCTCATACCTTGTTCGATAGCTACAGGAGCGATCAATTCAACGTCCATAACAACGTTGTCACCAGGCATAACCATTTCGCCGTCAAATTTGATAGAACCAGTTACGTCAGTTGTTCTGATGTAGAACTGAGGTCTGTAACCAGGGAAGAAAGGAGTGTGACGTCCGCCTTCTTCTTTTGTCAAAACGTAAACGTTAGCTGTAAATTTAGTGTGAGGTGTGATTGAACCAGGAGCAGCCAATACTTGACCACGTTGGATTTCAGTTTTGTCAACACCACGAAGCAATGCCCCGATGTTGTCGCCTGCAAGACCTTCGTCTAACAGTTTTCTGAACATTTCAACACCTGTAACTGTAGTTTTCTTAGTTTCGCCGAAGCCAACCAATTCAACTTCTTGACCAACTTTAACTTTACCTCTTTCAACACGGCCTGTAGCAACAGTACCACGACCTGTGATAGAGAACACGTCTTCAACAGGCATCAAGAAAGGTTTGTCTAAGTCACGTTCAGGAGTCGGGATGTAAGAGTCAACTGCATCCATGAGTTCCCAAATTTTGTCAACCCATTTGTCTTCGCCTCTTTTTACGTTAGGGTTAGCTTGAACAGCTTCCAATGCTTTCAAAGCAGAACCTTTGATAACAGGGATGTTGTCGCCATCGAATTCGTAAGAAGAAAGCAATTCTCTTGTTTCCATTTCAACGAGTTCGAGAAGTTCTTCATCGTCAACCATATCGCATTTGTTCAAGAATACAACCAATTTAGGTACACCAACCTGTCTTGCTAACAGAATGTGTTCTCTTGTTTGAGGCATAGGACCATCTGTAGCCGCGATAACGAGGATACCGCCGTCCATTTGAGCTGCACCAGTGATCATGTTTTTAACATAGTCAGCGTGGCCGGGGCAGTCAACGTGAGCATAGTGTCTGTCTGCTGTTTCGTATTCTACGTGAGCAGTAGAGATAGTAATACCTCTTGCTTTTTCTTCGGGAGCAGCATCGATTTCATCGAATTTTTTAGCTTGAGCTTGACCAGCTGCTGCCAATACAGAAGTGATTGCTGCTGTTAATGTAGTTTTACCGTGGTCAACGTGGCCTACTGTACCAATGTTAACGTGCGGTTTCGTACGTTCATACTTTTCGCGTGCCATGAGAGTAATCTCCTTTTTCGTTAAATTATCTACTACTTTTCTATTGTGTTTCAAATAGCTTTCGCCAAGATGGCATTGAAGGCAAAATACGCCCTTCCATTATACCTATCTTATATGCTCATATAAATTTGTCAACAAGCAATTTACAGACGATAAAAGCTTTAAATTTGACTTTTGGGAAAATTTTATTAACTTCATATTGTAAATAGTTATTGATAGAGGATTATACGTGTTTTTTCAAAGAAAAAAAGAATGCACCCATGCAAAAGTTTCGCCCGACAAAGATGCATGTTACTGTCCGGATTGCGGTAAATACATAGAAAACAAATGGTATCTTACACGCTGTAACTGCTGCAACGTAAAAAGAAAAACCATAATAAAATTCGACCAAATCATGCCCGAAACAAAATTCTGCCCCAACTGCGGAGCCGAGCATTTCCATGTTGAGCTTGTACACTCAATAAATTTTATAGACATAAATTTTGCTGTGCTTGTAAAAGAAGTAAACGAAGAAAAATCATTTAACCGCTCACAGAGCTGGCTTGAGCGGGAAAATAACGAGCCTGTAAAACTGCTCGGATTAAACTTGATTTTCAATTAAAATTTGTAAAAATTTTATTTACAAGATAACAAAAAAAACTTTGCCCTTTTTTTAAATAACCAGGCAAGAGGGAAAGGAATTCAAATGGCTATCTTAAAACTATCACCGGCCGGATTTCAGGCTAATTACACTGTCAAACAGCAGACTGTCTCAAAAACACACGCAGCACAAACCTCTTTTGGCGAAGGTCGCTACGAAGAAGTATTTATCTCACCAAGCCACGCTATAAGAGCAATTGTTTATAATCCAAATTATCCAAATCGCAGAATATTGGGCTATAAGTATCTTGAATCAAACAACAGTGATTTGCTTATCAAGTATAACAAAGGAAAATTCGAACTTGAAGGTACAAGAGAAATAACAGAAGGCTATGATTATTTTGGAAGAAAAGTCAGCCATCAGCGGGTAACAGACCAAAGCTATCTTAAAAAAATACATGATTTATGTAAAGAAAAAGCTTCGAAGTATTATTTTACATCAAAAAAAGATGTAAGCCTTGACAATTTTTAACATCTAAAAATTCACAAATCTTTCTTGTCACAAATCTTTCTTGAAAAATCCTTTTGTTTTAACTACGATTCAAAAGTAAATTGTACAAACAAGAGGAGACAAATTATGTCAAGAAGACCCGTAATTGCAGGTAACTGGAAAATGCACAAATTGCAGGCAGAATCTGCTCAATTAGTTAACGATTTGATGAAAGAATTAAAAGATTTAGACAAAGCAGCAATGCCGGAAGTTGTTGTTGCTCCTGTTTTCACTTCTTTATATGCTGTAAATAAAGCTATGACAGACTGCGGCTGCGGCAAAGTAAGACTTGCTTGCCAGAACTGCTACTTTGAAACACAAGGCGCTTTCACAGGCGAAGTTTCTGTTGAAATGGCTAAAGACGCTGGCTGCGAATACATTATCATCGGCCACTCCGAAAGAAGACAATACTTTGGCGAAACTGATGAAATGGTTAACCAAAAAGCTAAAAAAATCCTTTCAGAAGGCCTTGTACCTATCATCTGCTGCGGCGAATCTCTTGAACAAAGAGAATCAGGCGTAACAGATTCTCACATCGCTTCACAAATCAAAGCGGCATTAGAAGGTTTGACACCTGAAGAAGTTGCTAAATCAATTATCGCTTACGAACCAATCTGGGCAATCGGCACAGGCAAAACTTGCGATTCTGTTGAAGCTAACAGAGTAATTGCTATGATTAGAAACGTTGTAAAAGAAGTTGCAGGTGCGCAAGCCTCTGATGCTATCAGAATCCTTTACGGCGGAAGCGTTAAACCTGAAACTATCGAAGAGCAAATGGCTCAATCTGACATCGACGGCGCATTGGTTGGCGGTGCAAGTTTGAAAGCTGACAGCTTTGCTAAAATAGTTAAAGGCGCTATGTAATAAAATTTTTAAAACTAAAAAGCCCGCTCCTTGTGCAAAAGAGCGGGTTTTTTAGTGGTTCAATTCAAAATTTATTTAATCTATGTGTGCACGTTTTATCTCAGGGCTTTTCATCAGCCAGTCAACAGCCATGCCTGAAATCGTGACTTTTTGATTTACCGTTCGTGTACCTTCTTTGAACCCGCCTGAAGGAGTAACGTTTTCATTATGATCAAGGATAGCCTGTTTTACTCCGCTTAATGCATCATTTCGGCCCTGAGCGCGCAGTGCTGTAATAAAGCTGTTTAAAGACTCCTCATCAAGCTTTTTGTTTTCAGCATCGTTTATAAGAGACTCTGCAAGGTGTTTTCCGTTGTATATGTTGGCCATTTGACCGGGATTTTTCTTCCACATAGTCTTTGCCTGAGCAGGAGCATTGTCGTTGGTGAAAGAGCAGTATGAATCTGCCATTTCGATTGCGCCGTGAGATTTGAACTCGGCTCTGATTGTAGAACCCTGTACAGAACCCATTCCGTTTGGATTCTGGTCATTGACAAAATCTGATATCAAACCGCCTTGTATCGGTTCTTTTGCAGGAGGCGCAGGAGGCTCGGGACATTTTTCTCTTTCTATAATTGTCTGCTGATAATCATTGTCTGTCGTGATTGTCTGGATAGTGCCGACCTCTTTGTACCTGTCTGTGTGAATTTCTCTAACATCAGGATTCTTTTCATAGACAAAATCAGACTGCAAATTGCCTTTGACTGTGATATCACCGTCTTTTGCCTGTTTTACAATAAGTTTTCCATCCGAATCGCCTTTGGTGACAACTTTTTTTACAGAACCGTCTTTGTTGTATCTTACTTTTGTTTTCACAACATTTCCGTTTTCATCAATCTCCTTAAAAGTTTTACGCTTTTTCCCGTCATGACCGACTTCGTAAGATTCAAGATATTTGTCTGCCGCACGTGACATATCATCAGCCACGGTGTGCTCAAGGTCGCCTTTGCGCTCTGCTGTTGAGGAGTGCATATTAACCTTTGTCGCTGTGTCAAAACCGTGCTGTGCATCGGCTTTTACTTTTTGTTTGTCTTTGGTTTTGAAAAGTTTTTGGAAAAAAGTCCTTTTGTCAGGAAGTTTTCTGTCAGCTTCCGGGCTTCCTTCTCTGTTTTCGCCTACGCCAAGATGAGTGTTGGCAAGTGTGCCCAACTCTTCTTTTTGCTGTGCGGAAACCTGTGCATTGTGCAGCTTGTTGTTTGCGGATTGAGGATTTGCCCTGTTCCATTCCTGGACAAATGCGTCTGCGTCCACACCCTGTTTTTCGAGCCATTTTTTCTGGCCTTTGGAAATTCCGTTTTGTTGATCAAGCATATTCTGAGCGAGTTTTGCACCTTCATCGGTTTTTAAAAATTCACGAGCAGCTGCAAGTTTTGCAAGATTTGCCTCCTGTTCGGGCGTTTTTGCACCTGTAGAAAGTCCGTTATCAGTAGGTGTTTGAGTTTCGCCGTTGAGTTTTATCTGTACTTTTTTGTAACCCGAGCCTTTTTTGTTTGTCTCCCAGGTTTCTGTAGAGTCTTGGATAACCTTTGATTCAGACTTTGTAGTTGTTTTTGTACGTACAAGTCTGTTTTCACCTACGATTCTTTCTACTTCTGACATATTTCGGCACTCCTTGTTTTCTAAATTGAATGTGCTTAACATTTCACACATGTTTATAAAACCCATTAAAAAGCCTTTATAAACAGGATTAGCCGAAAAATTTGCAAAATCCCCCCTCCCCATACCATACCATCTAGGATGGTGTCATAGACTGGTTTTCAGGGTCAACAAAGTCACCTTTACATTTCTTCATATTGCTTAACAATTCAAATAGTTTGTTTTTGATAAAATAAAGGAGGAATAAGAATAAACAGGGATAGAATTTTTTATGTTAGATATGATTTTGGGGCATTTGATAAGCTTTATCGAGCACGTAATCACAGCGATGGGGCCTTTGGGCATAAGCCTTTTAATGGCAATAGAATCTTGCAATATTCCTTTGCCGAGTGAAGCTATTTTGCCGTTTGCAGGGTATATGGTTTCCAAAGGGATTTTCAACTTCCACGTTGCAGCGTGGGCAGGTGCTTTCGGCTGTGTAATAGGCTCGATTCCTTCGTATTACATAGGCTACTTTGGTGGCAGAAAGTTTGTGGAAAAATACGGAAAATATTTCCTCGTCAGCAAAAAAGACCTTGAAGATGCTGACAAATGGGTAGAAAAATACGGTGACTGGGCATTTTTCATTTGCAGAATGCTACCGGTTATAAGAACTTTTATATCTTTGCCGGCCGGTATTTTGAAAGCAAAGAAAAGATTCTTTTTTACCTTTACATTTCTGGGTTCTTTAATCTGGAGTTATTTTCTCGTATACGTAGGGGTAAAAATGGGCCAGAATATGGAAGCTTTCAAGCATATCTGGCACAAATTCGATATTGCAATTGTGGCAGCATGTTTTGTACTCGGCGTTGCTTATCTTTACAAACACTTTAAACATTTGAACGATTAATTAATAATATATATAATTGACTATATTCAAGGAGTAATTTATGGCAGTGAGTAATATTTACGCAGTAATTCTGGCAGGAGGTTCAGGCAGCAGACTATGGCCCTTGAGCAGAGAACTTCATCCAAAACAGCTTATGAAAATCGAAGACGATTACACGCTGTTTCAATCAGCATTCATAAGGCTGGTCAATTGCGTAGATGACAAAAATATTCTGAGCATAACAAATGTAAAACTCGAAAGTCAGGTAAAAGCACAGCTCAAAGAAATGCAGGAAAAATTCTGCCGCAAATCAAGCTACCGTGTAATCACAGAGCCGGAAGGTAAAAACACGGCCCCCGCGATTGCCCTTGCAATAAAATATATTGAAAAACTCCAACAGGACAAAGCAGTAAATCAAGAAAATATTGAAGACGCAATTATTGTAGCAGTGCCTTCAGACAACCTTATCACAGATAATGAAAAATACTGCAAATCCGTATCAGAAGGCATAAAACTTGCAAAAGAAGGCTACATTGTTACCTTTGGCGTAAAACCCGACAGAGCTGACGTGGGCCTTGGTTACATACGTGCAAAAAACAACAGAAAGATAAGAAGCATTGCAGCTGACGGGCTCAAGGTAGAATCTTTTATTGAAAAACCCGACCTTGAAACAGCGCAGGAGTTTGTGGAATCCGACAAATACTTCTGGAACAGCGGAATGTTTGTGTTCAAAGCTTCTGTCATGATGGCAGAGCTCAAAAAATACGAAAGAGATATCTACAATATTATTAAAGATGCACCGATTTCGTCACAAACACCGACTATTCCTTATCAGGATTTTAAAGACATGCCTGATATCTCCATAGACTATGCTGTAATGGAAAACTCCAAAAAGCTTGCACTCATTCCGCTGGAAACAGACTGGAAAGACGTAGGTTCGTGGGAAGCAGTGTACGATGTTTCCGAAAAAGATGAAAACAACAACTACATCATGGGTAACGTACTTGACCTTGAAAGCAAGGATTCTCTTGTTTATTCCACATCCAAGCTCATTACAACCATCGGCCTGAAAGACACCGTGGTTGTAGAAACAGAAGACGCAGTGCTTGTATGCGACAGAAGCAGAGCACAGGATGTTAAAAAAATAGTTAACCATTTAAAAGAAATCCACGACACAACCCAGTACACGCACAAAACCGTGTACAGACCATGGGGCTACTATCAGGTGCTCAACGAGGGCAAAGGGTTCTTAACAAAATGCATCTACGTTAACCCCGGCGCAAAATTGAGTGTTCAAATGCACCACCACAGAAGCGAACACTGGGTTGTTGTAGAAGGCAAAGCACTTGTGTTGAAAGGTGAAGAGTTTATTGAACTCAACTGCGGCGACAGCATTGACCTCGCCGTGGAAGAAGTACATTCGCTTCAAAACCCTTATGACGAGCCTGTAAAAGTTCTCGAAGTACAGCAAGGCGACATCCTTGACGAAAACGATATTGTCCGTCTCGAAGACATGTACGGCAGGGTTTAGCATAGCAGCAGACCTATGAACATAAAAATTATAGCTGTTGGAAAATTAAAGGAAAAATACACAAAAGACGCAATTGAAGAGTTTAAAAAACGACTCAATGCATATTGCAGCCTGACTTTAACAGAAATCCCCGCACAGGAAATAAAAGACGAGAACCTTGCCTCAAAATACATGGAAGCGGAAGGTGAAAAAATCCTTACCGCAATAAAGCCCGACTCTTATGTAATCACGCTGGAAATCAACGGCAAAATGCTCTCGTCCGAAGACTTCTCGCAAAAGATAAAAGACCTTGCAAACGAAGGCCACAACGAAATAGTCTTTGTTATAGGAGGCGCAAACGGACTTGCTCCCCGTGTGAGTGCACGTGCAAATTTCAAGCTCAGTTTTTCAAAAATGACTTTCACACACCAGCTCATACGCATTTTTCTTTACGAACAGATTTATCGAGCTTACAAAATAATCCATAACGAAAACTACCACAGGTAAATGCAGGCAATTTTTACAGCCCAAATGTTTTTATATAAATACATGTTAGGTTAGTAAAAATAAAGGATTATACATGAGCATTTACGGATTAGGCGGTTATTATCCAATGTACAATTTTCATGGCGGAATTCAAGCGCCTGCTTACAAAGAAGACATCTATTCAAAAAAGCCGACGCATCTAAAGACTCCAAATATTGAAACTCTGGATATTTCTAAAACCTCTAAAGAAAAAACTGATTCAGCTGTAAAAGTAGGTGCAGCCATTGTGTTGACAGCTTTAGCCGCTTACGGACTTTACAAGGGCAAGAAATATTTTAAAGATATTTCTTTAAAAGGTACGCAAAAACCTGCTGCACCTGTAACAAAAGCACCCGAGACACCTGTTGCACCCAAAGTGCAAACAACAAAAACTCAGGTAGAGCCCCCAAAACCACAAACTCCGACAGTACAACAAAAACAACAGGCTCCAGCAGAACCACCCAAAGCTCAAGCACCTGAAAAAACATCATTGGAAAAACTTCAAGCAGAACTGAAGGATAAATATAAAAAATTAACAGATGATCAGGTAAAAGCAAAATATCAAGAAGCTTTTGACCCTGCAAAAAAATGGATATTGAAGAATATAAAATCCTCAAAAAAGAAATGGCAAGACGTTTTGAAATAGATGCCCCCAATTTTAAAGGCTCCGCAGTAGAGATGCACCATGAAATACACGGCGCCAATTGCCATATTAGATCCGATATTGCAGAAAACGGCAAACCCGTAGTTATGAAAAAAATTGTAGATAAAATGGATGCTGATTTTAGCAACCTCACTCCAACCAATGAGGCATTTACAGTATACAGAGGAAGGAGCAAACACCCTGTTGCGAATTCCTTAAACACAGATTTTAACATAATAGAAAACGCTAAAATTGGCGATATTATTACCCCTGATACAGGATACCCTTATGCAGCATTCCACAGAAAACTCGCAGAATGCTGGGGAGGCACAGGTGCAAATTGCGGAAAAGGCACAATGATGATGGAAATAAGAGTGCCTAAAGGTGCAAAACTATCATGCAACCTTGAACACGGAGGAGAAGCAATCTTCCCGCGCAGCTCACAATTCAAACTTATTTCTAAAGGAAAAGACCCTGAAGGCATAATGAATGTTGTATTAGAGTACATTCTGCCTCAAGCAAAATAAACCTTAACCCGCATAAAAGAATCTGGCATTGCATCCGCCTTCGCCTATTTTCATGCGGATAGATTTTAGACATTTAGGGCATCTGCCTACATAGGCGGTGCCTTCTTTGTTTTTGTATACCCTGCCGTAAACACCGCAGCAGGTAAACATAACACCTACAAAATTTTTGGTTGACGGATTATCGTATAACATTTTTAATGCCTTATTTCAAATAAATAAAGTCTGCTTACAATAATATTATACCACTATTCAAACAGAATGTTAGTCTGATAAAACCTGTGGAATATCAACATCAGGCTTGCCCAAAACCCTGACAAGCTCCAAAACGGATGCTTTCATCTGACATTTTTGTGCTGTTCCATTAAAAAAGTCTGTATAGAAACAACCTTCACAAACGCAGCCTCTTTTATAACATTCCAAAGCCGTGTTAGTCCATCTTCTTACGGCAATAGATCTTCCCATGTCTCTGCTTCTAAGCACTAATTTTTCCTCCCAAAATAGGTCCCATCCCCATGATATTTTTAGCAGCCATGCCTGTAAACCCTACAGCCGTATGCATGACTGGCCTTCTTTTTTCTATTATATAGACAAAAACCCTTTTTACAAGCCAATCATGAGGATATGTTAAGATATATTGCAATCGCTGTATTTCTTAAAACTCAACAGTTTCAAGGTTTTCGACCATCCGTATCATGCACGGTTACATGGTTTCGACGGTTTGACACCATGGAAACCATGTCTGCGTCCATGTTTCCATGCAAATTGGCACGGGTTAAGAAATGTAAAAATTTGTCAAATCGATACAGACATGCTCTCAAATTAACGTAAATTAACATATTTGAACTGCCTGAAAAAATAGTCTATATTTTTAATATAGGTGAATAGTAAGCAAAATTAATTCAGACAAAGGGGAAATCTTGGAAAATAATTATTTTAAGCTGTTCTTGGATGATTTGACTAAGCTCTGGAACGGTTTAGAAATAGGACAAAAATTCGGAATAGTTATACTAAGCGTGATAACACTGGTTATATCGGTGTTTTTTGTAATGAAATCAATGGAGCCAAACTGGGCGGTTTTATACTCCGACCTTTCTCCGCAAGACGCAGCAGCAGTATCTGAAAGCCTTAAAAAAAGCGGCTACCCCTTTAAAGTGTCTGCGGATAAAAAATCAGTCCTCGTTCCTCAGGAAATGCAAGACGAACTCAGGATATACGTTGCAGAAAATGACCTTATTCAAGATTCTTCACCGGGGTTTGAACTGCTGGATGACATGCAGTTAGGTTCTACTGATTTTAAAAACAAACTCACAAAACAAAGAATCTACCAAGGAGAACTTACCCGTTCAATAGAAAGAATGAGCGGTGTAAGAAAAGCCCGTGTACAGATTGCAGACCCTGAGCGTTCAGTATTTTCGGAAAGAGACGAAGCGCCTACAGCTTCTGTAATGCTCATTTTAGAACCGGGATACAAACTTAAAACCTCACAGGTTAAAGCTATCAAAAACCTTGTTGCTTACGCAATACCAAGATTAACACCGGAAAAAGTTTTCCTCACAGACCAGGCAGGCAACAATCTTTCTGATGAAATAGAAAAAAATTCAAACGATATAGAATCATACAAAACAAACTTTGAAAACCAGACAGCAAAAAAAGTACAATCTGTTCTGGATAAAATAGTAGGGCCGGACAATGCATCTGTTCAGGTTAGTGCAGATATAGATTTTAACTCTACACGCTCTACAATCGAAAGCTACACGCCTGTAGGCGACACACAACAAGGGGTTTTGACTTCCACACAAACTGAAACTGAAAACTACGATAACCCTTACCCCAATACAACAGGCGCGGTAACAGGCTCAAACAATCCGCCGCCAGTTAACACCCAAACAGGCCAGCCCAAAAACTTGAACTATCAAAAAGAAAAAACAGCCTCCACATATGCTGTGTCTAAAGAAATTAAACAAATAGTTTACGCGCCCGGCTCTGTAAAAAGAATGACCATTGCCGTTGCAGTGAACAAAATCCTCACTGCCAACGAAAAAGAAGAACTCAATAAACTCATTGCCACAGCAAGCGGCGCTGACCTTAATAGAGGCGATGTTATCAACGTTACAAGCCTTGAATTTTCAGCAAAAGACCAGAACCAGGAAGCTGCTAAAGCAGAAGAACAGGCTATCAGAAACGAAAAAACACAAGAAATTGTTGTTAACAAACTTGTTCCTATGATGGTTATACTCATACTCGGACTTGTTGCCCTGTTTGTATTCCGCTCTCTGTTTGGCAAATCAGGAGAAACTACAGACGAGTTTGATGACGGATTTAATGAACAGCAGCAAACCATCACTGACAACCTCATAGACAAGTTTGAGGTTGAATCTCTTCCGCAAATTGAAGCAAGGCTTAATCCCGAGCTTGATAAACTAAAAACAGACCTTACTGACACTATCATGGCAGACCCGTCAGAAGCTGCAAAAATTCTTATCTCATATATTAAGGACTAATTAAAAAATGGCAGAAATAACATACGAATCTATGACACAAAGACAAAAAGTCGCAGCGCTTTTGATTGCGCTGGGGCCAAGCACTGCGTCAGAGATTCTTAAAAATATTAAAGACGATGATATCCTCGAGCAGATTACATTTGATATTGCAAGTTTGAATAAAGTACCTTCAGAGATACTCAATCAGGTATTGGAGGAATTCCACTCGCTTTTTTTAGCCAGTGATTACCTCTCGTCAGGGGGTACTCAATACGCAAGAACTTTGCTTGAAAAAGCTTACGGTGCGGAACAGGCACAAAACATGCTCGGCAGACTGGTTAATTTGCTTACCACAAACCCTTTTCAATTTTTCAACGACGCTGACCCGTCCCAGCTTGCCACATCGTTTCAAAACGAAAACCCGCAGCTGATTGCGCTTATCCTTGCTTACTTAAAACCCGAAAACTCTGCAAAGGTGCTTAACAGCCTTCCGGCAGAAGTACAGGCTCAGGTGGCGTTTAAAATTGCAGACATGAATTCCACAAACCCGGAGATTATATCGGAAATTGAAAAAATTGTAGAAGGAAAATTCTCTTCCGTTGTAGCTCAAGACTTCTCAAAAGCGGGCGGTGTAGGCGCTCTGGCCAACATTTTGAACCGTTCGGACCGTGCAACAGAAAAGAACGTACTGGAATATCTCGAAGTCAAAAACCTCGAGCTTGCAGAAGGCGTAAGAGAGCTGATGTTCGTATTCGAAGACATTATCCAGCTTAAAGACAACGCTATTCAAAGAATCATCCGCGAAGTAGAAACAAAAGACCTTGCCATATCTTTAAAAGGTACGCGTGAAGAAATTAAAGAAAAAATCTACACCAACATGTCAGAACGTGCTCAGGCAATGCTCAAAGAAGAACTCGAATACATGGGCCCTGTTAGAGCAAAAGAAGTACAGGAAAAACAGACAAAAATTGTTGGTATTATCCGTGCACTTGAATCTGCGGGTGAAATCGTCATAACTAGAGACACAGCCGAGGACGAATACATTGAGTAGGATAGAAAGCGGCAAAATAAGCCTGGGTAATTCATATGTCTTAAACGCTGACGGACAGGCCAAGGCAAACAAAGAAATATCAGATGCAAAAATTCTCGCCGATTCCATCATTGCAGAGGCGCAGAAAAAAGCACAGGCAACACTGACACAGGCGCAGCAACAGGCCGATTCTCTTGTTGCGCAAGCAAAAGCCCAAGCTGAAGCTGAAAAAGAACAAATTACTGCAGAATCAAGAAAAATGGGCTACGAAGATGGATATCAAGATGGAAAAGAAAAAATCACAACCGAGCTTGAAAACCTTGTCTACAACGTAAACAACTTTGCCAAATGCCAGTTTGATATGAAAAACAGGATAATAAAATCAATCCACACAGATATTTTAGACATGGTGCTTGATATTTCCGAAAAAATTTGCCTTACAGAATTAAGACAAAATAAAGAAATCCTGACAAAAATTGTAGCAAACGCTATTTCCCAGCTGAAAGAAAAAGAAAGCGTAACAATCATTGTAAACCCTGAAATGGCAAGAAAAATTTATGAAATTTCAAACGATTTGAAAGATGCAATACACAATCTTGAACACATAAAAATCGTTGAAGATGCGACAATTGCCCCTGACGGAACAATTGTTGAATCCGTAGGCTCAAGAGTAGATGCAAGGGTAAGCGCACAGATTGAACAAATCGCACAAAAGCTCTTCGCCGAGCTTAACAAAACTCCGGAAATAGAGCTGGCACGCGAACTTGATGATGTTGAAGCACAACTGAATAATGATAAACCTGAACAGATATAAAAACATAATCAACCAGACAAAAACCATGCAGGAAGTTGGAAAAGTCATCCAGATTATCGGGCTGATAATCGAAGCTGACGGCCCAAAAGCCAGCATAGGCGACCTTTGTTATATTTATAACAAACTGGACGCTGAACCTATATGGGCAGAGGTTGTAGGGTTTAAAACGCAAAAGATTCTCTTGATGCCGCTTGGCTCAATGGAAGGTCTCATGCCGGGCGCTGTTGTAATGAATACAGGCTCATCCATGCAGATTAAAGTAGGCCCGCAGCTGTTAGGCCGTGTGTTAGACGGCCTTGGCCGCCCGATTGACAATCTTGGCGAGATCAACACCCAGTCTTTGTATTCCACACAGGCAGAAATCATTAACCCGCTGAACAGACAGCTGATAAGAACCCCGCTGTCTCTCGGAATCCGTGCAATAGATGCTTTTATCACTGCGGGTAAAGGCCAAAGGCTCGGTGTATTCGCAGGTTCTGGGGTAGGGAAATCAACAACCCTTGCAATGATGGCCAAAAACACAAACGCAGACTTAAACGTAATTGCACTCATAGGAGAACGCGGACGCGAGGTAAGAGAGTTTATCGAAACAACCCTCGGCCCGGAAGGAATGAGGCGCTCAATCGTTGTTGTTGCGACATCAGAGCAGCCTTCACTTGTAAAAATCAAAGCAGGCTTTGTTGCAACTGCTATTGCAGAGTACTTTAGAGACCAGGGCAAAGACGTACTGTTCATGCTTGACAGTGTAACGCGTATTGCAATGGCCCAAAGAGAAGTCGGACTGGCAGTAGGCGAGCCGCCTGCAACAAGAGGCTACACGCCTTCTGTTTTTGCTCTTATGCCAAAGCTGCTTGAGCGCGCCGGAAGCAACGAATACGGTACTATTACAGGACTTTACACAGTACTTGTAGAAGGTGATGACTTTAACGAGCCCATCTCCGATACAGCAAGAAGTATTCTTGACGGGCACATCATGCTCTCACGTGAGCTTGCGCATAAAAACCATTACCCTGCTGTTGACGTGCTTCAAAGCGTCAGCCGTGTAATGAAAGAAGTAACCTCAAAAGAGCACGTTGGAGCTGCCGGAAAAATAAGAACCCTACTTGCCGGGTACAAGAAAAACGAAGACCTGATAAACATCGGTGCCTACGTTAACGGTGCCGACCCCGTGACCGATCAGGCAATAAAATTTATGCCGCAGATAAACAATTTCCTTCAACAAAAAGTTGATGAAAAAACCACCTACGACGAAACCATAGCAGCTCTCATGCAGCTTGGTAATCAGATAAAGCTCTGATTAAAACTGAAAATACAAAAACTCTGAAACCGTATTTAATGACAGAACAGCAATTATCAGCATAACCAAAGTAGCAGTAAAATAAATTTTGTTAGGCTTGATTTTGCCTGCCCAATACATTGAATTTTTTACAAAGAACACCAGCACAAAACATGCCAAAAACAGCATTACACTAAGCTTTTCATTTCCCCAGCCGCTTACAAAGTGCATTTTGTGAATATCAAGAGAACCCAGACCATTAAATCCAAGCATTGACTTTAGCACCTCAAAAGCACGGTGTATTGAGGGGCTCCTAAAAAATACCCAGGTAATGTTTATAAACAAAAATGTTATTACAACAGCAATCGTATGGTTTAATTTTATCTTGAAACTTTTCCAATAACGATGTACTACACTGGCAAGTCCGTGCAAAATACCCCAGGCAATAAACGTAAAATTTGCACCGTGCCATATACCGCCAATTAAGAAAGTTAAAAATAAATTTCTATAAGTTGCCGCTTCGCCTTTTCTGTTGCCGCCAAGCGGGATATAAACATAATTCTTTAAAAACCTTGATAAAGTCATATGCCACCTGTGCCAAAAGTTTTGAATGCTGTCAGCAATATATGGAGAATTAAAGTTTACAGGAAGCACAATATTGAACAAATAACCTATGCCAAGTGCCATGTCACAGTATCCCGAAAAATCAAAATACAGCTGAAAGGTATAAGCAAGTGCAGCTATATTGGTGTTAAAAAACGATAAAACAGCGCCTTGATTATCAAAGACCATATGCACATACGGCGCAAGATTATCCGCAATCAGAACCTTTTTGCACAGCCCAATTGCAAGCAAAAACAAACCAATTGAAATATTTTTGTGGTTAATAATTTTTCTTCTCAAATCTGCAAACTGTGGCATCATTTCACTGTGGTGGAGAATAGGCCCTGCAATCAAATGAGGAAAAAATGTTACAAATAAAGCATAGTTTAAAAAATCATACTCCTGTACTTCTTTTTTATAAGCGTCTGAAAGATACGCAATCTGCGTAAATGTAAAAAAGCTTATCCCAAGCGGCAAAGCTATTTTGAGAGTATCAAACCCTGTGTGCAGCACCATATTTAAATTGTCTATTAAAAAGTTAAAATATTTGAAATAGCACAAAAGAGCAAGATTGCCCAAAAGACCAAATATAAAAAGCGCTTTTCTGTTAATTTTTAAAGAAGACGGATGAGATAACGTATAGCCCACAGTATAATTAAATAACATTG
>LARD01000001.1 GCA_000980375.1 Clostridium sp. K4410.MGS-306 | reverse complement strand
ATGTCCCTCTCTAAAACTGATGGAAAATATGACTACGTCGAAGCCTTCTACCAAAATCCGCAAAAAGTCTTCGATATATTGCTCGGTGATTACTCTCAACCTCTTGATAACACCGTAGCAGGCGTCTTTACAAGACTCTCCGATGTGCTGCATACAAACCTTGAAAGCAACAGAAACGGGTACTTCAAGGTTACTCCAAGACTTCTCGAGTCTCAACAAAAAGCTATCAAAAAAGAAATTACTTCAACTACTTTTGAGCTCAATGAACTCAAAAATATAGCCATGGGCACTGACTCCACTGAAGGCCTCAGCGAATACCTTAAACAACTCGAACAACAATACCAGCTCATCAACGAGGCTATCTCCTCTCTCAACAAACAATACTCCAACTCCCTCACTAAACTCATTCTCAACCAAAACAATTCTTCTTTTAATCCGATTGTGTAGAAAATCTTAACAGTTAACGAAACTTTACCATTTAGATTTTGTACTTTTTCATTTTAAAGGTATAATTTTATCAGAAGTATGTGAGATAGGAATTTAACAATTTCAGTCGTTAAAAATAAGACAGTCATAATGCTTTTAGTGCTGGGGATGATAATGGGACAATCATGCCCTTCTTTAGCTGCAACTCCAAAATGGAAATTTTGGCAAAAAAATAAACAGATGGAACAACCTGTTCCACAAGAAAATGAAGAAAACACTCAAGACTCTTTATGGGAAAATCTTCAGCCTGATACAAAAAATTTACAAGCAGAAAAAACGCAATCAACCTCTGATATAAAGATACATTCTGTTGAAATCACAGGGAATAATCTGGTTGATACATCAGAAATCATGCAATCTGTAAAAATTCAAGCCGGTGATCCATACAGTGTTGATGTTGTGCAGCAAAATCTTAAAGCTATATATGATATGGGATATTTCAGCGAAAAAATGAAAGCTATCCCTGTAAAAATTGATGATAAAAATATAAAATTAAAAATAATTGTTCAAGAAAATGTTCCAATTACAGACTTCAACATTACAGGCAACAATTCTGTAGCAACAGGCGACTTGTTGCAAATTCTCAACCCGTTAATGAACAAGCCTCAAAATATTCTTAAATTGAATGAGGCAATAACGGAAATACAGGAATATTATGCAAGTCAGGGTTATATTCTGGCAAGAGTCACCAGCATAACAGACGATCCTGACGGCATGGTCAATTTAACAATTGATGAAGGAAAAATTGGCGCAATTATTATTGAAGGCAACAAGAAAACAAAAGAATTTGTTGTAAAAAGAAACATTTTAACACAGCCTGGCACCATTTATAATGAAAACCTAATAAAACAGGATTTGATGAGATTATACGGAACTCAGGCATTCAAAGATGTAAAAAGAACAATAGAACGCAATGAAGAGAATCCTGATGTATATGATGTAACAATACATCTTGAAGAACAGAGAACAGGAACAATTTCTATAGGCGGTGGTCTTGATACCGCAACAGGTTTGTTTGGTACCGGAGGATTTACGGATAACAACTTCCGTGGTTTAGGTCAAAGAGTTTCTCTCAGCTTGTTAGCCGGTACAGGTGTAGTTATGGCAGACAGCTCTATGTTAAACAGAGCAAACTTACAAGCAGAATTGAGCTGGTTTGAACCCAAATTTAGAGGAACAGATAATTCTTTAATGGTTAAAGCTTTTGGACGTGACTTTGCCAGCTACCAGATTCCTCTCGCAGTTGAACAACGTTTTGGTATTGAATCAACAATATCAAGAGCATTTACAAACTATCCTCATCTGACAGGCTCATTTGGTGTAGGCATAGAGAATGTACATGTTAAAGAAGGTGACGGAAACCAGATTGCCAGCTTGTATGCTGCACATAATATTCCCATATCAGAACGTGCAAAACAATTACAAGGCGGTTTATTCCTTTCTTTATCACCCAGCTTAATTTACGACACGAGAGACAGCACAACACTACCGAGAAAAGGGGTATTTGCTAACGTACGCTTTGATGAACAAATTGCTTTAGACGGATTTGAAAACACATTCGGTAAATTAAGCGGTAGCATCAAGAGATATTATCCTGTGGCGAAAAAATCGTCCGTATCACTTGCCTTTAGAGCAGGAGGGAAAATCCACGGAGATATGCCTGAAGTAATGGCATACAGATTAGGTGGTCCTTATACGGTTAGAGGTTTCAGAATGAGCGGTATAGGTACAGGTTCCGGCTTTATGATGGGTTCAGCCGAGTTTCAAACACCAATCCCGTTTATCGACAGAATCACAGATGCTAAATTCCTTGATAACATAAGAATTGCAGCGTTTGTTGATGCTGGTCAAATCTACGGTTCCACTGTTACAAACGAAATCTACAACAGACCGATTCATGCTATTACAGCAGGTGTTGGTGTGAGAGTGTTTGTGCCGGGTGTCGGACCTTTAAGTATAGACTGGGGTTACCCGCTTACCGGTGTACCTGCCGGAACATCAAAAGGTGCATTTACTTTTGGTGTAGGAGACTTCTTCTATTAATACCAGCCATGACGGTTATTTCAATTTATTTTATTTTGACTTATAAAAAATGAACAATATAATTAATATAATCGTTAATAAAAATGTATATTATGAAACGGAGGAATAAATATGATGAATGTAAAAACAAAAAAAATGGTTTCATCACTCCTATTAGCATCATTGCTCACAATTGGCGCAGGTTTTGCACAAACAGATAATACAGCGGCAAATGCACAATACACACAACAATTCCAGCCGTTACAGGGTAAAGTTATATATGTACCTTCAGGCACTACTTTCCCGGCAACTGCAACAATGGAGTTATCATCAGAAAGCTTAAATCTTGGTCAGAGTGTATGCATAGCATTGTCTAAAAATTTCTACTACAATAACACATTAGTTGCACCAATAGGCAGCTCTGTAAATGGCACAGTCATTCAGGTAAAAAAAGCCGGCAGGGCAGGCATAAACGGTCAATTAATGGTAAAATTCACTAATATCGTTACACCTTACGGACAAATGATACCAATTTCCGGCAAAATTCAGACTGATGATGGTACAGGATTGATAAAAGGCGGAACAAAAATGGATTCAGCAACAGATTACGCTAAAGATATAGCTGTAGGTACAGCTGCAGGTGCTGTTGCAGGCGTTATTTTTGGACCACTTTCCGGAGGCAAAGTTGGCAAAGGTGCAGCTTACGGCACAGCAGTTGGTGCAACTGCCGGGCTTGCAAAATCATTGTGGGACAGAGGAACTCCCGCAGTTGTGCCAGCTGGTACGGAAGTAAATATTGTAATTGACCAACAGATTACATTTACACCGCAACAAAGTTACCAATACTAATAAGAAACTTGGGTAATTTGTTTTATGGTTTAAATTTTGCTAAACTATATGACAAAAGAGATTTGGGGAAGAAATGACATTACTAGGTAACATCAATATATACGAAGAAGACGAAGAAGAAATAAAAGATACCAAATATACATATGGTATCTACAAAAAAGAGGATAAGAATGATATATCCTTATCCAAGTGTTTCGCTTTTTCAGCAATATTACACCCTGTTGTTGCAGGGTTAATATGGTTGGGTATTTTTATCCTGACGCTTTTGGGAATAACTTTTTCAGTTTTTGAAAAACCACAGCAAAAGCCAAAGGATATTGAATTTGTACTTGTAAATAAAGAAGGAACCCCTATTAATAAAAATACAAAGTACAGATCTGACAGAAATTCAAGAGCCGGAGGCATACACGACCCTAAGCGTCCTGTATCACAACCTCAAGCAGCATCACAGCCCAGCAAACCTCAACAGGCTGCTCCTGTACAAAAGGCTCCGCAAAAGCAGCAAAGAGCGCAGCAGCCTGCCCAGAAGCAAGCTCAACAGCCTAAAAAAGCTGCACCTAAAAAACAACAACAATCATTCCAAATGCCATGGGCACCGCAAAAGACAACAAAACCACCAACTCCACAAGGTGTGCCAAAGGCTCCCGCTGCTGCACCAAGACCTGCAGTAAAGCCAAGTGCTCCAAAAGTTAATAAACCAAGCGGCAGTTTCAATATACCTGTACCAAAAGTTTCTGCACCAAAAGTAGCTGGTCCGTCAGGAGGTCCGATTGCGGGTTCCAATACAGGTTCAGGCTCAAAAAGCGGTTCTGCTGGAACAGGTAGTAAATCATCTCCTTCACCAAGCTTCTCTCCAAGCGGAGGCAGCTCGTCAGGCGGTAGATTCTCCCCCGGCAGTGCAGGCAGAGGCGGCAATGTAGGTAACCCAGGGCCCGGCAACCCTAAAGGAGCTCCTGGTATAGATGCACTCAAAGAACCTGATTTTGGTCCTTACATGAGAGAACTCCAAAGAAGGATTAAAATGAATTGGGAGCCGCCAAAAGGTAATGAAAGTAAAAGAGTTGTGCTCTTATTTAAAATAGCCAGAGACGGAAGATTGATTTCGCACAGGGTATACAAATCCTCCGGTCTTCCTGCGGCAGACAGAGCAGCAATGCATGCGGTAGAGCTTACAGCACCGTTTAAACCATTACCGCCGGAATATAAAGGAGACAGCGTAGATATCCAGTTTACATTTGACTATAATGTATTTGGCGCTACAGCATACTAAAATAACGAAGAAAGTAATCAATAACTAATAGAAAGAGGACGTACAAATGGACTTATTATTAAAAGCTATGATAGAGGATCTTTGGATTGTTGCACCGATTATCTTCTGCTCATTTTTGACAGTGGCAGTTGCAGTTAACAGATTTTACTATTACAACAAAAACAAAAGAGATGTTGTTTTGTTTATTCCTAAATTGCAAAAAGAACTCGCTCGAAACAATCTTGATTCAGCACAGAATTTAAGCGTACAATTAGGCGGGATTATCGGAGAAGTTTCAGAAGAAGCTGTCAGAATATTTTCTGAACAAAAAAATGGTTTTTCACGTTCTTTTGATATTGCCTCAAGCCTTGCAACAAGAAAACTTGAATCACATTTAACAATCCTCGGTACAATAGGCGGTGTTTGCCCGTTCTTAGGGTTGTTCGGTACAGTTGTAAGAATCCTTTATACATTCCAGGATTTGGCAGTACAAGGTAACCAATCAGCAGCTGTTGCTTCCGGTATTGCATCAGCTTTGATAGCAACAGCATTAGGTTTGGGTGTTGCGATTGTTGCAGTAGTTTTATACAACTACTTCCAATCCATGGTTAAAAGATTTGAAGATGACTTTCAGCTTATCAAATTACTCTTCTTAAGCTTTGTTGACAGCAATGAAGAAGTAGTTATAAATCAACCCACAAACATTGCTTTATAAGAAAATAAATTTTCATATTAAAGGAAAAACAAATGGCTTTCAAAACATCAAAAGGTAAAGAAGCTCTTTTTACAGAGATAAACATAACACCGCTCACAGATATTTTTCTTGTGTTGTTGATTATAATGATGGTAATAGCACCAACATTTCAATCTAATGACAGCAGCATAAAAATGCCTGAGATTAACAGCGGATTGTCTGTAGAACAGAAAAATGCAACGATTTCTGTAACAAAAGACGGAAAATTCTTTGTAAACGGATCTCAAATACAGGAAAGCGACCTATATAATCAGCTTGTGGCTTTAAAACCTTCATTAGAAAAAAAAGAAGTAGTTGTTAAAGCTGATGAAAGCGTTAAGAGCAGAGAAATAATGAAAATTATGAAAGCAGCTCAAGACGCAGAGTTTGAAAAACTGGTTGTTGCAGGGGAACCTCTTTCTAAAAAAGAACAAAAAAAGCTTGAAACAACGCAAAAACAAACTCAAACAACAACAGTGCCTGTAAAAACAGAAGATGAATACAGATCTACAGTTGGCGAAATACCATCTGAAGAATAAGGAAACAAAGCTATGTCAAGCAGAGACAGAAATACATTCAACGAAATCAATATCACACCATTAACAGACATTTTTTTGGTACTTTTGATTATTATGATGGTTATTGCACCATTACTTGACCAGCAGGGGTTAAACCTTGCCGTGCCAAACAATGTTGAAGTACAAGATGTAAAACAGGATAACAAACTTATTTCTGTTACTGTAAGTGATGATGACCGATATTATATAGACGACAGTGAAGTAGCGGTTTCACAGCTTGAAAGTGTTATAAAACAAAAATTAAAAACACTCCCTGAAGGGGTTTTAATATTGACACAACCAGAAGCATCTCACGGAGCTGTTGTCAAACTTATGGACAAAGCAAAAGACGCTGGAGTTACAAATATTTCTATATCAGAATCGTAGAATTAAAGTATATTTAGATAAAAGACTTTACGAGTGTCGGAATTAACAATATAATGGATTTATGAGCGAAGGGTTAACATCAAAATTTTTAAAACAGGCTTTTCAATTTCAGGAAGAAAAGCACTATAAGCAGGCAATAGAGGCTCTATACAAAGCTTTGTGCATAGAAAGCGATAATATAGAAATATTGTCACAAATTTCGCATTTATATTATTTGATGAACAATTTTGAGCGTTCGTTGGAATATGCGGAAAAAATCCTTGATATAAACCCTGACCATATTGAAACATTAAAGATAGTTGTTAATATCAATAAAATTAACAAAAAATACGCTAAAGCTCTTAACTTTGCTCAAAAATTATATAAACTATCACCGCAATTGGAAAATTTTACAACATATCTTGAAATGTTGACTGAATGCAGCCAATTTAACACGGTTATAAATGAGATTGAAGAATCAAAATTCAACTTTGAAGAAAGAAAAAATGAAAAACTTCTTTTAATTGAAGGGTACGCAAGATTAAAACTAAATCAAATTTTCAAAGCAATAGGTGTTTTTCAGGAAATTATTAAACTATATCCGCACAATACTGACGCAAGGTTTTATCTTGGGGTTATATACTATCAAAAACATCAAGAAGCTGACGCTGAAAAGCTTTTTAACAGCATATTAGATGAAATACAATGTGATAGGACATATAACTACTTAGGTCTGTTGAAACTAGATCAGCACAAACTAGCAGATGCAATCAACTATTTTCAATTTGCTATAAAGATTGAACAAAACAATGCATTTTATCATTACAACCTAGGTACAGCATATTCGCTTAACGGTTGGCTTGTAGAGGCCGAAAATTCATTTAAAAATGCAGTCTCTCTTGAGCCGGATAATGTTGTATATAATTATGCACTTGCATACTTGTATTATGAAAGACACGATTTAAAAAAAGCATTGGAAAGCATTGAACATATTTTAAAAATTGATGCGAATTATACTGATGCAATAATACTAAAAGCTTTGATTGATGCAAAAAACGGAAATATCATATCTGCCAAAAACTCTCTTCAACAACTGACAGAAAAAGTTACAAATAACGACTTTTTGTATTATGCAATGGCAAAAATTTATAAAGAATTTCCAATGTATAAAGAAGCTGTAGATTGCCTGCAGCAAGCTCTTTTTATAAAGCCCGAATCACTTGAATACTTGAGCGAACTTGCTGATTGCTATTGTGAACTTGAAAAACATGATGTTGCCCAAGACATTGTCACTAAGGTTTTATACCTAAACAAACATTTTATATATGCTCATTTGCTTCAGGCAAAACTGTATTTGAGACAGGGAAAATATCAGGAAGCAACAAAGATTGTAGACAATGCAATTAAATTGGACAGTAGCTGCGCGGAAGCATACAAATATAAAGCAACAATATTGGCTGCTCAAGGTTTAAAAAACCGTTCAATAGATAATGCAAAAATTGCGGTATCCTTGCAACCGGCAAATCATAAATATTATGCATTTCTTGCAAAGCTGTATTTTGACGCTCAAGAATACGATAATGCATTTTTGTATTACAAAGAAGCATCAATGCTTGATGAATTGAATGTTGATTATCTTTATAATGCAGCTCTTGCGGCAGACAAAGATGATGATTTTGTCAATGCATCTAATTATTATTCGTATGCTTTGAGACAGGAACCTTTTAATAATCTTATTATTTACGAGTATGTTGACCTTTTAAAACGACACAACAGACTAAAACAGGCTCTCAATCTACTTAAATCAAAAATTGATACAGTAGATTCAGAAAATGTAGAAAAAGTTTTAAAGCAAAAATATAAAGAACTAAAAGCAGAAGATGAACAACCCTTCTTTAAAAAGGTAGGAAAATACTTTACCAGTACAATGCACCGTATTTTTCCCAGGGCTTGATTTTTTCTTTAATAAAATCTTTCATCTGTTTAACTGTTTTGCCTTTTTCCGGCAAAACTTCATCTTCTGGCAGCAGCTCGAGCTCTAGAAGATATTCTTTCAGTGCTCTGACAGAAGCTTTAACTTTTTCTTTTTGCATAAATTGCCATCCTTTAAAGCCGCATCCCGGAGGAAATAAAGACCAACCATTCCTGGGGGCTCTTCTGCAACAATCCGGGCGTGTAGCATGGATTGCGCATTTGTTATCTTCTGTAAGGTGAGGACAATGGAAAAAAGTCACTTTAGATTCATCAAAATCCGGGTTATTTTTTCTTAACTGGTTCAATATATTTTCAACATGATCAGGCACAGCAGCTCTTGCTTCATCAACAGAATTGTATCTTACAAATACTTCAACAAAAACTTTCGCCTCTTCCTGACCCTGTTTTGCAAGCTCAACTAATTCATCCCATGAATAAGGTGTTGTAATAGCCTTGCAGCATTTGCCGCACATATTGCATAAATGCTGCGGGAAATCACTTAAATACTCAACCGGTTCTTTAGAAATTTCTATGTCCATAACAGGATTATAAAATAAAAAAGCAAGGAAGTTAAATCCTTGCTTTTTTATTATGTTATTGATGCACTATTGTTTTGCTTTTTCTTTTGCTTCTTCCAGTTTTACATCTACTTTGTTCATAAATGTATCAACAAGTTCCTGTGTAGAGAAAGAATTTCTGTTAGATATGTAATTGAAATAGTCTTTTGAAAGGAATCTGAGGCCTTCAGGCTTAGTTGTATTAAAGTTGAAGGTTGTCATGGTTTCTTGCATTGAGTCATTTACAATTGAATCAATTTCAGTTGAGCTGACATTGCAGCCTTCTGCGATTAAGGAAGCTTTTAATGCGGCAGCTACCTGCTGTAGTTTTGCTTTTGCTGTATTAAACAATGCAGTCTGATCATTATTTTTTACTCTGACATCACGGTTATACTCATTTCCGAGACTGTCTGCAATTACATTTTCTTTATCATATGTAGCTTGAGACGGGTCATTTTTAGCAGCATTTTTTGTTTTTGAAGCAGCATTAAAGTTATCAAGGAAGGTATTTGTTAATGCTTGGAGGTTGTAGACATAACGGCCTTTGCTTGTACCGCTTCTTCTCAAGAAGACAAAAGCCTGTTCATCAGCACCTGTATTGTAGTTTCCGTGGCCGTTTCTTCTGCTTACGTTTTGAGTAAATGTTGCTAGTGTATCATTTATTGCGTCATTAATATATTTTTGTATTTCAGCCTCATCATAAGCAGTACCAAGTTCTGACTTAAGTTGTGCCTTTAAAGACTCTGCAAGAGTATTTAAGTCGGCTTTGGCCATATTTTGAATTTCGTCTAATCTGCCGTCATCTTGCTTGCCTCTGCTGGTAGAACGGCTTACATTAGCCTGATATTCAGAGAATAATGCGCTGTTGTAAATAACATTATCCCTTGTTGCACCTGTTACTTCTATTGGTTTTGTAGAATCAACTGCTTTTACCAATTGATCACCTGTATAAGCATCAAGCATCTTTGTTACAAGTTCCTGTGCTTGAGTTTTTAGCTGTGCAATTTCATCAGGATCAGCAGAAGCTTTTAGATTAGTAATCAAAGTTTGAAGTGTTTTAAAATCTGTTGAGTTTTTATAATCAGCATTCAAGCCTTCCATTACTGGTATATTTTCCATATCATTAAGCAGCTGGTTGATAATCAAATTAGTAGCTGATGATATCAAATTTGATTTTTCTTCTGCTGAAATATTTCCGTTAGCTGCAGCAGCGTCAGAGATAGAAACCATATTTTGATAATCAGATTCCAAACCTGATGCGCTTCTTGTCAATGCTTGTTGAGATTGATCAAGACGGGCTTTTTGTTGAGTTATAAAGTTTGAAAATTCAGCTTGAATTTCATTATCAGACATACTTGTTGCAAATCTGCCTTCTTCTGCCATTTTTGCAGCAAATTTGGTTATACAATTTGTAGCAAAAGTATTAAGTTTAGCTTTTTCGCTATCACTCATATCAGCAGTAATTTGAGATTCAGCCCAGTTATCAGCATAACCCTTTACTTTTTCTGTTACAGCAGCTTCTTCTTTTGCCTGTGCATATGTTTCTATTGAATCTGCAACTTTGTCACGCCCTATTTCATTTAACATTTTATTCAGGCTATTTTGAGCAGTTGTCATGTACTGCTGCATCTGTATGGGATCTGCAGTATCTTTCAACTCGTTTATTGCTTGCATGGCTGCTTTGTAGTTTTCGTTTTTGGTGTAATTTGGGTCAATATTTTTCAAAAAGTCAGTATTGACACTATCACCCATCATCATACCCATCAAATACTGAACGGATTTATTCCTGATAGAATTCCATTCTGAATTTGAAATATTGTTGTTTGCAACAGCATTACGAGTAAGATTTGTCATACTGTCAAAATTTGTGTCAACATTGTTTTTATAACCTGAAACGGTAGAGTTCACAGTGTTCATAACAGCATTATTATTTGCAATTGCTTCGTCCATTTTTGTCTGGAAATCGCTTACAACTTTTTGCATATCATAAGGTCCTTCCGGGTTTTTAGCAAGATAATCTGTTATAAAAGAAGTTGATGTTGTGGAAATAAGCTTTTGTATTGCAGCACGTTCATTATCAGTAATCTCCGGGTGCTGGGTCATGTATTGTTCCACAAATTCATCAGCAACAATAGACATATTTGCCTTAAAGGCATCTTCTGTTTCCGCTGTTTCTGTAACACCTGCTTTTTGTGCATTGGCAAACAAGCCATCTGCTGCATTGTCATCTATAGCAACGTCACCTTCTGCATCCTGACTGTTGCCAGACAACCAAGACCATTGTGCCTTCACCTCTGCTTCAGAAATTTTGTCGTCACCATCCGTATCCAGTTGTTGAATTTCTTCTGTAGACCAAGCCTTCATTGTGAATGGATTAAAATTTACACCGTCAACCATTTTAATACTCCTTTTATAAGTAATTGATATAACTTTCTTAGAGATTACTCCTTATAGTTTCCCTGTAATCTTCTTTTCGACATTTGTTTTAATAAACTTTAGGATAATAAGATAAATGTTAATTTTTTGTTACAAAGGATCAAAAAATTAGCACATATGAAAGAGAAATTACGTTTATATATAAGTAAAGTGTAAGGTGAAAGTATGCAGAATTATCAGGTAGGTTATCAACCTAATATACAAACCAAAACGCAAACACAAGCTGTACCTGCGGCTCAAAATAATACTGCAACAGGTGCAACATTCAATATCGGCACAGGAACACCCGGCTCGATACCGGCAAACGGTGCTAACGGAGTGGTTATCAATATTATGGGTGCTTCTGTAAACCCTAACGGAGCAAACATTAATAATACATACAATACAACACAAACAGGCCAGGCACCTGCACCCACTCAGGCTTATGACAAAAGCTACTACACAATGCCGGCAATGCAGACAACACCCACTGTACCGGTAGCAGCTTCTAGCTTAAACGATAAAAAAACAGAAGACAAACCCAAAAAGGATATTGTATTATTAACAGACGATTATATAAAAACGCTTGAAAATTATTTAAGAAATGACAACCCTGACATAAAACTTATGGGTGCCAAAGAAGTAATGAAAAGATTCAGAGAAGATGAATCAAGAAAAGGTGACCCTGCCTTGACAGCTTTATTGAATTTAATGCTTCAAAGTAAATACTCATCAGTTAAAATGATAGGTATGGGAATACTGGAAAACGGATGGGCTCAAGGAGACAGCCTGACACAACAGCTTCTTGGCCAAATACAACAGTCTAAATCCGGCTATGGATTAGATGCACTTGATGCAGCACAGGCAGCATTAAAAACAGCAGGGCAAACAATCAAGGTTGTTGATAACAATCCTCCAAAACCAAAAGAAACAAAAACCAACAAAAAAGATAAGTAACAGGTCTAACTATGAATAAATGGAATGTAGCAGCAAAAATAGCAGGTGGTGTTGTAGCAGGCGCAGTCTTGTATAATGCACACGACGTAGGCAAGAAAACCTCGGCAGAACATGTAAAAGAAGCTGCCGCAAACAGACTGACAGGCATTTATATGCGTTCTCGCAGAATGGAAGACCTGAGTGAGACAACAAGCAAACTAAAAGATAAATATTTTAGAGACAATGCTGATTGGAATTTTCCTGATAAAATTAACGCTGTTAAGGGATATTTTTCAGGAGCATTTTCTCAGCTTGCATCGGATATTATTCCTGCCGGACTGGCAACAGGAGCATTATTATGCAAGAAATTTTCTAAATTTTTCAGTCTTGCATTACTTGCATACGGTATAAAATATCTCTTCTGCGATATTATTGACATAGGACGCCCTAACCATTTAAAAGGTGAGTAGCAAATCCGGTTATTCCGTTTTCGCATATTGCATAATCAACATTTTTATCATGTTGTTCAACAGGAATATCATTGAAAATAAGATTTTTTGATATAGGAACAACTTTTAATGTTCTATCTGATAAATGGCAAATAAATCTGTCATAACATCCTTTGCCGTATCCCAAACGAAAACCTCTTGTATCTATAGCAAGTGCAGGAATAAATATCATATCTAACACGGAAAAATCTCTAACAGGCACACCGATTGGTTCATTAATATTAAAAGCTCCTTTTTTAAAACCAGAGTTTTCTTCATACAACACAGGATAAATATTACTGTTTTCATCAAGAATAGGAAAATAAAAAGATTTTGTTTTATCTTTAACAAGTTGGAGCAAAGAAATTTCTGTACCTATTGGATAAAATAACATCACATGTCTGGCAGCCCGGTATTTTTCCCACAACAAAATTTGAGAACAAATGTCTCTTGAACAAGCTTCAACATCGAGCATTGAACGAATAGATTTTGCATAATTTCTTGTATTATTTTTCTTCTGATTCATAGCACAAATTTATTATACTCCAATATTGCACTTGCGATTATACACCTTTACACATATGTAATTTAACATTATAATGTATAAACCAGATTAGCAAAATAGCATTATGAACAGAAAAGAATTAAGTAAAAAGTTACGATTAGCCAGGATCGAATCGGGACTAAAACAAGAGGAAATAGCAGAATTAATGAATCTGCCTATTTCAGGTATCTCTGTTATTGAAAAAGGTTCCAGAAAAGTAGATGTTATTGAATTGCTCAAATTTGCACAATACTATAACAAACCTGTTGAATGGTTCCTTTACGATAAACAAGATACAAATAGCCGCCGTTGGTATGACAAAGACCAAAAACTTGCTGAGGCAATCACTTTACTTCAAAAAGCTCCTATCAAGTACCAAAAAAGTTGTGCTTGTGCCATAATAGGATTCTTGAAGGAAAGCGGACTTGTTAAGTAATGGCACAAACAGACGATAATAAACTGTATAACCCGGAATTTCTACAACACGGATACATTCAGGTTTATACCGGCAACGGCAAAGGAAAAACCACAGCTTCTTTAGGGTTGGCAATGCGCGCACTGGGAAGAGGCTGGAAAGTTCTTATCGTCATGTTTACAAAAGGCGGAAATGACTATGGAGAATTAATCTTTTTCTCCACACTTTGTCCTGAATTAAAGGACAAAGTTAAAATAGTACAAGCCGGGCTGGACAGAATCGTATATTCAACAAATATGTCTGCTGATGACTCAAAGCAGATACAAAAGGGCTGGGAAATTGCAAAAAAAGCAATACAACATGATGAATACCAGCTCATTATTCTTGATGAAGCAAATATAGCACTGGATTTAAACCTCATTGACCTTAATGAAATGATTGATGTTCTAAAAAACAAACCTGAAGAAATGGAAATAGTACTAACAGGACGTAATGCAAAGGAAGAAATTATTGATATTGCACATCTGGTTTCGGAAATTAAGCCTGTAAAACATTATTGGGATAAAGGCATTAAGGCACGTAAAGGAATCGAATTTTAATATTGCTATTTTGCGATATTTGACATAAATTATATATAATAATAGAGGATTTAAGGAGAATAAAGATATGGCTCAACAGTTTCCGCCGCAGCAATACAAAACAAGACTTGCTTTACTGGTGTTTTTAAAAGGAGCTTCTGCCCCTATGGTGCTCTATTTTGAAGACCCTAAAGCTGTATTTGATGAAATTCTACCTTTAATAAGAGTTCAATCATCTGTGGGCAAGCTTATTGAAAAAGAAGCAACAGGCCCTATAAAGAAAGTAGCAATTATGTCTAACCAGATAGCTTCAATTGCTCTTCAAGAAGAAGTCTGCCAGTAGTAACTTATACAAAAGAGGTTAAATTTTCGGTATTTTAATGAAAATAGTTGAAATCAAAAACAGTTTAGCAAAATTATATTACAAACCTTCAGAATTACCGCTGCTATTATCTGATTTTTTGACAATAGATGACGGAAATAAAAAACTACTTTCTCAAGTTGTATCTATTGAATCAACCAATACAGAAAGCACCAATTGTGCTATTTTGAAATTTTCTTTGGACATCAATGAAAATAACACCTATGCGCTCTATAGCGGTTACACACCGGCTTTAGATGCCAAAATCGAAAAAACACCGACAAACATTATCGATTCTGTGTTTTCTTCGGCATACAAAACCATTTTGATTGGTAATTTAACTGGTTCAACACAGGCAGAAATCAATCTAAATGCATCTGTAATTGATAAATTTCTGTACCTTCAATCCGACCGCATTGAAGATACTCAAAAATTTATTTCAAAACTTGTCGAATTTAATAATGACAACGGGCTAAAAACATTATTAATCGACTTTGACGGAATTGCAGAGTATTCAAACACCAATGTTATAGAGCTGGGCAAAGAGTTTAAGCTGCCCATTGGCAACGAAACACTAAATTATATATACGAATATGATCTTACGGGCCTGACTCTGGAACAAAAAACAATAGTTCAAGATATTATACTGGAAATTCAAGAATACATAAACACTCTTGAGTCCGGATTTATACCGTTTAACACTTTGTTGGAGGTTGTAAACGATATTTATGACAGCGATAAATGTACCGGTATAATTTTACTCAGAAACAAATTATTAAAATACAAACAATTTGATATTTTTGCTTCTACTCAAGAAGAAATTGATACACTTGAATTGTCATTAAAGAACAATAATGTGACAGTTTTGAGTATAGCCGGGCTAAATAAAAACTGGCAAAAAGAAGCTGTTGACTTCGCAGTAAATAATATAAAAGAAAATTATTATTTCATACTTGAAGCAACTGACGAAATTACTGATAAACAATTGATAAATAAGATTTATAAATCTCCAAATATAAAACCAATTGTAAGCTCAAGATATGATTATGTTAATGCAAATCTTGTAAAATCTTATGCAAAAAATCTGGTTTTATTCAAACCGGAAGAACAGCAAAGAGCATTTGCAACATACAATTCCTTCCTTATGAAATTGGCTCAACATGAGTTTATTGTTTCAGGAGATGCAACTTATTATACACCTTTGATTATCAAAGAAACTGCGCAAAAGTTTATACAAACAATTAACTCAGAACCTGAACCTGTGATTATTACAGATGCACAGGCTGTTACTGTAGAAGATATTCCGCAGGAAGAAGAGGTAGAGGTGTTGCCTGCTGACTCAGAGGACGATTTAAGCAACATTGATATCCAGCCGCTGAGTGAAGACGAAATCCTACCGCTTGAAGAACAAATTGAGGAAGAGCCAAACGAATTAAAAAACATATTCGAAGAATCATTGGAACAAGAAATTGCCAAAGATGTTGATCAAATGTTTTATGCGGCCCCGGCACAAACTGAAGAAGTCTTTGAGACCGAGGAATCGCTTGAAACAGAGGAAGAAATAGAAGCTTTACCTGAAGCTCCTCTTGAAGAAATGATTGATACGCAAGGGCTATCTGATGAAGATTTAGACCTTCTTGACAGCTTGAGCGGAAATGATGAAGAAATTATTTCAAATGAATCTGAAGAGTTGCTTCCAGATATTGAGCAAGAGCAAAACGAACAAATACTAAACGATAACAATGAATTGTCTTTGGAAGAATCACTGATAGCAATTTCTGATGAAGAAAGTGATGACATCAGCATCAATACAGAGCTGCCAAACATCGAATCATCAAATGATTTAAATATAAATAACGAATTTAGTGAACCTGAAATACAGGAAATTGCAGAAGAGCCGGAAATATCTGAGCAACAATCTATTCCTATATATAAAACAGAGCTGGACGAAAACAATTCTGACAACGAAAATGTAAAAATAGCAGAAGGAAATATTGTTTATCACGAAAAATATGGCAGAGGAGTGGTCGAAGAACTCTTCAATTATGGAAAAAGAACACTTTGCTCAATACAATTTGACAATGTAGGTAGAAGGCTCTTAGACCCAAATCTTGCAGAATTAAAACAAATGTAATAACACTGAAAACTAATAGACTTCTTTTATTAAATATGCTAAATTTATATTGAGAGATAAGCATATGAATCCGTATTTAAAACAGTATAGACAAACACAAATAGATACAGCACCTAAAGAGCAAATACTATTAATGCTCTATGATGGAGCAGTTAGATTTTTAAACCAGGCAAAGGCCGGCTTTGCCGAAAAAAATATTGAAAAAATTCACAACAACATTGTGAAAGTACAAAATATTATAACAGAATTTGAATCTACACTGGATATGAAAACAGGCGGCGAGTTTGCGCAAAATCTTTTTGCGCTTTACGAATATATAAACAATCAATTATTGCTTGCCAACATCAAAAAAAGAGAAGAATGCCTTGATGAGGCATTAAAACACATGACAGAACTTAGAGATACCTGGAGACAGGCTGTAAAACAGTTTAAAGCAGCAGGCCACAGCCTTGATGAAAATGATATGGATCACTACAACTCCCGAGTGTCAACTTCTGAGCCTGATGATGAAGATAATGAAGATGACGACAAGATGGGAGAGTATATTTAATAATGAGCATCGATTTAGATAATCTTGAAATGACTTATAAAAAAATCTACGAAGTTTCTGTACAAATTGCACAGCTTATTGACAGACAAATTTATACAGAGCTTGTTACTTTTATGAGCAAGAAAGAACAGCTTTTTAAAGAAGCCGGCAATCTGATAGAAAAAGTTAAAGCCAAAAATGAAGATACATCAAGACTTGTAGAAATTTGTACAAAAATACAAAAACAAGAGCAAGAAAATATTGTTGCACTTTCAATGGTTCGAGACGAAATCAAAAAAGAACTTGGAAAAACAGCAAAAAGCTCAAAGCTTATTAGCGCATATTCAAATGCAGAACTAAAACAGGGTAATATTTTGGATTACAGGCAATGATTATTAACGCTTTTTTTCATAACAAAAAGCTTGCAGCGTCACTATCTGTTTTATCAAATTTTATTTTAATAGTCTTAAAACTAATTACAGGTTTTGTAACGGGTAGTGTAAGTATCATATCAGAAGCAATACACTCTGGCAGCGATTTTCTTGCTTCAATTATTGCTCTTTTTGCGGTGCACAAAGCTGAAGAACCGGCTGATAAAGATCATCCCTTTGGCCATGGAAAATATGAAGATGCAGCCGGATTTGCAGAAGGTTGTTTGATTATACTTGCATCACTTTACATAATATACGAAGCAGGTCTTAAGCTAACAGGTTCTAGCGAACCGCTTAGCAATTCTACTGCGGGGATAGCGGTGATGCTTGTTTCAGTCATAACAAATATTGCTGTGAGCTCATACCTTTTTAAAGTGGCTAAAAATACAGACTCCATAGCGCTGCACTCTGATGCTCAGCACCTATGCACTGATATCTATTCATCACTCACGGTTCTTGTCGGTCTTGTCATAATAAAATATACAGGACACCACGTTATAGACTCTCTTATAGCGGTTATTGTGGCAATGATAATAATGCACACAGGTTACAGAATCTGCAAAGAAACACTAAACGATTTACTGGACGGTTCGCTTCCGCAAAATGATATTGATTTAATTCAATACACAATACAAAACAACAACCACAATGAAAATATCTGTAAAATAAAAGATATAAAGACCAGAAAATCCGGCAAACATAAAGATATTGTTATAACACTTATTGTTGATGGTTCAATGACAGTAGCTCAAGCACACAAATTGTGTGACAAACTGGAATGTGAAATAGAAAACGCGCTCGGAAACACAAAAATTATCATCCATGTAGAACCACAAGTCGAACACAACATTTCTTGCCAAAACAATGACATATAAGTACAATTAAGCTATGAGCAGAAAAAAATTACTATTACTTTTTATATTATCTTTTTTATGCGTAATATATACGCTGAATAATATCTGCTACAAACATTTTGACAACAAACTGGATACAATCATTACACAAAACAGACTCAAAACAACTGATACACAGGTAATTAACAACATCCTTGAGCAAAATAAAGTCATAATTATTTCGGAACATACAAGGCTGGTGCTCACTTTAGGCACATCTGTTTTATTTCTCGCGGTATTTGTGTTTTATGAAACAATCCCGGCAATTGTGTTCATTATAATCTTCCTGATTGCATATTTAATTGCCTACAAGCTGCTGCTTAATAATTTTGTATACATAAACATAGCAGGAATAATCATCAGCGCTGCTGTATCAAAGCTTTATGCAGGGGCATATATTCATCTTTTTAAAGAGAATGTCGACAAAAAAATCGAGAACGTACTTGGCAAATACATTTCAAAAGATATAACTAATAAAATTCTGAAAAACAAGGCAGGCGCAGAGCTTGGAGGAAAACGCTCTGAAATAACTGTAATGTTTGCTGACATCAGAGGTTTTACGTCACTTTCTGAAAGCCACAAGGCAGAGGAAGTATCACAGCTTTTAAACGAATATTTCACAGAGCTGGAGCCAATTATTACAAAATACAATGGCGTCATAAACAAATTTATAGGCGACGCTGTGCTTGTAGTTTTCGGTGACCCGACACAGGATAAGCTGCATGCAAAAAATGCAGTAAAATGCGCATACGAATTGAGAAAAAAAGTTAAACAAATAAAGCAAAGATGGCTGGAAGAAGGCAAACCCAAAATAGACATAGGTATAGGAATAAATACAGGAGAAGCCTTTATCGGTAATGTCGGTACAAAAAACAGGTTTGAATATACTGTTATCGGAGATACTGTTAATATTGCAAGCAGAATCGAAGACTACAACAAAATTTATAAAACGCATATCCTTATAAGCGAAAATACATATAATAAGATTTCACAAATAGTAGATGTTATAAAAATTCGTGAAGTTTCAATAAAAGGCAAAAGCAAAAAAATCAATATCTACGAAGTACTCAGAATTACGGAATAATGATTGAAAACATAGAACAGATACGACAGGCTATTGAGGTTGAGCAAAAAAATCAATATATAGATATAAGAGGAAGACACGATACATTTTCCGGATTCATATTAAAACAACTGCACAACCTTTATAAAAAATCAAAAAAAAATCCTAAATGGATACTTTTGATAAAAGAGTTTGAAACCTATGCAATTTCTTCTATGCCCACAAGACGAAAAGCTGTACAAAGACTCGTAGTAACGCTAAAGCAGGAGATTACACAGGAAGGCGATGTAAAAAAGACAGATTTGTCGGTTATTACAAAAGACCCGTCTAAAACTGATGTAATGTATGTAAAAGGAGTAGGTCCAAAAGTTGGAAACCTACTCAACAAGCTAGGTATCTACACGGCAAGAGATTTGTTATTTTACTTCCCCAAAAGGCACATTGATTACTCATCAAGAACCCTAATCAGAGAGCTCAAAGAAGGCAAAGATGCAACAATTATAGGGACAATCAAATCAATAAGCGCATATAACTCAAAAAACAATTTGGGCATAATCTCTGTTACAATTGCTGATGAAACAGGTGTTGTAAAGCTTACATTTTTTTATGCAAAAGCAAACAGATTTTTGCTTGAAAGATACAAATCACAATTCCTGAAAGGTTCTAATATAATAGTTTCAGGAAAAGCAAAAATAGACAAATTTTCAGGCACTTATACAATAGAAAAACCCGAATTTCAGGTTCTCTCAGGGGAGTTTGAAGGCAAAAATAACCTCAATTTGGCAAGAATTGTACCTGTTTACCAGCTATCAGAAGGTTTAAATATAAAAACACTGAGAAGAGCAATTTTTAATGCAATAGAACAGTTTGAACCTGTTATAAAAAATGTGATTCCTGATGAAATAATGACAAGGAACAATCTGCTCGACAGAAACAAAGCTATAAGACAGATTCATTTCCCTGAAAATGAAGAAATGCTGGAAAAAGCAAGATACACCCTTGTGTTTGAAGAGTTTTTCCTTTTGCAGCTAAAACTGGCAATGCTCAGAGAAGAAAATTCACAAAAAATAAAAGCTCTACCGCTAAAAATAAAAAAAGACGGACTGGTAAAAAAATTCCTTGAATCATTGCCGTTTGAATTAACCAATGCGCAAGATAAAGCGCTAAAAGAAATTTTAAGAGACATTGCATCTGACACACCAATGCAAAGACTTTTGCAAGGAGATGTTGGCAGCGGAAAAACAGTGGTATCCTGTGCAATGTTGTTATCTGCGGTAGAAAACGGCTATCAGGGTGTATTAATGGCTCCGACAGAAATTTTGGCCCAGCAGCATTTTAACAACTTCGTACGCTGGTTAACGCCGTTTGGATTGAGCATAGGTTTATTCACAGGTACAAACGGTGTAAAAGTCCGTAGAAAGCTCGAGACTGACCTCAAAAACGGACAAATTAATATAGCAATCGGGACACATGCCCTTATACAAAACAATGTAGAGTTTAAAAATTTAGGCGCAATTGTAATTGATGAGCAGCACAGATTTGGTGTAAAACAACGTTCTCAGCTTATGACAAAAGGCAAAAATCCTCAGGTTCTCACAATGACAGCCACACCTATACCAAGAACACTTGCTTTGACAACGCAAGGAGACCTTGATTTTTCAGTAATTGACGAAATGCCCAAAAACCGAAAACCAATAAAAACCTATGTAATAAAACCTTCGCAGCGATCACAAGCTTACAAAATATTATCAAATGAAATTGCAAACGGTCATCAGTGCTATATAGTTTATCCGCTCATTGATGAGAGCGAAACCCTATCCGCCAAAGCAGCTACTAACGAAGCTGAAAGATTAAAAGCAGAGGTTTTTCCTGACCTGAATATAGGCCTGCTGCACGGAAAACTCTCTAATTCTGAAAAAGATGCAGTAATGGAAAAATTCAAAAACAAAGAATACGACATTCTTGTTAGCACAACTGTTGTAGAAGTTGGAGTTGACGTTCCAAATTCAACAGTAATGATGATAGAAAATGCAGAGCGTTTTGGCTTGTCCCAGCTTCACCAGCTAAGAGGAAGGGTTGGCAGATCAGATTTGCAGTCTTATTGCATACTTGTACCTGCAAACTCAAGCCAAACAACTATGGATAGGTTGCAAATAATGGAACAGACAAACAACGGTTTTATTATTTCAGAAAAAGACCTTGAATTACGAGGACCCGGAGAATTTCTTGGCACAAGACAAAGCGGGATGGTTAATTTTCTACTTGCAGATATTATAAAAGATACGAAAATTTTAGAGAAAGCCCGTGAGGAAGCATTCGAACTCGTAAAAAATATTAATGATGAAACAGGGAAGGCTGCTGTACCAAAAGCATTAGCGCAGGAGCTGGATGAAAAATTTAGAACAATCCCAGATCTCTCAACACTTGATTAGAGCGAGAAGCTGAAGAGCTGTTTATTGAGTCTTTCATTTGCACAATGTATTCGGCGTCAGCATATTTTTGCTTTGCCCTTACATAGTTCTCTGCGTTGTTTCGAGGTAGCAAGCTCCGTAAGCGGAAACTTACGTCAATGTTGTTGATTTTCATTCTCTTCGAGACCCCAATTTCTAGGTTCGTTATTATAGTTTACAGTGGAAAGTGATATTAAAAAATATTGGTGTATAATAATATAAACCATAAAAAAAAAAATACAAGGGAGAATTGCTTAAAAATGGCAGACAAAATTATTATACTATCCGGAAAACAATACAGCGGTAAGGATACAGTCGCAAAAATACTGTTACAAAACTTAACAAACTTCAAAAGAATAGGTCTTGGCGACGCAATAAAGTTAGAATATTCTGAAAAAACAGGCATACCGTTTGAAGAAATTGAAAAAAATAAACATCTATACAGACAGGATTTAATTAATCTAGGTAATCAAAGAAGAAGCGAGGATAAAGATTACTGGATAAAAAAAGTAATACAAATGCCCGGCAATATCATAGTGCCGGATGTAAGAGTAAAAAGAGAGCTGGAATTTTTTAAAGAAGCTGAGGCATATAAAATCAGAGTTGATGCATCAAGAGAAACAAGAAGTGAGCGCGGACAACTTGTTGGAGAAACAGATGTAACAGAAGTTGATCTGGATGATGTAAAAGAATGGGACTATGTTATCTCTAACAACTCTACATATGAAAATTTGCAAGCAGAATCAATCAAACTTGCAAAAGAAATAAAGAGTTTTTTAGCTGGGAAATAAGGTTAAGGAAAATTAATTGTAATTTTTGATGTAATCACCTACACAAAAATCTCCGTATTTAAAAGTATACGGCTGGTGATTGTACTCTGGTGTTTTATAAAGATTGCTGCTGGCAATCATGAATATTTTGTTGTGCGAAAATAAAAACGCATTCATCTCAGAATATTCACACATAAGCTCTTCAAGTTCATTTACCCCTTCGATAATTTTGTTTAACACTTCGCACATCCTTATTAATTATCTTTTAACTTCACATTAAATTTAACGGCAAATTGTTGCACTAACTTTAGAAATACGGTTGAATCTTTAACATATTTTTACAAATATGTTATATTAGATAAACGAACGGAGAAATTATGAACAAAAAAATTATAATAGGCAGTGACCACGCGGGATTTATTTTAAAGAATAAATTGGCAGCATATTTGCAACAAGCAGGTTTTGATGTTGATGATGCAGGTACATATACTACAGAATCTTGCGATTACCCGATAATTGCAAAAGAAGTTGCACAAAATATAAAAGAAGGTAAATACGAAAAAGGCATACTCGTTTGCGGCACAGGAATCGGCATGTCAATTGCAGCCAACAAAGTAAAAGGCATACGAGCAGCAGTTGTATCGGATACTTGCTCTGCCAAAATGTCACGTTTGCATAATGATACCAATATTCTATGCCTTGGCGAAAGAATTGTGGGTGAAGAACTCGCTAAAGACATTGCTGAAATATGGCTTAAAACACCTTTTCTTGGCGAAAGACATTTAAGACGCGTTGAAATGTTTGAACAGGATTAAGAAGAAATCTTACTAACTGCCAAATCAACGCTTGTATAAGTAGGGATTAAAGTATCAAGAAAAGCGTCAGCGAGTGCTGATTTTACAGAATCTGAAATTTTAACAAGCATAAATTTTCCGCCTTTATCATTGCACATTTTGTATAAATTTGTGAAAACACTTGTGTACTCATCATCAAAGATTTTAACATTTTCCATATTAAAAATAATATTTGAAAAACCTGTATAAAGACTTGTTGTAACATCTTTAACGATCAAATCTATATGTCTCTGGCTGTTGAATTTATTTATTGTATAGCAGCAGATATTGTCATTGATTGAGTATTTAAAGAAATCTTCATGCTGTTTTGAAGTCAAAGAGCTTGTTATAAATTTCAGTATTTGGTCATGCCAATTGCTGCTTTTAGGCACAAACTCATCAATGCCGAGTTTGTAGCATTTTTCAATCAAGTCTTTATCATCAGTACCGGACATTACAATTATTTTGTTTGTTCTTTTTGCATCTCTGAGTTTAATACACTCTTCAATGAGCTCAATACCGTCTTGTGCATCAGGCAAGAACAAGTCTACAACAATATAATCAAACTTTTTCTTTTTGAGCTCAGCTAATGCTTCCACTTTGTTGCGAGCAACAGTTGGGACAATACCGACCTTTTTCAAAAGCTGGTTAAACTGATAAATAGAAAGCTCGAGGTCATCTACAATTAATATATTGAACTCTGCAGGTACTGTCATGGCTTCGTTAGACAGTAATGACAAAAATTTGCGTTCTATTAAAATAAGCGCCTTGTTTATATCATCAGTAGTAGCAGACAAAACATCCGCATCCAATCCTGATAAATCAAATAACTTTTTTAGTTGCTCATTATTTATTTCCATAAGCCCTGAACCTAAATTATGTATCTAATAAATTTTACACTTTTAATTCTGATAAAACCTCATTCAAAAGTTTTATATCCTCTTTATTATTGCAATTTTTTCTAAAATTATCAAATAAATCACGTCTTTTCTTATATGTAATTATGAGTTGCTGCTTTCTGCGCCATCTATTTATTTGTGCATGGTTTCCGCCAAGCAGTACCTCGGGTACACATAAACCGTTATATTCACGCGGTTTTGTATATTGAGGATGCTCCAAAAGCCCGTCTGAAAAGGAATCGTAATGAGCGGAATCAATTTTTCCTAAAAAGCCCTCAATATTTCGTGAAACAGAATCTATAATACACATAGCAGGCAGCTCACCGCCGGTGAGTACATAATCACCAATAGAAACCTCTCTCGCTTTTGTATATTGCTTAATTCTCTCGTCAAAACCCTCATAATGACCGCAAATAAGTATAATATGAGATTTTTGGGCAAGCTCGCATGACATTTGTTGATTAAAAACCTCTCCTTGAGGAGAAAGTATAATAACCTCTGTATCTTCTGATTTTTGGATTGAATCAAAACAATCAAAATATGGCTGACACATCAAAACCATACCAGCCCCGCCTCCAAACGGAGTGTCATCCACTTTTTTGTGTTTATCCTTAGAATAGTCACGCGGATTTATTGCATTAACGTTAATTATGCCGCTATCAATGCCGCGTGCAACAATACTGTGAGAACAAGCCTGATTTATCATATCAGGAAACAGTGTCATAACATCAAACTTCATTCTTTAATATCCTGTTTAGTTGAATCTGTATCGATTCCCTCAATCATATTGATAACAATTTTTTGATTATCTAAATCAACAACAGGCACCCATTCTTTTACGAACGGAACCATAAATTTTAACCCGTTAGCTTTTTGTATCTCAATAAGGTTTGAAGCCTTGTTTTCACCAATATCAGCTACCACACCAAGTTTGTTGCCATCAGTATCAAAAGCCGCAAGACCAACAAGGTCTTTTATCAAAAATTCATCTTTTTCCAGTTTTGATTTGAGCATGTCTTCGGTAATATGAACAAGAAGTCCTTTTATTTCCATGACTTCATTTACCGAGTTTATCTGCTTGAATTTGATAATTGCAAAGTTTTTATGAAACCTCACAGATGAAACATCATAAGTAAGCTTTATATTATTTTGAAAAATATAAACTTGTTTAAGCTTTTTGATTAAATCTTCTTTACCGGCCGAGAAGCCCATTTTGACTTCGCCTTTAATGCCATGAAAATTTAATATTTTGCCTATTGAAACTAAATTACTCATCTTCCTTAACGGGCTCTGCTGTTTCTTCCGGAGCGGGTTCTGCTTTTTTTCTGCCGCGTTTTTTAGGTTTCTCTTCGGCAGGAGCTTCTTGTTCAACAGCTTTTTCTTCAGTTTTTACTGCTTCACTAGCTTCTTTTTGAGCCTGTTGTTTAAACTCGGCAGGAGCGTCTTCTCTTTCCGGGTTCCACCTGTCAAGTCCGAGCTGTTTTCTTATCAGCCCTATACCAACGTGAACACGCCACTCATCAATTTTTAATTGAGCAGAGATAATTTTGTGACAACCTATCGGAGGCAGCGGCAATAAAGGCTCATAAAGCATTTTTATTGCAGTAAGCTGATCCGGAGACACTGCCAGTTTTCTTTTCGGGAAGGCAAGCTTTGGCAGCATCATTTTTTGTCTTACAAGATTAATACCAAAGAATACTTTTCTTGCTTCAAGACCTATTTGTTCTCCAATAACCTCATGTGCATCGGGGTTAGGAAGCGGCAGCATCTTTTTGTAAAGTTCTTCAATCTGTGCCAATTGCTCCTTGTTAACCAAAAGCTGTTTTGGAGGTCTTTGAGGACGTCCTCCGCCCATCGGGCGTCTGTTTCCTTGTGGACGATTAAATCCGCCCTGAGGTCTGTTATAACCACCTTGTTGAGGTCTTTGATATCCGCCTTGAGAACGGCTATATCCACCCTGCTGCGGTCTTTGATACCCGCCTTGATTATAGCTTCTTTGACCGTCATTTCTGTCATACGGTCTTGGAGCTCTTGGTCTATCATAGCCTCTATCGTTATTATAACCACCTTGAGGTCTTTGATACCCGCCTTGAGGACGGTTGTATCCACCCTGCTGCGGTCTTTGGTAACCGCCTTGATTATAGCTTCTTTGGCCGTCATATCTTGGACGATCCTGTTGTTGATAGGGTCTGTCATCCCTTCTTGGATAAGAATCTGTTGAATAGCCGCCGGCACTATAAGAAGCAGGTCTTTCATAAGAGCTGTTGTTTTGAGATTGGTTCTGGCTATTTTCACCGGTCTCAGAACCTGTTTCTGAACCTGGTTTTTTATCGGGGTATAAGCAATTAGGACAAATTACCCTTTTGGGGTTCTTAGTCTCGAATTCCGCTCCACATTTGGTACACTTATTTACATACATTTTTTACTACCCTTTTGAAGTAAAAGGCGAAAGGCTATTTAAATATTAGCTCCTCGACATCTTAATAATTAACATTCTAATATCTGATATTATTTTAAATGCAAACATAATATATGGCAAGCTTTTTTACAAATTATAACCTTTATTTTTCCAAAACAAAAGTAACAGGGCCGTCATTAACAAGCGAAACATCCATCATAGCAGCAAATACACCGGTTTTTACACAGAGGTTTGATTCTTTTAATTTTGTGACAAATTGCTCATACATGGCTTTTGCTTTTTCAGGCGCCTCTGCTTTATCAAAACTAGGCCTTGTGCCTTTTTTGCAATCTGCTGCCAGAGTAAATTGAGATACAGCAAGAATTTCTCCGTTTATATCCAGCAGAGATTTATTCATTTTATTATCTTCATCTTCAAAACATCTTAAAGACAGAATTTTATTTACCATCCATTCAAGACTGTCTTTTGTATCACCTTTTTCTACACAAAAAAGCACCAACATGCCTGCATTAATAGCAGAATAGATTTCCCCATCTATTGTGACAGATGCTTTTTTAACCCTTTGCAACACTGCTTTCATTTATTTTCTCCAAATTGTCAATAACTTCTTGTAACAGCCTGATTGCTTGATTTGTCTTACACAATCCTCTGTAAAAATAATCATAATAAGCATTAGAAAAAACGTGAAACTGCTCTGTATTATCTATAATGTTGTTTTCTCTTATCAAATAGGATAAATTGCAATAACTATACGCATGAAGGATTTTTACAACTCTTGATTTTAGCATATATCGATTTGTTATTATCGAATACAAAGCTCCAAGTTTATTTAACGGACTGTCTGATTTTGGAGAATAGTCCCTTCCGTTATCAACAAGCTCTTTAAGTTTTGTGCTTATTTCATAGCCTTCTTCAAAAAGAGGTTTAGTTTCCGCAAGTTTTTTGTAATCCTGTTTAAGATTTTTTAGAACAATTTCTATATCGCATGTGCTTTCATCATTCAATAAGCCCGATATATTTTGCTTATCAATACTTGTGGGAGCATATTTTTCATATGCATCTTCAAGTGAAAGAAGGTCAAAGCCTGAAATCAGGGCGCCTCCAAGAGAAGAGTTGATCAGAGTTCTTTCATGTCCGTAATTTGCCGCAAAATCTTGAATATAGTCAAGAAATATTGCATAAACGTTATCTGTAGGCAAAACATTATTGTCTTGTCCTTTAACAAAGGTAATATTTTTATTCAGCTCTTTAAGCTTTATATCAATCATTTCATTTTTCTTTTCTATGCTGTAGCCTTCTGTAGCATAATAAGAATCTCTGTATTCTTCAAAGTTTCTTGGTTTAATTTTATATTTTTGTTCACTGTTATCATAAACGCATTCAAGTCCGTCAAATTTTGACCCCTTGGCATAACATTGACCGTCAGAATATGCAAGATCCTGCCCTATAAGAATAATAGGGCTGCAGCCAAGATAATATGCACTGTATATCGCATGGTAGGCAACTGTGCCCTTAGTCTCAAAAGGTATAAATTCTTTACCGGCAGTTTCTAGGAACCATCTTGATGCGTCTGTCTCTAAAGACGGAGTGATAAACCTTTTTTTAAAAGGTATATCCAAATATGCTGCTTGAGTAAAGGGCTCTGCAATAAATGAAATATCCTTTGAACAAGGTAAATTATAATGCAAGGATGTGTTTTCTGTTTCTATTACATTCAGAAAGTCGGGAGTAATATTGTTATTGTACAAGGTACGTAAAGCAGTGCCCACACAAAATATCACTGCATTATCTTTGTATTTTTTTAATATTTCTATATTTTTATTTAAAGATGGCCCGGCTGAAACAATAATAGCCGGCTTGCCTTTTAACGCATCTTTGTTTTCTGTAAGGAAAGGAAGCTTATACTTTTTATCAAGGCCAATAAGCGTATTTTTGAAAAAGCCGTACATTTTTAAAGCTTGCAGCTTGAAGTTGTGATCCACCAGCTCAACCTTACGTTTTAGCCATGCCTGAAAAGCCTCGTATCTTAGTTTATCCTGAGCCTTGTAATAATCAAGACAGGATAATGTGGCTTTAGACTTATACTTAAATACTTTATAAAGTATTTGTTCAAATTCTTTAATGTCAGAGGCAATATATAGTTTTTGAGTATTAAAATTTTGTGCAAAATCCACTGCTGACAAAACAAAATGCAATACATCCAAATCATGTTCATAAACAATAACATTACCTTTGGCATTGTTAACAAGTTCATCAACTATATATCCAAGACCAATCCCGTATACAACATGGATTGAGTTGTTAGAATTGTTTGGAAGAGTTTCACAAATATCTTTGGCCTCTTGCAAGGCTCCTGTCAAGGAATGGACCCCCATACCGTTAATTGCAAGATTATACTCGCCTGCAAGATTAGGCTTTATCTCGATATTCGTTTTATATTCTGATATAGCAGTAAGTTTACTGCAAAGTGATGGATTGTGTTTTTCAATAAAACTTAAGTTGCTCTTTAAAATATCAGACATACATCCCCCAAAACTTGTTATGCCAATATTATACAAGGTTCTTGCACAAAAAATAGAGAGTCATGCCGATATATTAACCACCCGGACTAAAAAAATAAACCTCAAGGTCAATAACAAAGAACAACAAAATCTCTAAAATATAGTTAAGGAAATACTAGATTTTACGGGGAAGAGATTTTGGGGATAAAATATCAAAGTGTGGTTCAGGGCTTGGATTCCTTTGTAGTAAAACCTAAAAATTATACAACAACAGCAGCTTATAAACTTTTTATAAAAGCTGATGCATTAAGACTTGCAAACCATTTTAAAGAGTCAATAAAGCACTATCTTAGCGCTATACTTATAGACCGTAAAAACTATAGAACATATATGGGGCTTGGAATATCCTACAAAGCCGAACAAAAATATGATAAAGCAATAGATGCCCTTGAAAAGGCAAGAAAATTGTCATTTTTCACCCCGGAAATTCACTACGAATTGGGTCTGTGTTATTTAATCACAGGGCATTTTTGCGAAGCTATAAAAAGTTTTCATCATGCAATTTCATTAGATAGAACAAATATCAATGCACAACTTCAGCTTGGTGTTGCTCACGAGTTTATCGAAGAATACGATATGGCAATTCTTATCTATCATACTATTATTGAAAATAACCCGTCATTTATTAGTGCATACAATCATCTTTCTGCTCTTTATATGAACCTTGGAGAATTTAAAGCAGCAGGTTGTGTTTTTTCTCAAATATTAAAGGCTAACCCTAATTTTAGCAAAGCATATCTTGGATTGGCTATATGTTTTGACAAAATGTCTAACAAATCAAGAGCAATGCATTACTACAAGTTGTTTTTGGATAAAAAACCACACTCGCATCATGCTGAAAGAATAAAAAAACGTATAGCAAAATTGAGGAATTTAAAAGAGTCTAACCCATCTCAACCAACTTTTGCAATTCTCTAATTATCTTTTTTTGCATTTTGAGTGTTTTATCTATTTTTTGAAGGTTTATAGTGACTTTTTTGTCTTTATATTCTTTTTGATAGAATTCGTCAGTATTGCTAAATTGTTCTTTTAAAAGCTCATTGCTTTTATCCAAAAGTTTTTTATATGCAGATTTTATCTCGTTTTCTGAGGGTAAAACAGCATGAATATCGTTGTGCTGGTTTACAAATGTTTCTATAGATGATTTATTTTTGTAATATATTTTTGTGGATTTAATAACAGAATCCGACACAGAGTGCAATCTGTCTACTGCATCGAGATTTTTTAACAAACCATTTTTTGGATTGTTCATATCTTTTTCAATTTCAGCTTTTTTCATTTTGAGTTTTACTGCAGCGTGATAAGGAGTAATAAACATAAAATACTGAGCATTCATTAATATATCCTTTGTTTTTAAAATCTCTTCAAACAAATCAGGATTGTTTTTTTGAAAAGTCACATTGGATATCTTGTCATTTAGCTCCTTATAGGAGTTGTTAAAATAATTTGTTAACTGCTTTATTTTTTCAATTTCATCATTACTTTCAAAATATGCAGTATTTTTTGCTTGTTCAAATGCATTTTTAATATGAGGTTTGTCATACATAGGAATCTGAGAAACACTCAACAGCTGATTAAATTTTTTAATGTTATCTTTAAATTCAGTTTCTCGAGACGTGTATTTTTTATACTTTTTAACATAAGGATTATTTTTTATATCAAATATCTCCATCTGTTTGTGAAAAAGATTGTTAGCTTCATTTTCAAACGTATCTTTTATATTTTGTGCAGCAAGACCGATTTTTCCTACACCAAGATATAACTCTCTGCTGTCTTGCAGAAAAGGCTCAATATTGTTTTTAATATTTTTATCCAATTCGTCAATTTGCATTTGAACCATATTTTTTAATGCTTTAAAGCTTACCGTATCTTTTTGCGCATTTAAGTTAGGCTGCATATTGACTGGTGAAGTTGCTTTTATATTGTTTGATTTTTGATTTTTATAAACACTAAGAGAAACAGGAAATATCTTCATTTTTTAGTCCTTCATTTTATTACTCAGCTGACCGCATGCCGCATCTATGTCAGAACCTCGTTCAAGCCTTATTGTTACCTTTTTGCCCGATTGCTCAAGTATATATTTAAATTTTTGAATAGATTCTTTTGTTGGTTTTTCAAATGTATCCTTGTCATTGGGATTGTAAATAATAAGATTTATATTAGCTTTAAGGCCAATCAAGAGTTTGGCAAGCTCTTTGGCACACTCTGTTGTATCATTAAATCCTTTTATTAAAGTATACTCAATTGTTATCCTTCTGCCTGTTTCTCCAACATAATCCTTTAACGCTTTCATCAACTCGTCCAGATTATATTTGTTTTCTATAGGCATAAGCTCACTACGCAGTGCATGGTTAGGCGCATGCAAAGATATAGCAAGTGTTGGCTGAAAATCCAACGCGGCAAGCTTATTAATCTGAGGAATAATACCACATGTTGAAACAGTTAAACGTCTTATCCCTATAACAAAGTCTTTGTTAAATATATCTATGGCTTTCAGTACATTATCAAGATTTAATAAAGGTTCACCCTGTCCCATAAAGACAATATTGGTAACTTTGAGCCCTGTGTCTCTTTGAATTGTCAATACCTGCTCTATTATTTCAACAGGAGTAAGATTTCTTATAAAACCTAACTTGGCTGTAGCACAAAACTTGCAATTGCATGCACAGCCTACTTGTGAACTTACACAGGCAGTGAGGTTTGCTCTGTTATCAAAACGCATTAAGACTGTTTCAACACAATTGCCATCGGGATATTCCAAAAGATATTTTATAGTCCCGTCAACGCTTACCTGCTTGTGTTTTATCTTTACGTTTGTTATTTCCGCAATCTCAGCCATTTTTTCACGAGTTTTTTTGGATATATCACTCATCTGTTCAAATGTTGAAGCAGATTTCAAATATATCCAATTGTGAAGCTGTTTTGCCCTGTATTTTGATTCTTCAATAGAGTCAGTAAATTCAGTTAACTGTTCCAGACTCATTCCTGACAGTATTAGTTTAGACATAATTTTATTTTTGCATAAAAATATTAAAATAATTGATACAATTCCGTAATATATAAAATATTTACTAGCAACATTAATTTTTTTTACATTTTAAATAACAAACAGGAAATTTAAGTTCTTTTATTCTAAAATATTTATAGAATGGGGCGACAGCATGCAACTAATAACAGAACACACAAATAATTTAATAGAAACCGATCAGGCTTCAAAATTTCCTATTGTAATCAAGATTGTTGAAAGCGTTAAAAAGATTCTTGAAGAAGATAAAAAGCAGAAACATCCGCTTTTTATAAATGTAAAAGAGTCTGTAATTTTCAACATTGCAAGACGTGCTCTTAATGAGCCCGGCTCACGCTTTCTTATCGGTATTGCCGGTGAATCAGCTTCCGGCAAAACAACATTTGTACAAAATGCTATTCGCTCTTGTATTGCAGAAGAAAGAACTGATTTATACACAATTGTATGCTGTGATGATTATTATTATGATTGGTCAAATGAGCTTAAAGAAGCAGGAAGCTATGAAGCATTTTTTGCTAAAGGCTACAGTTTTGATACCCCAAAAGCCATTAATTTACAATTGATGAAAGAACACTTGATTTCTTTAAAAAACGGTTCTGCTGTCAGAAGCCCTGACTACAATTTTACAACGTGTGAAAGTTTTCCTCACGGAGTTTTGAAAAAACCTGCACAAATTATTGTTAATGAAGGTTTATACGTTCTCAATGAAGGTATAAGAGACATCATGGACATCAAAGTCTATGTGTTTACGCCATTTGAAATAATCAAAGACAGATGGTACAGACGTGCAGAATCCAGAGGCAAAACAGGCCTTGCTGCTGATATGCAGTTTGAAAATGTTAACACAACAGCTCAAACATACATTCGCCCTGCAATGCAATGTGCAGATATTGTTATGAACGGTGTTGTTTCAAGTGCTTATATTCAAGAAATGACTGAAAAGATTTTCAGAACAATGGACGACATTGCAAAAGGCAAAGATGTAAGTTTATAAAAAAGAAAAATAGATACTAAAAGACCTCTTTAAATATTAAAGAGGTCTTTTTTAACTTTATTCTAATGCTTTTCGATTAAACTCTGCGTTTACGAGCAGCTTCAGATTTACGTTTTCTTTTTATGCTAGGTTTTTCGTAAGTTTCGCGTCTTTTGATTTCAGACAAAATACCAGCTTTTTGGATTTTTTTCTTAAATCTTTTTAAAGCGCTTTCAATACTTTCGTTTTCGCCTACTTTAACTTCTGCCATTTGTGTTTTCACCACCTTTGCATAAAATTGTTTTACTTGTGTTGTTATGTTAACACGCTTATATTCTGATTTCAAGTCAACTCGGGCTAAAAAGTACAAAATATATTACATGATGTAAAGATTGTAAGGCAAAAAAGCAATTTAATAGCTTGAGGCACCTATTATAATCAGGAAAGGAGCAACTGTGCAAATCCAAAACAGAGAAACAGGATATAAAAAAATAAATAATGCTACAGCATTCAAAGGTTTGCCTGTTGCAAAAATCAGACTAAAAAATTTACCGGCCTGCGATGAAATAACCATAATCCAGCTTTCCAAAGAGGATTTACCTTTTTTAAATAAGATGTTTGAGAAAATTAATCTTGAAAAAATGTATCCGAATCTTCCCGAAAAAAAGGATTTTAACAAATGGAAAGATATGATTTTTGGAGCAATAAGCAATATAGAATTCGGCGCAAAAGGTTTTCTTGCAGCAAGAAAAAACAAACCTTGTGCAATATTATCTTTTTCGGACATAAATAGTAATCAAGGCTTTTATATCGACCATGCAGCATCCTGGCCGCTGGCACCAAATGAAGGAACTAAAGGTGCCGGTAAGTCAATTTTTAGACATATTTTGGGCAAGGGCGCAGAAGAAAATAAAAAACTTGCAAGGCTTGTACCAGACAAGCTTACACCCAGAGGCAAAAACTGCAATGATTTTTACAAAGAAATAGGTTTTTCAAAAAATGAAAAATATTTTACAACAGAAATCACTGCAAACGAACAAACAAACGGGTTTAAACAGAGCTGCGAAAAACTCGACAAAGTAATGGAATACAAAAAAATTACAGACGGCACAGATACTGACCTCAACAGTGCATTAAATCTGGATTTTTAAAATCTGATGTTTGTAATAAAATATAAATATTATGAACAAGAGAGTTGAATTATTACTTCCAGCTGGGAATATTGAAAAACTGGATTATGCAATCAATTACGGCGCAGATGCTGTTTATATGGGTATGGTGGACTTCAGCCTCAGAACAATGAGAAAAGGCGATGTTATCACTGCAGAAAACCTCAAAAGAGCAATAGATACAGCTCATTCTTATAACAAAAAAGTATATATGACGCTAAATATCTATGCATATGATGAAGATTTAAAAAATTTGCATGAAAATATAGATATTATTAAAGATGCAAAACCCGATGCTTTGATTGTTAGTGATTTTGGTATCTTGAACATACTTAAAACCAAACTTCCTGATATAGATATACACATAAGCACCCAAACTAACACTCTTAACTCAGAAGCTGTTAAATTCTGGCGTGATTTTGGTGCAACAAGAGTAATCCTTGCAAGAGAGCTGTCAATAAAGCAGCTTGCACAAATAAGAAAAAATGTACCTGATATTGAGCTGGAAGTTTTTGTACACGGAGCACAGTGTGTCTCGCTTTCCGGCAGATGTTTGTTAAGCGATTACATGACTCACGGTGAAAGGAAAGCAAACCACGGAGGCTGCTCACAGCCTTGCAGATGGAAATACAAACTTCTGGAAGAAACACGCCCCGGTGAATACTACGAAATAGAAGAAACAGCAAGAGGCACTCATATCTTGAGTACAAAAGACCTTGCTTTGATAAACTACATTCCAAAACTTATCGAAGCAGGAGCAGATTCTTTTAAAATAGAGGGTCGAACAAAAAGCCTTTACTACGTTTCAGCCGTTGCAAAAGCATACAGACGCGCAATTGATGCTTATTACAATAACGAAAAAATCGATGAAAAGGAAATGTTCAATCAATTGCTAAAAATCGGCAACAGAGGATATACAACAGGTTTTTATCTTGATGAACAAGACCATGAAGGCTACAGCTACGACGTATCAAAAGGTCTTGCGGGTTCTGATTTTCTTTTTGAGTTCTGGGATAAATCAACAAAAGACGACAAAAATATTTATAAAGTCAAAATTAAAAATAAAATATTAAAAAACAATGTTGTTGAAGTTATTACACCAAATGAGTGTTTTGAAACAACCGTTGAAAAAATCTATAATATTACTCTTGATGAGGAAAAAGAAGTTGGCAACACAAATGATGAAATATGGGTTGAGTTATCTGTAGAACCTCAAAATTACAAATACGCACTTGCAAGAACAATAGGAATAAAAAACGAAAGATGATAGTAAGACCTGATTATAAAGCCAAAACTGTTTTTGAAATAAACTACGACAAACTCAAAGAAGACGGCATAAAAACAATCGCATTTGACTTGGACAGCACAGTAATGAAATCAAAATCAGGAGTGTTTGCCGAGGAAACACTACAGTTGTTTGATAATTTGAAAAAGGATTTTTCCATTGTAATAATATCCAACAATAGTAATCTGGATTACATTAACAAAGTAATAACTCAGACAGATATTCCAATGCTTTTCCATGCAAAAAAACCGCTTACTAAAGTGGCCAAAGAATTTTTAAATGAAAACAATGTTGATAAAAAATCCATGGTAATGATAGGCGACAGACCTTTAACCGATATTCTTTTCGGTAAATTACTGGGCTGCAAAACAGTGCTTGTAGACTCTATAAGCTGGCAGGAAGAAAAACCTATTGTCCGGTTTGCAAGAAAACTTGAAGGAATATTTTCTATCTAACCAAAAATTTTAAACCCTGCAATAAAAGTGGATACAAAAAATACAATTGCAACCCACATTGTCAGCTTATTTAATCCGGATTCTGCATTTTTTTGAGAAGCAAAAACATGCGACGCTCCGCCAATACCTGCGATGCCGTCACCTTTTGGTGAGTGAATCATAACAAGTAAAATCAATAAAAGTGACGAAATTATTTGTACTATCCAAAATATAGTTGTAATCATATTTTTCCCTTTTCTAGTATTTATAAATCAATATTAACACAAACCTGTTTAAATTTATCAATAGTACAGTTTTCTATACAGATAGTTTTTAGTTTTGAAGTGCCGCCGGATTTTAAAATAACACTGCTTTTGGGCACTTTTAAAAGTTTTGCAAAAAACTTTACAAGCTCCTCATTTGCTTTGTTCTCAACAGCCGGTGCTTTTATTTTAACTTTCAAAGCATCATCAAAAAGTCCGCATATTTCGTTTTTGGAAGAATTTGGAACAGCTTTTATTTTCAGCACAAGTGTATTGTTTTGCTCTTTATAAAATTCGTGTGCACAACTTTCCATAATAATGCCTCTTGTTAAGTAACCGTTAAAAGTGTACAATAATTAACTATGACAGACAACACAGAAGACAAATCAGAAGATTATGAACTGCCTGAGCAGATGCAGGAAGATACGGAACCTGCTCTTGATTTCAGTATATTTGAACCATTGAAAGAAATGCTGCTAAACCAGCACAGGCCTCAGCAGGATATTAATGAAATAGAAGAAGCCTTTGTATTTGCTGCAAAATTGCATGCCGGCCAATACAGAATAAGTGAAGAACCCTATATTATCCACCCGGTTGAAGTCGCTAAGATTTTAACTGACTTGATGATGGATAAACACACAATCATTGCTGCTTTACTGCACGATATTATTGAAGATACAGGCACTGCACCCGAAACAATTAAAGAAAAATTCGGCGAAGATGTCCTAAACCTTGTGCAAGGCGTAACAAAACTCGGCAAATATCAATTTAAATCTAAAGAAGAACGTCAGGCAGAGAATTTCAGAAGAATGTTCATTGCAATGGCAAATGATGTACGTGTTATATTCCTGAAACTGGCAGACAGACTGCATAACATGCGTACGCTAAATTATATGGCCGCTGCAAAACAACAAAAAATTGCACAAGAAACCTTGGACATATTTGCTCCGCTGGCTAACCGCCTTGGTATCGGAAAAATTAAAGCAGAGCTGGAAGATTTATCTTTAAGATATCTCAACCCTGAAAAATATTTTGAAATTGCACAGTTAGTTGCACTAAAAAAAGCAGAAAGAGATGCAACAATACAGGTTTTGGTCGAAAAAATAGGCCAGATGCTCAAACAGCACAAAATAAAAGCCGCTATTTCCGGACGTTCAAAACATTATTATTCAATTTATGCAAAAATGAAACGCCAGAATATCGCATTCCACGAGCTTTATGATATATCCGCAGTGCGTGTAATAGTCAACTCAATTAATGAGTGCTACGAGGTGCTCGGAATTATACATTCACAATTTAAACCAATACCCGGCCGTTTTAAAGATTACATTGCAATGCCTAAAAGTAACCTTTACCGTTCTTTGCATACCTCTGTGCTGGGGCCAAAATCAAAGCCGATTGAAGTGCAAATAAGAACCCATGAAATGCATCAGGTTGCAGAATACGGTGTGGCTGCACACTGGAAATATAAAGAAAAAGGTTCTCAAAAAGCCAACGCAGATACAGATATTCAATTCTCCTGGATGAGAAAACTTGCCGAAATGGAAAAAGACGTTTCCTCTGCAAGCGAATATGTAGAAAGTGTTAAACTGGATTTATTTTCCGATCAGGTTTTTGCTTTTACGCCGATGGGCGACGTAATTGACCTACCCAAAGACGCAACACCTGTGGATTTTGCATTCAGAATCCATACAGATGTGGGGTTCCGAATCACAGGAGCGCTTGTAAACGGAAGAATCTGCCCTTTAAGCACAAAACTGCATAACGGTGATATTGTCGAAATTATGACCTCAAAAACACCGGCTCCAAGATTAGATTGGCTAAATTTTGTAGTTACAAAACTTGCCCAGTCTAAAATAAAACAATGGTATAAGAAAAATAAACGCGAAGAACATATTACTATTGGCCACAATATGCTTGAAGCAGAAATTGGAAAGGCCAAGTTTGACGAAATCTTAAAATCTCAAGAGCTCAAACAAATTGCAGAAGCGATGAATTACTCCTGTGTGGATGACCTGCTTGCTGCACTGGGCTATGGAGAAACTACTGTAAATAAAATTACAAACAGAATCAAAAAATCCGTAGACACAGACCAGCCAATTATTTCGCACTCAAAAACAAAGAAATCCAAAAACGATATTGTCGGGCTGGAAGGAATGCTTTATTACTTTGCAAAATGCTGCACACCTGTACCCGGTGAGCCAATTGTCGGAGTAGTTACAAGAAGCAAGGGCGTTTCGATACACAGAGTTGACTGTGCATCATTGGATAATGTACCAGAAGAAAGACTCATTGACATAAAATGGGCAGACAAAGGCCTTAACAAAACATATGTTGCATCAATCAGGATAGATGTACAGGACAAAATTGGCATTTTAAAAGATGTAATGATTGAATTAACAGAATGTAATACCAACATTGCATATGCAAATATTAAGTCTAACCCTGCAAAAAAAATCGGCATAATTGAGATGGGCATTGAAGTTGATAACATTAACAGACTTAAAACAGTAATAACAAAGCTTCAATCCATTCCAGAAGTTATTTCGGTAAAACGTATACAAGGCACTTCAAATACAAAAACACCTAACGCCCCCATGCCAAAGAAAAAGAAATAGCCATATCATAAAACGTACATGATTTTAAAGGGATTGTAAATTTTTATTAAATTTACAATTAAAATAGTAAACATTTTTTTCATAATGAATTAATATACATGTACAAATCCCCAAATCTCCTCCCAAGATTATGAAGTATAAGCTGCAGTGCAGCTTTTTTTTTGCATAATTTTGTAAATATTAGCCAAACAGTCTGTTCCATTTATTAAAATCTATGTTACAATTTATTAATAATCTGCATTTACGATAGCAAAAAATATATTTACAAGCATTATACTAATTGTAAATAATAAAATACCGGAGTGTGTTTAAACAATGTTACAAATTCATTCATTAAATTGTTCACCTATCAAACCGACTTCTCACAATTTTGGAAATAGAGAAGAAAACAAGATTGAATATCCTATGGACTATATGGCAGCAGGCGAGTTGCTTGATGAGTTGGATTTAAAAAATTTCAACGAAGACACTGCAAAAAAAATAGGTGAGTTTGCTGAAACAATTAATGTTACAGACAAAAATGAAAAGTACACAAAACCTTTTAAACAAATGATGACAACATTATCACTCGCAGCTTTAGGCGGTATTGTTACAAAAGGTTTTTACAATAAACTTTTAGTCTTCACAGAAAAAAATACAGGACTGCTGGATTGGGCAGGTAAAGAAGGCTCAAAATTATTCTCAAAAATTTCAGAAAAAGTAACACCTTCAGAGGAAAAAACATTTAAAGGCTTTGTTTCCAGAACTCTTAATAACGGTATAAACTGGTGCAAAGAATATGCTCAAAAAGGTGTGGATAAAGTTGACATTGAAAAAGCAATTGAATCAGCTAAAAATGCTGCTAAGAGCAAATCTGTTGATGCAAAAGCTATTGAAGTCCAGACTTTTGCGAAAAACGGTATCAAAAAATTAACAGGTACAATTGCCGGTATTACATCAGGTATTGGTGTTGTAGAAAAAGGCACCCAGGACAAAGACAAAGACGGAATACCTGATATGTATCAGGGAAAAGGAAATGAAATCAAGAAAAACGCAGTTGCAATGCAAGCAATTGAAGCTGCGCTTGATACAATATAAGTTTATGCTAACTTATATTTATGCGAAATGATTTTAAAATAAAACTTATAAACTGCAAAGAAGATGACCTTATACATATAGGTTTTGATAAAGCTTATGTTAAAAAAGGCATAAACAAACACAAATTTCGAACAATAAAAATATATGACCTTAACTGTGCACAGGCAAATATCCTTAAACAAACCGCACTTTCAACAGGTACAGATTGTGCTGTGCATAAACAGGTCATTACTGGGAAAGTAGAACTTTCAGATTGTATCTTGAGCGGGACAATCAGCCAGTTAGAAAAAATATGCGAAAAACTCAAATATCAACCGCTAAAGCTTTCATCTCTTGCAAGCCAGATTAGTGACACGCTTTTTTATAAGCCCGAGACACTGATGATAAGAGATATTGTACTGGATTGGAAAACGCCTTATATTATGGGCATTTTAAACCTTACGCCTGACTCTTTCTCCGATGGAGGCAAATACAATACAACAGAAAAAGCAATCAACCATTACAAGAAAATGATTGAAGACGGCGCTGATATGATAGACATTGGAGGAGAATCAACAAGACCATTTTCTCAAAAAATAACTGTTGAAGAAGAGATATGCAGGGTAATACCTGTAATCGAAAAAATCAGACAAACAGATAAAAAAACATTAATAAGCATAGATACAAGAAACGCAAAAACTGCACAAGAAGCCTTAAAAGCCGGTGCAGATATAATCAACGACATATCTGCTCTGGATTGGGATAAAGAAATGCTTAATGTAATAGTAAATAACAAATGCCCTGTTATTTTAAATCATTCAAGCGCTTCTCCGGATATTATGCAAAAAAATACACATTATACAGACGTAGTGGATGATATATATAATTATTTAGACGAAAAAATAGACCGGCTTACAAAAGCAGGAATATCAAAAAACTCAATAATAATAGATCCGGGTATAGGATTTGGTAAAACTACCGAACAAAATTTTGAAATATTAAAAAGAATCCAAGAATTCAAAACCCTGGGCTGTGCAATACTTATAGGTCACTCAAGAAAAAACTTTATAAAAGAAACAATAAACACTGAATCGAAAGAAAAACTCGATATTGCAACCGCTATAATTTCAGAAAAACTTGCCGCTAACGGAGTTAATATACTGAGAGTGCATAACGTTGTTAATCACGACGTAGTAAAAAGGATTAACAATTTATTTATTTAAATTGTTAAAGACCTCATCAAACGATTCAATAGGCGTAAATTTATAACCGCATTTTTTGCCCAGTTCACCACCCATCATAAAAATAGCTTCTACAGGATAACGCCTGCATATACCCGGTCTTTTTTTATGAATTTTACAACGATTAGTTTCTTTATCAAGATTCTGGCATTCAAATATTAGCCCTATATCATCTTTGCCGACAATTTTTAAATATGTATAAAAAGGATGAAGAAGTCTTAGTTTTTGGAATTCCTCCTCAGTCTGCACAACGTTTTTTACATGCCTGACATAAATTTGCCGGCAGCATTCGCCGCAGCCAATACAGTGGCCGCTTCTGTAATAAGTTCGTTTGAGTATATTTTTATAAAAAAATTTTTTAAGTTTTTTAAACACCGAATTGTTCTCTCGCAATAATTATACGTTTGCATTCTGATTTACACTTCATAGCATATATTACCTCTTTTGAGTTTTGTGTTGCAAGAGCCATTATTCTATCACACAACTCAACACATGCATTAAGCTTTTTTTTGTTCATCAAATCAGGAATTTGGTTGTACAAAACATTAATTACAAAAGGTTCGGGATTCAAAAAAATCTTATACTTGTCTATCAATTGCTGTATATCAGGATTATCCGACTCTGTTAAGATTAAATAGATTTCATATTCATTGATTGCTTTTTCATATTCATTTTGAGCTTCTGCTTCTCTTGCTTTTTGCAAATGAGTTTCAATAAGCTCCGGATCTCTTAATATATAAGATAAAGAGGATATCTTTGACTTTGTTTTAGAATAGTAAGAAGTGCCATCAGGCAGCACATCAAGTGCTCTGGAATAAAATGCATATGCATAATCAGGCTTTTGTAAAACATAATACAAATTGGCTATTTCGAGCAATATTTTCGGGGTGTGAGGATAGTTTAAATATACAATCAAATAGAATTCAAGTGCTTTTTCAAAGTTCCTGTCAAAATAAAATATTTCTGCAATATTAGAATATATATTAGGCAGATTAGCATAAGTTGCAATCATTTTCAGATAAAGTGCAGCTATGGTTTTAAGGTCTTTTTTCAGCTTAAATTCCTCTACTTTTTTGGCAAGAAAATCCACTTTAGCTGTTAAATTACTAATAGTGTGTTTTATTGTTAAATAATTCTGAGTATTTACCTTTTTCTCGTAGCGCAAATACTTTTCAAAATATTTTGTAGCCTTGATTCTACTGCCCTTTTTGTCATAAGCAAGAGCAAGGTTTAAATTTACTGTGGGATTTTCAGGCACAATTGTTGCAGCAGTATGCCAGTTTAAAATAGCTTCTGCAGCATTGCCCTGTTCATAGAGCTCGTTGGCTATATTAATATAAGCGGAATGTTCTAATGGTGATATTTCAACAGCCTTTTTCCAATGAGCCATTGCAGAATTTTTGCTGCCCAGTTTCTTATAGCAATTGCCCATCAATACCTGTCCATAAGACATTGCAGATATTTGTGGGTCAGCTTCAGCCATGGATAGAGCTTCTTGATATCTTCCTGATTCATAAAACTCATATACCCTCGCCACTTTTTCAGACGAATGTCTGTCATCGCCTTCAAAATCTACGCCTGACAGCCCTCTTACATTATCTATATCGGAATTTTCCATATCCTACCTAATCTGAACTTTTTAACCAAACAGATCTTTTAAGAAAGTTTTGTTATTAAAAATACCCTCTATAACCTTGTTTTCAAAACTGGAATCCTGTAATGAAAAAACATTTTGAGCAACAAGTGTGTTGTGGCTCAAGTTTTCAGGGTCAGACATTGCAAGCGAAGCAAATTTTCTTATATCCATATCCCTTTGGTAAAGGTTGATTGCTTCATTTGAAATGCTGGTTTCATCGATTAGAAGATTTTTGTCGATATCGGCATATGGATTTTTTTTTGCCGATGTCAACTTTTCTACGTTATTTCCCTGGATTAAATTCTGATTTATTAAATCCTGACCCGAAAGTCCTTTTAACATATACTTCTCTCCTCATATTAATATTATGTATACTTTTCACCTTATTTCCACAACCATGGGGTTAATCTTTATTAGCCATGTGGATAATAAGCCAGCATTTTCGGGCTGTTTAGCCCGAAAATCAAGTATATGCAGTAGTTGTGTATTAAATAGATAAATATTATAATAGGACGCAAAGGGAAATTTAATGGCGTCAATAGTTGATTCAATAAGATCGGTATACCAAGACAACTATTCCTTGCTTAAGCTGGGAGTGTTCAGCTATGTGCTTTATTTGCTATCAAGCATGATTGTGCCCGGAGAATCTTTCAGCCTCGTCAATGCAGTTGTGTGGATTACAATATTTTATATATATCTCGGGTTTTGCTCAATTATAATGAGTAACCGTATAAATCAACGAATACAGACCCTTCCGCCTATTGATCCTGTTTTATTTTTCTCGGTTGCAACAAAAGCCCTTATTATATCTCTTCCCTTTATTTTAATAGGCTTTTTTGTTGTCAGCTTTGTTGTCGGACTTTTTAATTTTGAAGGTGTTCCACAGCTGGTAGCAATATGGCTTATACGTTTTTTTATACTGGCAGTACTTGTGACGGCATTGATAAACTTTAACCAAAACTATGTACTTAAAGACGGATTTGATGCTTCCAAAATAGTTGCAGGTGTAGCAGATGTACTTGTTTATACAGTGGTTTGCCTTTTATTGATAGCAATATATTCCCTTTTTGTAGTAGCACCTACGCTGTATCTTATCTATTCGTTCTTTAAAATAGGCCCTTTATTTAATTACGTTTCAGTATTTTTTGTCACAATGAACCTGGCTATCCTATCAGATTACTGGGGTCAGCTGCATTTTGACATAGAAAGTAAAAACAACTATTATTAGCCTTTTGATTTAGACATTTCCCTTAATTTTTTCAATTGATCTCTGATTTGAGCAGCCCTTTCAAAATCCAAAACTTTGGCTGCAGAATGCATATCTTTTTCGAGTTTTTGAATAAGTTTTGGTATATCTTTAACAGACAAATTCATCTCAACCATTTCTTCCGCAACAATATCTTCAAGGTTCCGGTAACTTGAAACAAGCTGCAGAAGGTTATTTTCAATAGGTTTTTTAATAGTTTTGGGTATAATATTATGTTCAAGATTGTATGCCATTTGTATTTGTCTACGCCTGTTGGTTTCTGAAATCGCAGCATTCATACTGTCAGTCATTTTATCAGCATACATAATAACTTTGCCTGTAGAATTTCTTGCTGCACGGCCTATAGTTTGGATAAGACTTGTTTCTGAACGCAAAAATCCCTCTTTATCAGCATCCATAATAGCAACAAGTGAAACTTCCGGAATATCAAGCCCTTCTCTAAGCAGGTTAACCCCAACAAGAACATCAAAAGTGCCGAGCCTTAAATCTCTTAAGATTTCAACACGCTCTAATGATTGAATTTCGCTGTGCAAATAACGTACTCTTACCCCCATTTGATTCATATATTCAGTAAGGTCTTCGGCCATTCTTTTTGTAAGTGTTGTTATTAGAACTCTTTCATTCTTATCTGTTATTTTTTGGATTTCCGAAATAAGGTCATCCACCTGATTTTCCGTAGGTCTGACACTGATTTCAGGATCGACAAGCCCTGTTGGCCTGATAATTTGCTCAACCATCTGGTCTGAAATACTGCGTTCAAATTCAGCAGGTGTTGCAGATATAAATATTTTTTGATGAACCCTTTCCCAGAATTCTTCATCAGTAAGAGGTCTGTTATCCTTGGCACAAGGAAGTCTGAACCCATAATCAATTAGCACATCTTTTCTTGCCGCATCACCTCTGTACATACCCTTTAATTGAGGGATAGTAACGTGAGACTCATCTATTACAAGCAAAAAATCGTCCTTAAAGTAATCAATCAATGTTTTTGGTGCAGAACCGGGAGCTCTTCTTTCTATTATACGGGAATAGTTTTCAATACAAGAACAATATCCCATCTCTTTTATCATTTCAATGTCGTATTTAACTCTTTGTTCAAGTCGCTGCGCTTCTACCAGTTTATTTTGTGCATAAAGCTCTCCCAGCCTTATTTTTAGCTCTTCTTTAATTAGTCTGATTGTTTCTTCCTTGTCTTCATCATCAGACAGGTAATGCACAGCAGGGAAAAGTACAACTTCTTTAGGTGTTTCAAGAATTTCACCTGTTACATTGTCTATTCTTGTAATTTTTTCTATTTCATCACCGAAAAAGCTCACCCGTGTGATAACTTTTTCGTACGAAGGCATTACTTCTACAACATCACCTCTTGCTCGGAAATTAGCCCTGTCCAGCTCCAAATCGTTTCTTGAATATTGAGCAGCCACAAGATGATGCAAAAGCTCTTCCCTGTCCATTTGCCCCCCTACTTTCAGTGTGACAGAGCCTTTGTAGTAACTTTCCGGTGAGCCCAGACCGTATATACAGCTTACTGAAGCAATAACAATAACATCTTTTCTTGTATAAAGACTCCTTGTTGTATTGTGACGGAGGCGGTCAATTTCTTCATTAATTGTAGCGGATTTTTCAATGAATGTGTCTGTTCTGGGAATATAAGCTTCCGGTTGATAATAGTCATAATAGCTGATGAAATACTCTACTGCATTATTGGGAAATAGTTCACGAAACTCATTATACAATTGAGCTGCAAGGGTTTTATTATGCGCAATGACAAGTGTAGGCTTTTGCACACGCTCAATAACATTGGCAATTGTAAAGGTTTTACCTGAACCTGTAATACCAAGCAGGGTTTGTGCATCACAACCGGAGTTTATCCCTTCAACAAGTGATTCAATAGCTTTTGGCTGATCTCCGGCCGGTTTATGATTTGATACTATTTCAAACTTTTTTTCCATAACAATATATTAGCACCAATTATTAATCTCTTGTTCTTGTTTCAAAAGAATATGTTTTGTATAATCAATAAATAAAAAGAACATTAATAAAAATCATCATTAGGGGATATCTAAATGGCAAATAAAACTATTGCACAGGCACTGATAAAAGCACAACAATTTGAAGATGAAGACAAATTTGAGCAGGCTTATGAATGCTACAAATATGCACACGAAATTGATAAAAACGATACAGATGTGCTGCAAAAACTTGCTGTTGCAGCTCAAACCCTTAATTACAATGATGATGCAATCAATTACTGGAATCTTTTTATGGCATTAAAGCCTGAGGATCCTATATCTTATAACCAGCTTCTTGATTTATATTTTCATAACAACAAATATGAATATTACATGACAAGAGCAAAGCTGAAAACACTGGAACAGCGTATAGCACAGGCAACTGATGACTACAAAAAAGCAATAAATAACACAAGCGATGAAAAAGAAATAATAACAGCCCGATATCTTCTTGCGCAAAGCTATGAGATTATTAACAAACCCATGCAGGCTATTGATGAATATTTAAAAATTTTAGACCACGACCACAACGAAAATGTTTATTTATCACTGGCAAATTTATATTATACAGAGGATAAACCGGCAGCAATCAATGTACTGCAACAAGCAATAAATCATTACCCTCAAAGCGTTGCTATTAAAGAATTTCTTTGCCAATTATACCTCGCAACAGGAAACTGTGAACAGGCTGAAAAATATGCAGTAAGTGTGTTTAATAAAATAAAAGCACTTCTTATGCAGGAAAAAAATGATGAAGCATATGAGCTGTTACAAACGCTTACAGATAAAGACAAGCAAGATATAAGCTATCCTGCTTTGATGGCAGAATATTATTACAATAAGGGCGAAGACGAAAACACCTTAAAATATATTAAAATGTTTGAAAAACTTAACCCCGACAGCCCTCTGCCAAGCCAAATGAGAGCTCTAGTTTACGAAAAACAAAACAACGATTATGAAGCACACTACAACTGGGGAAAATACTACATAAAGAAAAATAACCATGAACTGGCACTTGATGAGTATTTAAATGCATACAACACTAACCCCAAAGATACAAGGGCCATAAAAGATTTGATTAATCTCTATTCAGTGCTCAATGACAACTTTGCTTGTGCAGAATTTTGTGAAAAGCTTGTTGCAATAGAAACAGATGATATTGCAACACTAAAAAGGCTGGTCAAATTCTATGAGGAACAGGGGTATGAAGATAAGGTTATGGAATATCTTTTTGCACTGTCAGAAATTAATACCAAAGATTATGATACATTTTTGAAACTTGGCAAGCATGCCGAAAATAGCAGAAGAATTGACGAAGCGATAGATTATTATCAAAAATATCTTAAATTTGCACCTAATTCTGATGAAAAAGAGGAAATAAAAAAGAAAGTTGATCTTCTCGCCAGTGGTGAAATGGTTGATGAACAGGGATTTTTAGATAAACTTCTCGGACTTTTTTCAAAAAAATAACAAAATTATTGACAGAGCATATTTATTTAGTAATATAGTTATACAAACCAATTGATTCGGGCGTTTAGCTCAGTTGGTAGAGCGCTTCCCTTACAAGGAAGATGTCGGGAGTTCGAGCCTCTCAACGCCCACCATTAATAAAAGACGGCTATAAGTCGTCTTTTTTATTTTGCATAAATGTAATAGGTCTTTTTTTTTAATCAATATAATAACTTCTATAAATTAAATAAATAGAGGTTATTAATGAAGCAATTGATAATATTTCTTGTGGTCTTTTTATTTGCTTCAACAGGCAAATGTTTTGCAGCACATCAATATCTGGAGAAAGAATACCAGAATGTATGGTGCAAGGCTCATAATGGAGCTACAGAATATATTCTGAATGACAAAACAAGAATAGACTGCCTTACAAAAGAACATGCAATAGAGTTTGATTTTGCTCAAAAATGGGCTGAATCAATAGGCCAGGCTCTTTATTACAGCCTTTGTACAAATAAAACAGCAGGTGTTGTTTTAATAATGGAAAATCCTCAAAAAGATGTAAAATACCTGACAAGATTACAAGAAGTAGCTAAAAAATATAACATAAAAGTTTGGACGATGACTCCTCAAGATATGCACAATGAGCGCAATTGCAGCAATGTGCAATAAACATATTATTTATAATTGTTACAGAATCTTTACAAAACATGAAGAAATTAAGCAATTATTGAATGTAGAATGTTTTTATTTATATACGAGGAATTAATTAAAACACGAGAGGAATCCAAACAATGGGTTATGCAATTTTCACAGCAAGAAAATTGATGTTGACCAACCGCGTTAACCAGCTATCGATGCGGATACTGCAGTTGAGTCAGCAACAACAGACATTGGCCGACAATGCCGCTCGAATGGAAAGAGCAATGGCAGCGACGAGGAACCTCTTTAGCACTATCGGCAACGCATTCCAAATGGGAATGACAATGCAGCAAAACATCTTAAGTCAACAATTATCACAAAGTATTCAAAATAATGGAGGCAAAACAGATTCTCCGGAAACAAAAGCACTTTATACACAAATGCTCGGTATGTATATGAACGGCGGCGGCAACTTTATGTCAACCGGCCCAGGCATGCTGTTGAGCTCAATGAACCAGATGATGGAAACAGTCAACGAAAACAAGATGAGACAAGTAAAAGATATGGAAACTCAAATAGAGCTTCAAAGAAAATCTTTAGAAACACAGTTGAACGCAGCTCAAAAAGAATTGGAAAAAGTCGAACAACAAGAAGACAAAGAAATCGAACGTTCAGCTCCGAAATTCGCTTAATAAAAATCACAAATACACCAATAATAAAGCCAAATTCAATAAAGAATTTGGCTTTTTACTTTAAATTTTCATTTAAAATACCTTTTGTCTTTGAGCTCATCTGGCAAAAACTGCTGTTTGTATTCAGGATTGTCATGGGTATAAACATAACCTTTACCAAACCCGTATTTTTTTGCATCCTTATAATGTGCATCTCTCAAATGCATGGGCGGAGGATAGTCAAGCCCGCCGGCAATATCGGCAAGCGCCTCATCTATTGCACAGATAGCAGCATTGGATTTTGGAGCATCACAAATATACTCAACAGCCAGAGCCAAAGGTATTCTACCCTCGGGAAGGCCAAGCAGCTCAACTGATTTGTGCGCATTTACTGCAATATTAAAAGCATTAGGGTCAGCATCTCCAACATCTTCCGCTGCACAAACTATCATTCTTCTTGCAATAAAACGAGGGTCCTCGCCTGCAGCTATCATCTTGGCAAGCCAGTATATAGCTGCATTTTTATCACTTCCACGCATGCTTTTTTGAAAAGCAGATGCCATATCATAATGTTCCTGACGAGAGTATTTTATTCTTTTTTCTTGAGCAAGACTCTCAAGTATCTCAAGAGAGAGACATCTTGTGTTATCTTTAAAATCAGCAGCAAAGTATGAATTTTCCACAAGGTTTAAAGCAAGCCTGGCATCGCCTGTTGCATATTTCACAATAAAATCAATGACTTGTTGCTTTAAGACAATAGGGCCATGCTTATCTGAAAGATATTTAAACCCTTTTTCGACAATCGAGTACAAATTGTCATCATCAATAGGTTGAAGCATAAGCACCTGCACCCTTGATATAAGAGCCGGCACAACCTGAAATGATGGGTTTTCCGTTGTTGAACCAATAAGATAGAAAGTACCGTTTTCTAAATACGGCAACAGTGCATCCTGCTGTGTTTTAGAGTATCTGTGTATCTCATCTATAAAAAGAATTGTTTTTTTATTGTAGCGCAGATTTTCTTTGGCTTTTTCAACACAATCTTTTATATCTTTGATACCTGAATTAACAGCACTGAGCTCAATAAATTCACTGTTCGTGTTGGAGGCAATTAAACGAGCAAGAGTCGTTTTTCCGCAGCCGGGCGGCCCCCAGAATATACAGGAAAACAACCTGCCAGAGCGCAACAGGTTGATAAAAGCTGTATTTTCACCAACAACCTGATTCTGGCCAAGATACTCATCAAGTGTCTTTGGTCTTAAAGTTTCTGCAAGCGGAACTTGTTTATTAGAATTTTCAAGTGAGTCAAATAAATTCATAAAAACATGATAAATGGCTTGATTATTAAAGTCAAAAGATGACTAAACTTAAAATTCAGTTATAATTATAACTATGAAAAAGATTTTTGGTCGGATATTTATACTCTTTTTTATAGGTCTTTTCACAACAGGTGGAGGCTACAAAGGCTCATTGCCCGATATCAGCACTCAATTTGAATATCTTCAAACTACACCCAAAGCAACAAAGCCTATTTTTAAAACATTAGACGAATTTGAAAACGTCCCACAGTATAAAAAAGTCCCCAGAGAAAACCCGTCTTATATTGACATCATTTTAAAAAAAGATAAAACATCGCCATACATAAATGACTTAAACGATGTAATTTTAATCCTCGAAAAAATGCAAAAATGCATACAAAACCACGGCAGTGTACAAAAATTTAATGCAATAGCCAGCTCAATAATAGACCATGCCGACTATATGGCAGAAAAATACGAAAACCGTCCAGAAAAATATTATATCTCTTTTGTAAAACTCCAAAGTATTGCAGCTCAGGCGAGAGCAGTCGCAACTTTACAATGTGAATCTCAAGTTTATATAAAATATTTGACTTATCAGGGAGAAGGTCAAATATACAGTAAAGAAAGCATTGAAAGACAAATTTTACTTTTTGAAGAAGAACTTGAAAAAACTATTAGAATTTTAAAAGATTCAACATAGCCAAAAATTTTATTTATCTGTCTAATGCTAAGCACTATAAAACATTTTATTTTTATAGTACTCAAGCAATACAAAAAAGGGACAGAGGTTATTATGCATAAAGTTTATTATGTAAAATTTTTGGCATTTTTAATGTTAGCAGCAACAGTATGCCCTGCGCATGCATACAAGGTAAAAACATTTGAGCCGCTCAGAGTTAACCCTCTTGCAGTACCATACAGTGCTTATCAGCAGCCCGGTGCAAATGAAAGCTATCCTAAGATTACACAACTTGAGTTTACTCTTTTCAAAAAAACATATGAAAGAGAAAATATCTATAACAGGCTTACACGATTGGAAAATAAACTGTTTAGAAGAAACTTTAATAATATGCCTCTTGCAAGCAGGGTAGACAATATATTGGCAAATATTGACCCTGGCATTATCTACAATATTTCCTCAAGAGAACTTGCAAAACTTGAAAGCAAAGTACTCGGACGTACATATATGAACGATGATACAGAATCCAGAATAACCAGACTGGAGAAAGAAATGCTTGGAGCAATGCAAGGCGGTAATTTAACAGAAAGATTTAATACAATCAAAACAGCCTCAAAACACTATAACTCTTATCCGGAACTTGCTCAAAGCCAGAGTGTGTATCCCATGCCTGCAACATACGGAATGAATAACAATTGGAGCGGAACAAGAGTAAACAGAGGCGTAGGCGGTCTTTTGCAAAACGTACTGGGTGCAATATTTGGAGATTTTAGTACAACAGGAACAATGACAGGGTTTACCCCGCCGATTTATGACCCATACAATCCATACGGAGCGTTTACAAACCCCGGTATGGGACAACAGAATTATTACATGGGAAATCATGGCGGCTACATAGATAACCGAAACATAGGTTCAGGCTCAAGTGTAAGGATTTTAGACTAAAGTACAAAAATTTGTTATAATACAGTCTCGCGGTATTAAAAGGAGAATATTATGGCAAAAGATTGCAGCTTTGATGTGGTTTCAGAGTTCGATAAACAAGAACTTGTTAACGCTGTTGACCAGACAAAAAGAGAGTTAACATCAAGATTTGATTTAAAAAACACAAACTCTGATATTGAGCTTGAAGGAGATAAAGCAATAACGATCACCACTGCGGATGATATGAAACTTCGCAACATTCTCGATATTTTGCAAACAAAACTTGTCAAAAGAAACCTCAATATAAAAATCTTAGACCCTCAGCCAATAGAAAATGCTCTTGGCGGAAATGTGAGACAGGTTTTTAATCTTAAAAAAGGTTTGACAACTGAACTCGCTAAACAAATAGTTGCTGATATCAAAGCATCAAAACTCAAAGTTCAGGCCTCTATTCAAGGTGAACAGGTGAGAGTATCAGGAAAAAGCAAAGATGATTTGCAAGATGTTATTCGTCTTTTAAAAGAAAAAGAAGACGCATATAATATCCCTTTGCAATTCCAAAATTACAGATAAAAAATGTTAATTTATGTTGCATTATTGTCATGCACTAGCAATAAAAAATCTGTTCTGACTTGATATTATTGTTAGTGAATTCTTGTAAAAAACAATATTAAAATTAGTTAAATTTTGTTTTCAAAGTCTTGCTAATCTTACTATCTTATGCGAAATTACATAAGGGCAGGAAATAATGATAATAAACCATAAACCGAATCTATTATACGACAACCGAATGGTTCACAAGCACAAGAAACTTGTGAAAGATGAACAGTCGTCAAATAATTATAATGCAATGCCTTTATCGAGAGAGTCAAGTGAGATTTCCTTTAAAGGCATTTCTTTTGGAAATATCAAAAAAGCTTTTAGTTTTTACAATAAAAAACAATACAACCTCGAAAACAATATAAGTTTCCTAAAAAAATATATCGGTAAAGCTCCTGAAGTACTGAACAACGATTCTTCTAAATGGGAGCAAATGAAAAACTCAATAAGAAGAAGCGCTGACGGGAAAGTTACGATATACGAAAAAAACTGGACACAACTTTTGATGGAAGGAATTGTATATCCTGTTACTGATCTGCCTTTCCATATTGCAAAAGCTGTTAGAAATTCAATCAAAGGCAAAAATACCCAATCTGTTCAAGACAAGGCAGCTAAAAGCAAAAGCTTTATTCAAAATAAATTTAATACACTTAATAACGATGATATAGTTAACTCATTCAACGGCTATATGGAATCTGCAGAAAAATTCAAATATGATTCCGAAAAGGTACGTTCCGCAGGTCTTTTTTCAAGAGCAATGAAGATGTTTGACCCCAAATCAGGCAACTACAATGCGGTACATGAAAGAGCTTTGACAAGGATTGTTACTGGTTTTATTCCTGCATTTTTCCTTGCAAATGATGCATACAACCTGTCTAGAATATGTGATGACGATGCCAAAGCTGCAGAAAAAGAAAAGAAACTCCGTTTTAACCAGGAAACAAAACGTGTACTGTCAAATGCTTATTTACAACTAATCACTCTTGGTGCACTTTCTAAATATATCAACAGAAGCAAAGGCACATTCATCGGTGTTACTGCAGCAAGCGTATTGTTAACAGAATCTTTCTCAAGACTATCAAACGGAAAAAAACTCTGGTTTATCAACAAAGAAGAAGCATTAAAAATGAATGCCAGAGAAAATGCAGGCAAAACAGTTGAACAACAAAACAAACCTGTAGAAAAAGAAGAAACCAAAAATCAATCAAAACCCGGATTTAAAGGTTCAAAAGTGTTTAACGGATTCGGCATTATGTCAGATATGCCGATGACACAAATGAATAATGTTGCAATGTCAGGTTTATCAGACAAAGCACAAGGCCTTAAAGAAGTAGAAACATCAAAACCTCTGTTAACACTTCCAACAATTGCCAAATGGTTTGTTGGTACAGTAGCACTCGGTTTTGCACTGAAACATGCTAAAGGCGTTAAACTCAAAAACGGAGCAAAAATTGCAGACTACTTTGATGTAATTTCTAAAAAATACGACAGTTTTTATAACAAATTGACTCAAAAAGATTACAAAATTAAAAAAGAAGACTTTAAGAAAATAACTGAAAAACTTGAAAATTATGACAAAGTAATCGCAGAAAAAATTAAACAGGTCACTTTAAATTACCAAAAAACAGAAAAAGTAAAATCCATAGCAATTGATTTTGCTAAAGAATTGAGAGCAGGCAAACATGATAGCCTTGCTGAAATTATGGAACACATTGGTAATGTTAGATTAGACAAGTCATTCGATGCAATTCCAAAAAGAAAAGCTGCAAAAGCATTCTTCAAACAAAGAGATAACAAGCTTATTACACAAAACATAAAAGAATTTTTGAGTCTGATGGAAAACAAAGGATTCAAAAATGAAGCTGCCCAAATACGTGAACTTATACTTGATAAAAACGGCAATGTTTTAACTGAAAACTATACAAAAACACAAAAACTTATTAAAAAGATAGCAAAAGACTTCTCTTCTACATTTGAAAACAGATTCAAAATAGATGCTGACGAAGAAAACTACAAACTGTTCAAAGAAGTAATTGCACAACTCAAACAAAAAGACTCTAATCTTGCACAAAAATACGATAATCTTGTTGAAAATGCAGTTAATGCAGAGGAATTATCTTTTGGCAAAAAGAATACACCTATGATACGAGAAGTTGCAGACTTTATAACAGAACCGTTTAAATTTATCTGGGGAACAATAACACTTCCTTACAAACATATTGCTAAACCGTTCTCAAAAATTATTAAGCCTGATAACAAACTACCAGAATGGGATAAAGAAATCAAAACTGTATCAAACGCAATAAGCAGAATTACTCACAAATCAAGATTTGCTAACACATCAAAGATGGATTTGGATTCAGCAGAATTTTCAAAATATATGAACAAGCAAATTCACAAAGCGTTTAACACATCCACAATGTCCAGCCTTTCAAACTCTGATTTGTCAGCTCTGGCGAAAAATACATCAACAGCTGCAACAGCTTGGTTCTTGATGTCTGATAACCATAACATGGTAATGCAAAAAACTAACGGTGAAGACAAACAAGGCGCTGTATTAAAAGCTAAAGAAAGAGCAATACAAGAAACGTCTAGAACATTCTACAATGTAATGTTTATAAATCTGTTCAACAACACGTTCAGAAGCTTGTACAACAGCAGCTTATTCGGTGCACAGACCGTCAATACAGCATCTACACTTGTTGGTGAGTACGTAAACAGAAAAGCTATTGGTATGCCAGTAAAAGCATCTTCCAGAGATGAGATTTTAAATCAAGAATATGAAAATCTCCACAGCAAAGGCATAAAAGGTGACGTTTACAGATTTATGTCCAGATTGACAGGTAAAAAAGTTCTTTCTCAAAGAGAAACAAAAAAACCGGCTAAAGAACAAGCTGTACAAAAATAGTATAAAAAAAGAGAGTAATGAAAATTCATTACTCTTTTTTTTAGCTTTTTATTAATTATAAATGTTTTTCAATATTAGTGATAATACTTGTTTTTGGCATTAAACCAACAAGTCTCTCAACAGGTTTACCTTCTTTAAAAATTAAAAGAGTAGGCAAACCGCTTACAGAATATTCCTTAGCTGTTTTCAAGTTCTCATCAGTGTTAAGTTTAACAATTTTAATTTTACCTTCAAAATCTTGAGCAATTTCATCAAGTACAGGGCCTAATTTTCTGCAAGGTCCGCACCAGGGTGCCCAAAAATCAACAATAGTAAGTTCTGACGAGTTAACAACTTCTGCCTCAAAATTGCCGTCGTTAATATCCAATGCGTTTGACATGAAAGTCTCCTCCTTAGTTACATTCCATAATGTATACCTGAATTGTAGCAAAAAGTCAATTAATAGGCCAGATAAAGATATTTAAAAAAAATTATTGACTCTGAATCTTCATTTGCTATTATAAAGTAACGGATAACCGTTTGACAATTAAAAAACATTTGCCACGTTAGCTCAGTTGGTAGAGCAAGGGACTGAAAATCCCTGTGTCCTTGGTTCGATTCCGAGACGTGGCACCACTTTTAAAAGACTCCTTATGGAGTCTTTTTTGTTATAAAATTTATGTTAAAATAAACCAGTATAAGTATTAATTTACAAGAAAAACAAATGAAAAATGAAATTTCAACCATACGTTTAATTTATCCCCAGTGGCAAGGTGGAGATGTATCTTCACTTCTCCCAGATTTTTCAGAAGAAGAGTCTTCTACAGGATATTACATTGGTGCATACCTGCTAAACTTTCTTGCACCAAAAACTAATCAAAAGATACTAAAAGTACCTGTTGTAGAAGAATATGAAAAAAGAAAAATTCAAGACGGAATAACAGATAGAGATGTTATATTAAAACAAACAAATGCTGCTATTCAAATTTTAGAACAAGAACAACCTGATAAAATAGTAACCCTTGGTGGAGAATGTTCAGTCAGTGTAGTTCCTTTTTCATATCTGGCACACAAATATCAAAATGATGTTGCTGTAATATGGATAGATGCTCATCCTGATATAACACTGCCTGGTGATACATACACCGGCTACCATGCAATGGCAGTAACAGCATTGATGGGAGAAGGTGACAAAAAAATAGTTTCGCTTTTGCCTGAAAAAATAAAAGCATCTAATATACTGTTAGCCGGAATCAGAGACTGGGAAAGAGACGAAATAAAAATCCGACAAAAAACATACGGGCTCAAACATCTTTCCCCGCAAGATATAAGAATTGATGTTGATGCTGTTACAAACTGGATTTCTACAACCGGAGCCAAAAAGGTTCTTATCCACTTTGATATGGATGTTTTAGAACCGTCAGAAATAATACCCGCAGTGGGAATATGTCCGGATGGTTTAAAAATAGAAGAAACTCTTAAATTAATTAACAAAATTGCTGAAAGTTATGACATTGTCGGATTAACCATAGCAGAACCTATGCCAAGAATTGCACTAAAACTCAAAAGAATGATGCAACAACTGCCCCTTTTAAATTAATATGTTAAATTAATTCTAACGTTTGATTGCACACAGTTTTTTGATACAATTGAAAAAGTGTACAGGGATATAAACGTATGAAAAATTTAAATGGAAAAACAATAGCTGTTATCAGCCTGGGATGGTTGGGCGATACAATAATAAATGAAATGTTATGCTGCAACATAAAAAAATTATACCCTGATTCAAGGCTCGTTCTCATTGTATCTAAAACTTTTGAAGACCTTGGCAAAATAATGACCTGTGACAAATGCTATTCATATGACAAGAGTAATGAACACAAAGGGGTTACAGGACTTTTCAAACTTGTTAAACAAATCAAAAAACAAGAAAAAATACATACAGCCATTTTAACACATACTCATGAACGCGCTGTTGTTTTAGGCAAATTACTATTGCCTAAAACAATTGTATCTGTTCATCTGAAAAACAACAACCCGCTAAACTATTTTATAAATAAGCATTACACAATGGATGCAAAAGAATTTTTCTCCACATACAGAGGCAATTTTAACGCCAATATGCTGCGACTGCTGTGTAATAATTATGAGATTGATTACAAAACAAATATACAAATACCTCACGAAGAAGATTTAAAAACGACAGAAAAATTTAAGGATATTATTCCTTTTGAAAAAGATTACATTGCAATATCCACAACGTCTAAACAAGAGGCTAATGATTGGGATATAAATGAAATTGTAAATTTCACATCTAGATGTGAATTGCCTGTGGTATTTATTGGCACAGGCAGAGCCCATGATATTGCTCAAAAAATAAAATCATACAACTTGCCAAATTTTATAGATATAACTAACAAAACTACTATAATGGACACTGCAGTTATTTTATCAAAAGCAAATTGTGTAATATCAGTTGATACAGGTACTATGCATATGGCTTACCTGCTGAACAAACCAACAATCTGCCTGTTTCACCAGCCGATAATGATACCTCAATGGTATCCTGCTTATCTTGATAATGTTAAGATACTGGTAGGACATAAATATCTTGATGAAAAAACAAAGAAAATCATCAAATTAAAAGAAATCCAAAGTACAGATGTATTGAATCTTGTAAATCAGTTAAGGAGTAAATAATGAATATAAAAAATTTAGATATCACATTAAAAGGTATAAATGAAAACGGAGAAGAACAGGAATACAGAATCTCTGATTTTACAGGTCAGGAGACAATTTTATATTTTTATCCAAAAGACAATACCTCAGGCTGTACACAAGAAGCTTGTGATTTTAAAGAAAACAAAAACAGATGGAGTGCTCATGCACAGGTTATAGGAGTCAGCCCGGACAGCATAAAAAGTCATATAAAATTCAAAGAGAATCATTCATTAAATTTTATCCTTCTCTCTGACCCAGAGCATGCTCTCTCTGAAGCATTCGGAGCTTGGGGAGAAAAATCAATGTATGGAAGAAAATACATGGGAATTATCCGCTCGACTTTTCTTATCAACAACCAGGGGGAAGTAACTAAAGAATGGCGAAAAGTTAAAGTAAAAGGCCATGTTGATGAAGTAATTGAAGAATTAAATAAATAAAAAGAAAGGTTGGAGCTTTCCAACCTTTCTTTTTTAAAGTGTTTATAATACCGACTTGATGTCTTGAATCATCAAATCTGTTGTAAGATGATTTCTTTCATAGATTTCTTCAAGAGGGACTCGGTCCGTAAATTCTTTTCTTGCACCAAAGTTTAGCACTTTCATTTCAGAAGGGCCATAATACCTTGCAATTTTTTCACCAAACCCGCCGCCTAAAACACCGTCTTCCAAGGTAACAACAAGCCTGTGATTTTGTTTTAAAGAATCTAAAAGCTGTTCATCGACACCTGTGATAAATTTAGGATTAATCACTGTAGCGTTAATTCCCAGAGCTTTATGGATTTCTTTAGCCAAATCTTCTGCCTTTTCAAAGAATGAACCAAGGCCTAATATCGCGATTTCAGCTCCTTCTTTAACAACACTGTATTTATTCAATATTGAATAATCTGTTTTATCCTCTATTCCTGTTGTTACAAAATTACCAAAAGGAACTCTTATTGCAACCGGGTGTTGTGTCTGTTGTAATGACCAATCCATCATTGCAATGTATTCCTCTTTATTTGTCGGGGCAAGATAAACAATGTTTGGTATATTTGAAACAAGCGGTATATCAAAACATCCAAGATGGGTCATATCCGCCCCTGTTATAGCTCCCCAGTGCACAAGGATTGTTGCCGGAGAATTGTTAAGGCATAAATCTTGCGACAACTGATCGTATGTTCTTTGAATAAAAGAGCTCAATATCAACAAGATTGGTTTTGTGCCATTTTTTGCCATAGCAGAAGCAAACGCAACAGCGTGTTCTTCAGCGATACCAACATCAGTATATTGATTGCCAAGTTGTGCTCTTACATCCGGAGTAAAGCCATACGCACCCGGTGTAGCAGGAGATATTGCAAAAACAGTAGGATCTTGCTTTGCCTTATTCAAGATATAGTCAACAGTAACACTCGTGTAGTTTTCTGTTGGTGTGCTGTTTGTGTCATCATCTTTTTTATCCAGTGTACCGGGCATTATCCAGTGAAAAGCTTCTTTGTTTTGTTCTGCAGGCAACAAACCTTTACCTTTTAGTGTATGTATATGCACAAGTACTGGATGGTTGAGACCTTTTACCTTTTCAAACACTTCTATCAATTTTTGAGTATTATTACCTTCTTCCACATAGTAATAGTCAAAACCCATTGCTTTGAAGAAATTACATTCAGCCTGTCCGTTAGTCTCTCTTAAAAGGCGTATATTTTCGTACATACCGCCATGGTTTGGAGCAATAGACATTTCATTGTCATTAAACACAATTATTATATTACTGCCCAGTACCGCTGCATTGTTCAACCCTTCGAGTGCTTCACCACCGCTTAATGAACCGTCACCAAGTACGGCAATGACATTTTCTTTATCACCTTTTAAATCTCTTGATTTTGCAAGGCCCGCAGCCAGACTGACAGAGGTGGATGTATGACCTACAACGAAACAATCATATTCGCTTTCCTCGGGGTTTGTATAACCTGAAAAATCAAGATATCGTTGAGGGTTTGTAAAACCCTCTTTGCGCCCTGTGAGAATCTTATGGGGATAACACTGGTGAGACACATCATAAACAATTTTATCTTTTGGTGTGTCAAAAACATAATGCATCGCAATTGTAGGTTCAACAAACCCTAAATTTGGCCCCATGTGCCCGCCTGTTGTGTTAACTTTTTTTATAATAAGCTGTCTCATCTCATCAGCAAGAGTATCCAGTTCGGCAATAGAAAGTTTTTTTATGTCATTTGGATAGTTTACTTTGTCTAATACTGTCATTATAGTCTCCTTTCGTATAATAAAATTTTAATACCTGATAGTTACTATCAGTCAAGCCCTAAAGTAAAAAAATGTAAATATTGAGATTAGTTTACAAAAAATGCTTATTTTTTAGATTAAAGTTGCAATTTATAATATAATCAAAAGCATAACTATTTAATTTAAGGGGTAAAATGGAAAATTTATTAACTTCAAACAAGGTTTGGCAGCACTGGCACATTAGCGACGAATTAAAACAGTTACTTGATAAATCATCAAATGTTATTTTGCCTGAAAAAAGAGATGAACTCATTGAACTTTCTACAAATGGTAAAGAAAATCTTACCTACAAGGTTGTATACAACGTAGAAGGCAAAGGCGAAGTAACTGAAGCAGAAGTAATAAGATGCAAAAACGGTATTGCAGTAAACTACACAGAAGCTTATATGAGAAGACGTGACCCAAACTGTATGGTTGTTAACAATATTGAAATGACAGACAAAGTGACATTTCAAGAAAGATTTAACAAAGAGTTTGAGCCGTTAAGAAAAGAAACTTTTGATTGGCTATCTGACAATGAAATTATTATAGTACCTTTTATGGCAGGCGGAACAGAATACGGGTATCCGGCATTAATGGTGGCGCCTAAAAACGCAGCATTCTTTGCAGCAAGTATTTATGACCTTCAAGGTATGATACCAACAGATAAACTTGAAAGAGATTTTGAACCTAAGGCTATTATTTATGTAGCACCTCCATTTAGACATTCTCATTTTGAAGGCAAACAGGTAGTTGTTCATAACCAGCAAAACTCTGTACACGAAGTTTTCTCTTATAACCTGTACCCGGGGCCGAGTGCAAAAAAAGGTGTTTACGGTGTATTACTGGCTCTTGGATTAAAAGAAGATTTTGTTACAGTACACGCTTCAACAGTAAATATTACTACTCCTTATGACAATGATATCAGTATCCTTCATGAAGGAGCATCAGGCAGCGGCAAGAGCGAAATGCTGGAATATGCTCACCGTGAAGAAGATGGACGACTTTTATTAGGACGCAATGTTGTAACAGGTGAAGAGAAATATCTTGCATTACAACAGGGTTGTAAACTTCAGCCTGTAACGGATGATATGGCGCTTTGTCACCCAAGTTTCAGAAAAAATAACGGCCGTTTATGCGTAGCCGATGCAGAACGCTCCTGGTTTGTCAGAATCGACCATATTAAAAAATATGGAACAGATCCTAATTTGGAAACTGTTACAACCAACCCCAAGGAACCGTTAATATTTTTTAACCTTGAAGCACACCCAAACGCAACTTGTCTTATATGGGAGCACATAGAAGATTCTCCGGGCAAAAAATGCCCTAACCCCAGGATCATTATCCCCAGAGAACAAATTAAAAACATACAAGACGGCCCTATTGAAATAGACTATCGAAGTTTTGGTTTAAGAACACCGCCTTGTACAAAAGAAAATCCTTCTTACGGTATCTTTGGAATGCTGCATATTTTACCTCCTGCTCTTGCATGGCTATGGAGGCTGGTTGCACCAAGAGGATTCGGCAACCCGAGCATAACAAGCACAGGCAAAGATGCATTTAAACTCGAAAGTGAAGGCGTAGGCTCATTCTGGCCGTTTGCAACCGGTAAAAGGGTAGACCTTGCAAACATACTTCTTGAACAGTTTATGAACACAACTAAAACAAGAAATATTCTTATCCCTAACCAGCACATAGGTTCTTGGGAAGTAGGATTTATGGCAGAATGGGTAATAAGAGAATACCTTGCAAGAAGAGGTCAGGCTTCATTTAGAAAGCTTAATCTGAAACCATCAAGGCACCCTCTTGGCGGCTACATTCCGGAAAACATCCACGTAGAAGGTACACCTATATCTAAAAAATTCTTTGATGTGACAAAACAGCCTCAAATAGAAGAAGAAGGTTATGATAAAGGTGCAAAAATGCTTGAAGACTTCTTCAAAGAAGAATTAAAGCTTTATCTGAAATCAGACCTGCACCCGCTGGGCAAAGCAATCATTCTCTGCTGTATGGATAACGGTACAGTAGATGACTACGAAAAACTTATACCTGGTACATACTAAAAAGAGTCAAAAGGTACAAAAGACAAACAAAAATAGTCTTCCATTCCTTTTTTTAAAGAATCACACAGCTCTTCCAACTTTAATTGGGGAGCTGATTCTTTTATTGTGGTTATATTTTCCGATGCCGGAGTTTCGCCAAAAATATTTTTTATGACATCTTTATCATAATCAAACATAATAGATCCGTGCTGCAAAATATAACCCTGTTTTCTAAACTGCGCTGAACCGACTATCTTTCTTCCCATATAGCTTAAATCTGCACCGGTTGATAAGGACATACAGTATTCATAATTTGTTTTTGCTTGTTTATCCTGAGGGAAAACAGCATCAATGCCTGCTTTTTTTAAACCCTCTGACAGTGCACCTGAGATTTCTTTGTATGATTGAATAACGGTCTGCCCATTTTTAAGAAAAGATACAGGGCACACAAACGAGTATGTCAGCTCGTTATCGTGCAAAAGAGCCCTCCCACCCGTTAACCTTTTGACAATATCAATATTATTAGCCACACAAAAATTTTTATCTATGTGGCTGTCACTCTGATTGCGTCCTAAAGAAACACATGCCGGTGACCAGCCATAGAGCCTAAAAATCGGCATTGATAAATTGGTTTTGATTGCAAAGTCAAGCAGCTTTTCATCAAAGTCCATATTAAATCTGCCATTATTCACACTGTAAGGTATAAAAAAAGCTTTCATCCTAAGCCTCTAAAATCTTTTTGATTGCTTGCGGAATATAATCAATCTGGTCAGTAGCCAGTACACTGTACAAAGACAAATCTTGAGATGCAAGCTCTCCGCACAGTCCATGTAAATAAACACCAAGCTTTGCAGCATTTTCCACAGACACCGCCTGCGCCATAAGACCTGAAATTATACCTGTTAAAACATCACCGCTGCCGGCTTTTGCAAGAGCAGAATTGCCGCTGGTATTAACAAATACCTCCAGATCTTTTGTACACACAACTGTTTGATTGCCCTTTAACACAACGCAGCAGCCAAATTTTTCAGCAGTCAGCTTTGCATACTTTATTCTGTCATTTTGTATATCTTTAACAGGTGTGTTTATCAATCTTGAAAGTTCCACAGGATGCGGTGTAATAACAGAATCTGACGGAAATGAAGACAATTCTGATTTAGACAGAACATTGATTGCATCTGCATCAATTACAGTTTTTTTATTATTTTTATTCAGATACTTAATAAGATCATCCACAAAAGCGTTTGTTGCCGCTGTATCAGATAAACCAGGGCCGACAGAAAGTACATTGTAGTTTTCTATTATGTTTAAAACATCACCAAAAGCATCTGATGCTATGCATTTTTTATAGTAATCACGTAAAGGATAAAACGTTACCCATGGACAATTGCCGGCAAGGTTATTAATTAGCGGCTCAATTGTAGCAAGAGTAACAAGCCCTGCACCGGTTTTTAAAGGAGCAACAGAAGACAAATAAGCAGCACCCTGGTATTCTATAGAACCTGCGATATTTAATACCTTGCCAAATGTTCCTTTGTTGCTCTGCTGAGGTCTTTGAGGCATAAGAGCCTTGACTGACTGCGCAGTAATTTCAGTATATTCCATAAATACTATCCGTTTATTTGTCGTAACGCTTCATAAACAACTATAGCAACCGAATTTGAAAGATTCAAGCTCCTCTGCCCGTCTTGCATAGGTATAGTTATGGAATGTTTTCCTTTTGAAAACAGGAGTTCTTCAGGAATACCCCGGGATTCCGGCCCAAAAACAAGAAAATCTCCATCTTTATATTTAACATCAGTATAATAATTTTGTGTTTTGGTTGTAAGATAGTAAAAATCGTTGTCAGGAAACTCTTGCCACAAATCCTCTATTTTTTCTATACGACGAATATTAACATCACCCCAGTAATCCAATCCTGCACGCTTTAAGTGCCTGCTGTCAATAGAAAACCCGAGTTTTCCGACAAGAAACACATCACTGTTTGTACAAGCAGCAAGACGTACAATGTTACCGGTATTTTGAGGTATTTCCGGTTCATATAAAACTATATTGAGTTTGGTTGTTATTTTCATACAACCTTATTATCTGATTTATTCTCTTTTTTTGCAACCAGATAGTCTTTAATTTTTACTGTAGCAAAAGAAGTTGTAGCAATAGAAAGTGCACCGATAATATAAGTTAAATATGCAACTTTCGTGCCTTTTGAGACAATTTTAGCCATATCTTTTGTTAACAATTTATCAGCAAGCTTTTGCCCTTTATAAGTGGCCATGCCTTCTTCAAAAAGTATAGGCAGCACAGCAGCAAAAGACAATTTGCCGGCATTGTTTCTTACAAAGTTTTTAACTTTTTGCCCTGTTGTAAGATCTTTGCCTTCTTCTTGTTTAGCATTTTTTGTAAAAGCACAAAACAAGGCAATATTTCCTGCAATTGCCATCATTGGATTTCTCATTTTTTGAAGAAATCTGCCTAATTTAGAAAAATTATGGTTCAAGCCGTGTCCTATTTCATGAAAAGCAATATAGGAAAGATCTTTCTCTGGCATCATAATTGTATTTTTGCTAAACATAACCTCCTTGGTCAGGGGATTTATTGCATCTTTAAACGCATAAAATGCATTTTTGCCGTCTTTTACTTGTTCTAAAGGACTTAGATTTCTTAAAATCTTCGGCGGCGGTATTTCACCGGCTTCTCGTTTTAAATAAACAATTTTAGCACCTTTTTCTTTCAGACCAGTATTACACAATGCTGTCTCTGCTGCATTGTGTAATATATCAACTTTATCTTGAGAAAGTTGACCGATTTTTTGTATTTTATTTACGACGCTGTTTGTTAAAGGCATAAAAGCAATGGGTACACATCCGCCAAGCAACGAAGAACCAATAGAAGTTCCAACATTTCTGTTTTTTTTATTATTTTCTTTAACAGAATATTGAGAATTTGTTTTTGAAATTTCCATTTTGTCTTTACTTTCCAGTAACTGCCACATTAAAAGTAAAAGCGCTCAAGAAATTATTTTGTTATTGAAAAGATAATCTTTTACAAATATTAATTCTTTTTGTCTTCAACAAAAAATCTTTTACTTTCAATCAGAACAGGCAATCCTCTTAACACACAGAATGCAACTGCCGCGTATACACAAAAATGAGCAAAAGGACAAATTGCAATGCACACGTTATGGAAAGTTCCCCATGCAGCTGTAGCTTGTGCAGATAATGTAGGGTCAGCACCTTGCAAGAAAAGATTCATTGTTGCAAAAGGGAAATTGCATAAAATCATCAAAGCAAAAGCAAGTGCTTTTGTTACGGCATATGAGCCTCTTGAAAAGTTTGATGCAACAAGGAAATGTCCGAGTTTTGTTTTCATCATAGTAGTAGAACCAAATGCTGTAAAGCCCTGTTCTAAAGCAATACTTCTTACGCCGTCTGTCAAAATGCCTCTTGTTACAACAATAAGAGGAACCCAAACAGGTATCCAGCCAAGAACTGCAAAAACAATCCAGTATATGTTTTCAACAACTCTGTCGCCTAAAATATCAAGCACAGCACCAAATTTTGAGCTTTCATTCAACAATCTGGCAACAAAGCCATCCAGACCGTCAAACCAGATTGCAATTATTGTCAAAATAAAAGCAGTGATGTAGCATGCCGGTGTTTGAAAAAACAAAAGACATATTGCGACAAACGCAATTATCATACGTAATATTGTAATAAAGTTAGCCATTTTATTATACTCCTCGTGACTTTCTAAAATTATTTTTGTTTGCTTCTTGAAGAGGCGAAATTATGCTGTTCCAAAAGCTCACGTTTTTCACCGAGCATCATTTTTTCTGCATCTTCAAGTATTTTTACGACAAAGTATCCGTTTTCGCCGTCACTTCTGGCTTTTTTGCCGTTTTCAATACATTTAACAAAATGTTCGCACTCTAGTTTTAAAGGTTCAATTTCAATATAATCAAGAGCAATGTTGCTGCCGGAATTAGGTTTGTCATTTTTAAATACCTGAAGTTTGTTTTCTGCCAATGTGTCATCAAACATAGCAGAGCCTTTTGTTCCTCTAAGCATCAGGTTAACGCGTTTTTGCGGGTGAATCCAGCTGTCAGAGATATGCGCAACACATCCTGATTCATACTCAATTTCGACATGGGTAATATCCATAATTTCGTTTCCGTCAGAGCTTACACCCATTGCTGAAATTACTCGTTTGGGCTCTTCACCAAGGATATAGCTGACCATCGAAACATCATGAGGAGCAAGATCCCACATTACACTTCTGTCATTTTTAAAGTAATTGATATTCAATCTGTCAGACTGCACATATTTAATTTCACCCAGCTCTCCGGATTCCACAATCATTTTGAGTCTGTTAACAGCAGGGTGATACAAAAGCAAATGACCAACCATCAAAACAAGATTTTTTGATTCTGCAAGCTCTTTTAAAATTAGAGCTTCTTCGCTTGCTGTGGCAATAGGCTTTTCTACATAAACGTGTTTGCCGGCTTCCAGAGCCATTTTTACAAGTTTAAAGTGAGTGTGGCTCGGGGTTGCAATAACAACCGCATTGATTTCTTTATTTTCTAAAACTTCATTAAAATCAGGTGTGGTATGAATTTCTGGATAATCATTATTAACTCTTTTTCTGTTATCTTCATCCATATCACAAACAGTATGAAGATAATTCAAATTATAAAAATTACGAACTAAATTTTTTCCCCATATACCTGCGCCCAAGACAGCGACTTTTGTCGTCATATTCATTCCCCTGTTTACGTAAACTTTATCTAACCAATTATATCAATGGGCATAACCAAAAATCAAATAAATTTTTTCATTTATTACCCGAAAGTATTAAAGTTTAACATTGCAGTTTAGTTGAATGTAAAAACACCCTAATCAAGCTATATTAACTATGTAAATCCTCAACTCTTCTGATTGCTTGTACTTAGTGCTCACCTCTTTCGCCCCAATTATTAAATTTTGCGCAAAAGAGGTTTTTTTTCATGACTATTTTGACTGTCTCAATTTGTTTACAAACTTATGTATTCTGGCAACAGCTTCTTTAAGGTTTTCCAGAGAATATGCGTAAGATATGCGCAAAAAACCTTCTCCGCAATCACCAAACGCAGTGCCCGGCACAACAGCTACTTTTTCTTCCATAAGCAGTTTTGTGGCAAATTCCTCCGATGTCATTGAAAACTCTTTAATACAAGGAAAAACATAAAACGCGCCGTATGGCTCAAAGCAATCAAGCCCCATTTCCTTAAAAGCGTTCATGAGAAATCTGCGGCGCTGATTGTATGAAAGTCTCATTTGTTCTACCGCTTCATCACCTTTTTTAAGAGCAGTAACAGCAGCATACTGGCTTGTTGTAGGGGCGCACATTATTGCAAACTGATGGATTTTTGTCATTTGTTTGATTATATCCTTTGGCCCGCAAGCATAACCAAGACGCCAGCCGGTCATTGCATATGCTTTTGAAAAGCCGTTTATAAGAATAGTTCGTTCTTTCATCCCCTCAAGAGAAGCAATGGAAACATGCCTGCCCTTATAAGTAAGGGCGGAATAAATCTCATCAGACATGACAAGAATATCTTTTTCAACAACAATCTTTGCAATTTTTTCCAAATCCCCGCGTTCCATAATCGCACCGGTTGGATTGTTGGGATAAGGAAGGATTAAAACCTTTGTCTTTTCGGTTATTGCCTCGATTAGCTCCTGAGGTGTAAGCCTGAATTCGTTTTCAGCTTTAAGATTGATGATTACAGGTTTTGCTCCTGCTAAAAGTGCACAAGGCTCATAAGAAACATAAGATGGCTGGGGGATAATGACCTCATCGCCGGGATTTATTACAGCTCTCAAGCCTATATCGATAGCTTCTGACCCGCCTACTGTGACAATAATCTCGTTATCAGGGTCATAATTTAGAGCCTGTGTTCTTTTAATATAAGCGGCAATTTCTTTTCTCAAATCCTTTAAGCCTGCGTTTGAGGTATAAAAAGTTCTTCCTTTTTCAAGAGAATAAATACCCTCATCACGTATAAACCAAGGGGTATCAAAATCAGGTTCGCCAACACCGAGCGAAATTGCGTCTTTCATTTCGCTTACGATATCAAAAAATTTTCTTATGCCGGATGGTTTCAGGCTTGTTACTTTGTCGGAAAGGAAATTTCTCATGGAGTAAACATCTCTCTTTCGTCTTTTGTTGTTTTATTTATTATCGTACCGTGGTCTTTATATTTTTTAAGGATAAAATGCGTTGCTGTGCTCAAAACACTATCAAGAGTAGACAGTTTATCAGAAACAAAAGCAGCTATTTCTTTAAGTGATTTTTCCTCCAAAGAAACAAGCAAATCATATCCGCCGGAAATCAGATAGACAGACTTAACCTCCGGATAATTATAAATACGCTCTGCAATATGATCAAAGCCCTGTCCTCTTTGTGGGGTAACTTTTACTTCAATGAGAGCGGAAACTTTTTCAATATCTGTTTTTTCCCAGTTAATTAGCGTGTGATATGCTGCGATAATATTTTCTTTTTCAAGTTTTGTTATTTCTTGAAGTACCTGTTCTTCTGTCACACCGAGCAAAACAGCCAGCTCTTTAAAATCAATTCTGCTGTTTTTTTCAAGTATGGAAAGCAATTCGTCTCTCATAATTTAAATTTCTCCATAATACATTTAATTCAATGATTATATTACATTGCTTTACAATTGTAAAATATTTGTCCTGCTTGTAAATATACGATATTCTTTATATTAAAGGATATTGTGATGTATAAGTCTAAACGAATAATTGTTGTCGATGATGAGCAAATCATGCTCTCAACGTTAAAAATGCTCCTCAACCTTGAGGGGTTTACAAATGTCGAGTTTTTTGAGTCTGCAAAAAAAGCACTCGAAAATATAAAAGAAAATAAACCGGATTTGATACTTTCGGATTTTATGATGCCCGAGATGAACGGTATTGAGTTTCTTTCACAGGCAAAAACAATTTGCCCCGACACAAGCATGATTCTTTTAACAGGTTATGCAGACAAAGAAAACGCAATAAAAGCGATAAATGAAGTAGGTATATACAAATACATAGAAAAACCCTGGGATAACGAAGAGCTATTAATCAGCATAAGAAACGGACTGGAGAGAAGCGGTCTTATTTTTGAGCTTAATAACAAAATAGAAGAGCTCTCTCAGGCAAAAGCACAGCTTGAAAAATACTCGCATTCGTTGGAAGAAATTGTAATGCAAAAAACCGCTGACCTTGTGGAATCAAATACAAAGCTAAGTGCAATAATAAACTACTGTGCAGACGGTATTGTCATCGTGTCACATGACGCAGCAATTGTTCAAGCAAATCCCGCTTTTGAAAATCTTACAGGGCTTGATGAGCATCTTTTGGCCGGCAAAAAACTTCAGGAGCTAATTGTTTCAGATGAAACAAAATTGAAAAAAATCACAAACGATAAAAAAGAAGTGCTTTTAAGAGACGCTGCAATAAGAAACTTTATTAACGATAAAAATATTCCTGTAGAAATCAATTTTGCACCTATACCTTCTGACGGCAAAGATGATACGGAAATAAACTATGTAGGAGTAGTAAGAAACGTAAGCCTGCAAAAAGAGATGGAAAGACTGAGAGATGATTTTATTGCAACGCTTACACATGACCTTAGAACCCCTCTGCTTGCTGCAATACAAACATTACAGTTTTTCCTTGACGGAACTCTTGGCGAAATAGGTGACAAGCAAAAAACACTGCTTGATACAATGAAAAAAAGCAATGAAGATATGCTGGGGCTTGTTAATGCACTTTTGGAAGTTTACAAATACGAATCCGGAAAACTGAACCTGTGCAAAACAACTTTTTCGCTAAAAGACTTTATAGAAGAAGGCATAGCTCAACTAGGAGCATTAGCGGATAAAAAAGGCATAAAAATTTCCGTTTCATATGAAGATACAAAAGACGCTGATATCACAGCTGACCGCAACGAGTTGAGAAGAGTACTTTTGAATCTGTGCGGAAATGCCCTCAATCATACAAAATCAGGCGGAGAAATTTCCATCAGCGCATTAAACAAAGAAGGCGACCTGATTTTAAATGTAAAAGACAACGGAATAGGCATTCCAAAAGAAGATTTGAAAAAGCTGTTTAAAAGATTCTCGCAGGGAACAAGCCAAAAACGCTCTGCCGGTACAGGGCTTGGCTTATATCTTTCAAGACAGATTGTAGAAGCACATAACGGGAAAATATGGGTAGAAAGCGAAGTGTCAAAAGGCAGCGTATTTTCGATATTAATACCCGACTCATTGAATATTAAGGAAAAAGTTTAGGAAATAATATGACAAACAAAGATATAAAAGTTTTGCTGGTCGAAGACCACATGATGATAAGAATGGGAACAGCTCTTGTAATTGAAAAAACCGAAGGCATAACACTTGTCGGCGAAGCAGAAGACGGACAGCAGGGTGTTGAAATGGCAAAAGAACTTTTGCCGGATGTAATTCTTATGGATATCGGACTGCCTGTTATAGACGGTATTGAAGCAACAAGACGAATTAAAGAGTTGAACCTTGATTCAAAAATTCTTATATTTACATCAAGAGATAACGATGATGATGTTTTTGCAGCACTTGCAGCAGGTGCTGACGGTTATATTATGAAAGGCGCCACAGCCCAGCAGCTGACAGCTGCGCTAACAGCTGTTAATGAAGGTACTGCCTGGCTTGACCCCGCTATTGCAAGACTTGTTTTATCAAATGTACAAAAACAAAAATTAGAAGATACTACAACAGATTCAATAAACTACAAAGCAGGTAAAAATACTTTCGGCCTCACGGAAAGAGAGATGGAAGTACTTGCCCTTATTGTAGACGGATTGTCAAATCCGGAGATTGCCGAAAAATTATTCATAACAAGAGCTACTGCAAAAGCTCATGTACACAGCATTTTACAAAAACTGTATGTTGATGACAGGACTCAAGCCGCTGTTACTGCAATGAGAGAAGGGCTTGTTTAACGATGTATAAGGTATTGTTAAGATGCACGGCAATATTCTTATGCCTGTTTGTTTTCAATACACAATACAGCTATGCTTTTGACTTTGAAAGAGATATTGCCTCAAAATTTTTCTGGACGAAAAGCTACAAAAAAGCACACCCCAAGCCTGTAAACAACATGCCAAAAACAATGCAGGACTATTATAGAGCAGTTAACAAAGCTGCTGCACAAAATCAGGAAATTCCATCCCCTCATTTTGAACAAGACTCAAAACTTGTTGATTTACCTGATCCATCCACATTGCTTGTAAAATATAACAACCCTCCGGGTCAAACAGATATCAATCTGAATGCGCTTAAAAAAAAGAGAAAAGTTAATTCAATAGGAGTTGTTTCCCCGCAGTTTGACAAGATGGTTTACTCAACTGTTTATTACTATCCTTCCACAAAAACAGCCGGTACAGAGCTTTATTTAATGAATCTTGATTTGAATAAAAATATCAAAGACAGGATAGAGCAGGCACATGTAAACCACGTTAAAAAAACCATACACAGAACCCAGATGGATTCTCTTGATTTAGATATTCAAAAAACGCTTACTGTGGTTGACTGGTCAGCTGACGGAAAAAGAATAGCAATAAAAGAAAAAATATCATACACACCCGAAGGTCTGTGGAGAACAAATCTACTTGTATACGATTTGGAAACAGGAAAAGTCAAAGACCTTTCGGAAGTAAGAGAGGCGATACAGTATTACTGGAGAGAAAAAGAAAATCTTTATTTAAAAGATTACAGATGGGATATCTACCCTGTAGGGTGGGACGCACTTAACCCCGAGAGAATAATTGTATTCGCTTATGCAGCTACAGGCGAAAAGCCAAAGTATCTTGGAGCCTGGTCTGTTGATTACCACGGCGACCGTGCAATGCTGATGTCATTGACCAGCACAAATTTTGAGGTCACTCAAAGCGGCTCATGCCTGAAAACAGAGCTTCAAAACTAAAAAAGAACACTGAGGAGAAAAATGTATAAATATTACAAAAAATATGTGCCATATCTGTTTCTGCTTCCGGCAGGTATAATACTTATACTTTTCTTTTTTATACCGTTTTTTGAAACTATTCTGTTAAGCTTTTTTGATTACAATACAAATATTTATCACCCGTCGTTTGTTTCACTTGCAAATTATACGGCACTTTTAAAAAGTCCTTTATTTTATAAAGTATTGATTAATACATTTATTTATCTGATTGCAGCAGTGCCGTTTCTTGTGGTTTTTCCTTTGATTATTGCCATAATGATTAACCAAAAAATCAGAGGAATAACGCTTTATAAGATTCTTATTTACCTTCCTGTAATTGTTTCTATTGTTGTTGCAGCAATTGCATTTAAATGGCTGTATGCACAGCAGGGAATTTTAAATTATGTTATGGCATTGTTTCACATAGAGCCTGTCGGATGGCTGACAGACCCTAATATTGCATTATACTCGGTGATACTTGTAACAGTCTGGAAAGGTATCGGCTACTATATGATGATATATCTTTCCGCATTGATGAGTGTCCCCAAAGACCTTTATGAAGCGTGTGAAGTAGACGGGGCCAACCCCATAACAAAACATCTAACCGTGACACTCCCTCATCTTATGCCTACAATCGGACTTGTTACAATGATATCTTCAATTTCCGCAATGAAAGTTTTTGTAGAAATTTATGTTATGACAAAGGGCGGACCGCTTGATTCAAGCAAAACCATTGTGTATTACATTTATGAGCGTGCATTTGAAAACCTGGATCTCGGCATTGCTTCTGCTGCTTCTGTTATATTGCTTGTTATTGTACTAGTAATGTCAATATTGAATTTTACACTGTTTGAAAATAAACAGTATCAGTTATGAGGAAAAAGTTTTGAAAAATTTTAAAAGTATATCAAGAGGATTTTTTATTCACGCAACATTGATAATTGTCTCGCTTTTATCAATATTTCCTTTTTTGTGGCTTTTGTCTACTGCATTAAAAGGTAACAGTGAAAATATTTTTCAATACCCGCCTGTATTTTTTCCGCAGGAGCCGACATTGGCAAACTTTAAGGGTGTGTGGAACCAGATACCTTTTATGCTTTATTTTTTAAACAGCATGGTTGTTGCAGGATTTACTGTTTTATTAAATCTTATACTATCGGCGCTGGCGGCTTATCCTCTTGCAAGAATGGAGTTTAGAGGAAAAAAGACAATATTTTATGCAACGCTTGCAACAATAATGATTCCATTTCAGGCAATAATGCTGCCTGTTTATTTGATTGTTTTAAAACTTCATATGGTAGACTCTGTTAATTCTGTTATGGGCTATCTCGGGCTAATTTTACCGTTTGCGGTGAACGCATTTGGCATATTTTTAATGAGACAGGCTTTTCTTGCCATACCCAAAGAAATGGAAGAAGCTGCATTTGTTGACGGCTGCAGTGTTTTTCAAATATGGTGGAAAATACTTTTACCAATGGTCAAGCCGACGCTTGCAGTGCTTGCTATATTTACATTCATTGGTTCCTGGGGTGAGTTTTTATGGCCGAGCATTGTGTTAACTAAAAAAGCATTGTATACACTTCCTGTTGGTGTAAATGATTTGCAGGGAATGTTCAGTGCCAACTGGAGATTTATAGCAGCCGGTTCTATAATTGCAACAATACCAATACTTGTATTCTTTATTGCAATGCAAAGATATTTCATCTCAGGCGAAAATGACGGAGCGGTTAAAGGTTAAATAATTATTAAACCAAAAGCTGCAAAAGCCTTTCTGTATCTTTATCGCCTCTGCCTGAAAGATTTACGACAACAATATCATCTTTTGATGTTTGCGGCATGAGCTTTTCAAGATAAGCAACAGCGTGAGCGGATTCTATCGCAGGGATTATACCTTCTAATCTTGATAAACGTGCAAAAGCAGCAACTGCCTCATCATCTGTAATCGGTTCATATTGAGCTTTTCCGCTGTCTCGTAAATAGCAGTGTTCAGGCCCGCAGCCGGGGTAATCCAAACCGGCAGAGATTGAATACGATTCACCGACATTTCCGTCTTTGTCACACAAAACGTATTGTCTTTTACCATGGAGAATCATCTTTTTGCCTTTAGCCAGACTGGCTGCTGTTTTGCCGGAGTCTACACCTTCACCTGCTGCCTCAAGTCCTATCAATTTGACTTCCGGATTATCCATAAAAGCGTGAAAAGCCCCTATTGCATTACTTCCGCCGCCGATACAGGCAAGAACGTAATTTGGAAGTCTTCCTTCTTTTTCAAAACACTGGAGCTTTATTTCGTTACCTATAACAGACTGAAAAAATCTGACAATTTTAGGATACGGATGAGGCCCGACAGCAGAGCCAAGTATATAAAACACCTCATCACTGTGGCGTATCCAATAATCAATAGCAGCATCGCAAGCGTCAGAGAGAGTTTTTGTGCCGGTATCAACAGAGTGCACTTTTGCACCGAGCAGTTTAATTCTTTCTACATTAAGGTGCTGACGGATGATATCTTTTTCACCCATAAAAACATCACACTCAAGCCCGAGCAAAGTAGCTGCCGTTGCAGAAGCAACACCGTGCTGGCCCGCACCGGTTTCTGCAATAACTTTTTTTGCTCCCATTCTTTTTGCAAGAAGTGCCTGCCCGATAACATTATTTATTTTATGAGCACCTGTATGGTTTAAGTCTTCTCTTTTTAGATAAATTTTTCCTTTACCATAGTGGTTTGTCAGATTTTTTGCAAAATACAAAGGAGTCGGTCGGCCGGAATAATCTTTTAAAAGTCCGTAAACGTCATTCAAAAAAGATTCATCAGCAATTGCTTTTTCAAACTCTTCATTGAGTCTGTTTAAAACTTTTTTAAAATCATCAGGAACAAAAGCCCCGCCAAACTCACCGAAAAAACCATCTTTATCCGGAAGATTATATTTTAAATTTTTTACGAACATATTTAACTCCTTAAAATACTTTTTTAATATTTTAACAAAAATTAAATATAATTATAATAAATAACAAAAATTTCTTTTTTTATTTTTTATGCAATTATGAAAGTTTTACAAATTAATACAGCAACACAAACACATAAGAATAGAAATATAAGGGAATCAAAGCCTTACACAAATTTTTCTGCACAAACAGCAGAGATTAGAAATTTTAGCAAAGTTTCGCCTCTAAATTTTAAGGCAGTTCTTTTTCAACCTGGATTAAATACCATTGAAAAAAAAGAAATTGAAAATCTTATAGATAATTACCAAGAAGATAATGAAAAAATAAAGCTTCTTGGCAAAGGGACTTTTGGCGAAGCTTACAAAATTAAATTAAGACAAAAAGGCAATGCTGTTGTAAAAATTATCAGACCAGAAATAGAAAAACTTTGTTATGGAGGTGGAGACCTTAAAAAAGAATCGGAAATTTTAAAAAATATTCCTCCATCCTGTAAAATAACACAACAGCTAATAGATTATTTTGAAACCGACAAAAGAAGTTATCTAATAAGCAGTTATGTGAGAGGAAATACATTATCAAAACAAAACGACTTGTCACAAAAGCTGCTGGACAGTATAACAGATGAAATTTATAAATATGATGCAAACGGTTTAATGTTTTACGACCTTAATCCCAATAACATTCTTGTTGAAAATGATAAAGCAGGGTTTATTGATTTTGAATTTATGGAACACAAAAAACAAAATCAAAAAGACTTTAGTGCATTGAATGATTATCACCACATAAGCAGAAACCTGTACCACCCGCAAAAATCAAATATCAATTCATTTGAAAACAGATGCATTGGTGAATTCATCCAAAAAATAGAAAAAAATGGACAAGAGAAAAAAGCAAAACAGCTTGTAAAAAGATATTTAAAATCGCTTTCTAAATACCATGAAAAAATGGCTAAATATTACGAGCAGACAAAGAAAAGTGTTTCTTCTGATATTAATGATAAAGCAATAAATTATGAAAAAACTCTCTCAAAAATTTTTAAAGAACCAAATAAAGAAATTGTTGATATAGAACATGATTTAATAAGTATGCGCTATACTAACTTGAATTATTATCTTTACCTTCATAGAAAAAATGAGGGAAAACTTCTTGAAAATGACTTAGAAAACTACGGTGATTTTGACATATATATCGAAAAAATGAATAATCTTGCAAAAGGTATTTCTCAAAAATTAGACAATTTATCAAAACAGGAAAAAGATTCTGACATACAAAATTACTGCAAAATTAATAAATTTTATATTGAAAATTTCCTGAGAAGAAATGCAAACAAAAATTACTGCGAGTTATGCAAAAATCCTCAAATCAATAAATATCTTGAAACAATATCAAAGATTTTGATATCAAAATTTGATACAAATCAAAAGGATAAAGTGCATGAAGTTAGTATGGAAACATTTAACAAGGAATACCAATCAATTATAGATAAATTTAAAGACAATAAAAAAGTCCATGATTTTTGTGATGACATAAAATTTATTCTGGATAATACATTAGATTTCATAAAAAAAGAGCAGATATAATATCTGCCCTTTTCAAATTTAAAAAGTTTTTATAAAAAACTAGTTGATAGAATCTTCTGTAAGTCTAACTTTAGTTCTTGCGCCTTTACCAGAAAGATCAGCTTTTCCTTCGTGTGATAACCAGCCGATACCCATGTTTACAAAGTTTTCGCTCAAGTCTAATTCTTTAGAAATTTTAGAAATAGTTGCTTCGTTGTTTTTTTGATCTGCTAAAAATTCATAAACTTTTCCAGCTGCTTCGCCAATGTAATAATTCATCTTTCAATCTCCTTCTTCTTGTATCACAAACAGATAAATTTATATTATTATATATATTATATTTTTTGAAATTTGTAAATGGAGATTAAGCATGAATACACCACTTGTAGGAAATTGTTGGAAATATGATGACAATGTTGATACTGATGTTATAATACCGGCTCGTTATTTAAATACATCAGATGAAAAAGAACTTGCTTCACATTGTCTTGAAGATATAGACAAAACTTTTGCAACAAATGTTAATACAGGAGATATAATAATTGCTGGTGAAAATTTTGGCTGCGGAAGCTCGCGAGAACATGCACCTATAGCAATTAAAGCAAGCGGAGTTTCTGTTGTAATTGCAAAATCTTTTGCAAGAATATTTTTTAGAAATTCAATAAACATAGGTCTGCCTATTTTAGAAAATTCTCTTATCGCAGATGAAAGTGATAAAGGGGACAAAATAAGCGTTGATTTGCAAAACGGAATTGTAAAAAATTTAACAAAAAACAAAGAGTACAAATGTGAAAAATTTCCTGCTGAAATTCAAGAACTTATTGCTCAAGGCGGATTGATAAATTATACAAAAAAGAAAATGGGAGTTAAATAAATATGAAAAATAAAATTGCATTGCTTGGCGGAGATGGTATTGGCCCGGCTGTTATAGATGAAGGCGTTAAAATTTTAAATGCAATTGAAAAAAAATACGGAATTCAATTTGAATACGAAAGAGCATTAATTGGAGGCTGTGCATATGACGACTGCAAAAAACCGCTTCCCGACTCAACTATTTCTACGGCCAAAGCAGCTGATGCAGTTTATCTTGGTGCTGTAGGTGATTGGAAATATGATACACTTCCTTCTGATTTAAGACCGGAAAAAGCACTTTTAGGCATAAGAAAAGAATTGAATCTTTTTGCAAATTTAAGACCCGCAATTGTATTTGATGAGCTGCTTGAATCATCTACATTAAAACCGGAAGTTGTCAAAGGCGTTGATATAATGATGGTTAGAGAATTAACAGGCGATGTATACTTTGGACAACCGCGAGGAATAGAAATGATAGACGGGCAGCGCGCAGGTTTTAACAACATGATTTATTATGAAAAAGAAGTTGAAAGAATAGCTCATGTTGCTTTTCAAACAGCTATGAAAAGAAATAAAAAACTTTGCTCTGTAGACAAAGCTAACGTGCTCGATTCATCAAGATTGTGGCGAGAAGTGATTACAACAATTTCAAGCCAATATCCGCAGGTTGAATTGACTCACATGTATGTTGATAATGCAGCAATGCAGCTTATCAGAAACCCGAAACAATTTGATGTTGTTGTAACAGGCAACATATTCGGTGATATTTTATCGGACGAATCATCAATGCTGTCTGGTTCTCTTGGCATGCTGCCAAGTGCCAGTTTGTCAGATAAAAATCCTGGTATGTATGAGCCTATACATGGTTCTGCTCCCGATTTAAAAGGAAAGAACACAGTAAACCCTATAGCAACAATACTCTCTGCTGCTATGATGATGAGATATTCTTTCGGGCTTGATGAAGCTGCAATTGATATAGAAAATGCTGTTAAATCTGTATTAAAAAAAGGATACAGAACACAAGACATTTTTTCACAGGGCACACAACTTGTAGGCACAACGCAAATGGGCGATTTGATAGCAAAAGAAATTTTATCTTAACTATTTTTAATAAATTTTCAAAAAAATGTTTAAGATTACTACAAATGTGGCATTATATACATGCGGGTCAGTTAACATCCAGGCACTTTTTTCGGGGTTGCGATAAAAAAAGATTTTAGGCTTGGTTTAAAAGTTTTCGGACCTGCTTCTTTTTGCTCTGTTTTTATACCCAATTGTTGCTGTAAATACGCTTGCCGTATTGAGTACACTGCTGGCATTCTTCGGTTTCAAGATAACATTTGCAGCTAAAATCACCCAAAGATGCACCTGAGCGGCCTCTGTAATCATTGATAAGCAAAGGACAATTGTACACACCTGACTTTGTTAACAAACGAGAATTCATACAATCAAGCTCACAGTTAGCTGCATTATTTTTACAATTGTCTATATTGTCATTACAAACTTTATTTTTTTCTATAGCAGGAATAAAACAAAAATTTATGTCTTCTGTTTCAAATTTAAATTTGGCACCAAGTTCTATAAATCCTTCTTTTAAATCTTCAATATTATCCTCCATCGACTTGATAACAAGTATAGGATTAAAACCATATTTGTTTAATGAAGTTACGGCGTGTAAGGCTTTTCTAAAAGAACCTCTGCCGGAGATTTCATCGTTTGTCTTTTCATCGTAGTGATTAATTTCGATTTTAAAAATAATTTCGTTATTGCCTTCTTCCTCAACGCGTTTTAAAAATCTTGACTTTTTGTCATTTATACAGCTGCCGTCAGAAAAAATTGTCACAGAGCAGTAAGTAAGACAAAGTCTTAATATGTGGTTAAATTCAGGATGAGTCATTGAATTTTTACCTGTAAGATAGATATATTTCAATTTTGATTTGTCTACTTGTTTTAAAGCATCTTTTATTTCATCCAATTGAAGATATTTTTTGTTTTTTTGGTTAAAACTTCTGCTTCTGTACACATTAAAATTTTTGTTTTGTGTTTTTGTATATTCCAAATCTATAAATAAGTGATTTAATTCTTTAAGATTTACACATTGCGCCTGAATAATAGAGTTGTTCATTAATACCATTCCTCCTTAATATCTCCAATCGTTGTAACGATTTTAATTGCAATTCGAAAGATAATAAATAGTACAGGTGGACAAAATATCATTAAACTTTTTATCATATTTTGACGAATAATTATTTTGGTTAAAATTTGAACAAGCTCTTCTAAATATAATTAATGATATTTTTAAAGTTTTTTACACAATTGCCGAATGAAAAAATATAAATAAATTTAGGAGAATAATGTAATGGCCGAAATCATCGAAAACATGAATGGAAGAAGGCTCATCAGGGTATCAACCGATGATATTATTTCTCTTGTCAGAGAATACCAGCAATATGCTTGTGAATCGTCATCGTACAGGGAAATAAGAGAAAAGCTTGATAAAAAAGATATTTATCTGCCTGAAGATTTTTAACTTGAAAAGTACTAAAAATATTGCTATAATCCTGTCCTGAGAAACGGAGGATTATTAATTATGAAAAAACTTTCAACAATCTTAATGGCAGCAGTATTTATGCTAAGCGCAGGCGCTTGTTTTGCAGGCACTAATGCATTGCAAGATTACCAGGCAAAAAGAAATGCCGCAATACAAAAACAAGATGCAAAATTAAATGCATTGCAAAAGAAACAAGAAGAAGCTCAAAAGAAAAGAGAAGCTGACAAAGCTGCATACAAGAAAAAACAACAGGCTCAAAAAGAAGCAATTCAAAAAAGACAACAGCAAAGAAAAGATGCAGTAAAAAATCTGAAAGACTCTTTTAAATACTAATTTATATTTACTAAATTATTTTAATATGATAGTCTTATGTAGATATAAATAAACGAAAAGAGAAAATTGATGAAAAAACTACTTACTTTAATTGCACTTTTAGCATTGGCAACACCTGTTTTGGCTGCTGACAAATATGCTTCTGTTGATATTGACAAAGTTTTAAAAGGTTACAAAAAAACTGAAGCAATCAACAAAGATTTTCAAAAAAGAGAAGCTGATATCAGAGTGTTCATCGTCGATGCACAAAAAAGTGTAGTAGCTGCTACAACAGATGCTGACAGAAAAAAACTTGAAGAAAAATATGCAAAAGAATTAAAATCAAAAATGGATAAACTCCAGCAGGATAAAATCAAAGCTCTTCAAGGAATTGAAAACAACGTAAAAAAAGCAATTCAGGCAGAAGGACAAAAAGGTACTTATGCTCTGATTTTAACAAGCAACAATGCTCTTTACGGAACTGTTGATATTTCAGACAGCATTATAAAAACATTGAATGCAGCTCCTTAGTCAGCAGCATTCATAAAAAAAGCACTTCTTTTTCAAAAAGAGGTGCTTTTTTATCCCTTTTTTACAAATACGAATTGTAACATTCATTTTTACAAAAAAATTTTAATAAAAAGTTAAAAAAATCTAAATATTACACATCTTTACAAAGATACATAATACCTGTTACAATACTTAAGATTGTAAAAATTATTAATTAAAAGGTTGAAAAAAAGCAAATTTTTAAGATTAGGGTTTTTATACTAATCGTATCAGGAAGGTCCCGCTGTGAATTTCAATAACTATAAGAATATTGGAAATATTAATAAAAATCAGTCCGACACTGAAAAAAACGGAGTTGAATCTAAGCATTCAAACCCCATAATTCCCAGCGGATTAATTTCCAAAATCAATACAATAAATAACAGAACAACAGCAAACCGTATGTATGCCGGTTATAACCAAAAAGCATGGCGTACTTCTGAAAACATTGACTACCACGAGGTTATAAAATTTATTAATGAAGTAACCTACAACAAAGACAACAAGAACGAACTGTTTTATTCTTTGCACAACATATTTGTGAACAAACTGAATGCAAGTTTCTCCGCATTCGGGCTTTATTGCGAGCAATCAAACTGCATAAACTTTAAAATTATTGATAAAATAGGTTCAACGTTTACAAGCAGAATTCTATTAAACGGCTCTGACAACCCTGTTGAAAAAGCGTTTACCTCCAGAACAACGCAATTCACTGACAGTAACAAATTTTTGAATGTTCATTATTTGTCAGAATCAGGTGTTGCCATAGTACCATTAATTGCTATAAATCAATGTATAGGCGTTATGCTTGTGGGTGATGATAACTATGAAGCATCTTCTGATATTTACAAGCTCATGGCCAATTATCTTGCACTGTTTATTCAGAACAAAGATTTGTCTGCAAAAGTATTGATGAACACGGATACAGACGCACTTACAGGCTTGAACAACCATAGAAAATTTCAGGAAAAACTAGCAAGTGAGATTGATAAGGCACAGAGAACTCAAACACAAACATCTATCGTTATTTTTGATATAAACAACATCTCACAAATAAATAAAGACTTTGGTGCTGCAAAAGGTGATGAAATCATCAAACTTGTTGCAGACAAAATAAAACAGGGAATAAGAAGTAATGACTCTGCTGCAAGATACGGAGGCGATGAAGTTGCAATTATCCTGCCGGAAACAAACTCCGCAGAAGCAAAATACCTTGCAGAATACCTTACTTATTCATTGTCTTGTTGTCTTGTTGACGATGTTGGCCCTATAAAGGTTTCTGTCGGTATTGCAACATATCCAAACTCAACTAAAGATTTAGAAAAACTTTTAATTCTTGCAGAACAAGCTATGTTTATTTCAAAAAGCAAAGGCTACAAAAACGGTATGTCTACGATTGTTTGCTCTGATGACTTTGATTTTTGGGATGACACAGCGTTGAGCTCATTTGCATCAGTTATAGCAAAAAGACACGCATCAATTGGTATAAACTTTGATGAAGAGCTTGTGAATAAATTCCATTCAGAAGAAATAATAAACCAGGGTCATCTTATTGAAGTTGTAACATCACTGGCAAGCGCAATTGATGCAAAAGATGAATACACAAAAGGCCACTCTTCATCTGTATCAAGATACTCTGAAGCGCTGGCAAGAGCACTCAATCTGCCGGAAAAAGATGTTGAAAGAATTAAGCTCGGTGCATTGCTTCACGATATCGGCAAAATAGGCATCCCAGAAAATGTTCTCAAAAAACCTTCGAAATTAACTGACGAAGAATGGGAAATAATGAAGCAGCATCCGACAATTGGTGCGGAAAAAGTGCTTATGCCAAACGAATCGCTTCATGATTTAATACCCATTGTAAAATATCACCACGAACACTGGGACGGCTCCGGATATCCGGAAAAACTTAAAGGTGAAGATATTCCTCTTGCCGCAAGGATTGTTTCAGTTGCCGATGCTTATCACGCTTTGATTTCAGACAGACCTTATCGTAAGGGTATGTCTAATGAAAAAGCCTGTGAAATACTCAAAGTCGGCGCCGGCATACAATGGGATAAAAACCTTGTCAGAGAGTTTATTAATATTTCAGAATCTTTATATACAAAAATTTAGTAAAAAAATGATTCAATAAACAAGACGGGTTAAAAAATGATTCTCCCGTCCTATTTTACTTATTTTATTTTTGCTACAATAAAAACAAAATACTAAACAGAGGATAGATAAATGGAAGAAAAATTCGTACTTAAAGAAGAATTCATAAAACAGGCTCAAGAAATTTCAAGAGGAGCAGAATTACTGCCTGGCGGAGTAAAAGAGCTTGCAATAAAATTACAAAAATCAAAAGAATCAGGAAAACCAATCCGCGTAAAACTGGGTATGGATCCTACACGTCCTGATCTTCACCTCGGGCATACTGTTGTAATGAAGAAACTCAAAAAATTTCAGGAGCTTGGGCACACAATAGTACTTCTTGTCGGCGGAGCAACAGCAATGGTAGGCGACCCGTCGGGCAAATCGGAAACCCGCCCGGCACTGACAAAAGAACAGGTTGAAGAAAACGCAAAAACATACTTTGAACAAATGTCAAAAGTGCTGGACACAACCAAAGCCGAAGTTGTAAACAACGCTGACTGGCTTCACCCTATGCAGCTTACTGATCTTTTAAAGCTGGCTTCTAACGTCACTGTTGCGCAGATGATGACACGCGATGATTTTGCAAAACGTTATGCAGAAGGAAAACCAATTTCAATTCACGAGTTTTTCTATCCGCTTATGCAGGCATATGACTCTGTAGCAATAGATGCAGATATAGAACTCGGTGGTACTGACCAAAGATTTAACGTTCTTCTCGGCAGAGAAATCCAAGCAGCATACGGAAAACCTAACCCTCAAATGGTTATGCTGTTGCCGTTAATCGAAGGCACAGACGGCCAGGTAAAAATGTCAAAAACTTATCCGGAACACTGCATATCCCTTACTGACAGTGCAAAAGATATGTACGGAAAACTAATGTCTATTCCTGATACTTTAATTATCAAATACTTTAGTCTTCTTACTGATATTTCCGATGAAGAATTAAAAAATATCGAAGAACGTCTTAAAACAGAGAACCCTCGCAACATAAAAATGGAATTGGCATACACAATCACAAACGAATACTACAACGATGAAGAAACAAAAAAAGCACAGGATGAATTCATTAACGTAGTGCAGAATAAAGGAATACCCGAAGACATTGAAACTTATGAAATAAAAGAAGAAAAAAATATATTAGACCTTCTTGTCGAACTCGGCTTTGTTGCCAGTAAAGGCGAGGCCAAGAGACTAATTGCAGGCGGCGGTGTAAAAATAGATAATGAAAAAATATCTGATACAGCTTTCATCGTCAAACCACCCGCAGAACCGGTTGTATTACAAGCAGGCAAAAGAAAATATATGAGGCTGAAATAATGGCTCAAATTTATGAAAATATACTTGAATTGATAGGAAAAACTCCTCTCGTAAAATTAAATAAAATAAACACGGGTTTTGCAGATGTAGCAGTAAAATTGGAGTACTTTAACCCGGGCAATTCGGTAAAAGACAGACCTGCTCTTAATATGATTGAAAAAGCAGAACAAGAAGGGCTTATTGACGAAGATACCGTAATAATTGAGCCGACAAGCGGCAATACAGGTATCGGATTAGCCATTGTTTGTGCGGTAAAAGGCTACAAACTTGTGCTGACAATGCCGGAAAGTATGAGTGTTGAAAGAAGAAAAATGCTTTCCGCATACGGAGCAGATTTAGTCCTCACCCCTGCAGAAGCAGGAATGAAAGGCGCTGTAAATGAAGCACTAAAGATTTCAGAACATTGTGAGAAAAGTTTTATACCTTCTCAATTTTCAAACCCTGCAAATCCCGAAGTACATGAAAAAACTACTGCTCAAGAAATTATCAAAGACACAGATGGAAAAATAGACATTTTTGTTGCATCTTTTGGTACAGGAGGAACAATATCAGGAGTAGGCAAAGCACTTAAAGCGTTTAATCCCGAAATAAAAATAATAGGAATAGAACCGGCCGAAAGCCCTCTAATTACACAAGGAAAAGCAGGAAGCCACGGCATTCAAGGTATTGGTGCAAATTTTATTCCTCAAAATTTACATAAAGAGTTTATTGATGAAATTGTCACAATCACAACGAAAGATGCAATTGAAACAGCAATTGAAATGTCAAAAAAAGAAGGAATCTGCTGCGGTATTTCGTCCGGAGCAAATGTAAAAGCCGCAATTGAACTATCAAAAATGCCTGAAAATAAAGGCAAATTAATAGTTGCAATGACTTGTGATTACGGTGAAAGATACCTATCCACACCACTATGCGAAATTAAGTAATTAAGGCAAAAAATGTTATTAAAAAGAGCTTTTGAACAGATAAAAGAAGATATAAAAACAATCTACGATAAAGACCCTGCGGCAGATAATATAATAGAGGTATTATTGTGCTACCCTGGGTTACATGCACTAATATTACACAGAATTGCTCACAAACTAAGATACTGGGGAATACCTGTCATACCAAGGATGATTTCATATTTTTCAAGGATATTAACAGGAATTGAAATACACCCCGGCGCAAGGATAGGCAGAAGATTTTTTATTGACCACGGGATGGGTGTTGTTATTGGAGAAACAACTTATATAGGAAATGATGTGCTTATCTATCAAGGTGTAACACTCGGCGGTACAGGCAAAGAACACGGAAAACGCCACCCGACATTGGAAGATAATGTGATTGTCGGAGCCGGAGCAAAAGTGCTTGGCAACCTTCGTATAGGAAAAAACTCCAGAATAGGAGCAGGTTCAGTAGTTGTGGACAATGTGCCAGATGACTGTACAGTTGTAGGTATACCGGGAAGGATTGTACACCAGCGTATAATGGTAGACGGTCAGTTGATGCACAACAGAATGCCCGACCCTGTTAAGTGCCAGCTCAACAGATTAAACTATGAAGTACAGGAAATTAAAGAACAGCTGAATATTACAACAAGCGGCAGAACAGACTGTTAAATTTACAGTTCTTAATTTTACAGTTTGTATATTTTAAAATTTTTTTTGTATAATGGAGTTGTGAAACAATTCACTTTATAAATTATGGTAAAAGGAGAAAAAAATGAAAGTAAAAATTAATGACGGATGCATAGCTTGCGGCGCTTGCGAATCAGTTTGCGATGCAGTATTTTCTATCGAAGACGTAGCTGTAGTTAACGAAGCTGCTGTTGCTGGTAACGAAGATTGCGTTAAAGAAGCTGCTGAATCTTGCCCTGTAGGCGTTATCGAAGTAGAAGAATAATCATTATTCTATATACAAAAAATCCTTGGAGTTTTGCTTCAAGGATTTTTTTGTTATAAAAATAATATTATGAAAGACAGTAAAAAAAATATAGATAAAATTATAAAGGGAATAAAAGACGCAAACCTGCCTCAAAGAGATTTTGTAAAAATGATGGAAACATTCCACGACCCTTTTAAAGTGCTAATTTGCTGCATTTTGAGTCTCAGAACAAACGACCTTACCACATACCCTTGCTCTTTGAGAATGCTTGAGCTTGGCACAAAACCTGAAGATTTTTTGAACATAGATGTTGATACACTGGCAAAAGCGATTTATCCTGTAGGGTTTTACAGAAATAAAGCGCAGCAGATTCTTGATATTTCAAAAGAAATAATCGAAAAACATAACGGCAAAGTACCTGACTCCATTGATGAGCTTGTAAAATTTAAAGGAGTCGGAAGAAAAACAGCGAATCTTGTAATGGCAAAGGGTTTTGACAAACCGGCAATTTGTGTTGATGTGCATGTACACAGGATTTCAAACAGATTAGGCTGGGTAAAAACAAAAACTCCCGAAGAAACAGAAATGGCACTTCGAGAGCTTTTACCTGAAAAATACTGGCTTGATATAAATACAATACTTGTCACATTCGGTCAAAATTTATGCAAACCTCAAAGGCCTATGTGCGAAGTTTGTCCAATAACAGAATATTGTCAAAGTTTTAAAGGTTAAACGGCTGTTTTTTCAGCAATTTCTTCAAGATATTTCACTGCAAAACATCCTGCCACAGCACCGTCTGCTGCTGCTGTAATAACCTGTCTCAAAGGCGTTGTTCTCACATCACCAATTGCATATACACCTTTAACTGATGTTTCCATGCATTCGTTTGTCACAATGAAACCTGCTTCGTTTTGCTGCACCTGTGCGTTTATATAGTCAATATTCGGAGCAAAGCCTATGTATGGGAATACGCCGTCTGTTTCTATTTCAAAAGTTTCATTAGTTTTAACATTTTTCAAAACAAATGACTCAACACAGTCTTTACCTTTGATTTCTACAGGGATAGTGTCATAAATAAACTCTACTTTGTCATTTTTAAAAGCACGGTCTTGAACAATTTTATCAGCTCTTAACTGGTCACGTCTGTGTATAATATAGACTTTTTTGGCAAATTTTGTTAAATAACAGCCTTCTTCAACAGCAGCATTGCCGCCACCCACTACAGCAACCACTTTGTCCCGGTAAAAAGCACCGTCACAAACTGCGCAATAGCTCACGCCTCTGCCTACAAATTCTTTTTCACCGGGAATACCCAGTTTTTTGGCCTGAGCACCTGTTGCAATAATCACTGTTTTGGCTTCAAAAACAGAGTCTTTTGTTTCAATGATTTTTGTTTCGGGCTGCAAATCAATTTTTTCAATTTCCTGCATAGGGAATTTATCAATGCTGAACATATCAGCATGCTCTTCAAATTTTTCCATCATGTCGTATCCGCCGATTTTACCGAGTGCCGGATAATTTTCCAGCTCAAGGTAATTTGAAGGCTGACCGCCGAACATGGAAATATCAACTACAGCAGTTTTTGCATTGCCTCTAGCAGCATAGATTGCAGCCGAAAGACCTGCTGGCCCCCCGCCCAATATCACTACATCGTATTCTAATTTCTGTTTCTCACTCATTTTTTTCTCTCTATCTGATTAAAACTATCTTTCACTCATAAATATCGATTGAGCGGAGTTTCCGGAAATTTTTTGAGCTTTTATCTTATAAATGACGACATCCGAACTCACTTTCTCCCCGTATTTATATTTTTCTATAACTATTTTATCAGTTCCATAAAAATTTTCACCATTTAATGTCAAAGTCGGAGACTCTGTCATTTTAGCGTTTTTGTTTTGCGTAACATGTGTAAATTTTATCTGGTTGCCTTTAACATCCTCAACAGTAACAGACGCTTCTGCACCCGAAACAGGATTTGTTAATGTAATGACGTCACCAACCTTTGATAAGTTCCAAAAATCCGTAGTTACTTCATTAAACATATCTTTGTTGTTTGTGTAAGAAATTGTAGAAGTGATTTTCCATGTACCGAAAAATCCCGATGGCACTTTATCTGATAAAGAAACTCCGGCTTGAAGCACCATCCCCTCGCAATTGGCAGCTAATGGAGTTATAAAGAAAAACATAAAAATTAATACAAGAAATTTTTTCATAATTAATATATAAGGTTCCCTAAAAAAATATCAATCCAAATTAACTATTTATGTTATTCTTTATTTATGGAAAAGATTTTTACAATCACCGTTAATAATCTTGATGAGACTAATATTCTCGCTCAAAAGTTTGCAAAAGCCGTCAAAGATAACGGAGCTTTTGTCTGCCTTTACGGAGATATTGGCGCCGGCAAAACAGCATTTACAAAACTTGTCGCAAAACATTTGAACGTTAAAGAAAAAGTTACAAGCCCGAGTTTTGTTATTATCAACGAGTATCTATCTGGAGATCTGCCTGTATATCATTTTGACCTTTATCGCCTTGAACAAGAAGGGGTTAGAACTATAATTGATGAACTAACAGAATATTCACGTCCTGATGTTTTAACATTTGTTGAATGGGCCGAATTTTCAGACTTCGAGCTTCCTTTTGACAGAATGGAAATAAGAATTGAATATATTGATAAAACAACAAGAAAATTTGACTTCTTTGCATCTTCAAAAGATTATAAAACACTGTTGGAAGGAATAAAAAATTGAAAATTTTAACTTTCGATACAAGCCTTGATAAAACATATGTAACCCTGTCTGACAACGAAAAAATACTGTCTGATATTATTGTTGAAAATCATAATGAAAAGTATCATTCAGCTTTTTTGATACCTACGATTGTAAGTATTTTAAAAGATAACAATCTTACAATGAAAGATATTGATGTAATTGGCACAAACATAGGTCCTGGAAGCTTTACTGGAATAAGAGCCTGTGTCACAGTTGCCAGAGTAATTGCCCAGCAGCTAGACTGTCCTCTTGTGGGAGTAAGCTCATTAGAAATTCTCTCACACATTAATAAAGAAAATAAAAAAACAATAACAATTCTGGATGCAAGAAAAAAACAATACTATACAGCTGTTTATGAAAACGGAGTGCAGCTGCAAGCACCGGCTTTAACAAACGAAACCGATGTTTTAAAAACAGATTTTTCCGGCTGTGTTGTTATTAGTGACAGCTCCACGCACAACTTTCTTAAAGAAAACAGCATTGAATCTCTGGTTTATACAGATATTAATGATGACCTTGGTATTTACCTTAACAAAATAGTTTTTAACAAAATATCCAAGGCAGATAAAGAAGAATATCTCTGGGGAAAACTCAAACCGCTTTATCTTCAGGCACCGCCTGTAACAATTTCACCCAAGGCCAAGATTTCTTAATCTTAATATATATATAGGATTACAAAAATGTGATATTATTATTTAATTAATATAATAATATTTATTGGAGATTAGATTAGTATGGATTTTACCTCTTTAGTAGGCGTATTTTTCGGGATAGTATGTATCTTAATTGGTCAGGCAATGGAAGGCGGAAACGTCGGACAGCTTTTGCAGATAACCGCTGCATTTATTGTGTTTGGCGGTACCGGTGGTGCGGTTATATTGAGTTTTTCTGTTGAAGAGTTAAAAAATGCACTTTTATTGTTAAAAGACGTGTTTATGGGCGAAAAAGTAAATTTTGATGAACTGATAGCCGAAATTATAAAATTTGCAACAAAAGCAAGAAGAGAAGGAGCAATTTCTCTAGAAAAAGAAGCAAGAACAGCATCTGATTCATTAATGGTAATGGGTCTCGAAGCAGTTGCCGACGGTACAGATCCGGCTCTTGTCAGACAGATGATGGAAACACAGGTTTCTTTACTCGAAGAAAAAGTTGCAGGCGGAGCCAAAGTTTGGGAATCTGCAGGCGGTTTTTCTCCAACAATCGGTATCATCGGTGCTGTATTAGGATTGATTCAGGTAATGCAAAACCTTTCTGACCCGTCAAAACTCGGTGCCGGTATTGCGGTTGCATTCGTTGCAACAGTTTATGGTGTTGGTGCAGCCAACTTGATATTTATTCCATTTTCAACAAAACTCAAATTTAAGTTTAAAAAAGTATTTTTGAAAAAAGAAATGATTATAGAAGGTATTCTTGCCATTCAGGCAGGAGAAAGCCCTGCTTTGATTGAAAGAAAACTTCAGGCTTATATTTTAGACAGTCACATGAAAGAAGAAGCGGCATAGTAAATGGCAAAAAAGAAAAAACCGGAAGAACATGAAAATTTAGAACGATGGCTTGTGTCTTATGCGGATTTTATGACACTTCTTTTTGCAACTTTTGTTGTTTTATATGCACTGTCTCAAATCAATGTTAATGAGTTTAAAAAAGTAGAAGAGTCACTAAAAAAAGCATTCAGCGTCCAATCTATACTTGATGGGGGAAGCGGTGTAATGTCTTCCGGCGAATCCGTGCTCGACGCAAGTGCAGCCAATTCGATGATTGACTCACTGATGATGGAATACATCAGCCAGAGATATGAGCAGGAATCCTATGACCAGATAAAAAAAGAAATAGAAGATATGGCAAAATCCGGAGAACTTAACGGAGTAAGCGCCACAATTGATGATAGAGGCCTTGTTATTACTATCACAGATAAAGGCATTTTATTCCAATCCGGCTCTGCAGAACTGTCAAAAAATGCAGAAAAAGTACTCGAAACTATCGGAAAACTAATTGTACAAAAATTTGCAATGCACGCAATAAAAGTAGAAGGCCATACAGACAGTGTGCCTATATCTGGCGGTAAATATCCATCCAATTGGGAGCTTTCCTCTGCAAGAGCCTCTTCTATTGTCCGATATTTAATAAACAAATTCAAAATTCTGCCTGATTTAATGTCAGCTGTCGGCTATGCCGACACAAGACCTGTTGAAACCGGCAAAAATGCAGATATAGCCAAAAACAGACGAGTTGAAATTGTTGTTCAAAGAAATTTACACAAAAATCTTGATCATTATCAAAATACTTATATGAAAATGGGTAAAACAGAACAACAAAGAAGAAGAAACGAACAAATCAAAATAATAAGAGAAATAGATAACAAGGATATAGAAGCCCTTGGTGAAGATATCCAACAAACCTACGAAGAAACAGGAAGTGAATTTTTAGAAGAATCACAAAGAATAGAAAGATTGTCTAATCCTAAGTAAACATAATTTCCATGTTTATTCTATAATGATATTGTCTGGTATTTAAGAGGACAATTTTTTGCAAAACATTAAATTGACTAGATATATTTTAATATCATTGGTATTAGGGATAATCGTCGGAGTGGCATTTCCAGCTTTTGCCGTCAAGCTTTCACCTCTTGCGATGATGTTTTTGAATATGGTCAAAATGATTATTGCGCCATTGCTTTTTGCAACACTTGTTATAGGCATTGCTGGACACGGTGATATTAAAAGCCTTGGCAAAATAGGATTCAAAACCATAATATATTTTGAAATAGTTACTATTGCAGCATTGTTGATAGGATTAGGAATAGGTCATTTTACACAACCAGGAGCAGGCCTTTCTCAACCCGCTAATATTTCTTCAGCATACATGGATGCTGTTACTGCAATGGGCCACAGCTCACATCATGCATCTTTAACGCAGCTTGTGATAGATATATTCCCCTCTAGTGTCGTAAAATCAATGGCGGAAGGTAATCTGCTACAAATTGTTGTATTCAGCTTATTTTTTGCACTTGCAATTTGTGCAGTCGGGCAAAAAGCAAAACCTGTATTAGATGTATTGAACTCGCTGTCTGAAATAATGTTCAAGTTTACGGAATACGTAATGTATTTTGCTCCCATAGGTGTTTTTGCTGCAATAGCCAGCACTATAGGCAATAGCGGTATAGGAATATTGCGAAATTACGTAAAAATTGTATTTTCACTTTATTTTGCACTTGCGGTGTTTATTTTGTTTATCATACTCCTTGTCTGCAAGGTTGTAAAAATCCCTGTGTCAGGCCTGATAAGAACACTAAAAGACCCGGCTTTACTTGCTTTTTCAACCGCCAGCTCTGAAGCAGCATTGCCAAAAGCAATGGAGCAAATGGAAAAATTTGGTGTACCCAAAAATATTGTTGGTTTTGTTATGCCGACAGGATACACCTTCAACCTTGACGGAAGCACATTATACCTGTCTATGGCAGTGCTTTTTGCAACACAGCTTGTCGGTATAGAGCTTGCATTTCAGCAGCAATTAATCATTATGTTTGCGTTGATGTTTACAAGCAAAGGTGTTGCAGGGGTGCCAAGAGCTGCTCTTGTTGTGCTGGCAGGTACTTTATCCAGTCTAAACTATCCATTGATAGGTGTTGCAATCCTCCTTGGTATTGACCAGATTCTTGATATGGGAAGAACAACAGTAAACCTCATCGGTAACTGTATTGCAACCATTTTTATCGCAAGATGGGAAAACGAATTTGATTACGACAAAATGCACGAATATCTTGCCTCAAAAGAAGTATAAAATTTAAGAATTGTTACAAATTAACCCTATAATATAAAGTTTAACAAATAAATTGCCGATATTTCAATTAAAAGAAACCAAGGGATTTATTTTATATGTCAGACCAGATACAAGTAGGCAAGATTAATAAGATTCATTCACTGAATAGCAATGAATCAGAAGATTCATTACAATTTAAACCTGTAGTTTTCAATCCCGAAATTATACAGGATGTACAAACTGATTTTTCGCATAACAGGGAATATTCAACTAAAGAAAAGAATGAGCTGGATAGATTCTTAGGAGATTTCCTTTATGGTTCATCAACATCAGGTTTACAAGAAATTTCGAACTACAACAAAAGTGTGGGCTGGTTAAATATTACAGATAGAGCAGTGAACAGTTTTAAGGTTTACACAGGACAAACTGACAGAATTGAGTTGGAAGAAAATCTTAAACAAGAACAAAAAGATTACAAAAAACTCAAAGACGCAGCTTATTCAAAGCCAGGAGCATTTGAATCACAAATTGAAAGAAAATTTGGTATTCCATACTCGCATCAAAACATCTCATATCTAAAAAACACAGCAGAAGATTATACAAGAGTAACTGCATATCACGAAAAATATGAGGGGTTAAAGCAGGGCTTTTCAGATGTAAAAAATATTTTGCGCCAAGAGAAGGAATACAAACAGGCTCTAAAATAGGTAAAGGGCCCGGCGGCTCACGCATTGACAGCACCATCTCCATCGTCTCATGAAAAATTCGGAGAAACACTATTGAAATTTTGTAACGGCAATCAAGAACTCGTAAACGAATATATGAAAAACATTTCAGCCAAATACACGACAAGAGCTGAAATAGAAAAACATATGCCTGAAATAATGGATGAATTGTTAAATAAATGTAAATCCGAGTATAAAGATGCATTAGGTGTAAAAAGTTATTCTCAATATGAAAACGAGTACAATATTGCCTGCAAAAAAGTATTCGGCAAAGAAGATTCAAAAAAAATAGCACAGAATTTTGTAAAAAATGCAAAAACTCAAGCAGCCTACACAGAAGTAGGATTAACTATTGCAACATCATTACTATTACCACAAAGCAGTATTGCAAAAACAAGTTTTCAAAAAACAGCACTGCAATACGGAAAAAAAGCAGCTGTATCTAACTTAAAGTCAAAAATGACACTTACAATGGGAGCCATGCCTGCAACTCTCACAACACTCAACGCAGCAACAAGTGAAGAAGGCTTTACTGAGCAAAATATAAAAGAAATTAAAGAAAAATTTAAAAACGGAATGCTATATGGAGGCTTTGGAGCATATGTATCAGGGCCGTTGGGTAATGCAGTATCTAACATCTTATCAAAAAAGCCGTATCTATTCAGCACAGCTGTCTCAAAATCAATGGGCACAGCAGCAGAAACAACTGCCGATGTTATTTTTGATGGAATAACAAGTGATGTTGAATTTAAAGACTCTTTAAAACAAAATGGCGGCTTTAATTTTGGAATGATGATTGTCGGTGGAATTATCCATAAATCTCTAAATAAATTATCTGTGTCAAATTTAAACACAGGAGAGTATTTAGTTAAAGATGATAATGGAAAAACTGTTTTTAAAGCAAAAGACAGCAACGAACTTGCAGGATTTGATGAAACGCCTAAAGCATATGTTGATATCATAAAAAATAATAAAACAGAATTACAAAATATGTGCAGAGCATATCTTAATGATGAAATAGATGATTCTATACTGGCATCAAAATTTGAAAACTTTTTAGCCGACAAAATGAATATGCCTGCATATCCTGAAATTAAAAAATTACAAAACGACAGGGCAGATGGTGAATTTGATGCTACAGAAATGACAATTACGTTTGATACGGAGGATATGGGCAGACTAAGCAAGTTTTTTGGAACTTTAATGCACGAGATGCATCATTTTCTACAAACTAAAGAAATATTATGCAATATGTCTATAGATGAATATGCAAAAAGAAAATCTATTGATTTTGTAAACAAAGATAAACTTAAGAATCCAGAAAAATATAATACACCTGAAAAATTAAATAATAGAATAACTACACATACTAGAGCTACAGCTCAGGCGTACAAAGATGCCGGCTGGGAAGAAGTAATAAGCAATTATCCACGCAATGATTTCTTATCAAATGAATATATAAGAGCAGAAAAGCTTATGCAGGCAGACCTTAATTATGACAGCAGTAATCTCAAGTCTTATTATTCCAACCTTCAAGAAACCGAAGCACATGAAATTAATGTAAGGACAGAGCTTGAGTTTGAGTACTCAATACTTGAAACAATAAGTAAAGAAGAATATGAAACAGCAAATAAAGTGTATTCCTTAATAAATGATAACTATAAAGATTACGAACCACTTCTAGATATAAAAGCAAGCATTGATGCTGATTCATATTCACTTGTTGAGCTTGTAAAAGAAGCAAAATCCATGGGGGTAACAAAACCTGAAGAAATAGTTGTATTGTTAATCGACGAAAATTAAAAATTTTTCATGCTTGTTGTATAATAAGTTTGTAAAAGATTTATGTGCGATTGGCGGGTCCTATGCTTCAAATTTTCAAAACACAGGAAGACAAAACCTTAAAAGAACTTTCCATAAATGAATTTGAGCAAGGCTCTTGGTTTAACCTTATAAAGCCAACGGCTGATGAAATTAAACAGGTTGCCGCTGCATTAAATATTGACTCTGACTTCTTAAGAGATTCATTAGACAGTGAAGAACGTTCACGTATTGAGCTTGATGATGACAAACTCCTCATCATCACAAATATTCCTATGATGGAAGATGAAAACAGTTTTGATACATTGCCTCTGGGTGTTATTTTAACTCCCGAAAATATTGTAACAGTATCTTTAAAAGAAAACAGAATCATATCTTTCTTTAACCAGGATACAACCAAACTTTTTGACACATCTAACAGAACGAGATTTTTATTTCAGATACTGTTTCGTTCTACAAAATTTTACCTGAGATATCTTGAGCACATCAACAGACATACTGACAAAATAGAAGTTGAATTAAGACGTACAATGAAAAACAAAGCACTGTTTCAACTTTTAGATGTGCAAAAATCTCTGGTATACTTTACTACTGCATTAAAAGATAACGGACGGGTTTTAGAAAAACTCAGCAGGTTCAAAAAATTTGCAGGGTTTTCAAACTTTATGGAATACAACGAAGAAATCGAAGACCTGATGGAGGACGTTATCATTGAAAACAAACAGGCTGTTGAAATGGTAGAAATGCACCGAAACATCCTCGAGAGCATGATGGATGCTTTTGCATCAATTATTTCCAACAATCTGAACATAGTAATGAAATTTTTAACATCTGTCACAATTATACTGGCTATTCCTACAATGGTTTCCAGCTTCTGGGGCATGAACGTTGATGTACCTATGGCTCATTTTCATTATGCATTTCTTGGTATATTAATGTTCTCCTTAATTCTTGCCGGAATCATAGCAACTATATTAGCCAAAAAGGGACTGTTCTGATTTTCATTTTTCGGTTTTCTTTAAGTTAATGTAACAATGTTAATAAATTCTGCGGCATGATTAGCAAATTTTTTTCTGTTTAATCTTAATACTTATAGTCAATGTGTTATGTGAGGTAAAACTGTGAATATCAAAAGTTTGAATTCAACTTACAATTTAAAAGCAACTAATCCGTTAAATAAGAAGAACAACCATAATCAAAACCCGAGTTTTTCAGGTTGTGTTTTGACACAGGACACTGCTGGAAATAATATCTACAAAATTTTTGTACCAAATGCTCCACAAGGTACAAAAGTTGAATACGTAACCATGACAAAAAATAAAGACGGAGTATACAAAGCACATTCAAAACCTCAAACAAGATATTTGCCAACAGGCTACCAACCATTGATATTGACAGATAAAGATATAAACCTCGATAAAAACTCAACACTTGGCTATAAAATAACCGTACCGGGAAGTCCACTTTACAGGGAAAGCTGTGCTGCGGATATGGACAGCGGATACTATATTGCAAATGCTCCATCTGACCCCAATTTATCTTCACCAAAGGTCATAGAACACATTTTTGTTGACGCATTTAATGTTAAAGATGACAAAGCATTGCACTCTAAACGTAACCACTTTAATATTATGGGCGGAACAATAAACTCTGTTAACGAAAAGATTCCTGCTCTTGCAGAAGCTGGAATTACAGATGTTTTAGGCAATCCGCTTATTGGTCAGGACAACAAATCCAGCCAGGGATATTGGACAACAAATCCATATCAAATTACCAGAAACCTCGGCACCATTACTGATTTTAAAAATCTTATGGTTAACTTGTTCAGACATGATATGAGATGGATTGCGGATGGTGCATTTGTTAACGAAGGCATTGAGGGTATTCACATTGAAGATATTGCAAACTTCGGCACACAGAGCCCGTTTGTCAATTATTTTGAGACAAAAGATCTTGATTCGCTGACTGCTAAATTTGGTATCTACTCAAAAAATAGCAATGTTAACAAACATATTCACATTCAGCTTGTCAACGCACCATACAAAATAAACTTTGTAAAAGACGGTGATAAATACATAGAAAAAGATGTAAAACGAGTTTCTTACGATTCAACCAAGCCCACTTATATTCAAGTTTTTGATGACAGACTTGCCTCTGAAGAACAGATGAACGGCAGTGATATTTTTGATATTTATGCCAACAAAACAACAGGCGATGATTTTGAAATAACAAACTACATGGGCTCTGTACAACCAATACACAGAAAAGTAACACCCAAAGAGGTCGAAGATAATTACAAAAAATATAAAGAAGCAAGACATTACGATAAAAACATCGAGTTTAAAAACAGTCTTTCAAGATGGACTAATTTCGAATTTGATATTTCAAACAAAAATAGCGGAATTTCTTTGTGGGTAGGAAACGCAGATATTTCGAAAAAACGTTTTGTTTTGCCGGAACAAAGTGTACTTGACCAGTTAAAAGACAAATCAAGAAAGCCTCTTATTGAAGCTGCTCCATATCAAGTTCAAGATGATACTGTTCAGGTAGGCAAATTCTGGACAAATGAAGTTTCAAGAACACTTGCTGAAGAAGCTGCCAGAGAAATTGGACAAAAAGTAAATGAAGGCAGCTCATATAAAGATGCGATTGATATTTTGATTAAAGAACAAAAGTTGCCACAAAAAGCAAAAATTGTATACGAAAAAGATGATAACGGAATCAGCGCACTTGATAACATTTTAGAAAAAGATTTCTTTGATGAAAATGAAAGAAACTATAAACTAAAACCATTCAAAATGCCGGAATCAATCACAGACGGTTTGATGGCATTTCCTATGGATGCAATAGAATTTGCACCTGATCTAGCAGGAGCATTGTCGTATCCGCATATCAAAAATCTTGCCGTAACTGAAGATACAGTTGGGCTTTCCAGATACGATATGTACAAAATGGGCGATGAATATTACAATCAAATGCCTGAAAGATACAGAGCACAGTATAAAAAAATGGATAATGTCATTGCAAATGACATGAGCGTAAAAACAAAAGATATAATCAACAAATTAAGTGAAAAACTCAATATAAAAATGCTGGATGCAAAAGGAGAATTAACACAGGAAGGCAAAGAAATCTATGCACTTATTGCTCCGGATATTGCTAAATTTTTAGTTATTTCAGCACTTGCACCAAAAATTCAATTTAAAGAAAACGACAAGTTTTTGGAATATGACCCTGATGAATTAAGAAAAATAAGTCAAAACTCTTTAAATCTTCAATATGAAATTTCACCGGAAGAGCTAGCTGCCGCTTTGACAAACAAAATCAAAAAAGGCGTAAATTCTATATCTGCCGAAAAACAGGCCGACTTTGTAAACCATCTTGAAAAAAGACTTCGCAGCGTCAACTCAGATTCTATAAATGTTGCAAGACTTATCATGGAAAAAACAGAATCAGGTTTGAACTGGAGAATTGATGCGGCAAAAGATGTTGCGGCTCCAGAGCTGGTTGAAGATGCAAGATTTGATGATAATGCAAACAAACAGGCAGTAATGAAATTCTGGAACAAATTCAATGAAGGAACATTTGAGTACAATCCAAAACGTTATTCTATAGGAGAACTCACAAATTGGCCTTCTAGCATTTTTTCAGAATTCAAACAAAAAACAGGATTTACAACAATTTCAGACTACGAATACTTCTATTCCTCCATACCCGGATTGTTTGGCGTTAACAGTGAAGGTGTTCACACAGGTTCCTTAAGTGAAGTTGTTCAAGACAAGCTGTTTAGCAAAAGCGGTAATGTAGGATATATGGACTCAGGCAATGAAGAAAGTGTAAACTATGCTCACAGGTTTGTCGGCAACCACGACAAGCCAAGAGTATTACATTTGCTTGCTTTAGATATGTTATTATTCCTAAATAATAAAAATGAAGCAATGTCAAAAGCACTTGTTGAAGGATTCCATAATACAGAAAGATACCAGGCTTTGGATGATAATTTTAAAGCCTCAATATACGAAGTGATCACCAAGGTGCTTGAAAAAGGTAAATATCTCAAAAACGGAAAAGAAGTCATTGCAGACTCTGAAAACTTTGGAGTAAGACCTTTTGACTTTAATATTGATCTTGTTATAGAACAGACAAAAGAAAAAAATGCAGGGTTCAAACATTATGCACAAAATAATCCTGCAGAAATAAAGAAACTAAAAGCTGATGTATTGCAGACTATACTAAAACCAGCTCTGGAAAAATACCGAGCAATATGGTTTACAATGAACGCATTACCAGGTGCACCAACCAATTATGCCGGTGATGAATTTGGCATGACCGGATGGGAAACAGCTTGTAAAAATGAAAAACAAGAAAACAGAAACCCCATTCGCTGGGACAGACTCGATGATAATGATTACAAATTTATCAAAGAATACAAAAGCAAAATTGATGATATTAGCAAAATAAGAAAAAAAGAAGCAGCATCAGCTCTCTCCAACGGTTCAACAATCAAATTGGAAGACCAGCCGGTACAAGGAGAAAGAAGCGCCGTTGCTTTATACAGATACAATGACAAAACTGATGCTGTTTGTGTTTTACACAATGCCGGATTTGGCGGTGATAGAAACCTTGCCGGATACGATTTACACCTCAATTCAATAAAACTCGGAGGTTTGCCAAACGGTTTGATTGAAGGAACAATTTATCGTGATGCGTTAAATCCAGAAAGCAAGTATAAAGTTACAAATCCGTACGAAATTAAAAAAATCGATGACAACGGAAATATACAAGAAGATATAAATCTTGGCAATGCCGGAATAATATTACTGCGTGAAAAAGATTTTAAAGGCAAAGAACTTTCTTTTAAAGGAAGAATCGAAAACGCCAATGTAAAACTTGCAAATACAAAGTTTAATATTGCAGCACCTTCTTATAAAAGAATTTAAAATAATTGCCTGAAAACATTGTTTAAGTTAATATAATATAGCCGTGCTCCACGGGGACTTGGCGGATCTCTCGACCCGAACGCTTACGCGGGGTGCAGAGCCTGCTGTGAGGCTTGTGGAAAAAGGAGGAATCGTATATTTGTTTATGATTGCTCAAGATCTTTCGGCAAAAGCAATCGAACCGTGTCAGATCAGGAATGAAGCAGCACTAAGATTCAACTTTTGGGTGAAAGTTTTTTGAGAGGGAGATAAATATATTGAGGAATTTGATTTTCATTTGACGATAGGCAGTGGCACGGCTTTTATTTTTTATTTTTTTGTTTTCTTTTTGTTTAATAAATCTTTATTAAGAATGTAAAAAAAATTTTTAGCCAGTTGTACTAGGAAGCATGGTCAATTGTAAAACTTATTTTACAAAAATCGTGTTGTTTTCAAACTTTTATCTTTGTATGATTATTTCACTGGGAATAGAAAGAGGTGATGGCAAATTCCGGGGATGATAAGAATCAAGGAAGAGGAAAAAGAAAAAAATTTTGATTTTAAATTAGGAAGATTTGAAAAAGAATTAAGTATGAATTAGGTTTTGGCTACTAGCCGTTGGGAAGAGAGAAATTAGGGGATGAGAAAAAGACAATAAAGTTCTGTCGGATTTTTATGACAGAACTTTTTTACATGTTAAAAGTTTTTTAAAAAATTAAAAAAAAGTACTTATTTTTTTTTATGTCTGTATTAAAATAAATATATCGAACATTAAAATAAATCGGGACGTAGCGCAGCTTGACTCTGCCGAACAAAAGGTGACTAAATGTCACGTTTTGTGAGAGGAAGCACGTAGTGCGCTACCAATCGGAAAAAGTAACCAAGATAATCGGGACGTAGCGCAGCTTGGTAGCGCACTACCTTGGGGTGGTAGGGGTCGCAGGTTCAAATCCTGTCGTTCCGACCATTTATTAAAAATCGGAGCTCATTTTGGGCTCCGATTTTTTTATTTAATTCATTTGGAATATTTAAAGCAATCTTTTTCATGATCATCAACAATCCCGATTGCTTGAAGGTACGAATACACAATCACAGTACCCATATATTTCATTCCTCGTTTTTTTAAATCTTTGGAAATTTTATCAGACAATTCTGTGCTGACAGGAAATATTCCCGTAGTATTTTTTACAACCTTATTGTCAGTAAAACCCCAGATATAGTTTGAAAAACTTCCATATTCTTTTTGTATTTCAATAAAGATTTTTGCATTGTTTATTGAAGAAATTATTTTATTTTTACTTCTTATAATTTCAGAATTATTTAATAACTCATCAATTTTTTTATCATTGTAATTAGCTACTTTATTTACATCAAAATTGTCGTAAGCCTTTTTGAAAGCTTCTCTTTTTTTTAGTACAGTAATCCAGGACAATCCTGCTTGAAAAGATTCCAGCACAAGGAATTCAAACAGATATCTGTCATCAAATTTTGGTACTCCCCATTCATTGTCATGGTAGTTTTTATAAATTTCAGATTTTTCATCTACCCAGCTGCATCTTTTCATAATCACCTCTTGTAATTAAATATTTTATGCTAAAATTATATTATAATTTGAAAACTTAATAAAAGTCGGGATGTAGCAAGGACTCCGTTTGGAACGATTGAGTATCGTTACAAATGGAGGTAGGCTAAGTCAGAAACGTAGTTTCTGCGAGCCGTATAGAAATATACCAAACTGCGTTCGATAAAAAATTGAAAACTTAATAAAAAGTCGGGATGTAGCGCAGTTTGACTCTGCCGAACAAAAGGTGACTAAATGTCACGTTTTGTGAGAGGTAGCACCGTAGGTGCGCTACAATTGAAAAGTTAATAAAAAGTCGGGATGTAGCGCAGTTTGGTAGCGCACCGTGTTCGGGTCGCGGGGGTCGCAAGTTCGAATCTTGTCATCCCGATTCTTTATTTCATTACTTTTTCAATAAAATCGTAACAAACGAATTTGCTTCAATATTTGTATCTTTATATTCGTCTGTAATTTCTTCCATTGCGTTTGTAAAATAAAGACCGCTGCTTTTTAAAGCTGAACGGAATTTTAACGTATTCGAACTGTCAGCTTTATTCAAAAGCCTTACAATTAAATCCCCATTATCATTTAATTTAACGGTATTAACCAAGACCGAATCACATCCTGTCTCAAAAAATACACAGTCACTCAAATCAGCATTGCACAATAAAGCCGTATCATAAAATTTTTCTATATTCGACTCGCACGCTTCAATATTATTTTTAAAACAAACTGCAAACCTTGCACTATTATGCCCGAGCATTTGTAAATCAGGTGTAGGAAGTGGCGGACCGGCCGGTGTACCTCTGGTAGGGTTTTTCGGATTTGAGATTGTACCTGTTGCACGAAGAAGCGTTAATCTTAGTTTGTTTTTAAACACCTCATATTCTTGCAGCCCCTCTGTTATAACTCCAATGCCTTGCAACCAGAGACATTTTTGAAAAGGTGCAGTATTTAAAGGCAGCTCAATACCTCTTGGTGCCGGTATTTTTTTATAAATATCATAATCTGTATCAAATTCTCTTTTTGTATACCCTGCCAAATCATCTGAAAAGACCTCTTTGCAAGGCTCTGGCAATCCAAATTCCACCTGCATAATATGGTTTTTAGTTTTATTGTTCCACTCAATATTGAATTCAATAAAATCGTTTTGATTCTCGAGCAGAGCAAATATTTTCACCGGTGTTTTGTAAAGAAGAGCATTTATTTGCAATTTTGAGCGCACATTTGCATTTTCAATAATTTTAGAACCTGTTATCACAAGGTTTAGAGGTTTATCACCTTTAACTGCACCAAAATTATAACTGTCTCCATCATCTTTTCTATCAATAATTGTAATAAAATCTCTCAAAACTTTACCGGATATTTTGTCTGTGAGAATGATTTTTCCGTTTTTAATTTCAAGTTTAATATTACTGTTTTCAATAGATTTTTCGGTTATTTTTAAGAAGGATCGTTTTTGAATATCATATTCATTTATTTTTTTAGAAGAAAAAGCTTTTACCTTTTTCAAATCAATCAGATACTCATATATTGTTGTAAAATCTTCTGTCACAGGTATTTGATTTATGTCATAGAGTTTTTTCAGTGGAAAGCCTTTTGATTTTCCGATTAATTGTGCATTGTATTTTTTATCTAATTTGTTATGAGTTTTTATTCGAAATGCGCCTTTTAAATCAAAGTTAGAGAGGTTTATTATGGAAAGATGACTATTATTATACAAATCTCTTTTAATGCTGTTTAAAATCGCATGAGAGGCCTCTGAGACTTTTTTAAATCTCATCACATTTTCTTTGTGCACATTATCAACACTACATCCATAAATACTGTCGTGAGGATGATTTTTTATTAGCTCTTTAAAAGCGGAATCTGTCTCTTTTTGAAAACAGCGGCCCCACTCGCAAAAAGACTCAATCGCCTGTAGTGGTTGAAGTTTTCGAGAAAGCAGCCATTGAAGTTTTGCATTCTGTTGTTTTAAATCAATGCGGGAAGAATACACGCCCGGCAGGATAAAATTTCTTTTTGTATCTCTAAATTCATGCGTAATATTTTTTTTGTAATTGCCCTTTACTTTATCCAAATATTCAAACGGAGTGGACAAAACAATTTCATAATCATCAAGCAGTTTATTAACCTCTTTTATCTGTTCTTTAATATTGTCAGGTGCCGCAAGATGGTCAGCACCAAGCGGTAAAAGCATATTGTCAGAGCTGTATTTTGCAATTCTGTCCAGAGTACGCTTTAAAAATTCTGCCTTCTTTTCATAAGAAATCTGAGCGCTAAAATAGTCATGAAAATATCCTTCAATCAGATAGATTGATTTTAAATCATTAAACAAAAACTCAGACTCAAGCTCACCCAGCCCGCGCCAGAAAATTGCATTATTTATATCAAAATATTTAACTATTTGAGGTATATGAGCACTATGGCCAAACGTATCTGCATGGTATGCAATATAGTCATGGCAGCCAAAAGCCTTTGAATAAGAAATACCCATCTGTAAGTTTTTAATCAAAGACTCGCTATCCACCAGAAAGCTGTCCGTAGAACAGTAATAAGGCCCTATAAATAATCTTTTATCTTTAATCAGTTTTTTAATAAAATCCTGTTTTTCAGGACGTATTTCAAGATAATCCTGCAAAGCAGCGGTTTGCCCGTCAAAATAAAAAGACGGAATTTCATTTTTTTCCAGTTTATTTAAAACATCATCAAAGACTTCGACAAGGCGCACTTTGAATTCCTCAAATTCGCGATACCATTCTCTGTCCCAGTGTGTATGTAGATATGCATATACTTTCTTTTTCATAACAAAATTGTAAATTATATCTTTCGTGTTGCCAAAAAATTAACCTAAGTTAACCTGATGTTACTTATATGTAATTTATTTGTATAATTGTTATAATTTTTTTATGAAAAACTTAACTGCCGCAATCTTAATTATCTTATTTGTATTAATCACCTTTTTAAACATAGAAAAAGATAATTCTCACGAAGTTTTAAAGGTTTTATCCGCCACAGAGTTTTATATAGATAAAAATAATAATAAAACAGCAGAAGTAAATGAACTCGTTATTTTGAATCTTGAAACAGAACCGGATGAGCTAGGTGTAATACAGCTCACCCAGCTTAATTATCTTGGTAAAAAGTTTGCCAAAAGTGTACTTCTCAATAAAAAAGTTAAAATTCAAAGAAAACTGAATGAAGATACTAAAATAATCCTTCCGGATGGAAAAGATTATGAAAAAGAGCTAATTGCCAAAGGATACATTTTTACAGGCACAAACCGCAGTGATGTAAATATGAATCTGGAGCTGGCGCGTAAACTCAACCTTGTAAGTTACAACACCCGCTCGCATAAATACCACAAACTAAACTGCAAATATGCATTGAAATCAAGAAATATTGAAACAATGGAGCTTAAAGACGTACCTCAAAAAGCTAAGCCATGTGCACAATGCCATTTGAAAAAATCTAAAACAGTAAAATCATCAAAGAAAAATAAATATCCCAAAGAAATATATGAAAAATACATGCCTGCATACAAAGATGCATCAATAGAATTCTATATAACAGATTTTACAAAGTACTATTACCCTTCAACAAAATGTTTGACTACACCTTGTAAATCTCTTTTAAACGAAATAAACAAAGCAACAAGCACAATAGATTTTGCAATTTATGGAACAGACAAACAACCAGAAATAACAAATGCTCTGATAAACGCACAAAAACGAGGGGTAAGAGTCAGATGGGTCTATGATACAGATAAAAAAGGAAGCACAATATATTCTGAAACATTACAGCTCAAAAACATCCTGAAAAACTCCAGACGCGATATTGATATAAACACACAAGAATCCGTACAGTATAAAGATGCCATTATGCATAATAAATTCTTTATCTTTGACAATCAAAAAATATGGACAGGCTCTGCAAACATAACTTTTACTGATTTATCAGGTTTTAATGCAAACACAGCCATATTGATAAACTCAAAAGAAATTGCAAAGATTTATACAAGAGAATTTGAATCAATGTATTCAGGACGCTTCCACCAACACAAAACCCCTACACCTAACAACCTTAATATTATAGGGGCATCTAAAATACGTGTTTATTTTTCACCACAGGACAAAATTATTACAAATGCAATAATCCCGCTTTTAAATGATGCAAAAAGGTACATCTATATACCGGTTTTTGTTATAACGCACAAAGAGTTTAATCAAGCACTCATCAATGCAAAAAACAGGGGTGTGGAAATAAAAATTATTGTTGATGCAACATCTGCGGGCTCTACATATTCATCTGTTAAAAATTTAAGAGCAAATAAAATTCCAGTAAAAGCAGAAAACAGAGCAGGTAAAATGCATATGAAATCCATAATTATTGATGACAAATATGTTATTACAGGCTCAATGAATTTTACAAAAAGCGGAGAAAGCTATAATGATGAAAACGTTTTGGTAATAGAAAACCCTGCAATGGCAAAGGCTTTTAAATCCAAATTTCTATACTTCTGGCAAACCATCCCTGACAAATGGCTGTACAAAAATCCGGGAGCAGAATCATTTAACTCGATAAACTCATGTTTTGACGGGATAGACAACGATTTTGACGGAAAGATAGATATGCTCGATGATTCTTGCAACTACAAACTACGTAAAGAATCAAAAACTTAAAGCACTTCATTAATCTTTTGTTTGTAATATCCTATTATATCAATTAACGCATGCAAAGTAAGTGCTGTTATTTCAACCTCTTGCTTCCACTCATTGTAAGAACACTTTAAAGGCAGCGCAACAAGTGGATTGTTAGGAAAATCCCTGCATATATTCGGACGATTTTCATAATCAGTACACAACCCGTTTGAGCCCAGTTTTGGACAATAATAAAAATAGAGCTCATTATCTTTGAAATGCTCTCTTAAAAGTTTAACATAATCAGGATAAAGCTTTTGAGCTGTATCAACAGAATCATAAGGAACAAATACGCTTATAAATTCTTTTGAAAAAACATCTCCGTTTTTTGCACGTTGTTTCAGCTCTTCAAAAGAATATTCCGAGCTTGCAAGTTTGCAGCATGAAGAACAACACGCACAGGAATATGTCTGTCTTCGCTTTTCAATTATTTGGATTCTTTCATAAATATCTTTTGATATTTGATTTTCAAGAAGGTTTAAAACAGATTCTTGCCAGAATTTGTAACGACAGCCGTCAGGAAATTTTTGCAAAACAGTTATTTTGTTAAAATCAATATCGCACCCCTGTTTGCAATGATTGCAAAGAGAGGCTTTTTTAAGAGAATCAATCTGTCGTTCAATAGCAGAGTGTGCGTTATTAAAAAGCTCTCTGTATATTTTTCTTGTGTTAATTATTTCGTTTTGTAAGGTATTCACATCTACAATATAGCACAACAGAGAAAATTGATATAAAATTAAATCTATCGGGAGAGGGTAATAAAAAGAGAATAAAAGTGAAAAGAATACAACAATTATCCAGACAATTGATAAATCAAATAGCCGCGGGAGAGGTTATTGAAAGACCGGCTTCTGTTGTAAAAGAGCTTGTTGAAAACTCTATTGACGCAGGAGCAACAAGAATAGAAATAGAAGTAAGCAAAGACTGTCTTTCTTTAAGAGTTGCTGATAACGGCGCAGGAATACACCCGGATGACATTGAGCTCGCTTTTTCAAAACATGCAACAAGTAAAATATCCACAGCTGACGACCTTTTTGATATTCACACCATGGGGTTTAGAGGTGAAGCTCTTGCAAGTATTATCTCTATTGCAAAAGTTGTCTGCACAACACGCACAAAAGATTTTGAAACAGGCACCCGTGTAGAGTGCGAAGAATCAAACGTCAAATCCTCGCCTGCAGCATGTGCAATAGGCACAACAATGGAAGTTAATGACCTTTTTTACAATACACCTGTGCGCCAGAAATTTTTAAAATCTGAAAAAGTTGAGCTTTCATATATATCAGAAGCTCTTCAAAGCATAGCTATAGCTCATCCGGAAATTGCAATTACCCTTATTTATGATGGCAAAACTCCTGTAAAAACATCGGGCAGCGGTGATTTGTTGTGTGTATTGACAGAAATTTATTCAAATTCTATTGCAGGGGAATTGAAAAAAATTAACAAACAAGATGAGCTATCGCATCTGCATGCAACAGGTTTTTGTTCTACACCGGACTTTACCCGTTCATCAAAAAAGTCTGTTTATGTATTTGTAAACAACAGGGTTGTTAAGTGTCCGGTTATTTTAAAAGCAATTGATACAGCTTACAAAAACATGCTTCCGGCAGGAAAGTATCCATTTGTATGTTTGAATCTTTCAATCCCTGCAAAAGATTTGGACGTTAATGTTCACCCGACAAAAAAAGAAGTGAGATATCAAAACCCAAATCAGATATTTAACTTTATCTACAGCTCCATTTTAGGTGCTCTGGCAGATATTAAAGTTCCGCAAAAAGAAGAGCCTGATATTGTTATTCCATTTGGCAATTACAATACATTACAAACCACAACACAAGATGGAGTTTCTCAAGACAAAGAAGATGATGACACAGTTTATGTTTCATCACAAAAGTTTGAAGAAATACAAGAAACAAACACACCCCCAGCTTCAAGACAGTTTGAGCTGAACATAAAACAAATTGACCTTGATATACCAAAAATTGCACAGGTTGAAGAGACATTCAATATAATAGGACAATACCAAAACACCTATATTATCTTTGAAGAAGATACAGAATTAAAAATAGTAGACCAGCATATTGCAGACGAGAGATATATTTTTGAAAAACTGCAAGCAAATCTAAAAAAAGAAGACATCCATTCCCAGCTTTTGCTGATATCAGATGTTTTACAGCTGGAAGCTGCTGATATTGAATTGATTCAAGAAAACAGCGAAAAACTTAAGCATTTCGGTTATGAAATACAAAAAGTCAGTGACACTGAAATAATCTTCAAAAAAGTCCCACAGGTCATATCACACATAAAAGTAAAAGATATTTTGTCTGATATTTTAGAAAACCTTCATGGAGATTTAAACAATTTAGAAGAAAAAATGCTTGTTACAATGTCATGCAAGGCTGCTGTAAAAGCCGGAACAGAATTGAATCACTGGCAGATGGAAGAATTAATAAAAAAATGGAAAACAACAAAATTGCCCTACACCTGCCCTCATGGCAGACCGATTGTGCATTCTTTTTCAGAAAAAGAAATCGCTTCATTCTTCCATAGGAATGTATAGATTAAAATCTCATCTATTATTATGATTCATATTCCTTAACATTTTTCTATACTTTAGTTATAGAAATTAAAAAGAGGGATATAATCTTGGCAGTTAAAAAAAGCAATTTAAAAACAAAAACAAAGGTGACACAAACACCTGATTTAAAGGTTGTTACAAAACCCAAAACATTAACTAAACCCTATAACGATATAGATTTAAACAACTGGAAAGATTATTCTCATGTCCTCACAGATACACTGTGGGAATTCAACTCCAGAGAAAAAGGCAACGGTCACTCTTATGACTATCACGGAAACTACATCCCGCAAATTGCACAGCAATTGTATGAAAGATATACAAAAAAAGGTGACATTGTTTTAGACCTTTTCTTTGGTTCCGGCACATCAGGTATCGAAGCTGTTAACATGGGCAGACGCTGCATTGGTGTTGAACTGAAACAGGAAATGGTTGACTACGTAAGTGAAAAATTTGACAATAAAACACTTGTAACAGACGTAAATATTATATGCGGAGATAGTGCATCATCTGATATTGGCTACAAAATACAAGACAGACTTGAAGTCATGGGCAGAGAAAAAGCTCAATTTTTAGTGCTTCATCCGCCTTATGACGATATAATTAAGTTTTCAGACAAAAAAGAAGACCTCTCAAACTGTGAAACAACAGAAGAGTTTTATGATCTGTTTGAAGAAGTTGCAAGAAACGGTTACGATAAACTGGAAAAAGGCAGATTTGCAGCGCTAATTATCGGTGACAAATACGCAAAAGGTCAGTATTACCCCTTGAGCTTCGGCTGCATGGAAAGAATGAACCGTGCCGGATTCATAACAAAAGCAATAATTGTAAAAAATATAGAAGGCAATGAAAAAGCAAAAGGCAAACAGGCAAACCTCTGGAGATACAGAGCCTTGTACGGCGGTTTTTATATTTTTAAACACGAATATATAATGATTTTTCAAAAACCGAATAAATAAAAAAGTCCCGTTTATACGGGATTTTTTTATTTAGAGATTATTAATAATTTCTTGTGTAAATTGTGACGTTGAAGCACTGCCCCCAAGGTCACAGGTGAGATTTTTATTTTCAGCTAAGACTTTGTAAAGTGCTTTTTCTATTTTTTGTGCAGCAGCATCTTCGTTTATATATTTGAGCATATTAATAGCACATATGAGCAACGCAGTAGGATTTGCTTTATCTTGACCTTTTATATCAGGAGCAGAGCCGTGAACCGGTTCAAATACAGCACAAACATCGCCTATATTTGCACCCTGCGCAACACCAAGGCCGCCAATAAGCCCTGCTGTAAGGTCAGAAACAATATCTCCGTAAAGATTTGGTAAAACAAGCACATCAAACTTTTGCGGATTTTGCACAAGCTGCATACAAAGATTGTCTACAAGTATTTCTTTAAATTCAATCTGTGGATAATCTTTTGCAACCTCTCTTGCACAATTTAAAAACAATCCGTCAGAGAGCTTGCAAATATTTGCTTTTGTAACAGCCCAGACTGTTTTTCTACCGTATTTTACAGCATAGTCAAATGCGTATTTTGCAATTCTTGTTGAAGCTTTTCTTGTAATAATTTTGATTGATTCAGCTGTATCTTCATCAATTTGCCTTTCAATACCTGCGTAAAGATCCTCTGTATTTTCTCTTACAACTACAAGATCAACATTGTCAAAAGGAGTTTTTATACCTTCGATATTTTTGCAAGGTCTTATATTGGCATATAAATCAAGTTCTTTTCTCAGAGCCACATTAACGCTTCTAAAACCTTTACCTATAGGGGTAGTAACAGGAGCTTTCAGGGCAACTTTATTTTTTCTTATAGAATCAATGACACGCTGAGGCAGCGGTGTGCCCTCAGTTTGTGCAACATCAGCACCTGCTGATTGTACATCCCAGTCAATTTCAACACTGGCTGCTTTTATTATTTTTAATACAGCCTCTGAAATTTCGGGACCTATACCGTCACCGGGAATTAGTGTTACTTTTTTCATTTTATTTTTCCTTTAAAAAAGTCCAGCAAAAGTAATACAGCATGTTTTGCAAAAAGATATTTGATAAGCATGCGTGGATATTTGGGACAAACATTGTATTTTGAAACATGCACACGTTCTTTTGAACCAATTCCTATATAAACCAGTCCAACCGGTTTTGTATCACTACCACATGTCGGCCCGGCAATGCCCGTTGTTGCAATGGCATAATCAGCACCGGTTTCATTAAGAAGCCCCTGAACCATTTCATTTGCAGTTTCTATACTCACTGCGCCATGCTCTTTTAGAGTTTCTTCTTTTACATTAAGGTATTTCATTTTAGCTTCATTTGCATAAGTAACAAAGTTGGCTTTTATATAAGAAGAACTGCCCGACACGTCAGTCATAAGAGAACTCAACAAACCGCCCGTACAAGATTCTGCAACAGCAAGTGTTTTATTGTTATCAATAAGAAAGCCTGCTGCTTCATTTTGAGCTTCAGTGTCTGTTATGAGCTTAAAAAGTCTAATATAGTCAAAAATAAACATAATTTATTCTTTTATTTAGTGCAAAGGAATATCTAAAGGTTGAGTGAGCATAATAGCAAAATTTTTGCCTTGTGCAAAATTTACGTCATTACCTTTTTTAAACAGGTCAGCAACACCCATTCCAACGTAGTATCCAGCACCACCGAATACACCGCCTACAGCACCAACCGGTACACAAAGGTATTGAAGATTTTCACCTGTACCTTTGCCCCATTGGATTGTTGAACCTAAAATATCTTTTGATTTTTTCCAGTTTTGCTGTATTGCATAGCCGTAGTTACCGCCTTGATAAACACCGCCATCTAACGTGAGCTCTTTGTAATCATAAAGACCGGCATTAACAGGGATTTGTCTTCCTGTAGGTGTTACAACGTGGTCAAAAGAAAAATAGACTATTGCACTTCTGGAAAGTCTTTTGGCCGGAGTAATTTTATTTATTGTCCCTCTGATAATAGAACCTGCGGGCAGAGCTATCTGACCGTTAACAAGTTTGTCTTCTTTTAGCATTGCAGAAAATTCGTCACCCACACTGCCGATTTTTGTTGAAACCGGGTCCATTAATTCCAGATTCAAAACGGTTCCTGCCGGTATTCTAATAGCTTGAATATCAGCTTTCATTGTTTTATTACTTATTGCTGCATTTGCAGAAATATTCATACTCAAAGCAAGACCTGCAAAGAGCAACCCCATTGTCATATATTTTTTCATAAAAATCTCCTAACTAACTGTTTTTATATAACTATTTTAGAGATTTTTAAATAAAATGCAATATTATTTTATTTCTTCATATAAAGAAGATGCTTCCTGCACAGAAATATTGCCCTGCGGGATTTTAAGAACTTTTACACTTACCGATTTATTAAAATGTTCAATTCTGATAATGTCCCCTTCTTTTAATTGTTTGGAGGGTTTTGCCGGATTGTCGTTAACAAAAACACGTCCCTGGTCAGAAACATCGTTTGCAACAGTACGTCTTTTTATAAGTCTTGATACTTTCAAAAATTTATCTAATCTCATATAAAAATGTTACTAAAAAAACATATAAAATTCATTCTCCATATTTGTTTTATAATTACAGTGTTAAATTATTTAACAAAACCTGTCAGGCAATGGCAAAATTTTTTCTTTAGCGTCATTATGCAGGTATACAAAAATTAGAGACTAACCATGACCACCATTAATAATTCAACAGCTTATTCACCATCACACAATGTAAAAAATGCAGGAGTTATAAAATATAAAGAAAACCCTCTCAAAGGTTTTGTAAAAAATGACAAAGACGGACAGGTAAAAAGGGCAGCACTGGCAGGCAGTGCAATTACAACTCTGGGATATTTATTTGCAGCTGCAAAAATTGCAAAAAAAGGCAGCTTTAAAGTGTCAGACATGTTTAATGTTGACTTTAAAAATATGTTTAAGGTCATGGGGCTTGCAACATCAGCTGTTGTAGGCGGCCTTGCCGGTGGGTTGATTGTTGATGACAAAGAAAACAGAAAACCCAAGCTAAAAGAAGCAATGCACCAATTCTTAGGCAATGTTGTGACACCTATTTCCATTGTTGGCATTGCCGGCGAAGCTATTGAAAAAAGAAAATTTTCAAAATCAAAAGAAATTGCACTGAGCGGACTTGCTGCAATAACAGGCGTAGCAGCCGGTGTAACAGGAGGAAACTGGGTTGCATCAAAAGTTAACGAAGCAATTTACAAAGAAAAAGATGAAAGAAAACTCGGTGTAAAAGACTTTGGCATACACGTAGATGACCTGCTGACTGTCGCAGCTCTGACCCCTATCGGAGATAGCATCAAAGGCTTTATTTCAAAAGCACTGCCTGCAATATTCCTCATTTGCGGATACGAAGCCGGTACAAAAAAAGCTCATAAAAAACCCGTAATCGAAAATCAAGAAAATAATTAATTTTTGATATACTATAAACATAATTCAAATTTACGGGGTAAAAAAGAATGAAAAAGGTTACATATATTTTTAATATTGCGCTTGTTACAGTACTAATGGCCTGTACAGCAGCGAGCACATATGCCAAAACAATAAATTTTGCAATTGCATCTGATGTTCATTACTCCTCAATTACAGAAACAGAAAACAGAAAGTTTACAAACGGAGCAAAAGCTTTAAACGGATTAATCGATAGAATTAATGAAAACAAATATGATTATGTTGTATTTTTAGGCGACAACATAGATAAATCTAATAAAAAGAATCTGGTAGCCTTTTTAAATACTGTAAAAAAAATAAAAACACCTTATTATCTTGTGCCGGGAAATCATGATACACACAAAATATCAGGACTCACAAAGGAAGAATATGCAAAGATTGTGCATGAATACAATAAAACACAAAAAAAAGAAGCGACATCATATTACTTTTATCCATCCGCAGATATTATAGCTATTGTTCTTGATAACGTATCATCAGGTATGCCAAGTACTCATGGTATGTATAATGACAAAACTCTAAAATTTCTTGATGAAACATTAAGCAAAAATAAAAACAAAAAAGCAATAATATTCCAGCATGTTCCATTTGTAGAACCATACGAAAGCCCGTCACACAACATTTTGGAAAAAGATGAGTTTAATGCAGTGATTAGAAGACATGATAACATACTTGCCATCTGTTCAGGTCATTATCACAGAGAGTTTGTCAAAAGAGATGACAGAGGTATTTATCATATATCTGCTCCTGCATTGTATGAAGCCCCGTATTATTACTATGAATTACAAATAAAATATGATAAAAAACCTTTTTTAAAACCTCAAAATGTTAAAATTGACGGTACAGCTAAACCTGCTATATAAGGTTATTCTATCCAACGGAAGTTTTTAACATATTTTTCTTTATCAATATCGCCATCTATTTTTACGGTGAACACTCTGTACTGCTGGTCGCTAAGTTCAACTCCGGGGATTTTGTTAATATCTTTTATAATTCCGCTTTTATCATTTTTGTTCATTTTTAAGCCGGGTATTGAGCTCAAAAGAGAGTTGAAAGAAACATTGCCAACAGGGCCAAGTATATTGGATGCTCGTTTTGTAAGTCTGCCAAACACTCTGAGGTTTGCATAGTTTTGTAAGATATCAAACTCACCGTTAATATACATATTCAAGTTGTCACCTTTTGAATAGACTTCAATATCCTGTGCAACACCGTTTTTGAGTGCAAAATTACCTTTGATAGAGTCAAAATAACCTGTTTTGACGGGAGCAATAAGAGCAAGTAGATTATTCAAACTCACCCCTGTAATACCGCTTTTTATAAAGTTGCCTGCTTTTAAAAGATATTCTACAGAACCTAATTTAGGCATTTTTCCGTCGGTTATTTCAAAATATACATACCCGAACATATTTTTTATACGTTCTTCTTCAGAGCTACCTTTTGTAGTGATTACGATATTACCATTGGCATTACCGAATATCTGATCTTTAAACCCGAATAAAGAAGACGCAACCTTGTTTGAATCTACATTATAAGCTGATACATTGGCTTTTATACGCCCGTTATCAAAGTTATAAACAGCAGTACCTGTCATTTTACCTGTTGTCACATCAAAGCCCAGTTTGTTCAAGTTCAATATCATATCCTTGCCAAGAACAAAGTCTGCTTCGTAATTTGTAGCATTGAGGTCCCTGATAACAATATTTTCAGCAGTCATGCTTCCTTTTTTGATAATAAAATCTGAAACGTTTAACGGCATTTTTACAGAAGTTTTTCCTGTTTCAACAAGCTTAACTGCAGTATTAGGAGTAGGGATTGTGGTAAGAGAGTCAACCAGAGTATCCAAATTGAGTTTTTGAGATTTTAATTCAAGATTTTCTATTACAATTGGAGGTTTAAAATCATTTCTTATAGTTGATAACAATACAAAATCCGAAGCCAGAACCATTCCGCTTGCTCTTACATCTACGGTTTTATCCTTAAATTTTACAGAGATATCCTGCAAAGTTGTATCAAACAAAGGCATATCTAAATTGTCCATAGAAACAAAACCAAGAATATGCGGATTGTTTATATTGCCTTTTACATTTAATTTGCAATTGAACATTCCCTTTTTCAAAACTGATTTTTTGAATATAACGTTAAACATTTTAACGTTAGCGTTATTTTTCGTTTCAATATTCAAATTTCTTATATAAATATCTTTTTTATTTTTTGTCAGGTTGATTATTCCGTTTGCATACAGCACAGTAATTGGATATGCACGGGAATTTTGAGAAGTCATAAACCGTAGGTATTCGAGATTTTTGAGATAAACAACATTGTTAGACGTAACATTTATATCAGCGTTTATTTCTCTTTCTTCGCTTTCATCACCAAGATTTGCACCCATGTAATAAATATCAGATTCCGGTGCAAACTTCATTTTTGGCCTAATACGAAGGTTGTTAATATTTCCGCTGATATCAGCTGTAATTGTAATATCGCCTTTAGGTTTAATCGGGTAAGTCAAAAAGCTGTTGATATATTTATTAGCAAAATATTCGCTAAATTTGGTAGTAAAATAACCGCTTACTTTTAAAGTCTTGTCCAAATCCCATAAAGATACATTCAAAAACACCGGTGTGTTATCTATTTGAGCAACCAGAGAATTCATAGAAATCTTTGTACCATCAAGCAAAATATCGCCTCTGTCAACTGATACAGGTGTTTTAAAATAGCTGTGCTCAAATTTAATATCTTTTAGTGCAATTTTACCTTTAAGTTTATTGTTCCTGCAATTCAAATTTACATCTGCACGTCCGGAATAATTTTCGTAAGCAATTAGCAGTTTTTTCAGGTTAGGAGGCAAGAATGCCATCTTTTTCATTGCATTTAATGAGGACACATCAAAGTTGGAGATATTCAAGTTTCCATCGGCTCTGTAGTTTTGAGAAAACAAATTTTGAACTTTTGCATGTGCATATATTTTTGAATTAAACAATTTTGCATTAAAATTCTTTAACTCGAAATTGCCATTGTTCAAAGCAAAATTTCCGGAAGAAATTATAAAATCATCATTTCTCGTTTCCGGATGAAAATAGCCTTTTGCACTCAATTTATTCAAATCAACTTGAGGAGTATTTGATTTGTAGTGGGCATTAAAAGTAACAAGAGAATGCGTCAAGGGCAATTTGGGTATTTGCAATTTATCTGTGTTTGAAACAAGAGCAATAATTTCATCGGTTTTAACAGAGGAGGCATTAGCCTTTAAATCTGTTCTGCCGTCTTTACAAAAACCGTTTACAAAAACTTTTGATGAGCCTATAAAGCCTGTTAAATCAGCCTTCCAATCCGTGTCATTAAACTCACCCTTACCGCTGATTTTCTGTAAAGCAATAGGAGCAAACTTTAGTTTACCCGTGCTGTTTTTAAAATCTATTTTACCAGAGATATTTAATGTTTCATTGCCTAAAATTGAGCTGAAATCTTTTACAATACCTTTGAGCTTTAATGCGACGCTGACTTTGCCCGAAACGGCTTCTACAGGGTCAACCATTGCTTTTTTTGAATCAAGCATAGGGCTTGTTGTAAGTATTTCGAATAAATCTGCTGCATCAATGGCCGGTGATGTAACATCAAAATCTATATCACCTGCGAGGTTTGCCTTTCCATCTATTTTTACAGGTTGATTTTTTATAAAACCGGAAGTTGAGTAAAAATGCATATCTTTGCCTTTAAACTCAAGTGCTCCGTTAGCACCATTTATAACAGTATTAAGCCCATCCAGAGAAACCGTCGTATTTTTGTAGTTGAATTGACCGTAAACCTCACCGTCTGTCACGGTTCCTAAGGTATGTATATCAATATTACCTTTGCCTTTAATATCCATATACGGCACAGGGCCAAGATCAAATCCCACAACCTCATGCACCGGCACAAGCATATACTCGGCAGTAGAGAGATCTACATTTTTTGAAGAAGAAACATGAAAATCACCTGCTCCGTTGATTTTCATTTCTGCTATACCATCAACATCAACATATTCGCCAAAACCTGCAAAAACTCTGGTTTTAATTTTGACTTTATCTTTTAAAAAAGCAGCAAAAATTTTACAATGAGGAACAAGAGGGTTGTCTTTTACAATATAGACATCTTCTGCCGTCAAATCACCATAAACCTCTGGATTTTTTGCATTGCCTTTTACCGTCAGATTTCCGTGAGCTTTACCCCAGGCACCGTATTTTTTAAATTTTTGCATAACATCCTGAGGGTCGCCGTCAATAGAAGGAATCAGCCAATACATAGAATGTATATCGGATTTCGGAATATCAATTTTTAAGTCAAATTTAGGATTTTCCGAAGCATAGTCTTTAATATCACCCGCAATATCCAACTGCCAGTCAGCAGCAGTTATTTTTGTTTTTTGTATATGCAATACATTTTTATTAAAATCAACAAGAGATATTGCTTTTATATCACTGTTTGACTTTATTGAGTCCAGTGGATTTTTCATATTTAGCGAAAAATCTGACATTTCAGACTCAACAACAAGACCGCCTTTATTATCACACTGGGTGTGGATGTTTATTATGCCATTTGCGCCTAGGATATCTTTGCCTGTGAGATAAGCAAAATATTTTGAATAATCTGACAAATCAATATTTTTTATATTACACAGACATTTCACTTTTCCTGTTTTAAAACCCTTTGACACAGGAAGTTTTGAAGCAAAATCGATATCTATCACTGATTTTTGTTTGTCATTAACAAGGATATTTGCTTTTACAATTGCTTTTATTTTTTTATTTTTTTTGTAAGTAACATCTGCATTTGAAATAACGGCCTGAAGCTTGTGATTTACAAGTCTGTCATAAAATATGATATTAGTATCAGATATGTTCAAAAAGTCTATATCAAGGTTGATATCCTGTCTCGGATCAAAGTTTAGATTCAAAGGATAAGAGCCAAGACAGAATTTTTTGTCTATTGTTCTTATAACAGTAAAGTTTAGTGCCTTTGCTTTAACAGATTTTAAGGTGATTTTTTTAAGCAAAATTGAAGGAACAAAAACAGTAGCTTCAAGCTCGTCTGCTTTAAGAATCTGGTTGTCTATTTTATCTTTTAAATCAGGATTTTTGACATACAGTTTTATACTAAACAGAGGATATGTTGTTATCTTTGCGTTGTCATAAGCCAGTTTCAGTCCTGTTTTTGAATTCAGATAGGCGGAAATTTTATCAGTTTTTAAAACAGAATTTACCCACGCAGGCAAAACAGCAAGGTACAAGCCCTCGATAACTGCCGTAATCACGATAATTGTAATTAATATAATTTTTAATATTTTTATATTCATTGCATATAATATTTGACTTAGTATAAGTAATTATATAATTAAACTCAAATTTTTTCACTTGTCTTTACATACAATTATTGCTAAAATTTTTAATTATACAGGATAAGAAAACGGGATGAGGAGTAATATATCATGAAAAAATTAAAAGCCCTGTTAGTTTCAGCAGCAGTAGTGCTGGGTTTGGGGGCATTGAGCACAACAGCTAACGCACAAACCATAGGTTATGTTAACTACAAAACTGTTGAATCAAACTATGAATACGCAAAATCAGCTTATAAAGAAATTGATACAAAATATCTTGAGCTGCAACAATACTTAATGGATAAAGAGAAACAATACAAAAATATCGATTCTCCTATCAACAAAAAGAACTTTGAGGATCAGGTTCAAAAGGATTTTAAACTTAAAAATGATGAATTTGATAAACTCAAACTAAAAAGAGCACAAGAAGTAGAAAGCAATATTCTGCAAGCAACAAAAGCAGTTGCAGCCGATAAAAAAATTGATATAGTGCTTGATTACAGAGTAATATTTACAGGTGGTGTTGATTTGTCACAAGATGTTATAAATTATTTAAATTCACCAAGATTTAAACCTGCGAAAAAATAATAAAAAATGGGGCCAAAAAGGTCCCATTTTTTTTATCTACTACTCCTTCCCCACCCTCCAGCGAAGGCCTGCAGTCAGAGATATTCCGTTGCGCCCTCCGTTGTGCACCATGGCTTGGCCAAACGCTGTCATTTTATCGTCTTTGAAGCATTTTTGGACCCCTACACCGTATTGCACGTATGGTTTTATGCTCATTTCGGGCAGTCTTGTGTCGTTGGCTGTCACTTTTGTGTCATCCAGCAGGTTCCACACCATTGCTACGCTTGCGTATGGTTGCCAGCCTGATTTTGTGTTGCCTATGAGTTTTATGCCGGGGGCAAGTTGGATGGCGTTTAGCGGGTCACTTTTTATTCTAAGACCGGCGGAGTTTGTGTAGTCGAAGGTATTTACGAATGTATAGCTTAATAGCATACTTGGTTGGAGTATGGCTTTGCCTTGGAGGAATTCGAAGTTGTAGCCGGTTTTGTTGCCTATGCCGGCCATGAGCATTGTGTAGTTTTCTGAGCCAAACATGTTTGAGGCGGAGCCGGCTGAGGCCCCTACGGAAAGGGTTGTGGCGTTGAAGAAGTTGCCTTTATAGAAGGTTGCCGTTGTACCTATCAGGCCGCCGTTTTGGTAGGCGTCTACGCCTGAGTAGCGTTGGCTGGCGCCGTTGTAGCCTATGTAGGCTGTGAGGACTCTATCTATGCCGTGTTTTAAGGTTTTCATTTCAGTGTCATAGCCTACCAGGGTGCCGTAGTTGATGTTTGAGACTTTGGGGCCGTTTTTGAGCGGAATATTTTCGAAGCTTGCGTAGGGTTTAAACCAGAAGCCGTTGTGGTAGTGTTTGGTGAGAAGAGGGGAGAAGGTGCCTACGTCTGTTGCATCAGCTGTGGGGGATAAAGCGTATTTATTTTGATTTTTGATTGATAATCTTTCGAGGTAGGGGATATTCATGAAGTTATCCGAGTGTTGGAAGGCGTAGTTGAAGGTTTGAAGCTGGGTTGTGTAGGCTCCGGCTTGGGTTGCGACGGATGGGGCGAGGACTGCGGGGTTGTAGTTGTCTGATGGGTTGCCTGTGGAGGAGGCTCCGCGGGTGAAGAGGAATTCGCCTGTTTCTTTTAGGTAGTCCACGTCGTATTTCCAGATGGGGGAGTAGGCTACGGGATTTGAGCCTGTGTAGGATACTTGTGATTTATAGGCATCCGGGGCGAATTGGATATTTGTGATATCTTTATTTGCGTCTGATATTAGGTTCAGGTGGTTTACGTTGATTTGGGCGTCTTTAGAGACTGCTACATTATCCGGGAGGGTGTCCATTTTTTCAGCGGCGAGGTCGACGTCTACGGCAAGCTTTATGTTTCCGTTGATGTTGGCGGATTGCATGATTTGTTGTTCGGCAATTCCGTTTATAAAGCCTAAGGAACCTGAGGTTATTGTAAAGTTTGATTGTTCGAACACGTTATTCTTGCCAAGGTTCAGGGTTACATTTTCGCTTGTTGCGTTGGCGTTTATTACTTCGTTATTCAGGTGGATTGTGCCGGTTTTATCGCCGGTTAGTGCCAGGTTGTATTGGTTTGTGCGGTCGATAGTTGTTGGGATAGTTGTTAGGGCTGTGGGCTTGCCTCCGTCTATTTGGTCATTGAAGATTATTTGGCCGTTGTTTTGGGCTATTAGTTTGATTGTTGGTTGGGTTGCCGGAGATGGTGAAGAGGTTTCTACGAAGATTGCGTTGGGTGTCTTACCCCTGCAGTCTTCCGTGTAGTTGCCGGAGAAATAGTTTGTTTGATTGTCGGCTATGAAGTTCATGTCTCTGGCTGTATACACGGCTCCGCCCAGGACCAAGTTAGAATCTGATTCTATTTTGGCGTAATTGTTAATGAAGGAGCCGTAGATTCCTCCGATAAGATTGCCATCTTCGTCTGTTTTTCCGATTGTTCCATCATTACTTATTGCACCGCCTGCGGCACTAACACCAGAAACATAGTTGCCTATGAAATCCCCTGTTATATTTCCGATTACTGCTCCAGTACCGTTATAAATTGCTCCGCCTGTGGCAAGCTCCCCTTCTATTTTTGCATAGTTACCGATGAAATCGCCTGTTATATCGCCTATTAAGCTATTATAACCACTCATAGTGCAATCATTAAAAATTGCACCGCCTAGGGCCAAAGGATCAGAACCAGAAACATAGTTGCCTATGAAATCACCGGTTATGTTTCCGATTACTGCTCCATTAGCGTTATAAATTGCTCCGCCATAAGCTTCGGTAATTGTGGAAGATGCGTAATTGCCTATGAAGTCGCCGGTTATATCTCCGATTGTTCCTTTAGTTATATCTTCTCTTATTCTGTGATTATAAATTGCTCCACCTAAAGCAGCGTCAAGTTTGGAAGAGCTAGATGAAGATGCATAGTTACCAATGAAATCGCCGGTTATGTTTCTGATTATTCCTTGATTATAAATTGCTCCGCCATCAGCATCACTGGAAGAGGAGGATATGTAGTTGCCAACAAAATCAGCATTGATATCACCAAGTATTGGGAGTAAATAATTATTAAATATCGCACCTCCGCCCTGTTCAGTACCAGTTTGTCCAACAAACACACCTGTTATTGTCTTGTCGGAATTGTCAGCTCTATTATCTAATTTCTGTTGCTCATCAGCTTTATTGTAAGTGTATGTTATTGTCTGGTCTACAGGATTTGTTGGGTCTTTTTTGAATTCAAGGAAGTTTGTATCAGGATTCTTTTCCCAGCCGTAAATAAGAGTTGTTTCTCCATTTGAGTTGCCGTATTGTTTTTTTTTCAGGTCAACACGATAATTCACGGGGACGAGTTTGTTTTGTTCTTCGCTCCATTCGTATTTTGTTATGGTGTTTTCGCCCTGTTGGTCAACTTTTGTCAAGGTATAGGCATGGTTGTCTGTGTTTGTATCTTGCGGCAGGGTGATATCGGCAAATGCGGGGAGATTAATGCACAAAAATGCCGCAAGCGATGCCACACACAATATTGATTTTATTGGCATCCAGCCCCCCCCCCCCGCAACATAAATCAGCACTACGAGCGGGTTTGCAGGAACACAAAACAAACTTTTCCATAATTACTATCCTCATGTTTCGAAGTAACCTCATGTGTTACTATTCCACGAAGATTGTTTTTTTAAACATAGTTAAATTTTACAAAAGAAACATATGATATAATTTATGTTATCCTTAAATAAAAGAACTGAGGTATTTTGTGAGATTTGTTGATTTAATTGATAAAAAGAAAAAAGGGCATGAACACACAAACGAAGAAATCAGCTTTATTGTTAATTCAATAATGAACGCTACGGCTGAAGATTATCAGGTTTCAGCCTGGCTTATGGCCGTGTATTTTAAAGGTATGACTCTTGATGAGACAGCAAATCTGACAAAAGCAATAATTGATTCGGGCGAGACAATTGATTTATCTCCTATAAGAAATGAAAACTGCAGACATATTGCGGATAAACACTCAACAGGCGGAGTAGGCGACAAAATCACACTCATCCTTATCCCGTTGCTTGCAGCATGCAATGTGCCAATTGCAAAGCTTTCAGGAAGAGGGCTGGGGCACACCGGTGGAACAATTGATAAGCTTGAGGCAATACCGGGTTTTAAAACAAACCTTGAGATAGAAGAATTGATTGAAAAAGTTAAAGAAACAGGTCTTGCAATAGGGTCTCAAACAGGCCGCCTTACGCCTGCTGACGGCAAGCTCTATGCCTTAAGAGATGTAACTGCAACAGTGGATGCAATACCATTGATTGCGTCATCTGTTGTATCTAAAAAAATAGCATCCGGTGCAGATTATGTTGTGCTGGATGTGAAATACGGCTCCGGTGCATTTCTGAAAACTCCGCAAGAAGCGCAAGAGCTTGCACAGTGGATGGTAAATATTGCAGAAAAACTTGGTAAGAAATTCCATGCGGTAATTACCTCAATGGAGCAGCCTCTGGGCAGAGCTGTTGGCAATGCAATTGAGGTAATAGAGTCTATAGAGTTTTTAAAAGGTAATATGACACCGGATATAAAAGAACTCACTTATGAAATGGCAGCTCTCACTCTAACACAGCTGGGGTTGGCAAATACAAAAGAAGAGGCATATTCAAAAGTGTCTGATGCAATAACATCAGGAAGAGGACTGGAATATTTTAAAAAGTTAATCATCTCTCAAAGCGGAAATCCTGATGTAATAGAAAATTACAGGCTTTTCCCGCAGCCAAATTATGCTTTTCAGGTAAAAGCACCGCAAGACGGATTTGTTTGGAACATTGATGCGTACAAGACAGCTTATGCCTGTAAAATATTAGGTGCAGGCAGAGAAAAGAAAACCGACCAGATTGATTACTCAGCCGGGATTTATCTTAACAAAATTTGTGCTGAGCCTGTCAAACAGGGTGAAGTCGTTGCAACGCTCTATGCAAATGATGCAGACAAGCTTGAAGCTGCGCAAAAACATATGGAAGAGGCATTTTCTTTCTCTTGCGAACAAAGAGACAGAGGCTCGTTGATTTATAAAATATTGTAAATCTTTACATTAAAAACTGGCAAAAAAAATCATTTACGAATGTTAAAACGGTCACAAGAGGTTATTAATTATTTAAGGAGAACAAAGATGAATGTAGCACGTGTAGGTATGTTGAACACTATATCAAGAGCAAGCTTTGGCCAAGACCAAAGCCAGAAAGCTGAACAAAAGGCAGCTTCTGGTTATGAAAATCCTATTTCTCGCAAAAAAGAAAAAGCACTTGCTACTTTATCAGTAATTGGTGGTTCTGCTGTTCTTGGTGCTGTAGTCGGCGGTCTTGTCAGCTGTCTTAAAATCGGTACTAAAAAATCAGCATTAATCGGTGTTGGTACAGCAGTTGTAACAGCAGCGTTGGCACTTCCTTCAAAATTATACAACACAGCAGTAAACGCTTTTGCAAGAGAAAAAGAAATGGACGTTTACTCAAGAGACAAAGAGCTCAAATCAGCTTTGACAGAAGAAGTTCACAAAGAAGTTTTAGATCCTGAAGTATCGTTAGACAAAAAGCTCGATGACAATCTCAAGCTCCAAACAGCTAACAGAGCACAAGCATTATTAGTTCAACACTAATCATCGAGAGACAAAAAAGATATGATAATTTCAGCCGTAAAAAATAACCACAGTATGGCATTCACGGCATCAGCAAAAAACACAGACACGGCTTCAAAAACGGAGCCTCGCGCTGATATAAAGCCCGTGTATGATAAAAATCCGATAAAAAAAAGCGGAGAGCGTTCAACTGCAATACTTGCAACAGTAGGTGCAGGTCTCATAGCAGGTGCAAGGCTGCTATTTGCAATCGCAGACGACGGAGACGGAGCGCAGTTCCTTGGAGAGATGTCAGAAAAAATCTCGAAGAAAATCCTTAAACGTAATATGAAACCGGGTGAAAAACTCACCACAATCCAAAAAATCGGAGCACCTCTTGCTGTTATTGCCGGCTTTGTTGCAATCTGCGCAGTAATTTATACACTGTACAACATGCCAAAAGCCTTATACGCAGCCGATGTAAAAACCTTCAAAAAGGGAAAAGAAATGGACGTTTACATCAAAGGCAATGCCGTTGAAAAAGAGCTTTATAACCAGATGAACAATCAAGCAAAAACTGCAACCGCCAGAGAAAAAGCAAAGCTAAACGAGCAATACGCCAAACTTAAAGCAGCCAAAAACGTTGTTCCCGGCTTTGTAAAACTCAAACATCCGGAGCTAGCAGCGCAACAAAAAGTAACGTCCTCTTCAACAATAGTTGTTTAACAATTGCTCTAATTAAAAACACAAGAACATAAAAAAAGAGGTACCGTTTCCGATACCTCTTTTTATTTGCCTGACAAACTTATTTAATAAGTTCACCGATAGCTTTGAACACAGCCATTCTCTTAGCTGCATCTTCTTCAGCTTTTTGATAGAGTTCTTCAGCAGCGTCAGGGTTAGTTTTTGCCAATTGTTTATAACGTCCTTCGCTCTTAATGAATTCTTGATAGCTGCCTTTAGGATCTTTAGCATCCCAGCTGAACGGTTGTTCGTTAGCAGGGTTGTATCTGTAAAGCGGGAAGTATCCTGCTTCAACAGCACGTTTTTGTTCTGTCTGAGTTTTACTCATGTCGATACCGTGTGCGATACAAGGAGCATAAGCAAAGATGATAGAAGGTCCATCATATGCTTCAGCTTCCTGGAATGCTTTAAGAGTTTGAGCTCTGTCAGCACCTAAAGCAACTGATGCTACATATACATAGCCGTAAGACATACTCATCAAGCCCATATTTTTCTTGTAAGTTTTCTTACCGCCTGTAGCAAATTTAGCTACTGCACCTGTAGGTGTAGATTTAGAAGCCTGACCGCCTGTGTTAGAGTAAACTTCTGTATCGAGTACAAGGATATTTACGTTTTTGTTTTGTGCAAGAACGTGGTCAATACCGCCGTATCCGATATCGTTAGCCCATCCGTCACCACCAATAATCCATACAGATTTGTCAGTGAAGTAGTCCTGGAGCTCTCTTACTTTAGCAAGATCAGCACAATCAACATCTGCATACTTAGCAAGAACAGCTTTAGCTTTATCTTGAGCAGCAACAGCTTCTTCTGTCTTTGAGTTATCAAAGTGAGTCAAAGCTTCTGTCAATGCTTCTCTAAGGTCAGCAGGAGTTTTTTCATTTTCGATAACTTTTTGAGCAAATGTTCTCAAAGTGTCTCTGTTTTGCTCAACAGCAAGTCTCATACCAAAGCCGAACTCAGCGTTGTCTTCGAACAATGAGTTTGCCCAAGCCGGACCTCTGCCTGCTTTTGTAGTTGTGTAAGGAATTGTCGGGAATGTACCTGAGTAGATTGAAGAACAACCTGTTGCGTTAGCAACGATAGCATTTTCACCGAACAATTGAGAAACCAGTTTAACGTAAGGAGTTTCACCACAACCAGCACAAGCGCCGGAGAATTCGAATAACGGTTTTCTAAGCATAGCGCCTTTGATAGTTTTTGTAGTGTTTTTACCCATAACGTTATCAGGTAATTCGTCAAAGAATTTTTCATTAACAACTTCACAAGCTGCTTCTTCTTTTTCAATAGTTGACCAAGTAAGAGCTTGTTTTTCAGGGTTTTTGTTAGCAGGACATTGATCCACACAAACACCGCAGCCTGTACAATCTTTGCAATAAACTTGAACTTTGAAGTGTTCACCATTTGCATTTGGTTTTGCTTCAATTGTATTGAATGATTCAGGAGCATCTTTAAGATTTTCCTTTTCAATCAATTTAGTTCTGATTGCTGCATGAGGACATGCAGAAGCACAGATACCGCATTGGATACAAGCTTCTGAATTCCAGTGAGGAACTCTCGGTGCAATAGCACGTTTTTCAAGACAAGAAGTACCTGTCGGGATTACACCGTCAACTGACATAGCTGATACTGGTATGTCATCGCCTTTTTGTCTCATTGAAGGTTCAATGATTTTTTTAGCAAATTCTGAAGCATCATCAGAGATGAATTTCACAGGATCTGCTGAGCAAACACCGTCTAATGAAGCAGGAACAATAACTTCTTCACAAGCATCAACAGCTGCGTCGATCAAAGCAAGGTTCATGTTAACAACATCGTCGCCTTTTTTCTTAAAGGTTTTCTTAGTCATTTCTCTCATACCTTCCAAAGCTTGTTCAAAAGGAATGATACCTGATACCTTGAAGTAAGCTACCATCATTACTGTGTTAGCACCTTTACCTCTTAAGCCCGGTTGTTTTTCAATAAGAGATTCTGCATCAATGTTGTAGAATTTGATTTTCTTATTGATGATAGTTTCTTGCATATCTCTTGTTAAGTGAGAGAATGCTTCTTCTTTAGACCAAGGGCTGTTAAGAAGGAATACACCGCCTTCTTTGATACCTTTCAACAAGTCATATCTGCCGATATAAGAGTGAGTTGAGCAAGATACAAAGTCAGGAGCTGTGATAAGGTAAGTTGATTTAATAGCCTTGTCACCGAATCTCAAGTGAGAAACTGTTACACCAAAAGATTTTTTAGAGTCATAAGCAAAGTATGCTTGAGCATCTTTGTTTGTATACTGACCGATAATCTTGATAGAGCTTTTATTAGCACCAACAGTACCGTCTGAACCCAGACCCCAGAACATACAGTTTGTAGTGCCTTCAGGTTCTGTAACAATTTCTTCTTCAACTTTTAAAGAAAGGTTTGTAACGTCGTCTTCGATACCTACTGTAAAGCCGTGGAAACCATTGTTTTCAGCGTGTTTGTAGATAGCGAGAACCATTGAAGGTGTAAATTCTTTAGAAGATAAACCGTAACGTCCGCCGATAACTCTGATATCTTTGTTTTCCAGAGCTGCAACAACATCGATGTACAAAGGTTCACCGATAGAACCAGGTTCTTTTGTTCTGTCTAAAACAGTGATGCGTTTAACTGATTTAGGCAGTGCTTCGTTGAAGCGTTTTACATCAAACGGTCTGTACAATCTAACTTTAACCAAACCGTATTTAGTTCCGCGTGTTGCATTGAGGTATTCAATTGTTTCTTCAATAGTTTCACAGCCTGAACCGATAGCAACAATTACATCAGTAGCATCAGGCGCACCAACGTAATCAAACGGATGATATTGTCTGCCTGTTACAGCAGCAACTTTATCCATGTATTCCTGAACAATATCAGGTACTGCATCATAGTATTTATTAACAGTTTCACGACCCTGGAAGTAAACATCTGTGTTTTGAGCACCTACTTTACAAATAGGAGCTTCGGGTCTCATAGCTCTGTTTCTGAATTCTTCAATGTATTTAGGTTCAACTAATTTAGCAATATCTTCGTAAGAGATTTCTTCGATTTTGTGAATTTCGTGAGAAGTTCTGAAACCGTCAAAGAATTGCAAGAAAGGAACTTTTGATTTGTAAGTTGCAAGGTGAGCAACTAAAGCCATATCCATTTCTTCTTGAACAGAGTTGGCAGCCAACATTGCATAACCTGTGTTACGGCAGCCCATAACGTCTGTGTGGTCTCCAAAGATTGCTAATGATTGAGCAGCCAATGCACGAGCTGATACGTGGATTACGTGCGGAAGCATTTCACCTGCTACTTTGTGCATAACAGGAATCATCAAAAGCAAGCCTTGAGATGCTGTATATGTAGAAGTCAAAGCACCTGCTGCAAGTGAACCGTGAACAGCACCTGCTGCGCCGGCTTCAGATTGCATTTCTGCAACTCTTACTTCTTTGCCCCAGATGTTTTTCTTGTGTTGTGATGCCCATTCATCGACCCATTCACCCATTGTAGATGAAGGAGTAATAGGGTAAATTGCTGATACTTCGCTTAATGCATACGCAACATGCGCAGCAGCGTAGTTACCATCAACTGTTATTGTTTTACCTGGCATAATATAACTACCTCCTTATTCTTATACCAATACCAAACTACATACTTATATGGTAATACAAACCTATTTTTAATACAAACAAAATAGCGATTTTACAGCAGATTTTTACAACAAAAAAGCTCCCGTTTTGAGAGCTTTTTAAGAACTTGTACTATTTCAATGAACCTATAAAACTAATCAATCCCCTAATATCATCCTCATTATGTACCGGAGGATAGAATTGGAATCCGTGTAAATAAGGAAACTGATTGTCGATTGAGTTTTTAAGTGCAAAATATTTTCTTACAGCTTTTTTGCCTTCTTCTCTTGCCGTTACTTCTCTAAAATTTTCATAGTATTTTTTAAAGTCTTTTCTTGGGTCGGCAACAGTTTTTGCGGCATCAGCATACATTTTGATTTTGATTCTTTCTGCAGGACTGTAGTCGCTTATATAACGATTGTTCAATCCAAATTGATACATTTCTCTACGTATAACACGCTCATTCCATTTTGCATGGCTAACCTCGTGCCCTATTGTCTCGGTGAGAGATTCTCTTGGCATAGACAAATCTTTTGAACTTTTTAAATTGATATAAACATCATCCGCACTGCAAAAACCAGCTGTTGATGACGTTTTTTTATACAAATTGACACTAGGAGATAATATAAAATTACCGTCTTCAATAGCGGCCTGGCTCATTCTGTGAGCAAACTTGTTGGTCTTGCTTACATACGGCAATAAATAAGAATTTTGCGCAATTTCTTTTAACTCAGGGGAGGAAGCTTCTGACTTAGTCAGATCAAAATATCCGTTTGCATGTTTGTCAATTTCATACTCATTTTTAATATATGAAGGCTTTGTACCGTTTTGTCTTTGTTCAAGCAAAAAGGTTTCGTAATTTGTACTTTTATAAATGTTATCCTCTCCACGTGTTATTATTTTTTGAGAATGCGTAACAACAGGTTTTGCTTCATCAGTAACAGCAAAAACATCTTCTGTTATTTTAGAAATTTTTCCGTTTTCTCGCACGTGGCTGCGGACTTTTCTTGCGGAAATTTCCAAAACTTCATCCCCGAATTCATCAAGGTCTTTTTCCCACGGATATATATTTTCAAAACCTTTTGTTGTTTCTTTTATGTTCTTGCCATCAACCTGTCTTGTATAACGTTTAACAATATTTCCACCGGCATCCCTAAATGTAAAAATATCTGTATAAGACTCATCCGGTTTAAAATTTCTGCCTACACGAACAGCATCATATGTTTTTGCATTTTGGGGGACAATAACACCCTCTTGAGCTGCTTTTAAAGCATCAAGAGATGTTTCTTTTCTCAATAATGATGCACCTTTTGAATTTACTTTTGTAAATGCTGTTTTTAAACCGTTTATGTTTAAGCCCATAAAACAACCTATATTGACTAACCTGTTTATATAAAAACAAATCAATCAAAAAAATTGCGTGCTTAAGATTAAAGGCCTAATTCTTTTAAAACACCGTCTAAAGCAATTTTGACATGGGCATAATTCAACCCGCCTTGCATATAAGCAGCATAAGGCTCTCTCATAGGGCCGTCAGCAGAGAGCTCGATTGTAGACCCTTCTATAAAGCTTCCTCCTGCCATAATAAGTTTGTCATCATATCCCGGCACACAATCTGGAACAGGTGTAAGGTATGATTCTATAGGAGAATTATGTTGAAGTGCTTTACAAAAAGCCAGAAGCGGCTCCGGTTTTCCAAACGCTATTGTTTGTATCAAATCAGTCCTTTGAGTTGCGGGTTTCGGATTTGAGATAAAGCCGATGTCTTCAAACACCTGTGAAGCAAGGATAGAGCCCTTTACAGCATCTGCAACAATTGAAGGCGCCATAAACAAGCCTTGAAAAATCAACCTTGTCTGGTTAAGCATTGCCCCGCCTTCTGTACCTATGCCCGGAGCTGTTAATCTGTAAGCAGCCTGTTCAACAAATTCCTGTTTGCCTGCAATATAACCGCCTGTTTCGACAATTCCGCCTCCGGGGTTTTTGATTAACGAGCCTGCAACAATATCTGCACCTATTTCAAGAGGTTCTTTCTCTTCCACAAATTCGCAGTAGCAATTGTCAACAAAACAGATACAATCAGGATTTTGGGATTTAATTATATCAATGACTTTTTTTGTTGTTTCTATGTTAAGAGATTTTCTTGTAGAATAGCCTCTTGAACGTTGAATTGTAACCATATTCACAGATTTATCAATAGTTTTTTCAAGTTTTTCAAAATCCACATCCGTATTGTTTACAAGAGGTATTTCTTCATACAAAACACCGTGTCCCATAAGAGATGCTCTATAATTGCCTCTTGTGCCTATTACTTCTTCCATTGTGTCATAAGGAGTTCCGACAACAGAAACAAGTTTTTCTCCGTGGCGAAGGTTTCCGAATAAAGCACAGGCTATTGCGTGAGTACCTGATACAAAGTGGTTTCTTACAATTGCAGCCTCTGTATTAAAAACATCTGCAAAAGTTTTGTCCAGAGCTTCACGCCCCATATCATCGTGTCCGTATCCGCTTACTGTAGCAAAATGTTCCAGACCTATTTTGTTTTTTCTAAATGCTTCTAAAACCTTATTCTGGTTAAATTCTTTTATTTTATCAACGCGTTTAAAGTACTCTTGTACCTTTTCTTCGGCTATTTCAATAATTTTGTTCATATTCTTATCCCTTCTTTTTTATAATATCAAAAAAGAAAACAAAAACAGCCTCTCATTTTAATTTAGAGAGACTGTTTTTTATAATAAAAAGTTATTTCTTACTTGTCATCCAAAGCTGCAACGCCAGGAAGCACTTTACCTTCGATAAATTCTAAGGAAGCACCGCCGCCTGTAGAAACGTGAGTGAAGTCTTCTGCTTTGCAGAATTGTTTAGCAGCAGAAACAGAGTCGCCACCACCGATAACAGAAACTGCACCGTTTTTAGTTGCTTCAACAATAGCTTCTAAAACAGCTTTTGTACCTTCTGCAAAAGCAGGGTTTTCAAAAGCACCAACAGGGCCGTTCATCAAAATAGTTTTTGAAGATTTGATTACATCAGCAAAAGCTTTTTGTGTTTCAGGGCCTGCATCAACGCCTTCAAATCCGTCAGGGATAGCGTCAACAGGAGTGATTTTGTTTGTACCTTTGCCAGAGAAATCATCTGTTGCGAGCACGTCTGTTGCCATGATAATTTTTACACCTTTGTCAGCAGCTTTCTTTTCAATAGCTTTAGCTGTTTCCATCTGGTCATCTTCACAGATAGAGTTGCCGATTTTACCGCCGTTAGCTTTTACAAATGTATAAGCCATACCGCCGCCAATAATCAGGTTATCAACTTTATCGATTAAGTTTTCCAAAACTCCGATTTTAGAAGACACTTTTGCACCGCCAACTACAGCAGTAAACGGTCTTACAGGGTTATCAAGAGCTTGTGAAAGGCATCTGATTTCTTTTTCCATCAACAAACCTGATACTGCCGGTTTCAAAACTTTAGCAAGTTTAGCTGTTGAAGTGTGGTTTCTATGTGCAGCACCAAATGCATCATTTACATAGAAGTCACCGAGTTTAGCAAGTTCGTTAGCAAAAGTCATATCATCGTCTTTTGCTTCTTCTGCTTTGTAGAATCTGATGTTTTCGAGCAAAGCAACCTGACCGTCTTTTAATTCAGCCAATTCTTTGTCTGCACCTTCACCAACAGGTGATTTAACAAACAATACATCTTCGCCCAATACTTTAGACATATATTTAGCAACAGGTTCAAGAGAAAATTCTTCAACTTTCCATTCGCCTTTAGGTCTGCCAAGGTGAGCCATTAATATAATTTTAGCGCCTTTTTCCTGCAAAGCTCTAACTGTAGGGATGATAGCCTGTATTCTTGTATCATCTGTAACGTTTTTGTTTTCGTCCATAGGAACGTTAACGTCTACACGTACGAGAGCTCTTTTACCTTTGATGTCACCCAAATCCTGGATTGATTTTTTCATAATACACCTCATGTTTTTTATCCGTACAAGTTTATTTTCATAAAAACATAATAAATAGTAAAGTAATTACAAAAATTATAGACATGTGTATTAATTGACAAATGAACATGCCTGTAATTATAATAAATATCAGTTTAAGCTTTGCTTAAATGTGTGTTTTTATTACTGCATACTACACAAATTAAAAAATTTAAATGCTTTGCGTTTTGGGGGCGCAAGTAAATTTTTTGCATTCTTGTGTAAGAAAAAGAGGGACTATTTATGTGTGCAATTCAAAAAATTAATTTTGGCGGGGACAAACTCGCTCCGTTTGCTACCGGTTTTATCAATCAAAACAGAGCCTACTCCGCTCAAACACCGGCTGCTGCAACAACAGGCTACAATCAAAAAACAAAAAAAACTTATGCTTTTGTAAGCTCTGCAATAGCACTTGCCTCTTTGGGGGCAGCTGGTTTTGCTGTTTACAAGGGAGTTAAGTCAAAAGGCAAATTTTCCAAAAATATTTCCGAGCTGACAGAAGAATTAAAAAATGCAAAATCCAAGATAGAAGAAGCTGCTAATAATTTAAAAAACACAAAAAATGATTTGGAAAAGAACATAAATAATGTAAAGAATGACGTCTCTAATGCTGGTAATAAAACACAGGAAAACATTAATTCTTTGAACTATAGAATAGACAATATACCAAAACCGAATTTTGAAGTGCCTGGTATTTATCAAACAAGAAAAGTAAATGTCTATGGTGTGGAAATGAACCTTGGCACAATTGTAAGTGAAATTACCGGTAAAGTTGAAGAAAAAATGAGAAATATACTCAGAACAGAATCAACAAAACGTATATTCGGCCTTGTTCCGAGAACAAATAAACCACCGAGATATGCAATAGTAAGAATGCCGACTTCTGAGCTTGTACCCTTTACAAAAGCAGGAGGAATGGCTGTTGTACCAAAAGATTTAGCAACAAACCTGGCAGCTGTTATGAACGGTCATCAAAAAGGTGAATTGATTCTGGATACACCTTTATATCTCGGACAGGCAGCACAAAACCAGTTTTATTCAAAAGTTGCAAAAATTTCTTCTGAAACAGGAAAGTTTGAAGGACAGTACGAATATGTCAAAAAAATAATTGACGGAGATAAAACAAAAACTCAGGTGCTTGCAACGCTTAATAATGTTCAAGAAATGTTTGTGCCCATTCATACAGAAAAAGGCCTTGTTAAAGAAAAAGTAAATGTTTTAATAACTGACAAATTAGAATCACCTGTTGATTGGAACAGTTTGCGAAAAAGACTATCAAAAGATCTAAGAAAACAAATTGCAGATAAACTCAAGCAAAATAATGCATACGAAACAGACTTTGTCAGAATAGTCAAAAATAACGAAACAAAAGAAATTGAAGCATACGGAAAATACAGAACTGCCTTCTACGAGTCCGGCAAATTTGATTTATCAGCAAGAGCATTAAATGAAGGTGAAAAATTTAACCTATACAGAAATGATACACTTTCTTCCGGAGAAACTGAAAGGATGACTTATTTTTCAAAATTCTTTACAGAACAGCTCTATCACTCTGATGAAAGTCAATTTGTGTTAAAAGCATTGGATAAACTTGATGAAAAAGGAAATGTGATTATCAATCCTAAAACACAAAAACCGGAAAAAGAATATATAAAACTTGGTGCTGATGCTATTATCGGAAATGACTGGCATACAGGCCCCATATCAGCAATATTAAGACAACTGTCAACTGTTAAAAAATTCTACGGATATGATCCGCAAAAAGCAGATAAATTACAAAACATGCCTATTATAACAATTTTACACAACGTAGAGTACAAAGGCAGTGTTGGATTCAGCCAGGAACGTATGTTCAATATTATGTTTGGAGAACACGCTGCAAAAATAGTTGAAAATGCTCATATGCCTGATATTGCAATTAAGAAAAACAGTACAGGACTACCGCAATATCTTTGGAATGCGATGATGACAGGACGTGATGTAAATCCGCAAATGATGGCCGCCAGTTATTCCGATCTGCTGGTTCCAGTTTCAGAACAATATGCAGTTGATATTGCCTCACACAGCGGTTTTGGCGGCTCGGTTCATGATATATTCAAAATGCGCTCTAGAGTATTTGAATATGCTGATCAAGATTACATAAAAAGCATTGTCTTAAGAAACGGCTTGGAACCCAAACTTGTTAAAGATGTCAAAACACTCAAAGGAATTAATAACGGCTGCGATACGTCGAACAATATTCTTTCGGCCAAAGTTGCAAGACAAATGGAAAAAGACCTTGAGCTGGCACCAAATTCTATAAAAGCATACAATAAAAAGCAGAATATATTAGAATGGCACAATCAAAACAAGGGTGTTTATGTTGATAAAATAGTAAAAGAAGTAGAAACTGCCAAAAATTCAAAAGGTGCGAACAACCCGTTAAAATTATACATGCCTGAGCTCACCGACTTGAGCGGTGTAAATGCAGACACACCATTCTTTTGTCTTGCAGGCAGGATAGAAGACCAAAAAGGTGTAAATATATATGCAAAAGGTATTCTTGAGTTTTACAAAAACTACAAAGGAACAAACTATCCGGTATTTTACATACAGGGGATAGGAGCAAATCCAAAATATATGCAATACTTCCTTGATGCAAAAACAGAGCTTGCAAAAACAAACCCCAAAGCAGCCAAAAGAATGGTTGCAGCTGGCTTGTTTAGCGAACCTGGAAGATATGACGGCTGTAAGATGATGAGTGACTTTACTCCTATGCCAAGCTGGTTTGAACCATTTGGACTGGTGCACAAAGAAAATGCAAAATTCAACGGTTCTATTCCTATTCCAAATGAAGTTGGCGGCCTGACTGCAAATCTTACAAACGAAATAAATGCTTTGTTTGTCAAATTCCAGCACAGGTTTGATCCCAAAATTGATGCAGTACAAATTAACGGTCAAAATCTTGGTAATATATTTAATAAAGCTGTAGAAATTTACAATGACAAACCCAAGTTTGAAAAAATGCTAAAAGCATCTATGCAGGCAGATCACGGCTGGCTGGTTAAAGACGGACCTATAGACCAATATGCACAGGCACTGATAGATTTGAAAGTATTCGAGCCTTCAATTACTGCCAGTGTTGCATAAAAACAGACTTCAAAATCAACAAACAAAAAAGAGTTCTTAAAAAGAACTCTTTTTTGTTTTTATTAAACTTCAGATTTTTATTCTTCAGTTGATTCTTCACCGGTTTCAGGCTGCAAACCACCAAGCATTGATTGCTGAACAGAGTTATCTTCTGCTTGAGTTTCTGCAGGAAGATTACAATCAGCATTTTCATCTGTATCAGAGTCCGGATCAACGATTTTATTGATAGTACAAACGGTATCACCTTCCATAAGGTTTTGTATCTTAACACCGGTTGCAGGTCTGCCCTGACGAGAAATACAATCAGCTTTGATTCTTGACACTACACCGTTTTGAGTAACGACCATGATTTCATCTGATTCTTCAACAATTGTAAGTGCAACAAGTCTTGATGCTGCAGATTTGAATTTCGTTGCAATCAGTCCTATTCCGCCTCTGTTTTGAGGTCTGAATTCAGAGAGTTTAGAACGTTTACCAAAGCCGTCAGATGTTACAACAAGCAAGTCTGCATCATAATCCCTTGGAACAATGTCACAGCCAATTAACTTGTCACCGGCTCTCAATTTCATTGAATTTACGCCGCGTGCACTTCTGCCAAGCGGTCTCATATCACTAATCGGGAATCTTATTGCCATACCGCAAGAAGTACCGATGATTACTTCATCATTGTCCTGAGCTTGTTTTACCCAACAGAGAGTATCACCATCTTCAAGACCGATTGCAATTATGCCGCTTTTTCTGATATTTTCAAAGTTATCCAGAGAAATTCTCTTAATATAACCTTTTTGTGTAAGCATAATAAGGTTGGAAACAGATTTGAAATCGCTAACCGGTACAACAGCAGTGATTTGTTCATCCTGTTCAAGAGGCAGTACGTTGATAATAGGCAGCCCTTTTGCCTGTCTTCCGCCTTCTGGGAATTCGTATACATTTAAGCTGTATACTGTACCTTTAGAAGAGAAGAATAGCACTTTATCATGCATCATTGCAGTAAAGAACTGATCAACATCATCATCCTCTTTTGTCTTTATGCCGCCTTTGCCTCGAGTAGCGCGGTTTTGACGTTCAAACGTATCAAGAGAGATTCTCTTTAAGTAGCCCTGACGAGTAATAAATACTGCCATAGGCACGTTAGGTGTCAAATCTTCTATTGTCATTTCATCGGCTTCTGGAACAATCTGAGTTCTTCTATCATCGCCGTATTTTTCTTTATCTTCTGTTAATTCTTCTTTAATGATATTAAGAACCTTTTGTCTGTCAGCAAGGATGGCTTCGTATTCTGCAATCTTTTTCTTTAATTCTTCATACTCTGCTTTTATTTTATCCTGTTCCAAGCCGGTTAAACGTCTCAATTGCATTTCAAGAATTGCATTTGCCTGGTCAACATCCAGCCCAAATCTGCTCATCAAGCCGACTCTGGCCTCATCTGTTGTTTTGGATTTTTTAATAAGCTCAATTACTTCATCAAGGCTGCCCAATGCAATCATTAAACCGGCCAAGATATGAGCTCTGATTTTTGCTTTTTTCAAGAAGAAAATTGTTCTTCTTGTAACAACTTCAACCCTGTGCTCAACAAATTCATTCAAAACTTCATACAGGTTAAGCAGTCTCGGTTGTTTACCAACAAGCGCAACCATGTTTACACCAAAGGTTGTTGCCAGTTGAGTATATTTAAACAGATTATTCTTAACAACTTCAGGTTTTGCATCACGTTTTAATTCAATAACAATTCTCATACCTTCACGGTCAGATTCGTCACGAAGGTCAGAGATTCCGTCAATTTTTTTATCACGAACAAGCTCAGCTATTTTTTCAATAAGCATAGCTTTGTTAACCTGATAAGGAAGCTCTGTAACAATGATAGCTGTTCTGGCCTGACGACCTCCACCTCCAGGAATTTCCTCAAACTGGGCAACAGCTCTCATCTTTATGGAACCGCGTCCTGTCATATAAGCCTGTTTAATGTCATGCAAGCCTACAATAGTAGCCGCTGTAGGGAAGTCAGGTCCTTTGATATGCTCCATCAAGCCTTCAACAGTAATTTCCGGGTTATCTATCAATGCGATTGTTCCGTCCACAATTTCATTGAGGTTGTGAGGAGGGATATTTGTTGCCATACCTACAGCAATACCTGAAACACCGTTTAACAAGAGCATAGGCAGTCTTACGGGAAGAACAGCCGGTTCTTGCAATGAGCCGTCAAAGTTGGGTGTAAAATCTACTGTCTCGCAGTCAATATCCGCAAGCATAGATTGTGTAATTTTATGCATTCTTGCTTCTGTATAACGCATAGCAGCAGCAGAGTCACCGTCAACAGAACCAAAGTTACCATGCCCGTCAATTGTTTGATAACGGGTAGAGAAATCTTGTGCCATACGTACCAATGATTCATAAACAGCTGAGTCACCGTGCGGGTGATATTTACCGAGTACTTCACCGACGATTCTGGCACTTTTCTTAAAAGGTTTATCAGGTGTCATCCCCAGTTCGTTCATCGCAAACAAAATACGTCTGTGAACCGGTTTTAGACCGTCTCTTACATCAGGCAGCGCACGTCCTACAATTACTGACATGGCATAATCGATATAAGAACGTTTCATCTCATCTCGTATATTAATTGGTACTATTTTACCGTCTTCAAATAAATTCTGTTGGCTCAATTCTCCACCCCTAACTAAATATATCCATATCAAGATTTTAGCATAAACAAGGCGTGGTGCAAATTTTGTTAATTATCGGATGAGCCCAGGAATCTGTTTATAAAACCGAGAAGAGCCGAATTTAAATCGTTTTTGCCGTTTTCGTCTTTCATGCTTAGCATCAAATCAGTTTCAGCATCATAATTGTCTGAATATATGCTTGCTGATTTTTGTACACCGGTATCAGAAGCGTTTAACAATGGCTGTGTTTCTTTGGGTATGTACACACCTCTTGTCTTGCTTACATAATTGTATTTGGCAAACGGATTGTAATAGTTTGCGGGATTTATCATATTGTTGTTGCTCATATTTTTTTTATAAGAATTATTTTTCACAAATCAACATTTCTTTTCTATTAATTTCATATGTTTACAAAACTTAAAACAAGAATTATAATTTAACTCATGGAAGAACTGAATTTAAAATGTTATGCTCACCTCGGTGATGCGGTTTATGAATTGTTTGTGAGAGAAAAAGTTATTTTGCTGACATCAAATCTTGCTCGTATGCACAAAATTAACACATCTCTTGTGCGTGCATCGTTTCAGTGTGAGCTTTTAAATGTAATAGGACCTTATTTGACTGAAAAAGAAGCAGACCTGATAAGAAGAGGCAGAAATCTTCCATCATCTTCCTCCAGAAAGACAAACCAGGCTTTGCATAGAATAGCAACAGGGTTTGAAGTGCTTATCGGATACCTGCATTTACATGACAGAGAACGCCTTTTAAAAATCTTTAAATTAATTTCAGATTATATTGACTCAAAAGATCACATTGTAACTGATTAAGATTTTCTTTTATAGAATTCTATCTGTGGTTTTTTATTAAATTTCAAATCTGTTTTAAAAGAAATGTCCGTAACTTTTTTATTAAGAAGCCATGACGGATAATTATCAAAAGGTATCAAAACTTTATTGTTTTTACTTTCAAAAAACAGTGTAGAGTTACTGTCATTTACCTGCATAATGTATTTAGCAGGTTTGTTTGTATAAAAATTTAAATAGATTAACTCCAAATCTTTTCCATTTATTGGTTGAACAAAATGAATATTAAAAATAGTGGAATCATCTAATGCCATCATCTGAAATACAAATGGAATCTCAATCCCTATTAAAGGCAATGTCTTTACTGAATTACCCCAGGTATCAGGCAGGTATTTCAATTGTGACGAAGCAAGGTATCTATCGAGCAACGCCTTTTCTTCATCAGAAAACTCGTGTTTTGCTTTATACAAAAGCGCATTATCATTATGGTCTTTAGCAAGTTTGTAATTGCCGCTTAACAAAATAGCTCTATAAATAGCATTTATTCTCAAAGATGGATAAACATTATCGATTCTTTCGCTGGAATCATTGATGAATATCACATCTGGTGTGTTGTTTTTCCAGTTTTTTACAACATTTTGAGCCTGTGAAGAGGCGACCATATTGTAATAAGAAACATAAGGCATTAGCATTTTGGTATCCAGAATATAATACAAAAGCCCTTTATTTGTCATATCAAGGAACGTATCTTCCGGCTTTTTATATTTATTGATAAAAGATGTGATAACCTCAAGAGCATATTTCTCATCATTTCTTATATCCAGCTTGCCAGTATTTTTAAGCTGAGAGGAAACTGTCTGAGGCCGTGTATTTATAAAGAAACCGGATTTCAAAGTAAAACAAAATTTATACATAACCCCGGCAATGAGCCCCAGAAAAGAAAGCAAAATCAGGTAATTTATAAACACTGATGATATTTTTTTGTAATTTACAAACAAAAGCCCTGGAACAACTATAAAAATAAATACATATGAAACATAAGAAAGTCTTACAAAAGAATCTCCATCAATTCGTCCAAGTGTATAAGTTAAAGAACAAAGCACAAAAATTAATGAAAAAATTATGATAAACATTGTTTTTTTATCTAGAGATTCTCTATTCATAAATTGCTTAATTCCCAATATTGCAAGCACAGGGAAAGCAATAAACGCAAATAGCTTAATAAAAAATTCAATGTAATTGGAATTAATCTGCGGCATAATCGTACCAAAAGAAAAAAGGTTCGCCTTGGCATAGATGAAAGCCTGTGCCACAAAATACGGCAATGTCGGATAACAAAACGCAAGGCAGATTAACAGCAATAAAGCCATTAATACAATATTTTTACACGCGTTTTTTTGCCTCAAGATTTCATAAAATGCATACACTGCTGCAGGTAAAGCAGAAATCACCCAGGCCATTCCTATTGTTGTCCAAAAGGCACCAAAACAAAAGGATAAGACAATATAAAGGCCTAAAAATAACAACGGCTTTTTAAATAAAAAATCTTTTACCAAAAAAAGAAAAGCTAATACATAGCAGCCAAGCAAAATAAATAAATTATCATGAATACATAAGCCTGCAAGCGGTATTAAAAATAATAACCCGTCTGTAAACACAGAAATACAGAGTAAAAAATAGATACAAATGAGCAAATTATAAAAAATAGCATTTGCGCAATAATAATTATAAAGATTATCTGCACCTAGAATATTTGCACCTATCCAACCGGCAGCAATGTCCCTGCCGCCATGAACAAGCATTATATCTTTATAATATTCCATATTAAATTTTTTATGCATAAAAAAAGTATTTAAATGCTCTGCCTGATGGTGAGGGTCAACAAACACCTGATTGTTGCAAAACAACTCACCAAACGCGATTATCACCAATATGAAGATAAAGGCAATGAACAAATTACGCGAAACATGATTTTTGATGGTTGAAAAATCAAAAATATATTTTTTTAACATTTTGTATAAAGGTATAAATATTAAATAGATTAATAAATACAAAAAGAAAAATGCAACGTCTAATTGTTTGTTGTAGTTTTCAAAAACAGCTATACCTGTATAAAAATCTTTCAGCTGTCCGACTGTAAAAAAAACGGACACAAAATTAAAAATCAGTATCGCAATAGCGATACTGAAAATTGAATTTATTAATAAGTCATATATATTTAAATCTTTAAAAAATATATTTGAAAATTTCATTATTTAATTATAAGAATAAAGATTATTTTGTTCAAGGCTTTGTTAGTTAAGCTTTGGATTAGTTACCGTATTTGAAAGTTTTTTCGATGTTTGAAGTTGTGTTCTTTTCCCATCCATCAACTTGAGAAGAATACATTTTTTGTTTTGTTTCTATTTGTTGTTTTTGGATGTCTAAAGCTTGTTCTTTAACTTGAATTTGTTGAAGCATTGCATTGTATTTAGCATTGAAAGCAGAGCTGTTAACATATTCGATTGCACTCTGGTCAACTGCGCCATCTTCGTCTTTGTGCTGCTCCATATAGATTTGACCGGCTTGCATTTGTTCTTCAACGATAGATTGCTGTTTCATTGACAAAGATTGAAGAGTGTTCATTATTTGTGTCAATTGATATTCACAATCTGATTGAACATTTTGTACCATCATTGTTGTTAATTGTGAAATTGCAAAGCCCATCTTTTTATCCTCATTTCTTACTTATCTCTTGTATATATATAAAGTAAAAAAGTATATAAAAATTGCTTTTTTGTATATACTTTGCGTTACATTTCTTTACAATAATTAAGAATAATTAGCCTCAATTGCAGCTATATCTTAAAAATATGTTTTTTAAAAGAAGTATATACTCAACATAATTTTCAGGTTTGTTTTATAATTTAACAGTAAAAGGTCTACTGGGGGATATATAATGGAAAACACAATTGTTATCGGCGCACAATGGGGAGACGAAGGCAAAGCCAAAATTACAGACATACTTGCTCAAAATGCGGACTTGATTATTAGATATCAAGGGGGCTGCAACGCCGGTCATACAGTTGTAAACGAAGGAAAAACATATAAATTCCATCTTATACCTTCAGGAATTCTGTATAAAAACAAGCTATGTTTCATTGGTGCGGGCACAGTAATTTATCCTGATGTGCTGAAGGAAGAAATTGAAAACCTGAAAAAAGAAAATATCGACCTTACAGGGCTCAAAATTTCTCCACTTGCATCTATAACCATGCCCTACCATATAGATATTGACGGATACAGTGAAGATACAGCAAAAGGTGCTGCAAAAATAGGCACCACAAAAAAAGGCATAGGGCCGACATATACAGACAAAATTTCACGCCACGGAATAAAAGTTCAGGATTTATACGATACAGACGGTTTGTCAAAAAAACTAGACAATATTCTGCCTTTGAAAAATAAAGAATTAGAGCACGTATACGGACTGAAACCATACAACAAAGAAGAAATCATGGCTTTATGCAAACAATATGCAGATATACTAAAACCTTATGTTTGCGACAATTGGCAGGAAATATTCCATGACGCATTAAAAAACAAATCAATTCTGTTTGAGGGCGCTCAAGGCGTAATGCTTGATATTGATTGGGGCACATACCCTTATGTCACAAGCTCCAACCCGGTTGCAGGCGGTGCCTGCACAGGTAGCGGATTCGGGCCAAATGCGGTTAAGGAAATAATCGGGGTATCAAAAGCTTACATAACAAGAGTTGGAGAAGGCCCTTTTGCTACAGAGCTGAATAATGAAACAGGAGAAAAAATTAGAAATATCGGCCATGAGTTTGGCACAACAACAGGAAGACCAAGAAGAACAGGCTGGTTTGATGCAGTTGTAGCCAAATACGGAGTGCTGGTAAGCGGTTTGACATCCATGGCTTTAACAAAGCTGGATGTGTTTGATACATTTGAACAAATCAAAGTATGCACAGCGTACAAAGACAAAAGAACAGGGCAAGTGTACAATTACTATCCAACTAACGTAAATATACATGAATATCTTGAGCCTGTTTACGAAACGCATGCCGGATGGATGCAAGATATTACAAAAATAACCCGTTACGAAGACCTTCCACAGAATGCGAAAAAATATATTGCCCGTCTTGAAGAGCTTATGGGAGTAAGAATTTCTATTATCAGTGTAGGGCCAGACAGAGCTCAAACAATATTTCGCTAATCAGGTAATTGAAAAATTTAAAAAAAGTGTTGACTGAAAATTTTGTTCTTGTTACATTAAATAAGCAAACCGAAACAGATTGAAAATTTAATAAAAAATGCGTCACTAGCTCAGCAGGTAGAGCACTCCCCTTTTAAGGGATAGGTCCCGCGTTCGAATCGCGGGTGACGCATTTTTTTATTGCCCTTTTTTCAGGGGGTTATGTGTTTTGCAATTTTAAGTCAGTTTGATACTAATACTAGCTATCTATTTTGCATAATAGTCTACAAAACGATAAATAAAATCTATTTTATTATCCGGCAAGTGTGAAAGTGCATTTACTATTTCACGCAACTTTTCATCTTTTGATTTAGATGAGGAATATTCAAATAGTGTTTTTAACTCAACACCTAGTGTTTTAGATATTTTTTCGAGTGTCGGTAAAGAGGGAAAATGACGACCTATCTCAATTGCGCTCAATGAACAAGGCTCTATATCAATTAATTCAGCCAGTTTTTCCTGAGTAAAGTTTCGGTATTTGCGAAGCTCTTTTATTCTTTTTCCCAAAAGTTTTTTGTTATCCATAAATATCCCTCTAATAAGATATTAAAGGATTTTAAGGCAAAATATAATTGTAAATAAAGCATAATTTTATATAAAATTATGTAAATAAAACAAAGTTATATTTGTATTACACATAGTTTTATAATAAAATAAGTTTTGTGCACATAGTATGTGCATATATGGAACACAGGAAAAGCCGACCAAATCTATATATAGCTTTTCCAAAGTATTGATTCTACTCAAAGGATTTGGTCATTTTTTTATGGGGAGTGTAATGTGAAAAAAATATTTATACGTTTGAGTTTCTTTGCTAATAAGGAAATGAAAAAATGAACAATATAGCAATTTTTGCCCACTATGATAAAGATAATCTAATCGATGATTATGTAGTCTACTATTTAGAGCAATTAAAAAAAATATGTAAAAATATTATTTTTGTTTCGGATTGTAATCTCAGCAGAGAACAAATATCTAAAATAGAAAACATTGTAACATATTCTATTACGCAAAAGCACGGAGAATATGATTTTGGTTCATATAAAAGAGGTTTTAAATTAGCCAAACAAAAAAATTTATTAGAACAAGCAGATAATCTTATACTTTGTAATGACAGCTGTTATGGGCCATTTTATCCATTTGAGGAAATTTTTAAAACAATGGATTCTAAAAATTGCGATTTTTGGGGTATCACGCAAAATATAAATCGTATTAACAAAACTGATTATCCTTGTAATGAAGCCAATAATCAACACATCCAATCATATTTTATGGTTTTGAAAAAACAGGTCTTTAAATCTTTGATTTTTGAAGATTTTATAGAAGCAATTGTTGCACAGCCTGACAAAAAAACTATTATTGTAAAATATGAAATAGGCTTGACCGCTCAGTTATGTCAAGCAGGATTTAAATTTGACACAATATTTGATAAACCTATCATATACTACAATCTTGCTGATTTAAGTGAAATAGATACAGAACATTTCATTTTGATGAAAAAAGAAACATTAAGACAAATCTATTTTATCAAGTTATTTGGAAATTGGTTAAGTAAATTAAAAATAAATAAAGTTTATCCAATAAAATTTATTAAAGAAAACTTTAAAAGAAACAGAAGCATAAAAGATTTTAAATTTGCTTTTGTAAAAAAATGCCTTGTTCGTATTCACATGAAAGAGCTCAAAATCTTTATTTTTGGAAGATGGTATGACTTTTCTAAAAAAAATAAGGAGTTACAAAATGTGTAAAGTATCTGTTTTAATGCCTGTATACAATGTAAAAGAAGAATATTTGAGAGCAGCAATAGAAAGCATACTT
>LARD01000003.1 GCA_000980375.1 Clostridium sp. K4410.MGS-306 | reverse complement strand
CTATCGGTTTCTGCGCTGCTTTCTTTAGCTTTTTCTCTTCTTTTTTTACATTTGTTTACATTTTTAGAGGGTTAAATTGAGTTTTGGGATTTTTATTCTGAAAATTTTTTCTATATCAACGCTGTTGATAAAAATATTTATTAAAGCACCGGGTTTTATTTCGTCAAAATTTGGTATATCAGGTAATATGCCAAGTATGCTCACATCTGAATACTCCTCAATAAGTCTGGGAGCTGTTTTGATGGCTAGGTCATTTGTGCCCTGAGGATATCTGTTTATTACCACACCTGCAATATCAAGCCCCATTACTTTTGCCTGATTTATTGTCAAAAGCGTATGGTTAATTGTGCCAAGGTCAGGACGCGCAACAATAAGTATTGGAATATCAAGCATTTTGGCAACATCGCCCATTAAAGCATCTTTTGTGACAGGCACCATCAAGCCGCCTGCACCTTCGACAAGGACAGTTTCACAAGATTGTTTGAGGGTTAAAAATTCTCTGGAAACTGTGCCGAGGTTTATTGTAACACCCTGTTCTTGCGCTGCAACATATGGTGCGGTCGGTGCATAGAGCAAATACGTGCAAAGTGTATCAACATAAAAATCCAATTTTTTTACATAAGACAAGTCAGGAGAGATAAGGAAGCCGTTTTTTTCTTCTGCGCCGCTTTGAAAAGGTTTGTACACACCTGCTTTATAACCAAGAGACTGCATTACAGCTGCCAGACCCGCTGTAACAAATGTTTTGCCTATACCTGTATCTGTACCTGTTACAAAAACCTGCATTTATTTTTCTTCCTTAGATGCTTGTTTTTCCAATTTTTTAATTTGTCTTAGCAAATCAGTTACTTCTCTTGGTTTTAGATATTTAAACTGTCCTTTTTTTAGCCCTTGTATATTTATTGTACCGTGAGAGATTCTTTTCAAAGAAATGACAGGAAAACCCAGAGAGTCCAACATTTTTCTTATTTGTCTGTTCATTCCCTGATAAAGGATTATTTGCAACACTGTATTTTTGCCTTCGTAATCTAAAATGGCAGAATCTGCATATGCAATTTTTCCCTGCTCTATTTCAATACCCTTTGCCATTTGCAAAAGGTGCTGCTGATTCATTTTGCCTTCGGCTGTTACTCTGTATACTTTTGGTATTTTAATGGAGGGATGGGTCATTTTGTTAATAAAATCCCCATCATTGGTCATTATCAAAAGCCCTGTAGAGTCTTTATCCAAACGGCCTACCGGTTTTAGGTCTTTAACTTCTTCAGGCAGTATGTCATAGATAGTTTTACGGCCTTTTTCATCACTCATAGTTGTGATATAACCGGCTGGTTTGTAATATTTTATATAAACAAGGTTAGACTTTTTGAGAGGCTGTCCGTTAACAGTTACTTTATCTTTTGTACTAACACTAAAACCAAGCTCTTTTACAACAGTGCCGTTTACTTTTACAACACCCTGTTCTATCAGTTCATCAGCCTTTCTTCTTGAGCACAGCCCTGATGATGCGATGAATTTGTTTAGTCTGACCTGTTCTACTTTTTTATTTTTCTTGTTAAACATAATTTTCCTTTACTTAATCATGAATAAAAATTGCACAAATTGCAAGACAAACGTAGCAGGTTTGCAAGAATCAGGTGCGATTGATACAATAAAATTTATGGAATCAGAGAATTTTTTAAAAAAGGAATACAAATCCTTATTATTAATTTTAGTTTTATTTTTAATCAACCTTGTACTCTTTAACCACAAAATGATTAATGTTCATACCGATTTTGGTCGTGAAGTATTTTTTGCAAAACTTGTGTCTCAAAATGCTGTTTTGTACAAAGATATGTTCAACACTTTTTTGTGCCCGTTTTCTTATCTTTTTAACGGGTTGATACTAAAATTTTTGCCCGTACATTTAAATACATTTTATTTTGCAGGAGCAATAAATGCTCTTGTTATACTTTACGGGTCTTATTTTGTGGCGAGAAAATTTCTCTCCCGCACAATTTCAACGGTTTTAACGGTTTTCATTATGTATTATTGCTGTTTTTATGCAGGTTTGATGAACTTTTTGATGCCGTATTCTTATGCTGTTGTATACGGGCTTAGTGCTTGTATTATATCGATTTTGTTGTTTCTAAATTATTTGAATGAAAACAAAAAATCTTATTTATACGCTTCGTTTTTCTTTGCCGGAGCAGGTGCTTCAACCAAGTATGAATATATTCTGTATGCTGTTATGCTGGCAGTGTTTTTTGCTTTTCTAAAAAAAGAAAGCCTGAAAACATATGTTAGAGCACTGTCTTGTATTTTTATAATACCTTTAATCTGTCTGGCGGCTCTTATGCTGCAAGGATTGGGATACAGTGATTTAAAGAACTTTTGCGATATTTTTTCCTCGTTTGTGCATCAACCTTATTTAAAAAAAGTTTATGAAGCCACCTTTTATTTTAATACCAGAGGGCTTGTTCATATTGTGAGATGTTTTATTATCTCTGGTATAATTTTCTTTTGTTTCCGTAAAGCAAGTGCTCCAACGATGGTTTTAGCAATGCTGTGCGTTTTGTTTTCTTTAAGTGCCATCAATTACTTTGCTTATGATTTCTGGTGTTTTTTGCCTGTGGTGATACTTTTGATGGCTGTTGTCAAATACAAACAGATAATAAAAGACACAGATATTTTGTTTATCACAATATCGGCAATAGTTATCAGTTGTAAATCATTCTGGATATTAAGCACAAACTTTTACGGCAGATATTTTTTACCGCTTTTAATCATAGCATTCATTGTTGTGGCAAAAAAATATTATGTTGAAAATCAAAAGCTGTTTGAAAAGTCAATGTGCTTTTTGCTTATATTCCTCTGCTTTGCAGCAATAAGACTAAACCTTGCGCTGCTTTTAATGAAAAACACGCCAATTATAACAAACAGGGGAACAATTTATGAGCAAAAACAAACCGCACAAGAAATTAACAGCCTCATAGAATTCATCCAAAAGCACACACAGGAGAAAGACAGAATTGTTATACTTGGAAATGCGCCTTTACTCAATTTTTTAACACAAAGGAATTCCGTAAACTTTTACAACCATTTTGATGAAGCCATCTACACTGCATACGGTGAAAACAGAATATTACAAGCATACAAAACAGATAAACCCGAGTTTTTTATAATAACAAAATCCTTTTGTGACAGTTACGGAAAAGTTGTATGTAATGAAATAAAAAAGTCTTACCTGATAAAAAGGTCGGATTCCGTTTTAATATTTGAAAAAATATGATAATATAATTTAAAACAAAGAGTTTGAAAGGTCCTTTTGAAATGAGATTATTTAAGCCCCATGAGCTGCCGGGTACACTGATTTGCGTTGAAGGAATTGATGGTTCGGGTAAATCTACCCAACTGGGAATTTTAAGAGATTGGCTGAAATCAAAAAATTTGGACGTAATTTTTACGGAATGGAACTCGTCTGATTTGATTTCTCAAACAACAAAAAAAGCAAAAAAGAAAAATCTCTTGAGTCCGCGGACTTTCAGCCTTTTGCATGCTGTTGATTTTGCGGACAGACTGGAACAAATAATTATACCGGCAATGAAAGCAGGGTTTATTGTGCTCGCTGACAGATACGTATACACAGCATTTGCACGTGATGTGGCAAGAGGCGTAGACAGAGACTGGGTAAGAAACATGTACGGATTTGCCGTAAAACCGGATTTGGCACTATATTACAGCATCCCGGCAGAGGTTTCTTTAGAAAGAATCTGTGCAAACCGTGCTCCGTCTTTTTACGAAGCGGGGATGGATTTAAAATTGAGCAACAATCCTTACAAAAGCTATGTGATTTTTCAAAGCAGGGTGAATGAAGAATATGCCGATATGGTAAACGAATTTGGTCTTGTAAGAATTGATGCAAACAACACAATTCACTCAAAACAGGTACTTTTAAGACAATACGTAACAGAACTTTTAAGCAAAAAAGGAATACAAATTTAAAATGGAAAGCTGCAAAAAAGGCCACAAGGGCCTCTTAATAGTAATAGAAGGTACTGACGGGTCAGGAAAATCTACACAGATAGAAAAACTCCGCCGCTGGATAGAAGACAAAAGCTACGGCTGTATGGTTTCCGAATGGAAAACCAGCCGTCTTATAGCAAATGTTATTGACGATGCAAAAGACAGAAACCTTCTAAACGCTACAACATTCAGCCTTTTATATGCAGCTGATTTTGCTGATAGGCTGGAAAATACCATTATTCCTGCACTTGATTCGGGTTTTGTTGTGTTGTTAGACAGATACACTTACACTGCTTTTGCAAGAGATGTTGTAAGAGGATTAAATATCGACTGGGTTAAGCAATTATACAACTATGCCCCTGAGCCTGACCTTGTTTTTTACCTTGATATGCCTATAGATGTTCTGCTAAAAAGAGTCATCGGCACAACAGGGCTGGATTACTGGGAATCAGGCAGAGATATCGGTTTGAGTACAGATTTTTACGAAAGTTTTAAAATCTATCAGGCAAAATGTCTTGAAGAATACAACAAAATGAAACCTGAATACAATTTTGTCAGCATTGACGGAACCCTGCCAAGAGAAGACATCCACAATAAAATGATTGAACACGTTGAAAAGTTATTAAATACAGGCAAGCTGGATTAGTGTAAAAAAATCACAACAAACCATGGTAAAATCATTTTGGCCATGGTACAAATATATATAAATATATTTCTGTTTGGAGTAAAAAATGATTACCATAAAAGATGTAGAACATGTTGCCAAGCTCGCAAGACTGGAGCTTACTGAAGAAGAAAAAGTTAAATTTTCAAAACAGCTGGGTGATATTTTAAAATATGTCGAACAAATGAATGAAGTCGACACCACAAACGTAGAACCAATGAGCCACGCAGTACCTGTTGTTAACGTTATGCGTGAGGATGTTGTGGTTTCGGAACAGACAAAAGAGGAACTGATGGCCAACGCGCCTTTTAAAGAGGACGGGTTTTTCAGGGTTCCAAAAATTAATTAACTTTTCTAAAAGCTTAGAGGACCACCCTCTAAGCTTTTTAACTATAAAGGAAATCAGTATCAGACTATTATTAATAAGGGGAAAAAAATGACAACTAAGTACATTTTTGTAACAGGCGGTGTAGTTTCATCACTGGGTAAGGGTATAGTAGCAGCATCTCTGGGTAAACTTTTAAAAGCCAGAGGATTTTCTGTGGTAATCCAAAAATTTGACCCTTATATAAATGTTGACCCCGGGACAATGAGTCCGTTTCAGCACGGTGAAGTATTTGTGACAGATGACGGAGCCGAAACTGACCTTGATTTGGGGCATTATGAAAGATTCACCGATACATCTCTTGGCAGAGTCAACAACGTAACATCGGGCTCTATTTATCAAACAGTAATAAAAAAAGAACGTAAAGGCGAATATCTGGGTGCAACTGTCCAGACAATTCCTCATATCACCAATGAGATCAAATCAAGAATCAAGAAAGCGGCTTCTCAATTTAAACCTGATTTTTTGATTATAGAAATCGGCGGCACAATAGGCGACATTGAAAGTCTCCCTTTCATTGAATCAATCAGACAATTCAAAACAGAAATCGGCTTTGGCAACAGCATCAATATCCATGTGACATTGATACCGTATCTGCCAACATCAGGCGAGTTAAAAACAAAACCTTCCCAGCACAGTGTTGCGGTGTTAAGAAGCTACGGACTGCAGCCTGAAATTCTTGTTTGCAGAACAACACGTTCTATCCCTAAAAAAGAAAAAGAAAAGCTTGCTCTTTTCTGCTCGGTGCCTGTTGATGCTGTTATCGAGTGCAAAGATTTAAAATCAATTTACGAAGTGCCTCTTGCTCTGGAAGAACAAAATATGGCGCATGTTGTACTACAAAGATTACAATTGCTCGATAAAAAGCCAAATCTTGACAGCTGGAAAAAGCTGGTTGACACAATCAAAAATCCTACTAAAACATTTAAAATTGCAATTGCAGGAAAATACACAGGACTTTCAGACGCTTACATATCTGTTGTGGAATCGTTAAAACATGCCGGATACGCACACCATGCAAAAATTGATATCAAATGGATAAACTCCGAAGATTGTACTGATATGAAAAAAGCAAAAGAAGTATTAAGTGACGTGGACGGCCTTGTTGTGCCGGGAGGATTTGGCGTAAGAGGCATTGAGGGAAAACTTAATGCAATAAGATACGCAAGAGAAAACAATCTTCCATTCTTGGGGCTTTGCCTTGGCATGCAGTGCTCTGTTATTGAATATGCAAGGAATGTTGTTGGTTTAAAAGATGCAAATTCAATGGAATTTAACGAAGGCACGCCATACCCTGTAATTGATATTATGCTTGAGCAAAAAAATATAGAAAACATGGGCGGCACAATGCGCCTTGGCAAATACGACTGTGTATTGAAAAAAGGCACAAAAGCTTACGATGCTTACGGCAAAGTAAAAACAATCTCCGAACGCCACCGTCACAGATATGAAGTAAACAATGAATACAAAGAACAAATAGAAAAAGCAGGTCTTGTCTTTTCCGGAATGTCGCCTGACGGTCAGCTGTGCGAAATAGTAGAATATCCAAAAAATGACTGGTTTGTGGCTTGTCAATTCCACCCGGAATTCAAATCCAGACCCGAACATCCGCACCCCTTGTTTGCAGGTCTCATAAATGCTATAAATAAAAAGAAATAGCATTCTATGGTTTATAACTTGTAAAAACGGGCATAAATCATGTAGGAAGACAAAAACAGGAGTGTGTAATGAATATTCTACTATCAAACGATGACGGACTTATGGCAAACGGTATCAGAGCTTTGACAGAGGCATTGAGCTGCGAGCACGATGTGTATGTAATTGCACCTGACAGAGAAAGAAGTGCGGCAGGACATTCCCTGACACTGCATACTCCGTTGAGAGTTGAAGAACTCGAGCCTAAATTCGGAGCAAAAAGAAACTGGGTTACAACAGGAACACCCGGTGACTGTGTAAAAATCGGCCTTAGTGCAATTTTAGAACCCCATGAAATGCCTGACCTTGTTATATCAGGTATCAACCACGGGCCAAATCTTGGAGCTGATATCCTTTATTCAGGAACAGTAAGCTGTGCATTAGAAGGTGCAATGCTTGGTTTTCCGGCAATTGCAACATCTCTTGCCGGGCTGCACTATGAAGTAGAAAACTTTGCTTTTGCCGCTAACTTTATGGCAAAATTTGTGCATAAAATTAAGGAAATCAACTTCCCGCAAAAATCTATCCTCAACATCAACTTCCCTTCGCTGGAAGAAGAAGATATCGCCGGTATTGCTATCACAAAACTCGGTACAAGAATGTTCACAAGCAAATATGACAAACGTCTTGACCCGAGAGGCAAAACATACTACTGGCTTGCAGGCGAATTGATTGAATACGATGAAAACGACGGTACAGACATCAATGCTGTACGAATGAACAAGGTTTCAATTACGCCAATAACTTTTGAAATGACTCACCAGAGCATTATTAAAGACCTTGAAAAAGCTTTTTGTTCCGAAGAATCGTGTGATTTTTTCGCACCTAAAGAATAGATGTTATTACAAAAAACAAATCTTTGACTTATAATATCCTTAAGTTTAACTCAAACATAAGGATATTATTTTATGTCAAAAATTAAAGTATTAACGGTGTTCGGTACACGCCCCGAAGCTATTAAAATGGCTCCGCTGGTAAAAGAGCTTGAAAAACACCCTGATAAAATAGAAAGTATTGTTTGCGTAACAGCACAGCACAGGCAAATGCTTGATCAGGTACTTGAGCTTTTTAAAATAAAACCTGATTTTGATTTAAACATAATGAAACCAAATCAAGACCTGTGGACAATAACATCTGATGTACTGCTGTTAATGAAAGATGTTTTTGAAAAGAGCAAACCGGATATTGTGCTTGTGCACGGAGACACAACAACATCGATGGCAGCAGCTCTATCTGCTTTTTATGCAAAAATCCCTGTGGGTCATGTCGAAGCAGGTTTGAGAACATTTGATAAGCACTATCCTTTTCCGGAAGAAATCAACAGAGTATTTGCAGATGCGGTGTGCACTTACCACTTTGCACCAACAGACACAAGCGTGGACAACCTGATAAAATCAGCCATACCTAAAGACCATATATATAAAACAGGAAACACTGTAATAGATGCGCTTTTGCACACTGTAGAAAACAATAAAACAGATTTGAGCTATATTGGACTGAACCCTGAATTAAAAACAATATTATTGACTTCTCACAGAAGAGAAAACTTTGGCGAACCAATAAGAAATATATGTAAAGCAGTGCTTGAGCTTGTTGAAAAAAATAAAGATATTCAAGTTGTGTACCCTGTGCATTTAAACCCTAATGTACAAAAGCCTGTAAAAGAACTTTTGAACGGAAAAGAAAGAATTCACCTTATTGAGCCAATGGAATACGCTCCTTTCTCTTCTTTAATGAAAGAGGCTCATATCATAATGACAGATTCCGGCGGAGTGCAGGAAGAAGCTCCTTCTTTGGGCAAGCCTGTTCTTGTTTTAAGAAGCACAACAGAACGTCCTGAAGCAGTAGAATACGGAACAGTAAAACTTGCAGGCACAGACAGAGACAAAATTGTTGCTGAGGTGCAAAACCTCCTGGACAACGAAACAGAATACAAAAAAATGTCCGAAGCCTCTAACCCATACGGCGACGGTCTTGCAAGCAAACGCATTACAGATATCATAATAAAAGAACTCGGCTAAACTACCACTGAATAACAACCGCACCGCTATGTCCGCTGTTAGAGCGTGCGCTTGTATCTTTTGTATGCTTATCAAACTGTCCGCCAGCACCGTATTTTGCAGATTTTGGAATATCGTACAAATAATGATATTTATCCGGTATATGATACTCCACAATTCTTGGAGCACTGCCAAGAGGAGTCATCCTGGATGACTTTGCACCGCCCAGTGCAATTATTTTTAAATCTTCTATTACAGTAGGATAACCGTCTTGAGAATCTATAAATGTGCCGTTTTCTCCAACATACGTGCCATGTCCGCCTTTACCTATTTTTATAACAATTACGGGTTTGTTTATTGCCCTGTGTTTTGACACAATTTTACCGGCATTACCGCTTTCATAAGGTGTTGCTCCGCCCCCTCCGCCTATTGCAAATACAAAAAATCCCGCATTTACCTTTGGTCTGGAAAAGATGCAGCTGTTGCTTATTGCAGTTTTTACCAGTGTTTTTTCACCGTTATTTATTTTATAAAGCTTTGCCACGTGGTTGCCTTGATTATCAAGTGTGCAGGTGTATTGACCTCTTGCATATTTTTTTGCAACAGATATGTATTTTGAAGTTATAACGGGTTTTAGCACTACTAAAAATAACGATATTGCAATAATTACAATAAATAATGCAGAAAGAATTTTTTGTGCCAAAGTCATATTATACGCAAGCCTTTTAAATAATACCCCATTCTAATCTTTTTGCCGTCGGATTGCAAGACGTGTTAAAAAGCTGTTATAATCGTATGCGTAAACATAAAGAAGGAATTTTATTATGACAACAGAAGTTAGAGCAAGCCATCTTCTTGTTCAAACAGAAGAAGAAGCGAAAAAATTGAGAGAAGAAATCTTAAACGGCAAAAAGTTTGAAGACGTTGCTGCAGAAGTTTCTATGTGCCCGTCTGGTGCAAACGGAGGAGACCTCGGTTTCTTTGGCAAAGGTGTAATGGTAAAAGAATTTGAAGATGCAGCTTTTTCAATGAATGTAGGCGATTTGTCAGAACCTATCCAAACACAATTTGGCTGGCATTTGCTCTACTTAACCGATAAAAAAGACTAATTATGATTGATAAATTAAGAGAATTTTTAAAAGATAACAACCTTGACTGTCTGCTTGTCAACACAACAGACGAGTTTCTTGTGGAATACAATGAGCTTTGCAACTGTGCAAGGTATTGTGTCACGGGGTTTTCCGGCTCCACCGGCGATGTGCTGGTTACAAAAGAGCGCGTTTACCAGTTTGCAGACGGAAGATATCACGAGCAGGCAGATGCGGAAGTTGACCACGAAACAACAGATGTTGTAAAACTGCAGCTCGGGCAGACTTTTTTAAGCGAACTAGCGGCAAAAATAGCACCGGAAAGTGTCGTAGGAGTTGTGTCCAATAAAATTTCTCTTAATTTTTATAAAGCACTAAAATTTGCACTCAATAAAAAACACTGCAAGATAAAACCGCTAGATTTTGACCCTGTAGGACTTTTCAAAGAGTTAAAGCCAAGCGATAACGGGCAGACAGTCAAGCAAATTGCTCTTTCCATTGCAGGAGTGAGTGCTGATGAAAAATTTAAAAAACTGGCAAAAAAACTCAAAAACGACGAGGCGTATCTCGATACGCACCTTGAAAACATTGCGTATTTTACAAACTGCCGGCAGTACAAAACGCCTTTTTCTTCCACATTTAAGGCAAAAATGCTTGTTACCAAGCAAAAGGCTCAAATTTATACTAATGAAAAATTTGACACAACTATTGGAAAACACTTTGAAATTCTGCCATTAAAGGATTTTTCAAATGGATTAAAAATTTCAAACAAGGTAATTTTTAATCAGAGCACAATAAATTATCGTGATTTTACGCTTATAAAATCAAAAGCACAAGAATCACCTAAAGACTTTATAAAAGAGGCAAAAGCCATAAAAAACAGTGCAGAGATAGAACATTTTAAAAAGAATTTTGAAAGAACAGATAATGTTGTAAACAAAGCATTTATGCTTACACAAACCCCAAAAAACCTTACAGAGCTTGATTTGTCAGACGCTGTAGAAAAAGAATACCTCGCACAAGGTGCAAACCAGTTGAGCTTTAAAACAATACTTGCCGCAGGTGCAAATTCTTCTATTATACATTATTCCCACCCGTCAAACAATGTCAAAATAAAAGACGGAGACTTTGTTCTGCTGGATTGCGGGGGACACTTTGAGGGTGGATATTCAACAGACATTACAAGAACTTTTGTTAAAGGTAAAGCAACAACCCTCCAGAAAAAAGTGTACACTACCGTGATGAAAATGTTTTTAAATGCATATCACCACAGGATAACTCCAAGAACAACAGGCTTTACACTGGATAAGATTGCAAGAAAAATCCATGTACAATCAGGGTTAAAAGATTTTAATTTCAATCACGGGCTCGGCCACGGAGTGGGAATTAATGTACACGAAAACCCTCCAACAATATCCTGCGGAGCTATGGGAAAAAGAATACTAAAAGAAAACATGGTTTTCACAATCGAACCGGGTCTGTACAAGGCCGGTTTTGGAGGAGTAAGGCTCGAAAATACGGTTTATTTGACAAAAGTTAATGGCGAATTAAAAATTCAATCGTTTTCGCACGTACCGTTTCAGGAAGAAGCCATTGATTACTCACTTTTAAACGAGCAGGAAAAAAAATGGCTCAAGGATTGGCAGGCAGGCAAATGATAGAAATTACAAGCGTTCAAAATGAAAAAATAAAAGAAACTGTTAAACTTCAACAAAAAAAATACAGAAATGAAAAAGGGTTGTTTTTAATAGAAGGCCATAAACCTATTTTTGAAGCATTTGTTGAAAAAGCCGAAATTTGTACAGTTTTTACAACGCAAAAATACCTGGAAAAATTTGAATTTGTTCAAGACAAAATTATCCTCGTCACAGATGCTGTTATGGAAAAAATCTCCACAACTGACAGCGCCCCTGAGGCAGTTGCAATAGCAAAACAGGTAAATATAACCCTTGAATCAATCAAGCAAAAAACAAGAATTGCACTGCTTGAAAACACCAAAGATGCGGGAAACCTTGGCACACTGCTTCGTTCTGCAGCGGCTTTTGGGATTGAGGCAGTTGTGCTGTGCGGTGACACAATAGACAGATACAACCCGAAAGTTGTACGCTCAACAGTGGGTGCACTTTTTAAAGTTCCGGTTGTAAAAGCAACTGTTAATGATGTAAAAAAACAGTTTGGCTCACACAATTTCATTGCAACTGTTGTCAACGGTGATGACGTAAAAAAGCCTGACATAATCGATTATTCAAAACCTTTCGTAATCATGCTCGGCTCTGAAGCCGACGGGCTTTCACACGAAGCCGTAATGACAGCAAACACAAAAACAACAATCCCCATGGCGAAAAATACAGAATCCTTAAACTTGAGCGTGGCAGGTTCTATTTTATTTTATTTAAGCTCACAAACATTACTCTAATTTGACCTGTGCAAAGGTAATAAAAGATTCCATAAACTTTTCTCTGCTTATTGTAATTTCCTTTTGTGTTAAAGGATTTATAACCGTAACTTCGCTGTCTGTAACGTTTTTAAGAGAATAAGCATGAGAATTGATAAGACCTGCTTTTTTATCTTCTTCACTAAATTCCGTATCAACTGTCTCAGCAAAGGTGTGTACGGTTATGGCATAATTTCCGGTGTGCAAATTTTTTGACATATTATCCAGCACTTTATTATCTATAGTTTTGACAATCCCGCCAAATATTATATTGGATTCTCCTTCTTTTCCGCAAAGTGCTTTAAAAACCTCTGTAGAAAAACCGCTGTCTACAACTTTGCTCTTGCTTTGTGCACGGTATTTTTCATACCCCAGAAGAAGCGCAGCAAAATCAGGATCTCCTGTTGAAAGCCGGCCCATTGCTTCTTTAATATCAGAAGAAGAAAACTTGTATTCTTTTTTGGCACCTAAAAATTTAACAGTAGATACATCATTCTCTTTGTGATAAGACACACTCTGTTTTATAATTTCACGTCCTTTTGTTGTATTTAAAAAGCTCTGAACAGTACTTACAAAATAGCATGTTCCAGACATACCTTGCTCAAAATCGTTTTTTACAATCCCGTCAAAAGCCTCTTTATCAAAGTCATCAAAGTCAGGGTCATCGGTTCTTTTATTTTTGATACTTTCAGTTATCGTGCCGTCAGGAGCATATTTTGTGTTTATATACACACTTCCGTCAGAATTATAAACCGTCCTTTCATTTAACACGCCCTGACGTCTTGCGTCTGTTTTGTCTACAACATACAATTTCCCGTTTTTATAACGTTCATTTATGATTTGAGACTGTTCGTCATTATAGGTTTTTTCTGTTAATGTGCCCTTTCTGTCATATTTTTTTTCTTCCAGAAGAAAAATCTCATAAAAATCTTTATAAAGTCCTTTGGAATAAACGCTTCCGTCCTCACGATAGACAATAGTTTCAAAATTGCCGTCCGGCAGCTGTTTTGTTGTAGATTTTAAGGTTCCGTTTTTCCTTTTAACAACACATTCAAAAGGCTCATCATCTTTCAATTTCGTTTCTGTAATTGTATATGAATCTTCTTTTCTTTCCGTATATATTTTATTTTTATCCTGATGTTGTTCTTTGGTGTCTGATTTTTCTATATGTAGCCCTTCCAGTTCGTCAAATCGGGCATCAAAAAATTTTTCATCACTTTTGGGAGACACTCCGTTTTGTAATGAAGAGTTATCGTTTAAGAATATTTGTTTTGAATTTGTAATTTTCATAGCAATTTTACAGTTTATATATTATGTTTATCGGCAAATTTTATTTAATTTTTAGTAAGTATAAAAAATTCGTTACAAAGATTAATATCCAAGCAGGCTATTTATGGATTTTTTTACATTTATAATCGTTTTTTTGCTACAATTGTGCTGTAAATTTGAAACATTATTTTAAGGGGTATAGAGAGGCAAAAAAATGAAAAACAAGAAATTAATGTTTTGGATGATTATTGCGCTCGTAATAGCAGCAGCTGTTGTAATCATCAAAAAGCCTACAAAACTCGGTTTAGACCTTGTGGGCGGTTCACGTATCGTGCTGGAAGCACAAACAACAGACACAATTGCAAAAATCACACCTGATATGATGAGCAGTTTGCAATTTGCAATAGAAAACAGAGTAAACGCACTCGGTGTTGCGGAAACAGTTGTGCAGCAAACAGGTGAAAAAAGACTTCTGGTAGAAATTCCAAACATTTCTGACCCTGCTAAGGCCAAAGAATTCTTGGGCGAAACAGCAGAATTGGAATTTAAAAAACCTTTAGACAATCAGTACGGAGCAACAGGCTGGGCGCCTACAGGCCTTACCGGTAAAGATGTAAAAAAAGCATTAATTTCTACGAATCCCGGCGGACAGTGGGTTGTATCTCTTGAATTTAATGACAAAGGTACAAAAAAATTCGGCCAGCTGACACAGGAATTGGTCGGAAAACCAATGGCGATATTCTTTAACGGAGATATGCAGTCTGCGCCTGTAATCCAAGAGCCTATTTTAGGCGGCCATGCTCAAATTTCAGGCGGGGATTCAGGTTTTGCTTATGAAGAAGCAAAGAAAATGGTTGACCTTCTCAATGCAGGTGCATTGCCTGTGCCGGCCAAAATTATTGAAGAAAGTTTAGTAGGACCGACACTCGGTGCGGATAGTATTGCAAAAAGTAAAACCGCAGGTATTATAGGCATAGGCCTTGTAATGATATTTATGCTTTTATATTACCGTTTGCCCGGTGCTATTGCAGACGTTGCATTGATTATTTATTCTTTGCTTGTTTTTGCAGTATTCAAGATTGTTCCTGTAACACTTACACTTGCGGGCATTGCAGGTTTTATACTCAGTATCGGTATGGCTGTTGATGCAAATATCCTTATCTTTGAAAGAACAAAAGAAGAGCTAAAAGCAGGCAGAACATTGTTTACAGCAATCAATGCGGGTTTTGACAGAGCATTTACGTCAATTTTTGACTCTAATATGACAACTATCATTACCTGTGTAATTTTGTATTTCTTAGGAACAAGCATTATCAAAGGTTTTGCCCTTACATTGATTATCGGTGTATTGATAAGTATGTTTACTGCAATAACAGTTACAAAAAACTTCATGCACCTGTTATTTGGTGCCGGACAGCTTAAACATCCCGGTTGGTTTGGTATTAAACAATCTGAAATCGGTAAGGCTTATGAAGCTACTGAAACTAAGAAAGAAAAAGCAAAATTCGGTATATTGGACTAGTGGATTTTTTCGGGCACGAAGCTGCTCATGTGGAGCCGGACGTTACTCCGGCGGAACGGAAATAATCCAAGACAATACTAAACAAATTTAAGGAGACAATATAAATGAGTGAAACAGTTTTACATCAACACAAATGGATTGATGTCGTAAAATACAGATGGGTATGGTTTGGCCTGTCATTATTGTTAGTTATTCCGGGCCTGATTGCAATGGGATATCTAATGATTAACTCGCCTCAACATTTACCTGTTAAAGTGGGTATTGATTTTACTGGCGGTACAATCACACAATACTCTGTAACCAAAGACGTATCTAATGACGAAGTTGCAAAAATCAGAGAAAACCTTGTAAAAGCAGGAATCGAAAACCCTGTGATTCAGGTTCTAAGAACAAATAACACAATCTCCAAAGCAGAGAATATTGCACCCGCAACTGTATTATCTGTGAAAACAGCATTTAAAAGTAATGACAAAACCTCTGAACAAAAAATTGCTTCGGTAGTAAAAGCTGATTATCCCGCAGCACAACTTGTACAGGTAAGCTCTATAGGCCCTTCTTTGGGTAAAGAGTTATTTATCAATTCTTTGTATGCATTGGGACTTGCTTTTTTAGGAATTGTTATATATCTTTCCTTCAGATTCCAGCTGGATTATGCGGTGATTGCGCTTATATCGCTTGCTCACGATGCATTATTTGTGCTCGGATTTTTTGCAATACTTGGCATATTCTTTGATGTACATATCGACGCATTATTTATTACAGCAGTTTTGACAGTTATTGGTTTTTCAAACCACGACACAATCGTTGTTTTTGACAGAATAAGAGAAAATTGCAGATTCCTTGCAAAAAAAGCTACCTTCCCGGAAATTGTCAATGCCAGTGTAAACCAAACTCTGGCAAGAAGTATCAATACTTCATTAACAACATTAATCACTCTCAGTGCATTGTATCTTTTCGGTGGAGAAACAACTAAAGAATTCGTACTTGCAATGATTGTAGGTATTGCAATCGGTACTTATTCAAGTATTTTCTTTGCGTCCACACTGCTTGACTGGTGGAGAGAAAGAAAAGAAGCAAAAGGGGCTAAAGCTTAAGATGACACAAGAAAAAGCCTTGGCGCAATTTGTTTCGGAATTAAGAGAAAAACTGGGTTTATCACAGACAGGGCTGGCAAAAAAGTCAGCTCTGCCTTTAAAAACCATAGAAGATATTGAATCAGGTCAGGAGCTGTTTCTTGCTTCAACAATTCGTCAAAAGCTGGCCAACGGATTAAAACTCAAACCCGCTGATATTAAACAGTATGAAAAACACCCAAATTTATCATTGCTGCCTGACAACGAGGCAACTCTGTTCATAAAAAACCAGATTTTAGCGCACGATGTTGCAGACCTAACTTGCCCTGTCTGCGGGTCTAAGCTAATTACAAGAATAGCAAAAATGTATGACCTTGAAGACAATCTCATACTTGTGCCCAAAGCAAGATGCGAAAAATGCCCGTTCCAGATTAAAGGGTAATCTTTTTTATAAATGCTATTGCTTCATCTTTTGTATTCACTTCAGAAGCTATCTGGGCTTCTTGTAGTTTGTGAATAATCTGCCCGAGCACAGGAGATGCCGGAATTTGAAGTATTTCCATAATTTCCTTGCCATCGAGCAGCTTTGGTAAAGGTGCGAGTTTGTTTTTTTGCTCAAAATAGCCTTTTAAAAGGTTATCAAGGCCGTTTAGATTCTTATCTATCATTTCTTGAGTAATATCCGGCCCCAGCGCTGACAAACGGTCGGCATATGCCAGAGCAATAAGGTCTATCACCTCATCTTCCATCTTTCTGTAAAAACGAAGATAGGCCTTTTCAGAGCTGTCATCAGACGTGACAACACCTGAGGGATAGATATGGTTTTTTATCATTTTTTGCAAATAAGCTATCTGTTTTTTAGAAAACTTGAGATTTTTTAAAGTAGGAACAATTAACTTTGCTCCCTCGCTGTCGTGCATGATAAATCTGTGACGGCCGGAAGAAGGTTCTATTTGCCATGTGGAGGGTTTGCCTACGTCATGTAAAAAAGCAGCCAGTTTGAGGTACGCAAGCCTTTTTTGTCCGCAAAAAAACTCTTTATCACAGTGGTCTTTTACTTCCTTTGCTGCCTTGTCATAAAAACATTGAACCTGTTTAACCGTTTCTATGGAATGTTCAATTAAATCAAGGTGATGATGGGAGTTTTTCGGCACTTTTTTCATTTCAGCTACTTCAGGAATCAATATTTCAAGAAGAGAAAAATCATTCAAAGAATGTAGCGCCTCCACTGCATTTTGACCGCCAAAGAGCTTTATAAGTTCTAAATTAACACGTTCCTTTGCAGGGTTGTTCAGAAGCAATGCATGCTCTTTAATAATCTGATTAAGGCTGTTTGAAAGATCAAACCCTAACGTACTTTGAAAACGAAAAGCACGTAATATTCTTATGGGGTCATCTATTATATTTTCTTTTGAAATCTCTTTTATTAAGCCTGCTTTTAAATCATCATACCCGCCTGTAACATCTATCAGACAGTCGTTTTTAATATCATAAGCCAGAGCATTAACAGTAAAATCTCTGCGTTTTAAATCGTCTTCAATACAGTTACCCGTACAATCTGCAATATCCACGTATGTAACCTTGTCTGAAAAAACAACACGATAAATTTTGTTTACATCATCGAGCTCGATAAAGTATCCGTTTATGGTGTCTGCAAGCTCTTGAGAAAGCTTTTTGGCAGAACCGTTCTCAATCACAATATCAATGTCACAGCTTGTCTTATTAAGCAGACAGTCCCTTAAAAAACCGCCAACAATATAAGCCTGAGCATGCTTATCTATAAAAAACGGCTTGATTAAAGATATTACGGGATTGTTTGCTACTTTTTGTTTAATCATTTTCCAACTCGTAGATTACATTAGATAATGCACTTATAACAGCTGTTTCAGCTCGCAATATCATCTTGCCCAAACTCACCTTATAAACATTTTCATGCCTGTTGAGCAATTCTATCTCTCGAGCACTGAAACCGCCTTCCGGTCCAATTATAACAGCAATTTTTGTATCGCTCTTTATTTTTATATTTCTTAAGCATTCTTTTAAAGTCATGGTATGAGTACGTTCAACACATGCTATTTTTATGTCAAAATCCTGATTGTTTAAAACCTGCTCAATTGTTGTTCTTTGCTCAACCATAGGGAAATCGACTCTTTCACACTGTTTTACTGCCTCGTTTGCAATTTTTTGCCACTTGTCAATCTTTGAATCAGCAACAGAAGGCTTTATAACGGAATTATCTGTAATAACCGGTATTATTTTTTTTATGCCAAGTTCAGTAGCTTTTTGCATGACAAAATTTTGTGCATCTGTTTTGAGCACACTTTGCACTAGGTACAGGCTCAAGTCAAGGCAGTGATTGGCTTTTAGGGTTTCTACAACTTTAGTTGTAATAGATTTTGAATCTATATTTTCTATAACAACTTTGTATTGAGTTCTGTTTTCATCAACGAGCAACAGGGTTTCGCCGACTTTTGAGCGCAAAACTCTGGCAATATGATGAAAATTCTCCTTGTCGGAAACAGTTATTATATCTTGATTTATGTCACCTGTTGAAATAAAAAAGTGCGGCATTTAAGGATTTCCCCGTTTTTTCTACACCGTTTGGATGATTTGTCATACCTAAGTATAATACCAGTAAAATCTTTTTATAACAAGCATTTCAGGCACTTTTTCACAAAATTTTCGTCAAAAAGTATACTAAAGTATGATAACTTCTTGTTCGATATATGGAGTGTTCACAGAGTTAGTAAAAAAAGAGAGAAAGAGAGAGAAACATGAGTTTATTCGTAAACACCAACATTAACTCTTTGATTGCACAGAGAAGCTTGAACAGCGCGAACAGCAGTTTACAAAGCGCAATCACAAGGTTATCAACAGGTTACAGAGTTAACCAAGCAGGCGATGACGCAGCAGGTCTTTGCGTGGCCCAGGGTTTGGACACACAAATCAGAGGTAACAAAAGAGCGATGCTCAACGTTGAAGACGGTTTGAACATGATGTATATCGCAGAAGGCGGTATGTCAGGGGTAACAGAAGACTTACAGAGAATCCGTGAGTTGTGTATCCAGGCAGCCAACGGTATCTATTCACCAGACCAACAACAAACATTGATGAACGAAATCAAACAGAGACTTGAAGACATTGACGTAATTGCAAACTCAACTGTATTTAACGGATTGCAACTGGCTAACGGCTCAATGCAAGCAGCTGGTAAATCAATCGTATTGCAATCAGGTTCAGGATCTGATGCTGCTAACAACACAATCGATATTTCAAGCGCATTGACAAACATGCTTTGTACATCACTTGGTATTTCGTTAGATATTGTTAGCATGACTGATACTGTAACAAGCTTAGGTGATGACTACCTCGATGCAGGCGTATATGACCCGGCTAACCCTCCTAAAGTTAACGGTAACAACTGGGACAACGCAGCTATCCGTGCCTACATTGACAAACTTGACGCGGCAATTGACAAAATTTCTCAAGACAGATCTATGTTAGGTGCTTATCAGAACAGATTGCAGTCTACATCAGAGAACTTAACAGTAATGAACGAAAACTATGAACGTTCAAAATCACAAATTATGGACGCTGATATGGCAGAAGAAAGTGCAAACATGGTTAAATATCAGGTATTGCAACAAACTTCAGCAGCTATGCTTGCTCAAGCCAACCAGATTCCTTCTATTACTCTTCAGTTATTAGGACAATAATAACCCATATATCCCCAACACCAATATACAGGTTTACGTATAAAAAGACTCAATGTCTCTCTAGCGTCGATTGTTTATGCAATCGGCGCCTCTCTTGTTTAAACAAAAAATTAAGAAAAGCTCTCGTCAAAAATTACAACGCGGTTTCTGCCGCGTTTTTTGGCTTCATACAAGGCTATATCTGCACTCTGGTGGAGCTTTTCAGGTGTTTCAAAAGATTGGTCAAACTCACTTACACCTACGCTGATTGTAACGTTAAGAAAATCTGTGCCAAGCACCTGATCATCAGAAATGTTAATATCAGCCGTTTCAACAGCTTTTCTTAATCTTTGAGCAACAAAAGCAGCTTCTTTGATTTTTGTATCAGGAAGCAAAATACAGAATTCTTCTCCTCCGTAACGTGAGGCAATATCGTATTCACGCAGCTCATGTGCAACTATTTTTGCTACATTTTTCAACACACAATCCCCTGCACTGTGCCCCCAGGTATCATTTACATGTTTGAAATAGTCAATATCAAGCATAATACAGCAAAGAGGTTTCTTGTTTCTTCGAGCATTTGCAACTTCTTGTTTAAGACGCACTTCAAACTGACGTCTGTTATTGAGTCCTGTCAAAGCATCCAAAGTGGCAAATTTAAGAACCTGCGCATAAGCATTTGCCCTTTGCGTTGTGACAGAGGCCTGTGCACTGAGCTGGCAAAGGTAATCGATATCTGTTTTTGACAATTTATCAATATTACTGCTGGCTGCTATAACGCCAATGGTTTTGTCCTCGTTTCTTATGGCAAAAAGTCCGGTTTTTCCGTCTTTTGATATAACGTTAGCTTTTTTATCCGTCAATTTTGGCAAAAGAGACAAAACTTTTTCGTCCTGACAGTCCAATGGCCAGAAGAGTTTGTATTTGTTGTTTGCATCTTTTATAAAAATATAAATCAAATGCTCTGAAACAAATCTGTCTATCAATTCACCTATAATCGGCAAAATATAATCAAGCTCAAACTGTGTTTCTATGAGTTTTGCAATACTTTTCATCACATTTTGAAATTTTATATGCACACAAAGATGTTTGTTCAGTATTTTATTAACAATCACGGTGGCAATTTGCGAAACTGCTATACGCAGTGATGTTAAAAATTGAGTTTTTTCAATATTTTGCGAGAATGTATCAAAATTTATTTCTATAACGCCTATTAGTTTTTTTTCATTAAAAACAGGAAAATAAAGCAGGTTTTTATCCTGTTTTAGAGTATCACAAAACGTGGTTGATAATTTTTTATCATATTTTAAAAGCTTGTTATTAAGAATAAACCCTTTGTTGTATGAGGATTTTAGCTTATTAAAAATATTTTCAACCAGCTCTTGCTGCTGGTTTTTTTCTATAATAATCCAATCCTTAACAAAGTCCCTAAGGGTAGAAGTAGATTCATCTTTGATAAAAATTTGAAAGTTATTAACACTTAAATACTTTTCAAAAATTGTTTTTAATCCATCCAAAAGCAAAGCAGCATCATTAACCCCTGCAAGAATATCAGAGATTTCCCATAGAAAATTCAACTCATCAAAATTAGAAACTTCTGTCATATCTGCCATTGTAGAGAGTATCCTCTTCATATTCTTCAAAAATCTTTTTTGCAGTACATTTTTTGAAACTTTTTTTCATAAACTTATCCGCCTCTTCAGAATCTGCAACGACTTTTCCGTTAACATAAGTTATATGGTTAACACCGAGCGGGTCGTCTTCATTCTCTACTTCTTCTGATACGATATGCGGCGTTTTCATTCCTTCTTTGATTTGAGACTCAGGAGCAATGCCTCTTTGTGTTGTTTTAAATTCATTTTGTATTGTAGACTTTTCTACAACTTCTGAATAAATATCAAAAATGTATTTTGCAATATACGGATTTTGTTGTGTGTTGACAATAAGCATTGCCTTTTCCAATTCTTCTTGAGATTCACGCAGTTTGCCTAATTTTCTTAGCAAAATAGCGAGGTTGTAGTGCGCATCAAAGGCCATTGGCTCTTCTTCTATTGCTTTACAATAGCTGAGTCCTGCTTCTTTATAATTGCCAAATATATGATTTGCCAGGGCATAATTGTAGTTGATATTATAACTGTTTTTTTTGCGTTTTAATGCTTTTTTATAAGCATCAATTGCTTTTTCAAGATAATCATTTGAGGCATGAGTTTTTTCACCCAGCAGCATTGATTTTCCTCTATATGCAAGGCCCATATTATACCAAGCTATTGTTTTGTTTTCTCTGGTACTTTTTACACTGTCAAAAATCAAAGGAATATGAACTGTCACACGATTTGTATCTATAATTGTCTGGTATTCTCTGATAGCTTTATCAAAATCAGACAGTTTTTCTGCAGAGACAATACCAAGATTCATGCGGCATACAATAAATTTAGGGTCGTATTTAAGAGCCTCTTCATATTGTTCAACTGCTGAATAGTAGTCTTCGTATTTAACATAGATGTTTCCAAGGTTGCAACGGGCAAGAGAATGTTCTGGATATTTTTCCAGACCCTGTTTATAAAATTTTATTGCTTTTTCGAGCTTGTGTGAACGGTAAGCTTTATCACCCTCGTTTACGTAATACAAGCCCCACAGTTTATTCACCTGTTTTACGTACCAGCCCCAAAACACAAATATTGAAAGCAAAAATACAAGTATAAAAATACCCGCAATTACTTTTGGCACTGTTTTTTTAAAAAGCTTTTTTAAAAATCTCATATAACTTATTTTATACTTGTATAGGCACAATAGGCAAGTTGTTTTATTTTTCAAACTTTATTAGTGCATTATAATGTTCATCGGAAAAAACTCTGGCATTTTTTTGAAGCCCTGCGTAAGCACTCAGGTTTTTAAAAACATACGGTTTATCTGCACTGTGGGTAAAAAGTATGTAATAACATCTATTGCAAGGCAACAAATCATATACTTCTTTAATTTGCCGTTGCTCATACAACGGAGTTTTTAGAACATAAATATTTTGCGAAGGATCGCTTACAGAATTTTTATAATATTCAAAATTGATTGATGATGAATATGGAACAATAAGAGTGCATTTATTATTTGATTCTTTTTCAAACAATTGCAAAAGATTTTTTGTGTCTTCTCTGTAGTAGTGTTTTTGTAATATCAGCCTGTAATCCGTTGCAATGCTGCTCATAAAAAACATCATACCAAGGACTATTGAAGCAAATATATAAACCGGTTTTCTTTTGCACCATAGATTTTGAAACGCAAGTGACAAAACAAGGACAAAAACAGGAAACAAATAAATTGCAGTCCTTAAATACAGTGGATAGATTTTAAAATAAGACAATGCAAACGCTGTCAAAAAAGGAATGGCTAATACAAGATTTCTTTTTACCTTAATGTTTTTAAACAGCACATATAAACCTGCAACAAACATTATCACAATAATAATTTTTGCCTTAAAATCTTCAAAATAATAAGCCAGGTTTGCTGCACACAATGATAAAATGTTAGAAAAATTTTTGGCAATAAAACCCTGTGTCCAAAAATCATTCAAAAAACCGTCTGTATGAAGCCGAAATGTATATATAGCAAACAACACTAATGAAAAACCAGGCAGTACAAACAACGCAAAAAGCTGTTTTTTAGAGAGTTTTTGCAATATCAAAAACACCGCAAAAAGAGCAAATGATGCTGTATAAGAGAACCAAACCGACAAAGCAAACACCATGCCTGTTGCAACAAGCAATTTAAAATTATCTTTAATTTTATCAACATAAAACACAAACAACAAAATGACACAAAAGCAAAAAACATCACACGCATAATGCTTTAGCTCCTGTGAAAAATAAATCAGTTGATAGTTTAAGACAAATAACATATTTGCAAACAACACAGCAGCTTTGCTTTTTAGGGTTTTGAGAGAAAGCAGACAAAATACAATCACTGAAAGCAAACCAAAAATAAGCGAAGGAAGTCTGAAAGCGATTTCATGTTGTTTTGAAAATACAGCACAAAACTTACACACGCAAGCATACAATGGAGGTGTAACCTGACTGAAATCCAAAGGCGCAAAAAGTTGAATAAAATTACGGTTTAAAAAATTCAACGCAAGCGCACATTCATCATTCCAAAAGGGTCTTGCATATGAGAAAAACAAAACTCTAAACAACACACCTGCTGCAACAAGAAGTCCTAATGTGATATAAAAAATAACTTTGTTTTTTGTTCTGTCCATCAAGTATTTATCATAGCACAGAGTATGATATTATTATTTTATGAAAAGAAAAAAGGAAGTATTTAATGATTAGTAATGTTTGTGTTTTTGCATCATCTTGTAATTTTCTTGATGAATCTTATTATACAGAAGCAGCGGAACTAGGCCGTATGCTGGCTGAGTCGGGTATGGATATGATTTATGGAGGCAGCTGTCTCGGGTTAATGTGGGCTTGCGCAAAAGAAGTAAAAGACAATGGAAGAAGATTAATCGGAGTTATGCCGGAAAAACTCAAAGAGATGGATGTTTTTTCAGATTATTGCGATGAATTTTTTCTTACTCCTTGCATGAGGAGTAGAAAAGCCAAAATGGACGAACTCTCAGATGCCCTTATTGCTCTGCCCGGAGGTTTTGGAACACTGGAAGAACTCAGTGAAATGATTGTGCAAAAACAGCTTGGTTATAACAACAAAGCTATAGTAATCTTAAACACTAACGGCTTTTACAACAATTTGCTTAACTTCTTTGACGATATTATTGAACAAAAATTTGCAAATAAAAAAGCACAAAATTTATACTTTATAGCAAACACTCCAAAAGAAGCCGTAGAGTATCTCAAAACCTATGAGCCACAAGATTTGGCAGTAAAAAAAGAAGACATTTATGCAAGGTAGATATTTATGAAAAAAATAACATTATTATTATTTTTGTTATTTGCTATTATGCCGCCTGTATCGGCACAAACTCTTGAAGGCAAAATCACTTATACTGTCGATAGTGCAAGACAAATAACTTTTGATGGAGCCAAAACCCAAATACCTGTATCGATGTTTTCGTCATACCTTATTGACCCTGATTACAAAAGCAGTATGGACTATATTAAATATGAATTGTCTCCTACTGACAGAGATATTGAAGTATTTAAAAAAGGTAAATTTAAAATAGGTTATGCTGTTACATACAACAACAATAAAGATATTACTTATTATTTTACTAAATTTAAAGGTCTGTTAATTGCGATTGATATATACGAATCAACAAAAAACCAAAAAACAAAATACCCCAGAAAATGTTACAGATATGACACCAATGGCCAATTAATCGCAGCAGGAATCCGTGTGTCAGAAGAAGAAAGTTTTTTGTATGATAAAAAACAAAAACTCATAACACACAGAATCGGTGACTACGGTTACAACGACAAAGGAAAAAGAATGTGGAAAGCAGAAGAAATAGAATTTTAGTTTTCTAAATTCTGTTTTCGCCAGGCTTCAACAGTTTATTTATAATTGCAAAGTTGAGAACATATCCGTTTTTTATAAATTCTTTATTATTGTTAAAAACCTTGTTTTCCGCACTTATGGAACTATTAGTATCCTTTATTTTAAAAGATACATCATTTGCATTCATGGCCTGATTGATTAGTCCGAGTTGTTTTGGGGTAAGATTTACATGTGCTGTAACTTTGCGCTGATAGGTATTGTAGTTTACCAAAACATCATCTCCGGTAAATACATCAAATACCATATTTTTCCCGTCAGCATATAGAAAAACTTTATCAGGCTTCATACGAGTGCGGCTATAGTGATAAGTGCTAAAGCGTACTTTAAATAAAGGAATATTATTTTTTACATAAATATATGGATGCATAGCAAGCGTAAATGTACATATCGGGCTATATACATAATAATCCTCATACTTGTCATAAGACACAGAGAAGGTTTTTACGGCATCATCAAACTGCTTTGCTGAAATCAATTCCTCCATTGTTTTTTGCAAAGTCTTTTTTTGTGATTCTGTAAGGTTTTCTCTTTTTGCTTTCAGTCCTATTTTTAGCGCCTTATCATATTTTTTTGCACTAAAAAATTTATTCATCTGAACAATAGTATCTTCAAATGAAAAATCTTTGGCATTAGCCATACAGGTACTAAAAACTATTGTAATTATTAATAATGAAAGCTCTATAAAATTACGCATAGCTCACCCGCCAAGAAGTTTATCTAATATAGAATCATTTTTTGTTGATTTGCGGTATGTATCGGCAAATATACCGGTTCCGATGTCTCTTTTATCTTCGCCTTTTTTAAGGCTTTGCAGGCGCAATTGTGCAGCTTTTACTGCTTTATCCAGATTTCTAAAATCGATTGCGCTCATATCATAATTGTTGTACAGAGCAAAATATTTGATTGATTCTGCCTCTCTGATCATGTTTTCTATAGCAGCTCTGTTTTTTGTAGCAATATTAGCAATATCTATATTGGCAAGTCTCTGCTGCAAAACATCAGTATTTTCACTTTTAAGTTGTTCCTTGTGGGCCATCTCTTGCTGTGCCATGCGGATTCTGTATTCTTCAGGCGTTTCTGTAACTTTTCTGATATTGCGTGCACTATCAAATGCCGCATCTCTTTGTTTTTTTAAATCAGAAGAATACGGTGATGTAATATAAGCATCTATGTTCATGTCGTCTGGCATTTTAAGACCTCACTATTAACACACAATTATTATAAACCCAAAACTGATTTTTTTTTGCTATTTATTGTGATGATATTTAATGTTTTGTTGTACACCACCAGGTTTTTAAAATTTCTTGTACATCTTCGCCTGTTTTATTGAGCTCAGTTTGTAAAGTGCCGTCTTTGTATTTTGTATCACAAGATGCACTTGCAGTGCCGTCAGCGTATTTTGCAACACGGCATATAGAATACCCCTTCTGGCATTTATATATAACGCTTGTGTCTTTTTCAAAAGTACATTTGCCTGCTTTTATTCTTCTAATGATTTCAGCCGTACCCAGGCCGCAATCGCCATATATTTTTGTACCGGTCTTGAGTCTTACTACCTCACAAGTATTTTCGATCTTTCTTGTTCTCATTTTATTTTCATAATCTTTAAACGTTTCAGTGGTTGTATTGTCACATTTGTAAGAGCCGTAAGCACCCGGATTGACCGCATCAAAGATTTGGTCAACAGTTGTGTAGTAATAGTTGTCCATACCTACTGCATACGCATAACCTGCAACGGCAAGAAGAATTACCAATAGAGCAAAAAACTTTTTCATACAATAACTCCACAAACTAATGATTACCAACTATTTAATTATATCAAATTTTTTTACTTTTAAAATTATACATTCAATGTATATAGCAAAAAATTTTATTTATTTGTTTTGTGTAATCATAAGGAAAAAAATGAGCATAAAAAAATTAAACACTTTAAGCAATATAACACAAAATCTCAACGGCAAGAAACTTACACCGTTAAAGGATTACAAAGGTGTTGTTCTGAAATTAACAAGCAAAGATAAAAAACAAATAGAAAAATACAACGCCGAAATAGCAAAACTTGAATGTGACCTTTACAAGTTTTGCAGATATCAAGATGAACCCAAAACACTTCCGGAGAAAGTATATTACTGGAATAAAAAAGATATGATAGAAGAAGCAATAGACAAATTGCGTGAACTAATCAAACAAGTCAAACAAAACAGGCTTGATATACAAAAATCAAATTTAAAATAATGGAGACGAGGGGAGTCGAACCCCTGTCCGAAATGGAATGCAGCAAACATCTACGAGCGTAGGAGTCTTTTATCTTATTTTAGCAAGGAAAGCTTCCTCAACCTGAGCTAAAACAAAGCAGTTTTAAGAGATACGCTCCTTGAGAAAAGTCTTGATACGGTTAATTCTCATCCCCGTACTGCGTCTTGCATAGTGGACTCCGTACAGCGGCAAGCTGGCCGTACAGAGTGGGCATAGTTCAGTCTGTCGAACTATCGGTTACTAAGCAGCGAGAGCTGCTCTTCTGCCGAAATTGCCTTCGATAACGTTGTTAGCGTTTAATTTAAGTTGCTCGTTGATAACCGAGAACAGCGCTCGGACCCGCAGTTTGATACAAACGATCACCCCGTCAAATCCAAAACGTCCCCATATGTAAGTTTCAAAGTACTGTAATATGTATTATACCACAATTTAAAACCGTTTATGCAAGTCTATCATTCAAAACATATGTATGCAGATGATTGTCAAGACCTTTAAGGTATTTTTCAATATCTGGGTTGTGGACAACATCAAAACAAAAATAAGATTTTACGGGTTCCATTCCACAAAATTGTTGAATTTTGTGCAAAGCAACAATAAGATCCTCAGGACTTTGTGTCCCAAAGAACAAATTTGGATTATCAAAAACATCTTCAGACGGATTACACGTAATTGAATACATGTATTTTTTACCTTTGAAAAGGCCGCCCCTGCCATAGTCTGCTGTGCCTTTATAAAAAATATTGTGCAAGTAAACTTCATCAATATATTTTTTAAAACTCCACGGCACAGAAAACCAGTTCATAGGGGTTTGAAAAATTATAAAATCAGCCAGTTTGTACTTTTCAATTTCTTCTTTTACGTCGTAGCCGTTCTCAATTATTGTGGTTTGAACAGAATTCCCCGGTGAGACAATTTCTATAATTTTTTCAAACAATGTATGATTTAGCTCCCCTTTGGCATAGGGATAAAATTTATGTCCGTTAATTACAAAAAAGTTCATGATTTATATTAAAACCATACAGCAGAAAATTGCTTCGGTCTTCAGGTCATAGCACTACTACGAAATTATATCCATCAAAACTTTATAAAAGATACGAACATTAGCCTCGGATTGAGATTCTAAAACAGCATTGATTTCTTTAATCAAAACAGATTTTTCTCTAAGGTGTATAGTTTGAAACAACAAATAAGGCTCAATTTCCAGAATAGTTGCTATTTTGCTCAACAAATCAAGAGAAGGAAAATTCACACCACATTCTATCCTGCTGAGATGTTTGGAATCAATACCCGCTTTTTCTGACAACGCCTCTTGAGTGATACCTTTATTTTTTCTAAGTTCTTTTATTCTTTTTCCTAATAATTTTTTGATATTCATAACAATTATTTATTATTACAGTCTCGAATACTTTGCTAAACAACACAATTTATCAAGTTTTAGATACAATATTGACATGCAATGTCAAGTTGTCTACAATCTATGTAGATGTTTTAAAATAATTCTGTATAAAACATCACTTTGAGTTTAACTATATTATTCAGTTATATTTATAATCGGGAGAATTTTTTAAATGCTGGATAAAAAAATAAAATATAAAATTATTAAAAATGACCAACACTCTATCCCCAAATACATAAATCTTCTTTGCAAAAAATTCAAACAATTCGCTAAACAACCTGACTGTTATTTTACTTATACTATCCTTAATTTCCCCAGCACTAGCCTGACACAAAAAATACTATTATTCAAAAGGCTTATTTGTTAACAAAGTGTTAAAATTTTCTTGGAGGGACTCCGTCTATCCAATTTTTTTCTATTGTTTCTAAAGAAATGCCCTTTGTTTCAGGAACGCAGAAATAAACAAAGAATATACATAACAGTGACACAGCACCAAACATCCAGAAGGTACATGCTTCTCCTATTCTGTGGATTAGAGGAAGAAAAGAGAAAACAACAAGGAAATTAAAACCAAAGTTTGCAACCGTGCAAAGGCTCATAGCAGCACCTCTTATACGAAGAGGGAACACCTCCGAAACAAGAATCCAACCAATAGGTCCAAGACTGCATGCAAAACATATGATGTAAGTAATAAGGCTTCCAACAGCAACCCATTTAAGGTTATCACCCAGTACATCTGCAAATTGGAACGCACAGCCAAGTGCAATCAAACTGAGCATCACTCCGGTTAATCCAAAATACAATAACGGCTTGCGGCCGAGCTTGTCTGTAAAAGCTATTGCAACTATTGTCATAAGGAAGTTTACGACCCCAATACCTGTGGCTGCATAAATTGCGCTGATATTGGAATCAAAGCCGGATATTTTAAAAATTGTCGGTGCATAATAAATTATTGTATTAATACCTGTGCATATTTGGGCAAACATAATACCTATGCCAACAACAAGAGGCATTATCATCCATTTTTTAAATTTAATTTTTTTATCTTTTGCATCAAGCTCCTCTTTTAGCGTTTCTTTGATGTTTGCTATTTCGGCATCTGCATCGCTGTCTGGTTCAATTTTATTAAATATTGCTTTTGCTTCTTCATCACGCTTTTTACTGAGCAGCCATCTGGGGGTATCGCCAAGAAAAGACATACCAATAAGCAAAACTGTTGCAGGCAACACACCGGCCAACAACATCCATCTCCAGTTGTAAACTGCCGCAGCAAAGGTTCCGTTTATCAGATAAGAGAACAAAATACCAGCTGTAATAGCCCATTGATAAAGAGAAACAAGCATGCCTCTGATATTTTTTGGAGAGACCTCAGAAAGATACAAAGGTACTACAAAGTTTACCATGCCAACTGCAAGACCAACCATGACCCTTGATAATATAAGGATTGCAACATTAGGAGCAACCGCACTCAAAATAGAGCCTATTATAAAAATTATTGCAGTAGCTATGATAATTTTTTTTCGTCCGAAAATATCAGCCAGGACACCGTTGGTTGCAGCACCAATGACCGCACCTATCAATACTGAGCTGACAAGAAATCCCTGTGTAAAATCAGTTAGCTCCCATGTTTCGTTTATAAAAAGAAGTGCACCTGATATTACCCCGGTATCATAACCGGAAAGTAAACCGCCTAAAGATGCTACAACAGCGATAACATAAAGCCAGAAGTGGACTATTTTCATTATTATCTCCTTACAAACATCACACAGAAACTACTTAATAAATGCCATTAATTGCAAATTTTAAAACATTGTTGATTACACTATAAACAATTTTTTGGAGCAATGTATCGTTTAAAAGACTTATACATAATTTTGTCAGGTAACATTATGTTGAAATTATTAATTGTATTATTTTTGCTGAAATTTTTTGGAATAACTAGTCTTTAATAGCGTCATATGCACGCTTAATTTCTTGAATATCCTGCCACATGAGCCACTTGGGACTGCCTTTTGCTCTGGATTCATTACGCAAAAGATAAGAAGGATGAAAAATCGGCATCATTTTTGAGCCATACGGCCCGTCAAACCATTGGCCTCTGACTTTGGTTATGCCTTTTGCGCCTTCCATAAAAGACTGTACGGCAATGTTCCCGCACAAAAGTATAATTCTCGGTTTTAAGGCGCCAACTTGAATATCAAGATATTCACGGCATGCAGCTTTTTCTTCCGGCAGCGGATTCCTATTTTCCGGCGGGCGGCATTTTAAAGTGTTACAAATGTAAACATCATTTTGTCTTGATAATCCGACCGAAGCAAAAATTTTATCCAACAGTTGTCCGGCCTTGCCAACAAAGGGTTCTCCTTTTTGATCCTCCCAATATCCCGGCGCCTCACCGATTAGCATAAGTTTGTTGTTTATCGCACCGGACGAAAACACAGATTTGGTGCGAGTTTGCCCCAGTGGACATTTTTGACATTCTGCGCATTTTTGTCTTGTTTTTTCCAGCAATTCTTCAGAATTTTTTAAACTTAAAACTTCACTCATCTTAACATCCTTCCTCAGACAAATTAATTGTACTATAATCTTTTAATGATTTGAATAAAATGCGAATTTGATTTTACAAAATACGGGATTAAGAGGGATAGTATGATAAATCAAAGTCATGCATCAGTTTTAGATATAAATGGTGAGGAGCATGAAAAACTGTTAAAATCTAAAATTCTGATTGCAAAAAATATAGCGGAAAACTATACATTGGCAGACAATGTGAGAAAAAAACTTATCGCCATAGGGCTAAAAGAATCCAATATTGAAAACCTTAACACAATCGACGATTATTTTGAAAAAGTTAATGATTACGACATAATTATCGATTGTCTGCAAGACATCAAGTCGAAATTTATATTAAACAACCTTTCTATCAAATATACAAAACCATTGATATATGCAAATTTAATAAACACATATGCTCAAATTACCACAATTGTTCCTAAAGAAACTCCTTGTTTAAAGTGTCTTTTTCCGGAACTGGATTTTGACAGCTACAAAGATTTTTGTACACCAAAGCAGCCTTTTGCAATAAACCAAATAGCTGACATTGAGGTAAAAGAAGCAATAAACCTGCTCCTTAATAAAGAAACAGGTTTAAAAAATAATCTTTTGACATTTAATGCAAATGATATGAAGTTTAGAAATATAAAGCTTTCAAAAAATTATCATTGCAAAATTTGTTCTACAATTTAATATCTATAGGAGATTGAAGATCTTCTGCTGTCACTTCTGATGGGTCTTTGATATCGTCAGTTACAGTAGTTTCGTCTGTATTTGTAGAAGCAGTACCATCTGTAGATTCTTCTTTTGAAGCTTCCTTGAGTCTTTCTGCCAATTTTTGTTTCATTTCATCAATAGAATCTGTTGTACTTTCGAGCAATTCTGTTTGTAATTGCTGTGTACTTTTTTTGCCTTCACCAAGCTTGGCTATCCACGCGTCCATGCTCAAATCAACGGCTGAATCTTTAGAAGTTGCATAATTAAGTATCATAAAATCACTTCCTTTTCTCTTTCTTAATACCTAAATTATAGCCTTATGAAAAAACAATAAATCCATCTAATATTGTAAATTGGTAAAATCATAAACAAAGCCGCCTCCAAAAGGAAAAGGCGGCTTGCTTTTTTAATTTTTAAACTCGGATATCAATGGGGGATTGAAGCTGTGCCGCAGTAATAGTTGAAGGGTCTTGCGGCATTGCGCTGATTGCTCCTTGCAATAATTGCAAAGCAATTGCGCCTTGCTGTTTTTGCTGCGACAGTCCCATGCATGCCATTTGTATGCTGGCTGTCTGGCTTGCCATTTGTGAGTTTATAGAACTGATTGCGTCTGTCATTTCACATTCCTTTATTGGCTATATAGTTATTATACCACTATACAACCACTTTAAAACTATACAAAAGGTGTAGATGAAGAAATATAACTAGGCCAGATAGCCCTTATTTTGTATAATGGTTTTCACATTTTCCTGGAATTTTGAAATAAGCAGGCTTGAATCAATAGTATAAACATAGTTGTTTGTTGTGCTTGCCCATTCTGTACAATCTGACAAAGCTGCTGTTGCTGCATTATCCAGCATGTTTTGCAGGTCAGAAGCAGTTATTGTACCGGCATATTGAGCTATAATTTTATTTTTAATAGGATTAAGTATTTCAGATTCTGCTTTTGCCTGTATTTCTGCCGCTGATGAAGCATTTACAACCTGTATATCTTTATTTGCTCCAACCTCTGATGCAAGTGATTGATAGTCGGTGTTGTATATTGATTGATAAGCTGATTTTTCACGTGCAGCTTTTTCTTCTGCAGCTTTCTTCTCTGCTTCAACTTCAGCATTTGTTTTACCTTTGTTTTGGCATAGGGTGTTGAATTCATTGAAGAAGATATCAACAAGAGTTCTGACTTCACAAGTTGATGTAAAACCTTTATTTTTATTTAACATTGCACTGTGCCATTCTGTAGATTGCCAGCTCTTATTTTCTAAAGCCGTTTGCTTAGCTTTTGCAATATATTTTTGAATTTCTTCAGTACATTGATCACCGAGCTGAGCTATTAATGTACTTTCAATCTGTGACAATACACTTTCAGCATATGCTGAACTTTTTGCTAAAGCCTGGCTACGGCATTCTTCCTGTGATTTACCTGATCTGTTAACTTTTTCACTTTGCCAAATAGTATTGTTGGTATAATCAGCTAACAAACCAGCACTATTCAATACAGAACTTTTATCATAATCAGGAATCGTTCCAGTGGTGTTTTCAGATCCATCTGTACCATCGGTTCCGCCTGTGCCGTCGGTTGTTGTATCATTTTCTATCAAAGAGCCTGATGCGCTTGTGTTTTTAACGTGCGTATGCTCTTCAACCCACTCCTGAGCCTGATCAAGATTTTTTAGCAGTATTTCTTGCAATTTGGCTTTATATTCTGCTGAATTTGTACCATACTCTGCTGCTACCGCATCCAATTCATCCATATCTGTATCAGGAAGCCATTGGCTGGCATGTGCACACAGGTCATCAAAAACGCCTTTTGCTATTTGGTATTGAGGATCAGTAGGATCCATCAACAAAGCATTGAGAATATAATGTATATCAAATTCTTGATTTGTCAGAGTAACATTTGAATATTTTCCGTTTACTCTATATGATGAAGAATCCTGTCCATCATCAAGGTTGCCGAATGTATAGTCTGTAATTGCAACAGAATCATAGCCAAAGACAATTGTGTCCACATTCTGCTCGGAGGACAAGCCAAGAGCCTTTGCAACGTCTTCTTTGCCTTCTATTTTGCGGTAAGTGCCACTGTCATAATCAAATTCGTAATAGGTTTCTTCGTCTTCACCCTGATAAATAGAGCTTGTTTGATTTGCAACCATTCTACTGGTGCTCAGGGTGTTTCCGCTCTGGCCGTCACCTTGAAGTGTAGAACCTGTTTCCACGTAGTTTTCTACCTGCTGATTGAAGTAATTGAGGTATCCCTTCATTTGCAGATAATCTTCAAACGACATAGATGATTCCGGGTGGTTTTTTCTGTATGTTTCCCACTCGTTTTTGTACATATTGTAAAGGTAGATATCACTCATTGAGCCCGAGTTATTACCTGTTGGTCCTACGCCTTGTACCATGCTGCTCCTGCACTTTCTAATTATTGACTTTCCCTGCAAGACTCCAATGAATCTTCATGAGTAATATCGGTACAAAAGGGTATAAACTTTAATATCTCAAGTCTGTTTGTAATAAATGTTTACAATTGTTGTTTATTTTTTTTGCTCAAGATTTTCCGTACCCGGGAATGAGTTTTTACCTGTTCTTAAGAAAGTGATATAGTACTGTATTTTTGGAATGATTGTAGAAAGGAACAATGCGGAAACACCCATTGCCAGAGCCATAAAGATTCCGTTTTTGTTCATGTTTCGTTTATTCATTTTTAGCATTGATTCAAAAGTTACATTAGATTTTTTGCTTTCGGCATCTTTTGCAATGGCTTCTACATAACCCAGTACTTTTGCTCTGTTTGCTTCAATATCATTCATAGAAATATATTTGTAAGGATTGCTTAAAGGATTTGTCTTTTTAGCAACAGATTTTGGATTATTTATGTCAATCAATTTGTCTTCAAATATATTGTTCAATACATTTTTCATAAATTCAGGATCTCTGGCCCATCCGCCTTTTAAGACATCTTCTACTTGAGATTCTGTGAGAATTTTTTCAAACGCTTTTGTTTTCGGGTTAAGTTTTTCACTTTGGAGTCCGGACATTTTTTGAGCAAGCTCTTTGATTAAATCAGGATTTTCCAGATCTTTTGCGTTTGTGTTTATGATGTTATTGAATTCTTCCAAAGTAATTGTTCTGTAAACTTTTTCCGGTTTACGGTTGAAAATTCCAAACAATTTTTTAGGTTCAGCTTCTGCCTGTTTCGGGAAGATTTTTTCATACAGCTTATTAAAGTTTTTGTCATCGCCCAGTGCAAGTTTTCTGAACTGTTCTACAGACATTTCTTTATATCCGGCAGCGGCCATTTTTTCAACCATATTATTGTGAACTTCCATCGCACTCATCGGATTGAGTTTTGTATTCAAGCCTTTGAAGCTATCTTTTTTGTTCATAAAAGCAACAATTGCAGGCATTGTAAAGCAATAGAACGGAATTGATGCAACATCTCTAAAGACAATCTCGACACGTTCATCATTGTTTCTTGCGTTGATTGTTCTGCCGGAAACAGTACCAACATCTGTACCGAGCAGTTTCCACACGTCATTTTCTTCAAAGTTTTGGACAATGCGAAGCATTGCATCTGCGTTACCTTTGAATGAAGGCTGGGAGACATTGCCTGATTGAGTTGTATTTTTATGCTGACCTTTAAAGTTTTCTACAGCATTTATAGAAATACCTTTTGCAGAAAAAATAGCTCTTGCATCTTTAAGTGTTAATTTGTTTTTATAAGGATCCGGTGCTTTTTCATGGTTCGGATCTTTTTTGTTCATTTTGCCAAAGATATGTTTTGTTATGCCCTGATTAACTTTTGGCACAACATAACCGATAAACAAACATGCCGTAATAATGCTGGCAATGGTTTTTCCAACAGCAAAATTTGCAAGATATTCTGGCGAGTGTTTGATTTTACCTGCCATTTTGGCAATATAGTTTTTAAATGGCGAACGTGCTGAATCCACGCCAACATCAGGCATATTTTCAGGTATGCTTAAGAATTTTTGGCCAAGCTTATCAAAAAGTTTACCCGCCATTGTAGCACCGAACAGCCAGAACACAGCCCCTAAAGATTCTTCTGTCACGCGTTCTCTGGCTTCTACAAAGCCGTCTCTTTTATAAGCCTGATAGGTTCTGCCCCCTGTAACAGTAGCTTCCAACAACAAAACAGGCAGTATAGCACCTTTTCTGTCCAGTTTTGTGACAAACTTCCTCATTGATGAAGTACTGTTTCTAAGATATGATCCGTATTCGGTTTTTGATATAGGGGTAAGACTCATACTAATCTATTTATTCTGTTCCGGTGATATAAGTATTCTCAAGAATTATTTTTGCATGAACATGGTGCAAAAATGAGTGAAATCGTTACACTTATTTACATTCCTACACAATTATTTCATAAGCTTTCAAAGGCTTTCCAGCTGATGAAGAAAGCGAAAATGCAGCAGCCTTTCCTTTTGTAGGCGGATGATTGTAGGAAGTTTCAGGTATTCCGGGATCTCTAAGTCTGTAGATTTCTGCAACCCTGTCATCAAGAGCTTTGGCTGACTGCTTATAAAGGTCTGCAACATAGTCCATTTCAGGGTCATAAATGTTTTTTACATTATCAACCCAGTATTTTGCCTGCACCCTGTAGGCATCTTGTTCTTCTCTAATTGAGGTATAAGGGTCATTATCTTTGCCGTGCACAAACTCATGGATTACATATGCCCCTGTCAATTGAGGATCAGCATAGGTGTATTCGTCAGTAACAGACACTTTTCTTTTGCTATGCTCATACTGTGCAATATTAGCTCGACCGCCCATTTTAGATGTTTTGTCAAAAGATACAACAATATCTTTCATATTATCGGTATAGCCTTTTGGTAAATTTTGTTTTGCAATTTTTACAGCTTCGGTAAGATTTTTAATAGCTGTATTATATCGTTCCTGTTTTGCTTTTTGAGGGTCATAACAGGCAAGTTGAAGGTTTTGTGCATCAAGCAAATTTCTGCGTGCATAGTCATAACTTGGCTCTATTGCCAGGGCTTTGTTAAAATGCTCAATCGATTTTGAAAACATGCCTGACTTTTTGCAGCACTCACCCAGCAGTGTAATATTTTCTATGTCATCCGGACGGGCTTTAAGATAGTTTTCAAGATGTGGTATAGCCTGTTTATACTGATTGTTATATGTATAAGTTTTTGCGAGACTGAGATTTACCTCCGAATCATCCGGAGATTGAGCCAAAACAGCTTTGTAGTATTCAATTGCTTTATCAAAATTACCGTTTTTTAAAAATTCATCAGCCTTCATTTTTAAAGGGTTGGAAGATAAAACAACGCTGAGTTTGGCGCCGAAAGAAGGTTGATTATATATATTGCTGTTAGATATTAAAGAAATCACGTAACACTTCCGATGTATATTTCACAAAATCTTTTTTATTTTAAAACGAAACGTGTTTAAAATTTGCCATGTTTGTTAAAAGTTTTTATAAAAATATACATTGAAAGCAAGTTTATCTTTCAAAACGTCTTATCATTATATTTTTGATTTCTTCTACGTCTTTTTGTGCGGAATCAATAACCGAATAAATAGCAAGTGCTTTTTGACTTTGACTGCTTAAATCTTTTTGAGATTTAGCGACTTCGGTCTTTTTGCCAACAGGGTTGAATAACAAATTTTCTTTAACAGCTTTAAGGTCAAAATGTTTGAGCTCATCAATAAATCTGTTGAATCTCATGCGAAAAGACTTTTTAGCGGGAGTTGAAAAAGTCATAAACGGAGGCGGGTAGATTGCAAATTCAGTAACCGTAACAGTACAATTTTCTTTAGGCATAATTTTTCTCCTAATTTAATAAGTACAATGTTTGTTATTTAATATTCAATTTCTATCCATGAGGAATTAGGGGAGCAGAAACTTGGCTGTGACTGCATTTGCAGTACATGCTCTTTTCTATGATTCAATCTTATGACACAAATAATTTATGTCCATTACCCGATTGGGCAATATGGTGTAAAACATACAATTAATATCAAAAAAACAAAAATTCGAAATTACAAAATATGGTTTTGTAAATACAATAAACATAGGATATATTTCAAGATTTTTGAGGTTAGAATATAAATCCCAACAGACAAGGGTTCAGAATTTTAAAGTAAAAATAAGAGTATTTGAGGTTTTTTTTAGCATGAAACGTATTATTATTCTGCTGCTTTTATTGGCATCTTTATTTTCACAACTGACAGTTGCGAAAGCTGAGCAAATAACTTACAAAGTCAAGGAAATAGATAAAACTCAGACAGCATTTATTCACCACCCGATGCCGCAGGAGGAGATTTCGGAAAAAGCAAAAAACATAGAATCAGGTGCCAATTCTATACTTCCAGACATGGAATTTGAGACAGTAAAGCTTGAAAAAGGAAGAAAGTTTATTGTTGTTTCCGAGCAGAATTTGAACAACGGCAATGTTGAAGGTATTCCTGTGAGATTTGAATCCGTACAAAAAGAATATCTTACATACGATAAAAAACCCTCAAAAATAGTGTTTAAAGGGAAAATAGAAAAAACACACAAGCCAAGAATGATGGGTAAAAGCGGCACGGTAAAGATTGCACTTGAAAAAATAACCGTTGACTCCATTACATACCCTGTAACAGCGCTCATATCTAAAATAGACAACAAAAAGGTGTTTTTCAACACAATCGGAGCATCTCCTTGTTATCTGTCCAATCTCGCAGATGCAGCAAACAACGGCGTTATCCATTCAACTTTAAAGGACCCTTGCGGAGGCAACACGTGTACAACAAACACTTATACAAAACCTCTGGCATTTTTAGGCGCTGCAGCACTTCAAATAGCAGATCTGATGTTATCACCATTTGTTGCAGTTACGAGAAAAGGCAATGATGTCGATATTCCGCTTAATACTTATTTTGAAATTAAACTGGATAAGGATTTATACGTTTTAAATATTTGATAAAAAAATATTATCGACATGTTTATATAAAAAAGAGCGTGTGAAAAAACTCTGCCTTCTTTTATTTTGTACTTAATACAAAATATACAAAGGGGAAGAGAGTTGATACTTTTCGGCAAAAAGCAATATAAGTCAAAAAGTCTTGAAGAGCTTATACATCTTGCACAGCAAGATGACCTTGATGCTGTAGAAGAAATTGTCAAAAGAAATCAGGAAAATATCTATGCCTCTTTTTATTATCTGAGCAATAACTGTGAAGACATACTTGATCTTACACAAGAAGCACTGCTCAAAATGGCTCGCAATATAAAAAAACTAAAAGATGCAACAAAATTCAAAGCCTGGTTAAACCAGATAGTAACAAGGCTTTTTTATGACTACATAAGAAGCAAAAACAGAAAACTGAAAACAGTCCCTATAGACAAAAAAGACGATGAAGAACAAGACAGATTCAATGTTGCAGATGTGCCATGCAAAGAATGCACACCTGAACAGTCAAGCCTGAACAGTGAGCTTAACTGCATAATAGAACGTTCTATACACAAACTTCCGGATTCTTTCCGTCTTGCAATAGTACTAAGAGAGTTTCAGGGCTTAAGTTATGAAGAAATTGCAGAAATTACCAATACAAATGTAGGCACAGTTAAATCACGTATTGCAAGGGCAAGAAACAAGCTTCAGGAAGAATTAAAAGCTTACATTGCATAAATAACAGAAATCGAGGGAAAAATGGCCAACACAGCGGTTTGCAAAAAAGTATCATCAATGTTGTCTTTGTACATAGACAATAAAGTCTCGTATCAGGAAAGAGCTTTTATAGAAGACCACCTCTCCAATTGTGAAGAATGCTACAAAAAATACATATATTTAAAATCTCTGATAAAAAACTTAAAAGATTCTTATAAACAGGTTCTTGAGCTGGCACAAAAAAAACAAAAACAGGCCACTTTCAGCATAAGAGAACATGAAAAATTTGTGGAGAATCTTTCTCCTTATGTGGATAACGAGCTCAATGCACAGGAGTGTTTTGAATTCAGAAAATATTTAATGAAATCAAAAGCAGCGCAAAAAGAGCTAAAAAACACTTATATTATGCAAAAAGAGCTGCGTAATGCATTTGATAAAGCAAAGAAAAAAAGAAACGCTGATTTAACTAGAAACGTCATGAACTCACTTAAGGAACAAGACAACAAATGGTATCAACTCAATCATCACAGCGAGATATTGAACAGTATTTTCACAATGAAAACAGCCAAAATCGCAATACTTGCAGGGCTTGTCATGCTGGGAGCATATGAGTATAAGGAAATAAGCCTGCACGAAAAAACAGAAGAACAACAGGTTTATGTTGAAAAGCAAAATACAAATATACCCAAAGATGTATATTCAAAAGAAAACAGCATTGAATTGTTCAACAAATTTAATCACTAAATCTGAAGCGAATCAGTGCAATGATAGCGTGAATACCATCTTTCCAGGTAATTTTTTTGCCTTCATTGTATTCTCTTCCATAATACGAAATAGGAAGCTCATAGAGTCTTGCTTTTTTCTTTAATATCTTAGCTGTGATTTCAGGTTCAAAATCAAATCTGTCGGATTTGATTTGAATACCTTCAAGAAAGCTTGCTCTAAAAGCTTTATAGCAGGTTTCCATATCAGTAAGAGTAGCACCGTAAAGGACATTTGTGGTAAATGTCAAAAGCTTGTTGCCAAGAAGATGGGTAAACATAAATGACCTTGAAGGTTTGGCGCCGGTAAGCCTTGAGCCGTAAACAACATCAGCTTTGTCTTCCACAATGAGTTTCACCAAATCCTGATAATCAGCAGGATCATACTCAAGATCCGCATCCTGGATAACCATAATATCTCCTGTTATGTGAGCCAGGCCTGTCCTGATGGCAGCACCTTTACCCTGGTTTTTGTCGTGATAAAACACTTTATATCTGCTCTCAAGCTCTTTTAGATGTTCTCTTGTGCCGTCAGTTGACATATCATCTACAAGTATAATTTCTTTTTCCAAGGCGCAGAATGGTGCATTTTCTATTTTTTCCAGAATTGTATCCAGCGTATTTATTTCATTAAAAACAGGTACAATAATACTAACTTTATTCATATAAATCCCCGATATTTATCCATTATTATTTATCATTTATAAAAAATATTGTATAATTAAATAAAGATTATGTTAAGGGTTTTATATGGAAGATTTTATAAAGTCAGTTTGTGTTGAAGATATTAACCACGCACAAAGTACTATGTTTTCGCTCTTTAAGACACTTGAGACAGCAAGCCTTGGAAGTTTGACTGCAAAAGCAGAAATGATTCATAATACGTTTTTGCTTAACAAATCTTATGAGTTTATCGCACAAAATCTGTCATTGCTTGCAGTTTTAAAATACAAAGCAGACAAAAGTAATTATAAAATTTCATTGAATATGCTCGATGATGCAAAATTTCTTGCAGAAAACTCTCAAAACAAAAACGCCATCAAGACAAATCTTTTTTGCTGGGCATATATTTATTTTTCGGAAAAAAATTATTCTCAGGCACTAACTGTACTAAAACAAGCACGCACAATACAAAGTGACAACACTATTATAAATATCAAAGTTATGGATTTAATCGGAAGAATCGATTCCTTGGAATTAGACCACAGCGAAATAACTTTGGATACAGATATTGAAAAGCCGCTTGTTGCATTGCTCAACGTAGCAAGAACACTTGCAGCAGAAACAAGCCTTGAACTGCTTTTAAAAACTGTTGCACAAGAAATAAAAAAAGTGCTCGATGCAGATAGATGCACTGTTTTTCTACTTGATAAAAATAAAAATGAGCTTGTATCAAAAATTGCACTGGGTATGGGCACACAGGAACTACGTTTTCCGGCAGATAAAGGCTTGGCCGGTTATGTTGCTCAATCAGGCGAAATAATAAATATCAAAGATGCCTACAGCGACTCAAGATTCAATCAGGAAATTGACAAAGAAACAGGATACAAAACACAGACAATACTTTGTATGCCTATATGGAACATGAAACACGAAATATTGGGTGTATTTCAGGTTCTAAACAAAAACAACGCTGTTTTTACAAAAGAAGACGAAGAAATTCTTATTGCAATAGGCTCAAGTGCCGGTATTGCAATTGAAAACGCAAGACTATTTGAGTCACAACAGCTGATGATTAACCAGCAAAAAGAACTTTTCAAAAACTTTGTAGACACGCTTGCAGCTTCTATTGATGCAAGAGATAAAATCACAGCCGGCCACTCAAACCGTGTAAAAATGTATTCAGAATTAATTTGCGAAGTAATGGACACCGATGAAAAAACAAAGGCTAACATTATACACGCTGCCATTTTACACGATATAGGCAAAATAGGCATACGTGATGCGGTGCTGCAAAAAGACGGTAAGTTAACAGACGACGAGTACAAACATATCCAAGAACACGTGAAAATAACATATGACATACTCAACCGTGTATATATTTCAGAAGAGTTTAAAGAAGTAGCGGAAATTGCCTCAAGCCACCATGAAAAATACGACGGGACAGGATATTTCAGAAAATTAAAAGGCGAAGAAATCCACTTTGGCGGCAGAGTGCTGGCTGTTAGTGATGTATTTGACGCTATTACATCAAAAAGACATTACCGTGACAAAATGCCCATCAAAAATGCCCTGGATATTATCAAATCAGGTTCCTGGAAACATTTTGACGGTAATATTGTGGAAGCATTTTTCAAAATCAAACTCGATAGGCTTGTTGATGTATTCTTAAGCGAGGTAGACTCTGTTTTATACAACAACGAAGACAGAGAAATATTATCAAAGTTTGATGTAGAATATCTTTACAACCTGCTTGATGCAGATGAACAAAACTATTCAGATTCCGACAGGTCTCTGGTAGAATTATTTAACAGATACTATAATTGTAAGGCAGGTAATTAATTATTTTATGATTAAAAAATTTATAACAACAGCAGTAATTTTAGCAAGCTCTACAGCCTGTGTTTGTTTTGCACAAGGCCCTGATAAAAATATAATAAAAACACCTGTTTCCACGTTTAATCAGGAGAACCTCAAAGTCATAAAAAACAACGAACTTACAAATGACTTTTTAAGAATAATAACGTTCTCGCAAAACAGTAACACACAAAACACTGCATCTATTGATTATTCTAAAAAATATGCTGATGCAAATGAAAAATTTACACAGGGTAATATAACATCCGCATACAAAGACTACAAAATTGTGCTGGCCGGCTCACAAACAGAAGACTTTGTTAACCTTGGCCTTGCATACAAGTTTGCAAATATTGGGTTGTTCTCACTTGCACAGGAAGCAATCAACAACATACAAGACAGAGAAACCTACAACCACCAGATACAGCTGATAAAATCCAAACTCTTCCCACAGGTAGTACTTTCTTACGATGACGAAATACTCCTTGCACAAAATTATACGGAAATTTATTACAACAATCTGGCGTTTGAAGTTGCACGTGATATGAACAAAATGCCTGACAGACTCAAGCGCTCTGATTACGCTCATTATATACTTTCACAGGCTTATTACAACATAAAAGAATACTCGAAAGCCATTAATGAAATAAACAAAGCTCTGTCAATAAACCCTGACAATGCAAATTATGTAAAATATAAAGCTCAAATTTTTTGCGAAACAAACAAACTGTCTGACGCAATCAAAACCCTGGACAACCTTTTGAGTCAGGATATTAACATTCTGGATTACAGAAAAGATCTTGAGGGTTTAAGGTATTACACACTGGCAAAAGCTGCAAAAGACCGTGCAAAATCCAGATATTATCTGGCTCATTATTTTATGCAAACAGGTGACTCTCAAAGAGCTATAAAAGAACTCAATCAGAATATTTCCGCAAACAAAAAAGATGTCGATTCAATGACACTGCTTGCAGATATTTATTTCAAACAAAATAAACTTGCAGACTCAATGGACATGTATGAAAGAGCCTATAAAATCAAAAAAAATAATCCACAAACACTTATGGGCATTGCCAATATGTATATGTTCAAAAAAGATTATAAAAATGCAGTAGATTTTTATATAAAGGCAGCAAAAAAAGACAAAAACAATACAACTGCTCTAATCAATGCTTCTTTATGCTACAAAATGCTTGATATGACAGACAAATCTGTTGAATATGCAAACAAAGTGCTTGCAAAAGAAAATCTTAGTGCAGATATTTATTATACTGCCTCAAAAATTGACGAAATAAAAAACATACAATATTTGAAAAAAGCTGTGTCTCTTGACCCGATGATGACAGACGCCTGGCTGGACCTTACAGATATTGCCATCAAAAATAACCGTTTGGAACTCGCAAGGACATATCTCAAACCCGTAAAATACGTTAACAGTAAAGACCACAGATATTACTATCTGGCAGGTCTTATACAAAAACAACAGGGAAACAAAGAGGCTGCACAGAGTAATTTTAAAAAATCGTTAGAAATAAATCCTTTCTTTGTTGAAGCGTCAAAAGAATTGAGCTCACAGTTATAAAGAAATAAAGGCAATAATGGCAAAATACAATATCCTTATAGTAGAAGACCATGCTCTTACAAGGTTTGGTTTAAAAACAGCTTTTGAATCAGAAGACTGCCTGGCTGAAATATATGAAGCGTCTAAAGCACAAACCGGTATAGATATTGTAGAAAAAGAAAACATTGATGTTGTAATAATGGATCTGGGGCTGCCTGATATGAACGGTATTGAAGCAGCTAAAATCATTAAACAAAAACATCCGGAAATAAAAGTAATTATACTTTCCTCACACGAACAGCAAGAAGATGTGATAAAATCCGTAAAAGCCGGTGCTTCTGCCTATTGCACAAAAGATGTTGCCCCTGACAAACTAATCAGCATTGTAGAATCTGTTATTAAAGGTGCAGCGTGGTTTGATCCCAAAGTAGCAGGTTATGTGCTCAATGCAGCTGTTGCTTATGAAAAAGAAGACAAAAACCCGCCTGATACTGATGCAAAACAAGAAAAAACCGCAGACACAAACCTGACTACCAGAGAAAAACAGGTGCTGGCTCTGATTGTAGAAGGATTTTCCAACAGCGATATAGCAAAAAAGCTTGACGTAAGTGTTAACACGACAAAAGCACATGTCTGCAATATTTTGCAAAAACTGTCTGTTAGTGACAGAACACAGGCAGCAATAAAAGCCATCAAAGACCATATTATATAATCTAAATAGATGAATTTCGAGCGCTTTTAATTGATAAATAATAACTTATCAATTAAAATTACAACTAAAGTATAAGAAGAAAGAATAAAAAAATGGTTGCTATAGCTAAAATCTTAATTATAGATGATAGTCCCAAATACCTTGCAGATGCATTGCCTTTGTACGGATATGAGGTTGATGTTGCTACAGACGGTATGCAGGGGCTGAAAAAGCTTACATCAGAAAACAGCGACTATGATATGGTGCTGCTTGATGTAATGATGCCAAATATGGACGGCTGGGAAACATTGAAAGCAATAAGAGTAAATAAAAGGCTTGAAAATATCCCGGTAATTATGATTACTGCACTTAACGAAGAACAAAAAGAAATCTCAGGACTCAAATTCGGTGCGGATGATTATGTTGTGAAACCCTTTATTCTTCCTAACTTACTAGCAAGAATTGAAGCACTTTTAAGACGTTCTACCTGGCAAAAAGAAAAAGTCAGCAATGTGGATTTAAAATTTGTGCAAGAAGGTGAAATAGAACCTCTTACGGCAAGAGAAAAAGAAATCTTAAAAATGGTCTCTCAAGGTGCAAGCAATAACGATATTGCACAAAAACTCTTTGTAAGAGAAGTTACCGTAAAAACGCACCTTAACAGCATTTTCAAAAAACTCAAAGTAAAAAACAGAACACAGGCTGTTTTATTAGCTATGCAAATGCGTATAATAGAGGATTAAATAATATCAAATACGGGTATTATAAAAAAATAACAGTCAGCTAAGGAGAAGCGTAATGGCAGATTATTCAAAAGAAGAAATTTTTGATCTTATTGTAAAAAATTCTCAAGAATATGAAGAATACAAAAAAGACCACGAAGAGCTTGATTTGAGCGAGCTGGATTTTTCAAATTTGTCATTGGAAAATGTTGACCTTTCAGACGCTGATCTATCCGGCTGCTGTTTTAGCGAATCTACTTTTACAGAAGTAAATTTTTCTAACACAGATTTAACATCAGCTGATTTTTCAAGAGCAAATCTTGTTGAATGTAATTTTTCAGGTGCACTCTTAAACGGAACAGACTACAGCTATGCAACTGCAAGCTACTGTAATTTTACCGATGCTGACATGGCGGGTGCAGTTTTTAACGAAAGTAATCTTGAAAATTCTGATTTTTCAGCGGCAGAAAATATGGAAGCCGTAAGATTTGATGAATCTACAATCTGGCCTGATACAGATTTGCTGCCTGAAGATTTTGACACAACATACACCCGCGATTTGTCATCACTCGAAGACGATGATGACCATGCATCAGCTGATTATTAATTAAAGTTTTAGTTTTTTGATGGTATGTTCTGCTGTCAGTTTTGCGGAAGCAGGGTTTTGGCCTGTGATTAAATTTTCGTCAACAACCACATGCTCTGACCAGGGAGCAGCATCTTCAAACAGAGCACCGAGCTGTCTGAGCTTTGACTCTAACAAAAATGGCACCATTTTGTCTTTTTTTATAATTTTTTCTTCTTCATTTGTAAAAGAAGTAAGCCTCATTCCTTTAACAATAGGTTCATTTGTTTCGGTCTTTGCATTTATCAACCCCGCAGGCCCGTGGCACAATGCTGCAACAGGTTTATGAGTGTTGTAAAAATACGACACTATTTCACCTAAAAGTTCATTTTGAGCAAGGTCAAACATTGGACCGTGGCCGCCCGGTATGAATATTGCATCATACGTTTTGTAATCTACCTCATCCAGTTTTTTTGTATTATCCAGATATTTTTTTGTGTAGTCCCATTCAGTAGGATTTTTGCATTCCAGGCTGTTTTCATCTATAGGTGCCACTCCGCCGAGAGGGCTGGCAACCGTAACCTCATAGCCTTCATCTTGAAAGGCATAATAAGGTACGGCAAATTCTTCCAGCCAGACCCCTGTTTTATGCAAATCACCCGAATCGGATGTATTAGTAACTACAATCAGTATTTTTTTTGTCTTTTCCATATCTTTCTCCATTAATGTCCTGATGAAAAAACCATATCTTAAATATCGCGTTGTTACATTGGAAAAAAGCAGTACAATAAAAACTGCCTGATATGATTATAATCAGACAGTTTTTATTATTATTTATCGTAATTATGCTTTCAATGAGCCGTCAGACAGATATTCCGTTATTTTTTTTAGTTCCGTCATCTAAAAACTCTGTTACTTTTTTAGAGCCGTCTTCTCTAATAAGGGTCAGCTTTTTCAATTTAGGAGAATTTACTCCGGCACTAAGGTCATAAACCTTTTCCTGTTTTATTCCTTTTCCAAAGTACTGTGTTACTGTTCTGATATTATCTTTCATATTATCAACCGTTTTATCCAGCATTTGACCGGCTGCAGAGCGGGTAGTTGTCGGATGTTCTACATACATGCCTCCATCAGTAAATGATTGGACATTGCTGCCGGTTTTTCTTGCTTTATTTGCCATTTGTCTTCTGTGAGCAGCTAACATTTCAGGAGTTTGGACTGAAGAATAAACTACCTTGTCTTTTCTATGACGTGTATCTTTCACACTTACTTTTCTTGTGCCATCTTCAAGTCTTTCAACTTCTTTAAAAATACGTCCATCTTTTAAGAATAAATCCTTATCATTTTGATTTCTGCCATAAGTAGAGATTTCCGAAACTTCACCGTTTTTATTAAAGCTTATTTCTTTTACTGAACCATTTATATAATCAATTTCTCTTACAGACGAATAATGATTTTCTATGCGTTTTTCCATTATACCGTCTTTTGTATAATAAGTTGTTGAGGCTGAACCTCCTTTTGTTTTCATAACTCCTGAAGGATAAAACGTTGTTGTAAGCCCCGTTTTGTCAACTACTTTAGCTTTTTGACCGTTTTGATAATAGTTTGTGGCAGCAGAGACTACTCCGTCTGCGTTATATTCAATTACCTGCTTTGTTTGGCCATTTGCATAGTTTTCAACATATTTTACAGGTTTTCCTGTTTCTTCATTAAAAATTTTAATAAATTTTCTGTTGCCGTTAGGATAAAACTCTAATATATCTTCAATTTTTTTTGCTGCAGTTTCTGTAGCTTTTTGTACTGTTGAAGCTGTTTCTTGTTTTATTTTTCCTGCGGCTTCATCAGCAGTTTTGGGTGCTTCTTTAATGATTTCTTTAACAATTTCTTTTGTTTTTGCGCTATTTTTGCCAATTACAAAAGCAGCACCAGCTGCGGCAAGTGCAGCAAGAGACAGCGCAATTGCTTTTGTATTATCGTTGTCCGGTTTTACAAACTTTTTTTGTAAAACTGCAGATTTTTCTTCTTTCGATGAGGCGTTAAAATTAACAGGCCTTTGTGGCTGAACTTTTGATACTTCCATTTTTACCTTTTCCTTTTTTACTTACAGTGACCTTATATTCATGAAAATACAAAAGTGAAATTAATTGCTATACGCATAATCCAGCCTCATCTATCCTATCCTATTAGTCATTATGAGCGAGTTTCAGCTATTTTAAATTCAACTTTACAAACCGTTACAAACTAAATACAACGAATATATGATGTGAAAACAGCGTCTGATTCTTAAGATTACTATAGGGGAAATTGTAAGATTAAGGGACAGTATTTTGCAGTTAAGGGAAGAGGAAGAAACAGTAATATCAGAGTTTTCCGGTCAGTTAAAAAACACTTTTAACTGGTTTGATACCAATTTTACAAAAATTCTGGAAGACACATTTTGCGAATTCTGGAATGAAAATGCTGACGTAAAACTGGTCTGTGTCAGCGAAAACACCAATATTCTTGCAGAAAGAGAAGAGTTTTTTGTTACGCAGATAAGATTAAACAAAGAGCTTTCTGTTTTTATCAGGCTGTCAAAAAATATTGTCAAAAATCTTTTAGAAAACATTCTGGGCCCTAACGGAAGAAACTTCAACATAGAAAAACTCACAGAACTCGAAGCAAAAATCCTAACAGGATTTGACGATTTTTTATACAAAAATTTCAGCCATCTTATAAAATCAGGCGATGCACTCCCTCATAACAACACAAACTATAACGAAGCAAATCTTACATTTTTTCTTAAAACAAAGACAAAAACTATCGGAAAACTTGTAATAAAAATTCCCGTAGTTGCAATTGAACCTGAAACAACCCAGTTGGCAGAGGAATCTTTCAGCATAACAGATTTTCTCAACAGCACTGCCGAAGTAAAGCTGAATGTAGGTTACACACGAATCCGCCTGAACGAGCTCAAGCATCTTGAAAAAGATGACATCGTTATGCTGGAGCACAGCAAATCAAACAAAATGGTTTTGACTTACAACAATTACTCAACAGAAATCAAAGTAGTGCCAAACCCGGCGATTATGATTGATTATGACAATTTTGACGACAACGGGAACAACCCGAAAGGAGATAATACAATGACAAGCCCTGATATATACAATATGTGGGACACAATACAGGTTGATATTGGAGCAGAGTTTGAAAAAGTTAAGCTAACGCTTGGTGAACTCAAACAAATCTCTGAAGGTCTGGTTGTGGACATTGGCTCTGTTTATGACAACAGAATCGATTTGAAAGTAGAAGATAAAATTGTTGCCTCAGGTGAATTAATCATTATAAATGACAGGTACGGGGTAAAAATCAATCAGATATTTACAGAAGAAAAAAATCAAGCTTCTGACAATGCAGAGTATGCTCAGGAACAACCGCAGCAACAACAGATAGAAGAAATGCTCGACGAAAGCGAATATACTCAAGAAGAGCTTGAAGCACCGCATGTACAGGAAGATACGGATACAAGCGTAAATGAAGAAGATTTTGACTACAGTGATTTTGACGTTGATGACGAAGATCTGTAAGAAAATTAAGGGAACAGTTTATGGGAACATATCTAATTAACTTTTTGGTTTATTCAATGGCAATGGTAGGATTGTTGTTTGTTTGTCTTATGGTTTACAAAAAAACAATGGTAAACAACAAATGCTCGAAAAACAAAAATGAGCTGGATATTGAAAATGCACTCAATCTTTCCCCAAGAAAAACTATATACATTGTAAAAGCCGGAAACGAAAAGTTTTTGATTGCTTCAGATGCTGAAAGAACAACTTTTCTTGCCAAGCTAGATGCATCAGGCAAAACACCGGCAATGCAGGGTTATACTCCTCAGATGAGCACTATTGAGGTAATAAAGCCTGAAAAAAAAGAAGAAAAAGGCATTGATTATTCAGAAGTAATGAACGCAATAAAATCTACACAAAAAAGACAGCCTGTGATGAAAGAAATGCTAAGAAAGCTGGAACACAGTGCTATGGAAGAATCCAAACAGGGTAAAAATTAAGGAACAAAATATGGAAAGTGTTTTAAAAGACTTAAATCCGGTTTTACAGATGCTGCTGGTGATGTCAGTATTTTCAATGCTGCCGTTCTTTTTCACCTGTATGACCAGTTTTTTACGTTATGCAATTGTTTTTTCTATGTTAAAACAGGCACTTGGTACACAGCAGGTTCCTCCAGGAATGGTTCTTGTCGGATTATCAATTATTTTGACAATTTATACAATGAGTCCGGTATTTACCAAAATGTGGGACATGGGCTCTGTACCGTACCAGAAAAACGGAGATATTGTAGCTGCAATGACAGAAGGTTCCAAGCCTTTGAAAGAATTTATGATGAAGCAGACAAGACAGTCTGACATGACATTTTTTATACAGCTTTCAGGCGCCCCAAAGCCCAAAACACCTGACGACATAACAATATGGCAGGTTGCTCCGGCTTATATCATAAGCGAACTGAAAACAGCCTTTGAAATAGGTTTTGTAATCTATGTTCCGTTTATTGTGCTAGACCTTGTTGTTGCAAACGTGTTGCTGGCACTAGGTATGTTCATGCTGTCGCCGACAATTATATCACTTCCGTTTAAGCTGTTGATATTTATCGCTGTTGACGGATGGAGCATGATAGTACACGGGCTTGTCACCAGTTTTAACTAAAAAAGGATAAAAGCTTATGGAAATGTTAATGGAATATATGGGCAAAGGTCTCATCACAATGCTTATGATATCAATGCCGTGCGTGTTGGTTGCGGCAGGTGTAGGTCTTGTTGTTGGTATTTTGCAGGCCGTAACACAGGTTCAAGAACAAACAATTGCTGCCGCACCAAAGATTCTTGCTGTGTTTCTTGTGTTAATGATTATGGGTATGGGATACATCAAACTCTTAACAAACCTTTTAACAGAAGGATTTCAGCTTGCTTTCAACCAGATTCCGGCAGCAGACAGTTTTGTACTTTCATCAAACTACCACAAATACACAAGACCCTTTGATGCAGAATTTAAACAGGGCGCTGGAAGGTTTGATAAACAGGAAATCGGTGATATTATGAGAAATCCCGGCAAAATTCCTTTTATTGATTACAATTCAAAAACAAAGCATTACCCATCGGACAGAATGCCCAATCCAACGCCTAACCTGATTGAGCGCAACGCGATAATGAACAGATAAAAAAGATTGTGAGGCAGGCAGATGAAAAAATTTATTTTATTATTGACAATGGTTCTATTTTCACAACTATTTATCAATGCAAATGCAAAAGAACCTGACAAAACAATAAATTTGCACACTGACGGTGCTTACATATTGCTGCTTAATACAAGACCTATTGAAATGACCATAAGCAATCCTCAGATAATTAATGCAGAAGTTACAACGGAAATTTACTCACAAGACTCGCAAATTGTCATAAAAACATTAACCGAAGGAATTGCTTATATCAATTATAAGCTGAAAAATACTCCACAAACTATCAAAGTGCTTGTAGACAACAACGCGCCTGTTGATAAAGATGTAATTGAAATAGACAAAGTAAAGGGATAATTAAGTAAATGATTGACGCAGTCTTACAATCTTTTCCAAAATATTTTCCCGAAATCAACAATGCACTTGGTGCGGGCATTTTTATTTTTGCGCGTGTACTCGGTTTTGTAAGATTTGCGCCGGTATTAAATAGAAAAGAAATCCCCGGTATGATTAAGATTTCTTTTGCTCTTATTCTTACCATCATTTTGACAATGACAGTGGAAACAGGTCCGGCCCCCAAGGGGACATCTCTTATTCTCGGCATAATATTAAACATTGCCGGAGGGATGATGATAGGTTTTATTGCAAACTGCATAGTCTCTGCAATAGCTGCTGCAGGGGATATGATTAACATGCAGATGGGTCTTTCTTCCGCAATGGTTTTGGACCCAACAGCAGGAGCTCAGGTGTCCATTCTCGGTAATTTTTTCGGGCTGCTTGCAGTTATACTGTTTATTGATGTTGGCGGGGTATACTGGCTTGTAAACGCTTTACACAGAAGTTTTGAGATATTTCCTGTTTACGCAACAGCCATACCAATGGATAGGCTGATAAATAAAGAATACCTTGTAACAATCACATCCAACGTTTTGTATATAGGATTGCAGATTGCATCTCCGGTTTTGCTGGCCACTCTCGGTCAGGATTTGATTCTGGGCATAATATCAAAAACCGCACCGCAGGTTAACGTGTTTCAATTGAGCTTCCTTTTCAAACCCGTGCTCGGTGCTGCAATACTGTTGTGGATTATGCCGATTATTGTTAATGTAATAAACGATTATTTCATATCTTTTGCAAAGATATTTTAGGCTGTTTTAAACGACCATTGCCGCCAATACTGCTGTTCCCTGTATGTATATTTTTTCATCTCAAATTCAAAATACTCTTTTGGCCTGAATGGTCTTCTTAAAAGTTTCATGCCCGCTTCTTTTGGAGTTTTGTCTGCTTTAAACTGGTTGCACTCCTTGCAGCAGGTAACAATATTTTCCCATATATCAGGGCCGAACCTTGATTTAGGATACACATGGTCAAGGGTCAAATCACTTGCGCGGAATTTTTTGCCGCAATACTGACAGGTATACTCGTCTCTGACAAAAACGTTTTCCCGACAAAAAGGCAGTTCCGCATTAGGAACTGCCACGTCATAGTTAAGCCTGATAACTTTAGGAATTTGTGTATTATCAATACTCAAATAATCCTCTATATTTCGGATACTTTTTGCACATTGAGCTTTACCTTTTAACAACAAACGCAAGGCACGCTTCCAGCTGCAAATCCGAAGCGGTTCATTTTTATAATCCAATAAAAGCACCCTGCTGAAATCCCGGTTACCTGTGTTGTCCATTTTCGGCTCACTTCTTTGTTGTTACATTTGTAGTATAACATATTTTTATAAAAAAAATAAGTGTATGTTTCTGATTTGTTAACATATATTAACGCCACTTTGGCACGTGTTATTTGTGTTTTGATTGATTAAGAATTAAAATAATATTTATGAACAAAGCAGCTATTGCACTGGGTTATATATTGGTGGTTCTTGGAGCAGTTTCAATGATTGCACCGTTTTTGTGGATGGCAGCTGTTTCTTTTATGACAGATTCTCAAATTTTTTCTTTTCCGCCAGGGTTCATACCTCACCCGTTTACTTTTGCAAATTATGCAAATATATTTGAAAAACTTCCTGTTACAAGGTTTTTTTTAAACAGCCTTTTTGTCGCTTTAATAACAACTTTTTTTCAGGTTCTTTTTTCGGCAATGGCCGGATTTGCTTTTGCCAGAGGCAGTTTTAGGCACAAAGATTTATTATTTTTTATGTTTCTTGTGACAATGATGATTCCGCCTCAGGTAAACATTATTCCTTTATTTTTTCTTATGAGAGAATTACACCTTATAGACACATATCAGGCTTTGATTTTGCCGGGCGTATTCGGAGGTTTTGGCGTATTTTTGATGAGACAATGGTTCAAGAGCATGTCATCAGAAATTGAAGATGCTGCAAAAATTGACGGGTGCAACATGTTGCAAACGTTTTTTAAGATAGCTTTGCCGTTATCGCTCAGTGCCCTTGTAACCCTTGCCCTGTTCACGTTTATAACCACATGGAACAGTTTTATGTGGCCTTTAATCGTGACAAATTCTCCCGAAATAACCACCCTTCCGGTGGCATTATCAGCATTTAAAAGCAGCTTCCGCGAGACCGTCTTGTGGGGCGATTTAACAGCTTGTTCAATAGTTTTATCCCTGCCTGTGACAGCTGTTTTCCTGCTTGGTAAGAAGTATTTTATAAGCGACATGTTATCTGGAGGAATAAAAGAATAAAATTAATCAAAATTATCATCCATGTGGGTAATTCTTATTTGTGTAAAAACGATTTACTATGAACATCCACCCTAAAAAGAAGACAAGCTAATGGAAAAGACCGAAGGTAAAATTTTAATAGTTGACGATAATTCTTTAAACGCAGAATTGCTGGCAGAAACACTTGCACCTCTGAATTATGAAATGGTTGTATACTCTAATCCTGTCAAAGCACTTGAGGATTTAAAAAACACCAAGATTGATTTAGTGCTTACAGATGTTGTTATGCCTGCTATGGATGGGTTTTTCTTTGCAGAACAATTTTTAAAGCAGCATCCAAACACTCCTGTTATTTATATCAGCAGCCATTTTGAAAATGAAAACAAAATAAAAAGCTACAATCTTGGCTCTTATACTTATATTGAAAAACCTTTTGATGTAAAAACAACAAGAGCACAGGTTCAAAGTGTTTTGAATCTAAAAAAAGTTCAAGACGAGCTGCTGAAAAAAAATCAAAAGCTGGATATAATTTTTGAATTTTCTAAAAGTGAAATAATCATCACAGATTTAAATTTTGATATCACATCTCAAAACAATGTAATCTTAGACAAAGCAAAATATAATGGTAAAAATTTCTTCGAAATTTTAGCAATGCACAAAAATGACGAAGCAATAACTCTTTTGAAAAATTTTATAAAAAGCAAAAAATCTCATACTTCTTTCAGATTTATTATCGACAATGATATTTATACCAAAACAGATATTTCAAAAATTTATTCCAACGAATGCCACACAGGTTATTTGATTCTTATCGAGAATAAAACTGAAGAAATAAAAAGAGAAGAACAGCGCGAAAATTTCATTGAAATGCTTACACACGATTTAAAAACTCCTGTCAGGGCAGAAAAAAGAGCGTTGGAGCTTTTGTATGACGGCAGTTTTGGTGAATTAAACAGCAACCAAAAAGATATCATCAAAGAAATTTTGAATTCATCAAGATACATGATGAGAATGACTGACAATATACTTGCAAGATATAAGCTTGAAAGTGAAAATTATGCGCTTCATTTGACAACAAATTCGCTCAAGCAGACATTGCAAAACTGTATTGATGAAGTTTTGTACCTTTTTGAAGAAGGGCAACAAACTCTTAAGGTCAACATAGATTTAGACAACGATGTATTTGAATATGACGAAAAAGAAATAAGTTTGGTACTCACAAATCTTATTGTAAACGCCTCTGAATATTCTCCAAAAAATGCATTGATAAACGTTAACATCAAAAAAGAAGGCCAGAACATAGTTATTTCAATAAAAGACAATGGTCCGGGAATATCTAAAAAAGAACAGGTAAATATTTTTAAAGAGCATTCCTCAAAAGAAACCAGATTTAAAAAAGTAGGCTCCGGTTTTGGGCTGTTTATTGTAAAAAATATAATAGAAGCTCACAACGGCAGTGTGTGGATTGAATCTGAAGAAAACAAAGGCTGCGAAATTATTTTATCTCTGCCATGCACAAAAAATGCTTCTGTTCCCGTAAAAAATAATTAGACAATTTTTATTGGCACATCATAATAGATATAATTTTTCACCACCGATTTTTTTGAAAACTTGCCTGTCAGATAAGAGGCATTGAAAGCATTTTTTAAAACAAATTCTTTTTGTTTGTTTAAATATTCCTCATTTGTATAAATTTGCATATCTCTCATATTACTCGTCTCTTTGTGTTTAAACTCTTTGCTCTATGGCCTTAACACTTAAGAATATGCTATATTTATTGATAAAAAGCCTTGCTCTTTTATCTCATTTTGAGGATACTTATAAGAGGCTTTTAAATTTCAATTTAATTTAAAATCACTTTAGAGGAACAAAAGTTGGACTGGAAGAAAAAGTTAAAGTTTGTGTTTATAACATCTGCATTTGCGGTATTAATTTTAATTGTTCTGAGCAATGTTGTAAAAATGACACAGGTGTCTGAAAAAGATTTCAAAACTTACAGACAGGGACTGGAATATTTAAATAAAAAAGATTATGAAAATGCTTATTTTAATTTTTCTAATGTTTCAAGAACCTCTGCTATATATGAAATTGCCCTGTTAAGACAAGCCCTTTGCGCTGACGAGCTCAATGACTCACAAACAGCATCAAAAAAATTCCGTATGTTTATAGAAAAATATCCGGAATCAATGTTTGTACAAAAAGCTTATTATGCCCTTGCACAAAACTACTTTAGAGAAAAGGAATATACTAAGGCTGAAAAAACTTTTAATGACATAAAGAAAAATTTTAAAGACAGCGAATACAAAACAGCCTCAAACTATTATCTTGGCGTTATCTACAAACAAAAGGCAGAAGAAGATATCCAAAAAGATAATGAAAAAGAAGCATTTTCAAAAAAAATAAAAGCAAAAAATCATTTTATACAATATATAGAAGAAGCACCCGGCGGCAGGTTTGCTATGAGCTGTATTACAGAGATTAATCAGCTGAAAACCCCGCTTGATCAAAGGGACTATTTTGTAATCGGCCAGGCATATTACAAAAACGGTGCGCTTAAATTTGCGTTGGACAATTTTAATAAAGCATACATGTCCTCTTGCTGGGGGTATTTGAGCATCATTTATACTAAGCTGGGTGATTATAAAAAAGCATCGGAAATTTTTGATAACAATTATCCAAAATACTCACAAAACCTGGATGATGAGGCTCTTTATAAAACTATTGAAAACTACGCATCAATTTGTCCTCAAGGTCCAAAAGAAGGCTGGAATAAAGCGCTGGCTGCCGCTCAATCAAATAATGCCAAAGGTGAAGATTTTATCCTTTACAGGCTGACAAAATACGAAAATACCGAGGGAAAAAATCTTCTGTACACAAAAATTTATACAAAATTCCCTAACGGAAATTTTGCTTCAGATGCAGTTGCAAACCTGTTTTGGCAAGCATACATAAACAAACAATTTCAAGAAGCGCTTCGTCTTGGACAAATCCATGCAAGAGATTATCAAAACACTATTGCCGCACCAAAAGTTTTGTACTGGATGGGCAAGTTAACAACAAGGCTTGGCAACAAAGCCGAGGCAAAAGGTTTTTATCAAAAAATACTAGAAAAATACCCTGATGACTATTATGCGTTTAGGGCAAGCAAACAGCTTAGTTACTCATACCATTCTGGATGGCAAACAAAATCATCTCACAGGCTTGTGGAAAAATCACAGTACATACCTTTCCCTGCAAAGCATACAAGTATTTCTGATGACAGTTTAAAATTAATAACTACAATTTTAAAACTTAATGATTACAAGTTGCTTGGCGAAATAGATAAAGAAAATAAAGCAGTACAAAGCTGGCTAAATTACAGAGAAGGAAAATACGCAACCTCCGCATTGCTTGCAAGAGACGTTTTGAGCGAATATGAAACAAAACCGCCATTTTCTGACAGCATATACAAACTTGCCTATCAATTGCATTATCAAGACACAATAAACGACTATGCAAAATTCTACAGGCTCGACCCGTATCTTGTAACAGCGCTAATTAGAGAAGAAAGTTATTTTAATCACAAAGCAGGAAGTGCAGCAGGAGCAAGGGGCCTTATGCAGCTAATGCCCGCAACTGCAGCATATATTGCGCGAAGAAACGGCATAAGATACGCAGGCTCAGACTCTTTATATAATCCAACCCTAAACATAGAACTTGGATGCGCATATCTGGATTATGCAAAAGAAAGGCTGCACGAAGATGATTTGCTTGCTGTAGCATCATACAATGGCGGCCCTAATGCGGTATTAAGCTGGAAAGACACTCTAAATTATAGAAATTTTGATGAATTTATAGAAAATATTCCATACCCTGAAACAAGAGATTATGTGAAAAAAGTATACAGAAGTTACTGGGTATATCTCAATGTTTACTAAAATTGCCTTAAAGCATATATTCCAAATTTAAATTAAACGTTATAATAACCATATGCAAAAACTCGTTGAAATTAAAGATTTAAATATGTATTACCCGATACAATCCGGGTTTACATTCAATGGTTTTGGTAACCAAAAACAATATCTGCGCGCATTAAACGGAATCAATCTTGATATATACAAAGGCGAAATTCTAGGATTGGTGGGAGAGTCAGGCTGCGGAAAATCAACACTGGGCAAATCTGTTTTAAAACTGATAAATCCGGAAGGTTTTGTTTTTTTTGAAAACGAAAATGTGCTTGATTTGAACACAAAGCAATTGAAAAATTTTAGAAAAAAATCGCAAATGATTTTTCAAAACCCCTACTCGAGCCTCGACCCAAGAATGACAATATACCGTCTTTTAAGAGAACCTCTTGTTGTGCACGGAATAAGAGACAAACAGGAAATAAATACGAGAATCCACGAAATAATCAGTCTTGTGGGTTTAAACGAAGAAGACCTAAAACGCTACCCGCACGAGTTTTCCGGTGGGCAAAGACAAAGAATAGCAATTGCAAGAGCTTTGATATTAAAACCACAATTCCTCGTTGCAGATGAGCCTGTTTCTGCGTTGGATGTGAGTATTCAAGCGCAGATTATTACTCTTTTAAAGGAGTTAAAAGACAAGCTCAATTTAACTATTCTTTTTATATCTCATGACCTTGGTGTAGTAAAATATTTATCTGACAGAATAGCTGTTATGTATCTGGGTGATATTGTGGAACTTGCCAAAGCTGATGAGCTGTTTAAAGATCCAAGACACCCTTACACACAGGCTCTTATATCAGCGGTACCATCTATCCACAAAAAACAAGGAGAAGAAATAAAACTCACAGGAGACCTTCCCTCACCTGTTAACCCGCCAAAGGCTTGCAAATTCCATACCAGATGTAATTTTGCAAAAGACATTTGCTCTAACATAAAAATAGGAGAGCCTAAAATAATTAAAATTTCAGACTCTCACTATGTTAAATGTCATTTATACGATTAATGTCTACTTTGCATATTTCAAAAACTTTTGTTGTTTTGTATACATCATTTCTTCTTTGATTTTGAGTTTACCGCTTGCATCCGGTCCAATTACAAAATGTGCAGGGATTTTATAATCACTTGTTGATGGTTGTCTTTTGCAGGTGATTTTATAATCATTGCCTTGTTTTGTTATTTTTCTTTCTGTGTAGAAATTTTTGTATTTGTTAATTTTTGCAAGGTTAGCACCGATTCTCATCTGGTTAAAATACTGTTTTGTATCAGCAGTAACAGTAGCAGTGGTTCCATCCGGTTTCATAACAACCCTGATAATCTTTGCATCAGGTGCATAAAATGATGTAATTGTATCACTGTATGAATTTGCAGCGCTAACGTAATTGTTGAAAAAGGACAATACCTGTTCCGGAGTAGTAGCTGCATTTGCGGCGGTCATTATACCTGTAATCAGCAAAGCTGTTAATAAACTCAATATTTTTTTCATTTATAAAAATCTCCTTCTCTCTTTTTTATTTAATAGTACACATATTATATAACGAAAACACCGCCTTAAAGTTCAAATAAAATTGAATATTTTGCAAAACAAAATAAGATTTCAAATTAATATACAGTTGGCAAAATTTTGTTAATTTCCGGAAACTTGAAGTAAGCTGTAAGCAGCACTCCAGGGGTTAGTGGATTTTGCCATATTTCTAACTCTTTTTAGTTTGTCTTTTTTCAATTTTTCCTGTTCTTTTTTTGCTTTTGCAAGTTTTTTAGCATCAGCATTTCTTATCTTTAAGTTCGCATAAATGAGATTAAGCGCCTGTTGATAAGAATCTGTTTTATAATTTGCTTTAACCTGTTCAGGATAATTATAGTTTGCGTAATCATAGATGTTCATAATTCTTTCTTCGCAAGACAAATCAGAATCCAACAAGCCTCCGTTTTTGGCAATATCGGATTTATAAACCACAGAAATTAAAGCAAGCGGGTTATATTTTGCGCTCATCATAAGATCAACTGCTGTTATATCAGCTTCTTTTTGGTTATCTTTGCTTACCTTGCTTGATGAGATTGCCTTGAGCAAATCAACTGTTGCAGCACTTTTTTCTGATGATGTTGTGGGGTTGAAAGAAGAAATAGCACCGTTTAACAGTGATGATTTTGTATAATGTCCGTTCACAAGGTGGCCGATTTCGTGTGCAACCACAGCAGCAAGTTCATTGTCATTTTCAACATATTTTAAATCACCTGAATATATGTAAACATATTGCGTTGTATTGGTATTAGATGCATTCATATCTACATTATCTGTCACTTTAAAGGTAACGGTTGAAGGCATTTTATTTGCTTTGATAATATTTTGGCCAATTGTATTTAAGTGGCTCACATTTTTGGTATCAAACCAGTTTGTTGAGGTATTGTAAGAAGCAGCAAAAGCACCGGCTGCACTCAATACAAAACACAATAAAATTCCGAATAACTTTTTCATATTTATACTCCCTTCTTTTGCATGTATATTATAACAAATAAAAAAGCGGTACCGTTAAGATACCGCTTTTTTTATTAAGAATATTAATTATTCTACAGTAAAGTCGGGAGCACCGAACATACCTTCAATTTCTTCCAAAATTGCGGAAGGTTTTCTGGCATTGTTCTTTTGTGCTGCTCTTCTTTGAGCTTCTTTATCTTTTTCTTCGGAAGCGTGAGTCAAGTGGTAGTAACCTGTACCGGCAGGAATTAATCTACCGATGATTACGTTTTCTTTAAGACCTCTTAACAAGTCTTTTTTACCATCTACAGCTGCTTCTGTAAGGATTCTTGTAGTTTCCTGGAAGGATGCTGCAGAGATAAAGCTTTCTGTGTTCAAAGAAGCTTTAGTGATACCGAGCAATACAGGTTCGTAAGTAGCGGGAGCGCCGCCGGCTTCTTCAACTGTTTGGTTTTCGATTTCAAGAGCTTGAATTTCAACCAATTCACCCGGCAAGAGTTTTGTATCGCCTGATTCAAGTACTTTAACTTTCTTAGTCATCTGACGAACAATGATTTCAACGTGTTTATCAGCAATTTCTACACCTTGAGAACGGTATACTCTTTGTACTTCATCTACAAGGTATTGTTGAGCGGCTTCGATACCGTTCAATCTGATAACGTCATGCGGGTTCAAAGGTCCGCTTGTTAACGGTTGACCTACGCTGATTTTTTGTTTGTCTTGAACGATGATGTTTGAGTCAATCGGGTATTTGATTTCTGTTCTGCCGTTTTCGTTAACGAGGTACAATCTCGGCACGTCGTCTTCGATTTCGATTTCAGCAACAGCATCAAATTCGGCAAGAATAGCAGAATCTTTAGGTTTACGACCTTCTAACAATTCTTCTACTCTCGGAAGACCCTGTACGATGTCACCTGTTTTTTGTCTTTCAAATACAAGGTTGGCTAACATATCACCGCGCAGTACGAGAGAACCTGAATCAACTTGTAACATAGTACCGGGGCTGATTAAGTAAGGACGACCGATTCTTACTGTTACAGAATCTTTAGCTACTGCAACAACCTGACCTGATGTCGGAGTAGTTTCTCCACTTTCAGAGATAACTCCGTCACGTCTTACAAAGTCGCCTTCTTTAACAACCGGTTTAGTTTTCAGTTTGATTGTTTGTTCTACGTTATCAGAGATAAGAAGTAATCTTCTCAAGTCTTCTTTGTCTGATTTAATGCTTGCAACACCGTCATTGATAGCAAGTACCTGAGTTTTTGCAACAGGTTCTTTAGGAGCAATAACCTGTCCGTTTTCAACAAGCAGTTCTGTTTGCAATGAAGCTTTATTTGTACCTTCAACTTCACGTCTTACGATTAAAGTTTCCAATACAACAACTTTAAGCTCGTTTTCGTTGATCATTTCAACCATACCTTTGAGGTGGCTCAAATAACCTTGCATTTGAAGAACAAGACTTGTTCTTGTCAATGTTGCACCGTCGAGGTTTCTTACTCTTGCACCGTCTTTATACTGCAATTGAGTAACAGGAACGATGCTGATCGCTTCATCTGTGCTTTCGAATTCGATGCTTACGGATTTAGGGTGAATATCAAACTGCTGAACAGGTCTTACAAGGATTTGTACAGGTTTGTTAGCAATTGAATCATCATCAAGAGAAGTTACATCGATATCTTCGTCGAGGTCATCAATAGCAAGGCTATCATCTTCTGATTCGAGAATAGTTACGATAGAAGTTTCTTTAGCTTTAATTTTGCCTGCGATAACAGTGCCTTTTTCAACAACTTCGCCTTCTTCCACTTTTAAGTCGCCGATTGATTCAAGTGTATGAATTTCGCCGGGTCTTACTATTACTTCGTGGATAATATCGTTAAATTCTTTGATTTCAACAATACCGTCAATGTGTGTATAAAGGTCTTTAACAACCTCTGTACCTGCAGTAACAAAAGTATTATTTTCAACCATTTTTAAAGTAACGTCTTTATTAATCTGGTGAACTTCTTCAGGAATAAATACTACAGAGCCGGGTTTTGTGATGATTTGATTTTCATCTACTTCAATACCCATGTATCTGATTTCGCCTGAAGATTGAACGGAATATTCATCGTCGATTAACTCAGCAATAATCATTCCGTTTTCTACAGTTGTATCAGCAGGAGATTTAACAATGTATTTTTCGCCTGTAGAATCAACTGTCCAGAATTGTTCTTTTTTAGTAGTTTCAAAAGTTGCGTTTAAAGGAGCAATAGAAGCAATAACAATTGTCAATTCTTTACCTTGAACAATTTTTTTGATCTTTTTGCCTTCAAATTTAACTTCTTCAACAACGAGGTTTTCACCAACTCTTACCTCACCGCCGTGTTCTGATGAAATATGAGTTTCAGCGAGTTTTTCACCTGTTTTGATTTTCTGGCCGTCTTTAACAAGGATTTTAGAACCGCCGGGAAGGTTGTATACGTCACCGCCCAATACCCAAACAATACCGTTTTTGTTTGCAGTTCTTGAAACGTTGCCCTGTCTGTCTTTCTTTTCGTCAGCCACAAAATCTTCAAAGAATACTTCACCTGACAAATCAGAGTTGATATCCTTTGTAGCTTTTTCTGTCAAACGGCTGCCGTCACCTGATGAAGCAGGTTCAAATTCACAAATAGGATCGCCTTTTTTGAGTTGCATACCATTAACCACATACATTTTTGCACCTGTAGGGATATGGTATTTTCTAGTCATTTTAGCGCCTTTTAATTCGAGGTCGCCTTCTTGGATGTTAACCTGTACGATATCACCGTGACGTGTTCTCAATTCTTTTGTTTTTAATTTAGAAATGATTTCACCGTCAATATCAGCGTCGATGTGCTTCATGGCACCTGAACCTTTGAATACACCACCGGTGTGGAAGGTTCTCATTGTAAGCTGTGTACCGGGTTCACCGATTGATTGAGCTGCGATAATACCAATAGCTTCACCAACATCAACCATTTTTTGAGTAGTCATTGCCCAGCCGTAGCACTTGCGGCATACGCCGTATTCAAGAGCACATGTCAAAGCTGAACGCACTTTGAGCTCGTGAAGCTCGATTGAATCGATTTTTTTGATATCTTCTCTGTCCATTGTTGTACCAGCAGGAACTACAACGTTTCCGTCAGCATCTTTAATGTCTTCAAAAATTGTTCTTCCCAAAAGTCTTTCTTTTAACGGAGCAACAACCTTTTCACCGTCTTTGATGTCTGTCATTGTGATGAATTTTGTAGTATGACAGTCATCTTCTCTGATGATTACATCTTGAGCAACGTCAACCAGACGTCTTGTCAAATAACCTGAGTCAGCTGTTTTCAACGCTGTATCTACAAGACCTTTACGTGCACCGTAAGAAGAAATGATGTATTCGGTAACTGACAAGCCTTCTTTAAAGTTTGATTTAATCGGCAAGTCGATGATTTGGCCTTGTGCGTCTGCCATCAAGCCACGCATACCAACCAGCTGTGATACCTGAGAAAGGTTACCTCTGGCTCCAGAGAATGCCATCATATATACCGGATTCAATCTGTCGAAGTTTTCTACTACCTGTTCTGTCAACTTAGCTGTTGTTTCAGACCAGGTGTCAATAACTTTTGTATATCTTTCTACCTCTGTGATTTCACCTTTAAGGTAGCGGTTTGTAGACTTTTCGATTTCTGCTTCAGCTTCTGCCAAAAGCTCTTTTTTTACAGGAGGTACGCTCAAATCGCTGATTGAGATTGTTGTACCTGATAATGTAGCATATTTATAACCGAGGTTTTTCAAGCTGTTTGCGAGGTTAGCTGCTTTTGAGCCGCCGTACTCGAGGTAAACTTGAGCGAGAAGGTTATTCAATGCTTTTTTGTTCACAATCTGATTTATGAACTCCATTGTTTTTTTATTATGTTTTTGAATTAATGTATCCATTCTTTATACTTCCCTTTAGTTTGTATTTGTGTACTGCCAAGGTTTTGATTTATTTATCCTGAACTAGGCAAGAGCTTTTCTTACTGTTTCATTGAAGATGATTCTTCCAACAGTAGTTTCGATTCTTTCGCCTTTTTCATCTCTTACAACGATTTTATCGTGAAGGTCTATAACTTTAGCTTCCAAAGCAGAGATTGCATCGGCAAAGCTGTAGAAGTAGCCTTTAATTTCATCGTTGCCGTCATGATTTTTCAAGATAGTCAGGTAATACATACCCAAAACCATATCCTGTGTAGGAGTGATGATAGGTTTACCTGTGGCAGGAGCGAGGATGTTGTTAGTAGCTAACATTAACATTCTTGCTTCTGTTTGAGCCTCAATTGACAGAGGTACGTGAACAGCCATCTGGTCACCGTCGAAGTCAGCGTTGAATGCTGTACAAACGAGCGGGTGAAGCTGGATTGCTCTACCTTCAACCAATTTAGGTTCAAACGCCTGAATACCCAGTCTGTGAAGTGTCGGGGCACGGTTAAGCATTACAGGGTGTCCGTCGATTACTTCTTCCAAGATATCCCAAACTACGGGTTCAGAACGTTCTATTTTCTTTTTAGCAGATTTGATGTTTTGTACCAAACCGCGTTCAATTAATTTATTAACAACAAAAGGTTTGAACAGCTCAATTGCCATTTCTTTAGGCAAACCGCACTGGTTCAACTCAAGGCTCGGGCCTACAACGATAACTGAACGGCCTGAGTAGTCAACACGTTTACCCAGCAAGTTTTGTCTGAAACGGCCCTGTTTACCTTCGATGATATTTGATAATGATTTTAACGGTCTGTTATTAGGGCCAACAACAGTTCTGCCTCTTCTGCCGTTATCGATAAGAGCGTCAACAGCTTCTTGAAGCATACGTTTTTCGTTTCTTACGATGATTTCGGGAGCGCCCATCTCAAGCAATCTCAACAAACGGTTGTTTCTGTTGATAACACGTCTGTAAAGGTCGTTTAAGTCAGATGTTGCAAAACGTCCGCCGTCCAATTGAACCATAGGTCTCAAGTCCGGAGGAGTAACAGGCAATACATCCATAATCATCCAGGTAGGTTCTGTATTTGAAGCAATTAATGATTCGATTAATCTTAATCTCTTAATTAATTTTGCTCTTTTTTGTACAGAGCCGCCTGCTTGAGCCAATTCGCCTCTGATTTCTTCAACGAGTTCTGTCATATTGATTTCGCCGAGAAGTTCTTTAATAGCTTCGGCACCGATACCAACTTTCAGAGCAGATTCTTCGTTTTCCATGATGAAGTCTTCGTATTCTTCTTCTGAAAGCAATTGATATTTTTTGAATCCTGAATCAGCAGGGTCGATTACAACATAGTTGTTGAAATAGATAACCTGTTCGAGATCTTTTAAAGACATATCCAAAAGCAAGCCCAGATATGAAGGAATACCCTTCAAGAACCAGATGTGAGAAACAGGAGCAGCCAGTTTGATGTGGCCCATTCTGTGTCTTCTTACTTTTGAATCAGTAACTTCAACGCCGCAGCGTTCGCAGATGATACCTTTGTGTCTTACGCGTTTGTACTTACCGCAATAGCATTCCCAGTCCTTTGTAGGTCCAAAGATTCTTTCGCAGAACAAACCGTCTCTTTCAGGTTTCAATGTTCTATAGTTGATTGTTTCCGGTTTTGTAACTTCACCGTATGACCATTTCAGTATACGCTCCGGAGAAGCGATACTTATTCGTATATAGTCAAAATAATCTATACTTGTAGACAATTTATTATCTCCTTATTAGTTATTCTTTAAATGATGTAGGCGTTTCAAAGAAGTTGATATTCAACAACTCTGAATCGATGTCAGATAATGTTCTTTTTGCAGATGATTTTCTTAAATCATCAGTGTCAGACATTAAGTCGACCTCTTCGCCGCCTTTTTTAGCAACGGTGATATCCAAACCGATTGATTGAAGTTCTCTAACGAGTACTTTAAACGATTCAGGAATACCAGGTCTTGGGATGTTGTCGCCTTTAACGATTGCTTCGTATGCTCTTGAACGTCCGTTAACATCGTCTGATTTGATTGTTAACATTTCTTGAAGAGTATAAGCAGCACCGTAAGCTTCTAATGCCCAAACCTCCATCTCACCGAATCTTTGACCGCCGAATTGAGCTTTACCACCCAGAGGCTGTTGAGTTACGAGTGAGTATGGACCTGTGCTTCTTGCGTGAATTTTGTCATCTACAAGGTGAACAAGTTTCAATACATATGTCAAACCAACTGCTACCGGTCTGTCAAACGGTTCGCCGGTTCTACCGTCGATAAGTCTAACTTTACCGTCTTCACCGACCCAGTCGATTCCCATTTTCTTAATACCTTTAAGAAGTTCTTCTCTGGTAACTTTTTCAGACATACCGCCGCCGTACATTTCATCAAATGACGGTGCTTCGTAGTACTCTTTGTTCAAGTATGCAGCCATACCGAGCAAGTTTTCGTAAGTTTGGCCCACGTTCATACGGGAAGGTACACCCAGCGGGTTCAATACTACGTCAACAGGAGTTCCGTCAGGCAAGAAAGGCATATCTTCTTTAGGTAAGATTCTTGAAACAATACCTTTGTTACCGTGACGACCTGAAAGTTTGTCACCAACAGATACTTTACGTTTTTGAGCAATGTAAACTCTGATAACAGTGTTTGCTCCAGGAGGCAATTCATCACCTTTTTCACGGTCGAATACTTTAACGTCGACTACGCGGCCGCCTTCACCGTGAGGAACTCTCAAGGAATTATCTTTTACATCTCTTGCTTTTTCAGCAAAGATTGCTCTTAACAGTTTTTCTTCAGGCGGGTGTTCAGATTCACCTTTCGGTGTAACTTTACCTACCAGAATATCGTCTGCGTAAACTCTTGCACCGATTCTTACGATACCTCTTTCGTCTAAGTGACGTAAAGATTCTTCTGAAACGTTCGGAACTTCTCTTGTGATTTCTTCCGGTCCGAGTTTAGTTTGACGAGCGTCTATTTCTAATTTTTCGATGTGTACAGAAGTGAAGATATCATCGTGAACGCATCTTTCTGAAAGCAAGATAGCATCCTCGTAGTTATAACCTTCCCAAGGCATATAAGCCAAAAGAACGTTCTTACCGAGTGAAAGTTCACCGCAGTGTGTAGAAGCACCGTCAGCAATTACATCGCCAGCTTTAACTTCGTCACCGTCTCTTACGATAGGCTTCTGGTTAATACAAGTATCCTGGTTACTTCTTACATATTTCATTAATTGATATCTGTGGAGTTTGTTGGCATTGTCTCTGATGTAGATTTCTTCACCCACAACTTTTTCAACAACGCCGTCAACATCAGATACAACAACCATGCCGGAGTCTTTTGCAGCTCTCTTTTCAAGACCTGTACCAACAACAGGACGGTCTGTGATAAGAAGAGGTACTGATTGACGCTGCATGTTTGAACCCATCAATGCACGGTTTGCGTCATCGTGCTCGATGAACGGAATCAATGAAGTCGCAACGGAGAAGATTTGAATCGGAGATACACCGATGTAGTCTACTCTGTTACCTTCTGACATTGTAAACTCTGATCTGTAACGTACAGGTACGTATGGATATTTGATACTTCTGTCTTCGTTCAGCTCAAGGTCAGCAGGCGCAATACGGAGGTTGTCTTCTTCATCTGCTGTGAGGTAGTGTACTTCGTCAGTTACAACACCGTCTTTAACAGCAAAGAACGGAGACTCAATAAATCCGTAGTCGTTAACTTTAGCGTGAGTAGCCAAAGAACCGATAAGACCTGCGTTCGGACCTTCAGGAGTTTCAACAGGACAAATACGTCCGTAGTGTGAAGGGTGAATGTCACGAACAGCAAAGCCGGCTCTTTCTCTAACCAAACCACCAGGTCCGAGAGCTGAGATACGTCTTTTGTGAGTCAACTCTGCCAACGGGTTAATCTGGTCCATGAACTGTGACAACTGTGATGAGCCGAAGAACTCTTTTAATGAAGCAACTAAAGGTTTAGTGTTCAAAAGGTTCAACGGGGTCAAAGTGTCAGCATCTTGAAGAGTCATTCTTTCTTTAACAATTCTTTCGATTCTTGAAAGACCGACTCTAAATTGGTTTTGCAACAATTCACCAACTGAACGGATTCTTCTGTTTCCGAGGTGGTCGATATCATCTACAGAACCTTCATCATAAGTTAAGTTAATTAAGTATTCGATTGAAGCTACCAAGTCTTGAACAGTGATTGTTCTTTGAGTTTCAGGCAAGTTCAAACCGAGTTTTTTGTTCAGTTTATAACGACCTACACGACCGATATCGTATTTCTTTTCATCAAAGAAACGAGCTTCTAAGATAGAACGTCCGCCAGCAGCAGAAGCGGGGTCACCGGGTCTTAATTTTTTATAGATTTCGATTAAAGCATCATCAGTTGTCTCTGTAGTGTCTTTGTCCAGAGTCTTTTTCAAGAATTCTGCGTGAGTGAACAAAGTTTCCATTTCAGAAACAGTGATGCCAAGAGCTTTCAACAATGTTGTAGCTAAGATTTTTCTGTTTTTGTCAATCTTAACGTAGATGTTGTCATTTGCGTCAGTTTCGATTTTTAACCATGCACCTCTGTTAGGAATAAGAGTTGCGTTATATAAACGTTTACCTGTCGGAGAGATTTCACGTTTGAAATACACACCCGGAGAACGAACGATTTGAGAAACGATAACACGTTCTGCACCGTTTACAATGAAAGTACCTTTGTCAGTCATTGTCGGGATGTCGCCGATGTAAACTTCTTGTTCTTTAATTTCACCGGTGTCACGGTTAACAAGTCTTACCATAACACGGAGTTGTTTTGCATAAGTAGCGTCATGGATGCGTGCTTCTTCAATCGTATACTTTGGATTGTCAAAAGTATAGTTTGGAAGGAAGTGCAATTCCAAACGACCTGTGTAGTCTTTGATAGGAGAGAACGATAGTAACTCTTCCTTTAAGCCTTCTTTTAAAAACCATTCAAAAGAATTCTTTTGTACTTCAATAAGATCAGGTAAATCATCCAATCTGGTATTAGGGATACCCATCGGTGTTACTCTGGTTGCTTGATTTGTTGTCGACATTTATTTACCTCGCTAAATGTGGCGTACTACATTGTTTCTTGTGTAAACTGTTGTTATTAATTTTTCGGACACAGAGGGGCTTTTGGCCGCTTCTGTTTATAAGATTTTGTAATTACAATACATTTTTACTCATATCTAACCATTATATAATCTTATTTGCTAAAACATGCCCGTCAAGAAAAACACCGTGTTTTTGGGCAATTCGTGAAATATTTTTTAACAATCGTACACAAAATTGTTACATTTGGATTCAAATGCTTGTTATAACTGGAAAAAACTGTCAAGTGCCGTTTTCTCAAATATGTAAATTGATTTTTAAAAGTTTAGACACAGGGGCAATGAAAAAAGTTTCAATTACTGTTCATAATTTTTATATTACTTAATACAGAAAGGAGTTTTTATGGGCGTTAATGTTTTGGACAGAATATACAAAGCCTCGGAAATGAGCGGGGATATCAAAGATATTGTTGTGTTTACGGAAAGTTTTAAATGCTACGGAACAATTGTAAAAGACCACAAAGACAATCTTAAAGACATTTTGACTTTAAAAGATGCAACTATCTGCCATCATTTTGATGAGTGCAGCTGCAATATAGAAAGCCCAAAGTATGAATGGCTCAACATCAATGAAGAAAAAATCATTGCGTTCAGCATACTGGGTTATATGACCTGCGAGAATTAAATTATTGCAACAAATCTAATACATATCTTTCGGAATTCATAACGGTCTTCATAACCTTGGCCATGAGTTCCATGGAAAACTGTGCTTTTTTTAAGTCAGTGATTGCTGAAATATAATCCGTATCTTGAATATCACTCAAAGATGCTGTTGTAGACATTATATTTGTCATCTGTTGATTAATCGCACCTTCCAGTGAAGATTGGACAGCACCAATTTCCCCTCTTTTTGAGCCGATATCAGAAAGCATTGAATCTGCCTGTGCAAGAGAAGCTGCAGCTGCCTCCGGCGTAGAGACATCAAAATTCAAAGAATCAAGAGCAATATTAGGGTCATATGATATAATTGAGGTAGAATCCGTACCCACCATAAAATCCGTAACAGGAGCGGGGTTCGGATTTTCGGGTGTAACCGCGTTTATTGTTGGTTTCCCGTTGAATGTTGATTGACCAAGGGTTTGTTTTATCTGCTCAACATTCTGATTAATTTCTTGTTGTATCACTGCTCGCTGAGAATCAGAATATATCCCGTTTGAGGCTTGTATGCTCAACTCTCTGATACGTTGAAGGCTTTCAGAAACATTCCCCAAAGCTGAGTCAGCCACTGCTGTAAAGTTGTACCCTGTTTGTGCATTTTCTATCGCTTTTTTTGCAGAGCGAATCGTAGTATCCAGGCCGGTTGCAACGTATTTATCCGCAGGATTGACATAACTATTTATGCCCGATGCAATACTTTCGGCCGCTTTTTCAAACGTCCGCTGAGCCTGCACCATGCCTGTCTGCGCAGAATATATACCTATTGGCATTACCACACTGAGTGACACTTTTTAATTCGCTTTCTTACAAAATTTTTATTATATACGCACAATCTGCTATAGTTTTTAGTCTATCCTTATTATGCCCTTATTTAAAAATTTTTAAGCAAAAATTTTTAATTTTTTTACAAATATTCATCACCTGATAATTTTGTAATAAAATTAATTAATATAAGACTTTTTAAAGGTGAATTTATGGACAGTATTAACAATAACTTACAAACTTTTCCGAGATTTCATTTTATTGCAATCGGCGGAATTGGAATGAGCGGGCTGGCAAAATATTTGCTTGAGCTTGGTTGTGAAGTTTCAGGCTCTGATATAAAAGAAAGCAAATACACAAAAAAAGTGGAAGCGTTAGGAGCAAAGGTTTTTATAGGACACGATGCAAATTATATTCAGCCTGATATGATTGTTGTTGCGTCCACTGCAATAAAAGATAACAACCCCGAAAAAATAAGAGCAAAAGAGCTTGGAATCGAAGTTCTTCACCGCTCGGACGTTTTAAAAATGATATCCGAAGGCCTTGGACGAAAAGATACAGAAAAACAACAGTTCATCGGCTTTTCTGGCACACACGGAAAAACAACAACAAGCGGATTGTGCTCATATGTTTTGGAGAAAGCAGGATACGAACCCTCTTACTGTGTAGGAGGAATCATTCCTGACCTTGACACAAATGCAAAATCCGGAAACGGAAAATACTTTGTGGCAGAGCTGGATGAATCAGACGGAACCATTGTAAAATATCACACAAACCTGAGCGTAATAAACAATTTAGAAGTAGACCACGTTGATTTTTACAAAAACGGTTTTGATGACCTTTTAAAAACTTTCCGTACCCATATTGATAACCGTGCTGAAGGAGGCAAGGTCATTGTTAACAAAGACTGCAACGGCATAAAAAAATTGATTGCGGCAAATCCTGACATTAAATTTATTACTTTTGGTATTGAAAGCGGTGGTGTAGACTATAGCGCAAGAAACATGAAATTCACAGAATTCGGCTCGGAGTTTGATATTTTTCACAGAGGCGAAAAAATCATTTCTTTAAAACTTACAATACCGGGGAAACATAACATTTACAATGCACTGGCTGTTCTTTCTGCATTGAATGAAGAAGGCGTGGATTTAGAAAAAGTTAAGCCTCATTTTGAAACCTTCTCAGGTATGGGCAGAAGATTCCAAAAGGTGGCAGAATTTGACGGAATAAGAATCTTTGATGACTATGCACACCATCCCACCGAAATTAAAACAACACTGGACAGTGCAAGGTTGTGCAACACAAACAGGCTTGTAGCAATATTTCAACCGCATAGATTTTCCCGTTTAAAAGGATTGTGGGACGATTTTACAAAAAGCTTTACTGCTGTTGATAAGCTGATTGTTGTTGATGTTTATTCCGCATCGGAAGACGCGATTGAGGGAATCAACTCAAAAACATTTGCACAGAGTTTTCAAAACGAAGATGTTACCTATGTAGGCGGAAGTATGGAAAATGCTGCAAGAAAAATCCTTCCGCTTCTCAAATCCGGAGACATGGTAATAACTCTCGGAGCAGGTGATGTCACAAGAATCGGCGGAGAATTGAAAAAGCTCCACGATGATACAAAAGCAGGTGTTTAAATGACGTGTGAACCCATTGAAAATTACGAATTAAAAAAACATACCAGCTTCAAAATTGGCGGCTGTGCTAAGCGGGCATTTTTTCCGCAGAGCGTTGAGGAGTTTGTACAACTTTTAGATACACTCAAAAATCCTATTGTGTTAGGCAGTTGTTCAAATGTTTTAATTTCTTCACAGGGAATTAACGAAGATGTAATTATTACTTCTAAAATGAACGGGTTTGAGGTTGTAAACAATACAATTACTGCGCAATGCGGGGTAAAAGTACCAATGCTTGCACGCGAAGCCGAACAAAATAACCTTAGCGGTTTTGAGTTTATGATAGGGTTCCCTGGTTCTGTGGGCGGAGCTGTCTACATGAACGCATCAGCACATTCACAGGCTATATCAGACACATTCAAAGTAGGTCGTGTTTTTGACACGGAAAGCAAAAAAGTTGTTGAGCTCAACAAAGACGAAATGAAATTTGGCTACAGAAGCTCCATTTTGCAAGAAGGCAGATATATTCTTCTGGATGCAAAATTTGAGCTTTTACCTGTTAACAAAGAAGAGATTTCCTCTATTATGAATAGAAATCTTGAATTTAGAAAAGGCAAACAGCCAAGCCTTGCAATGCCTAACGCAGGCAGCATTTTTAGAAATCCGCCAAATGATTCTGCCGGCAGGCTGCTTGAAAAAGCAGGTGTAAAAGGACTAAAAGAAGGCGGCGCACAGGTATGGCTCGGACATGCAAATTTTATTGTTAATATTGAAAACGCAACATCAAAAGATGTTTCAAAACTTATGAATAAAATGTATAATGAGGTAAAAGACAAATACACTATTAAGCTTGTACCTGAAGTAAAATATATAGGAATTAAGAGTAAAGAAGAAGAAGAATTATGGGATACGATGTTAAACAAAAAATAGATACAAATGCAAAAATAGCAGTGCTTATGGGCGGTCCGTCAAGCGAGGCTGAAATATCAAGACGTTCGGGTAAAAATGTTTTTAAAGCATTGCAAAATTTGGGCTACAAAAATGCAGAGCTTATAGAAGTGGATGAAAACATAGCTGCAACTTTAAGAACAAAGAATATTGAATTTGTATACAATGCAATGCACGGTCGTTTTGGAGAAGACGGCTGCATTCAGGGAATGCTCGAAGTTATGGGCATACCATACACAGGCTGCGGTGTTATGGCCAGTTCTGTATGTATGAATAAAGAATATACAAAAAACATTTTAAAAGAGGCGGGTATTCCTCTTATTAAATCTGTGCTCATAAAAAAAGGCGAGGATTACAAAGAAAAAATAAAAGAGCTTAAATATCCGTTTATGCTCAAGCCCGTATCTGAAGGTTCCAGCATTGGAATGTATAAGGTTAATAATCCTGAAGAATTGGCAGAGTGCTTTGAAAAATCTGCAAAATACGGCCAGGATGTTATGGTAGAAGAATTTATACAAGGCAAAGGGCTTACCGTTGGTGTTTTAGAAGACGGAGATATGATGTTTGCAACAGAGATTATTGAGTTCCGTACAAAAACAGAATGGTATGATTACGAAGCAAAATATACTGCAGGGATGACTGAATTTATTATCCCCGCTGAATTGTCAGAAGAAATGACAAAAAAGGTAAAACAAATTGCTGTTGATGCGTTCAAAGCTTGTGATTGCAGAGGCGTCAGCAGAGTAGATTTTATGGTTGCAGATGACAAAGCATATGTGCTCGAAATCAACACAAGCCCGGGTATGACAGATTTGAGCGACCTTCCCGCGCAGTCTAATGCCATGGGAATAGATTATGATACACTTGTACAAATAATACTAAATGGCGCAGGTCTTAACAAATAAGAATAAAAATATTAGGGATGCAAAATCAGGATAACAATGACAACATAAATATAGAACGCAGGGTTAAAATTAACCAGATGCAAAGAAATGTCAGACGCGGTAAGGAACGTCTGAAATGGTTTCGCTGCTGGGTTCGTTTGTTTATGATCATGGTTTTGATTTTTGCAGCATACAAGGTTTATAAACTTCCGCAGTGGTATTTAAACAAAAATATATTCTCGTCTGCAAGCAACAATACACTCAAAATTGTTGGCAACAGTATTACACCCACCTACAGAATCATATCTATTTTGAGGCAAACACCCGTACCGCAGCGACCGATTTATCTTTTTAATACATCTAAAATTGAAAAAGAAATCGAAAAACTTCCACCCATTAAAGAAGTTTATATCCAAAGACTGTGGTTTCCTGCACGTTTAAATATTATGGTTGTGGAAAGACGACCGATTTTGAGTATTTCGCCTGACCCAAAAGTAGCACCCATTGCGTTTTTTGCAGAAGGAGGAAAGCTTATCGGCAGGGATTATCTGCCTTTAAAAAATGTAGAAAAGACCATTCTTGTTTTGACTTATGGGACTAAAGGCGATGATTACAGAACCTGGGATGAAAAAAGAATAAAAAAAATAGAAACCATTGTACATGCAATGGAACAGTTTTCGGGCCAGCCTGTGGAATATATTGATTTGAGAAATCCAAAGGATATTTATATAAAACTTCCACAGGTAAATGTAAGGTTGGGCGAGCTTGATTATATGGCGCTTTCACGTGTAAGAAATATTTCTGCAATACTGCCCCAGATTAAAACACTCAACAAAAAAATAAAATACATTGATTTAAGATGGGAAGATACTCAGTACATCAAACTTGAGGAATAAATATGATTGTGGATTGCAACCTTCTGGCATTAAATAATCCTGATGACATACTTCCTTATCCAACTTACAAGTCAGGTCTTTTGGATACAGACAAGGGTTATGTAAGGTTTGGATACCCGTCTGTCAGTTATCCTATTTTAAATATGCCTTATATTTTAGAAGATTTTGAAGGCAACACGCTGCCACCAGGGCATTATCAGATAGTGCTTTCACCTGACAGACGAACATTGTATTTTGTGGAGTCTAATCAGATAAAAGCCTCTGTACCTGTTGTAAAACTGATTGAAAAAATGGTCTCTCAGGAAGAAGAAAAAAAGCGTATTGAAGAACAAGAAAAAATTGCAAAAAAATATAAGAATAATCCAAGAAAGCGTCCGCTTGACCAGACAGAACGAAAAAAACAGGCAAGTATGGAAGCCTCTATAGACAATTCACAACCGGAATATTATATTCTCAATTACAAAAACGGAAATATTAAGGCTACAGGTTATATTTTTAAATAGTTAATTAAACTTTGTCTGCGCAGCGTTAAGGCCCTGTTCAAGGTACACCTCAACAGCATCTTTGGCAGTTTTTAGCACATCTTTGATTTCTGACAGCTGCTCTTGCGTAAAGTTTTGCATAACATAAACCTCTGATGGCAGCGGGGGTTGTGGGCCAATGCCTATTTTTAAACGGTCAAAGCTATTATTGCCGCCAAGCACATTGATTATAGATTTTATACCGTTATGGCCTCCGTCAGAGCCTTTTGAGCGAAAACGCATTTTGCCCACCGGCATTGCAATATCATCATATATTACAAGGATATCTTCTTTTGGTATTTTATAAAAGTTCATAACACTTATCAACGATTGGCCTGAAAGATTCATGAAAGTATGCGGTTTTAAAAGAATCAACGACTCTCCGTTATGGTTTATCTTTGCAATTTCGCCATTGAATTTTGATTCGAATTTAAAATCAAAATTCCACTGATAGCTCAAATAATCAAGCACCATAAAGCCTGCATTGTGCCTTGTAAATTTATATTTATCGCCAGGATTGCCCAGCCCTGTAATAAGTTTCATTGTTGTACTCTCTTTATAAATGGTGTTTTAAGTTTATAAATAAATAAGATTGCCCCTATTGTTTCGTCCTGATTACCAATAACAAAAAGTTCGAATCAGTTTATCAATATAATATAAAATTTAGAACATTTTCAAAATACTTTATATATTTTAGGGACGGAGGAGACTAATGTCAACCAAGAGTAAAGCCATAGTGAATCTTAAAAGCAGTGAAAAGGTTGCTAATTTTTTAGAATCCAATCACTTGCATAAAAAAGATTTTGCAGAGATGATAGGCGTTACTCTCTCTTATGTTTACAATCTGATAGACAGTGCCATACCTTTTTCCACAAGGGGGATAACATTAGAGAGAATTGCTACTGTAATGGATGTAGAGCCTGAAGAATTTGTAGAATACAAAATTCCTCAGGAGCCTATTCTTATGGATGAATCCATAGAGTTTTTAAAAGAAAAACAAAAGGAAAAAGGAATTTCTACTGTTCAGCTTTTAAAGAGTTTTCCCAGGAAAAAACGGGTAGAAATTGTTGATATCTTACGAGGGGCAAGACCTATACCGCTTGATTGGAAAGAGCTTTCCCTGATAGCGCAGGTCTTGGATATCAACAAGGAAGAAATTTACCCGTACTGGGAAGAAAGAACAAGACAGCTGTTTCAAAACGCAGGAATGAACCTTCAGGCAAATCAAGGCCTTGTTGATGCAATGTTTGACTGCGCAAGAAACTATGTGGACAAATAAAACTATTATTTTCCTATACAAAAATGCTCAAATATATTTTCCAAGATTTCATCGGTGATAACCTCACCGGTGATTTCGTCTAATGAAAGCAATGCAGCTTTTATATCTATAGAAATCAAATCCTGCAATTCCCCGTTTTGGGCGGCAAAAAGAGCATTTGTCAGGGCATTTTTTGCATTTGTCAGGCATTCTTGCTGGCGCTGGTTGGTTACAAATTCTGTTTCCAATGAATTTTTATCAAGCACAGCTTCTTTTATTTTTTCTTTTAACTCTTCTATATTGTAGCCGGTCTTGGAAGAAATGTTTAAAGCCTCCGGGTTTGGCACCTCGGCAATATCAGCTTTTGTTGCTATTTTTATATGAGGTTTGTTTTCTATCATTTCATATATCAAAGCATCATTTTCGTCAAAACCTTTGCTCCAATCAAAAAGGAAAAGGATGAGGTCAGCATTTTCCACACAATTTTTTGTGTATTCAATACCAATAGCCTCTACCTTGTCTACCTCTTCGTTGTCTCTTATTCCGGCTGTATCAATGAGAGTAGCCGGTATGCCGTCGATGTCAACAGATTCTTGAATAACGTCTCTGGTTGTCCCAGGGATTTCCGTAACAATGGCTCTTTCTATATTTAGCAGAGCATTAAATAAAGAAGATTTCCCTGCATTGGGGCAGCCTGCTATGGCAATTTTTATGCCTTGACGCATTATGTTTGAAGCATTGGCATTTTTTAAAATTCTTTCAATATTACTGATATTTTTTTGACACTCTTCTATCAGATAAGAATATTCAGGTTCTTTTACGTCTTCCGGAAAGTCAACTGCAGCAATGATTCTAGAATAGAGAGTAAAAAGAGAATCTTTTATTTGTTTGATTTGTTGAGCAAGAGCGCCTGATAGATTGTTAGCACTTTTTTGTGCAAAGTTTGATGTTTTTGCATGGATAATATCAAGCACGGCCTCGGCTTGAGACAAATCAAGTTTTTTGTTTAAAAAGGCTCTTTTTGTGAATTCTCCTTTTTGTGCAAGACGCGCACCGTTTTTTAGTGTTAAATCAAGGATTTGTTTTACGACTTTTGGCCCGCCATGGCATTGTATTTCTATAACGTCTTCGCCTGTATAGCTGTTTGGATTTTTAAAAGGCAAAACAATAACTTCATCGATTTTTTTTTCGTTATCAATTATCCAGCCGTGACAAATTCTGCCCGGTTGCAATTCTTTTTTTGAAAATATTTTTTCTATTATTTTAAAAGAATCACTGCCTGACAGGCGTATTACACCAACGCCTCCTGCACCAAGGGGGGTAGCTATTGCAGAGATTGTTTCAAATTCATAATTTATATTCATAACTTGATAGTAGTATCAACAGGTATGTTTTTCAATTATTGTTTAATATTGTAAATAAATTTAAGACTGACTGGCAAAAAATATCTTATTCCAACTTAAAATAAAAAAAAAGAGAAAGAGTAGGGATTTATGTTATTAACACCGGTTAATTTATTTTTGCAAAGGCAAACAACTTTAAAAAACACCGCAAAATCTGCAAATCAAACAAGTGTTACAGCTCCAATGCCATATGACAGTGTTTCTTTCGGCAAAAAATTATCAAATGAAGAAACTACAGCAATTTTTAACAATTACAATCCTGTTGTAAAAGACTTTGATTCTTATCATGTGCCTGTTCACAATAAAGATATCGCTCGCAGATTACAAAAAAGCTATACTGAAAAATCCTTTCATGATTTGTTTAAATACGTAAAAAAACACGGTACTTTTGACATAAACTTAGACCCTGAAACAAAATTTGTACAAACCAGCATAATCGACAAAAAAGAAAACCCTCTTATGTCAAAATTGGTCTGGGTTACAGACACAAGCAATTTTATGCCGCTTTTAAAAGATACAAATCCTGATTTGTGTGTACCTTTGATGGAAAATATATCAGGTTATTATGCAAAGCAGCAGAGCTCTTTTGACAAAATAATCAACAACCCGCTGCTTTTTGAACTAAACCACGACTGGCCTAATACAGCAAAAAACGGTGTGGGACACGTATTTAACCCCGAAAATAAAATAACCCACAAATGGTATCCAAGAACAAGGCTCGATTCCATTGGTTTGTATTTAGGCACAATGTCAGACCTTATCAAAGACGGTTTACAAGGCTCAAAATACGGTTACAAAAAAGCAGCCGATATATCCCAAAATGCTATTGAATCCATTGCAAACACAACAGCTTATTTAAACAAAATTGTATACCCCTATGCAAAAGATACAGGACCATGGGAAGAAAAAACATTCAACTCAACAGCCTCAAGCGATGTTGCAATTATCAATGACGCGTTTAGAAAAGTTATTGATTTAATGTATTCTCCAACAAAGGATAAAGAGCTTTTAAAAGTACGCACCCGTTTATTAAATGCCAAAAACGGCAGTATTTTTAAAGACGAGCAAGGACTGCGAAATATGCTCAAAATAGGTGAACACAGAATCAAAACAAACAGCGCGTGGGAATTTCCAACACAAAGAAAACGCGACGGTGCAATGAGTTTCATATTTAAAACAGAAAAACTTGATGAAGATGTTATAAATAACGCAATAAAGGTTTTTGCAAGACTGAAAAAATTTGAAAAACCAACACCAAAGAACAAAGAACTTGTAAGAGATAATGGTATTTTAAGATACACGGGTGATAATTATTTATATATAAATGCTGACCTTGATTTTGAGAAAAACGTATACATTCCAAAACGTAAATTCCCTGACAGAACAGAGGCCCAGTGGTTTATGGTCAGCGATATGTCAAAAGCTTACGGAATGATAGCAAAAAGCCTGATGGACTATATAGCCAAAGGAGGAAAAAGCAACGCTGCAAAAAACCTTTTGCAATATGCAATGCAAAAAGAAACCGAATACATAAACAGAAGCTATGCAAGAATTACAGGAAAAAATTCATACAAAGCCAACGCAAAACCCTGCCCTGCATTTAAGGTTCCGGAAGCATATCAGGCAGTAACGGATGCAAAAGGAAAAATAAAATTTGTACCCGGTACACATACTCCGTTAACCTGGGCACAGGCATCCTTGTATGACGCGTCAAAACTTTTTGAACAAAATCTAAAAAGATATCCTGAAATCATCAAAAGCTAAACCCTTGCAATAAAAGGGTTTGCGCAAAAACATTAAGAAATATTACAAATAATTGTCTTTTTTAAACAAAAAAGGCAATTATTTCTTATGGAAATACTTTATATATACGAGAGATAAAAAGAGATTTAAAGAGAGATTTAATTTTTAAACACATACATACACACTGACCTACCACACTAACCTACACTTACTTACACACACGAGGAATCAAACAAGATTCGACGGGAAATTCATTATGAGTTTCCCTTTTTTTTATTTATTCATCTGTTTGGAAATCAATTCAACATTATGAGCAAGCCCGAGATTTGTTCTGAGCTCCTCTTTTATTTTGTCATAAGAGTAGAGTATTGTTGTGTGTTTCTTTTCAAAATACTCGCCTATTGCAGGAAAGCTCTGTTTTGTAAGTTCTCTGCAAAGGTAAATAGATACCTGTCTTGCTTCAGAGACTTTTGCACTGCGGCCAGAGCCTTTTATTTCGTTTGGTGAAATATTATAAAAAGATGCTACCTCATCGACTATGCCGTCAAATGTGTATGTTTTTTCTTTTTCATTATAACCGATTATTCGTTTTACATTCTCTATTGTAAGAGGAGTTTCGTTTATACTTGCGTACGCTGTTACACGGTTAAATGCCCCTTCCAGCTCACGGATATTGCTTGCATAAGTAGAAGCGAGAAACTCGATTATGTTATTTGGCACCTCGATATTTGTATCTTTGGCAAGGTTCTGTAATATCGCCATTCTTGTTTCGATATCAGGAACCTGTATATCTGCCATAAGACCCCATTCAAAGCGGCTGATAAGCCTATCAGACAGCGATGGGATTTCTTTGGGTGTTCTGTCTGATGTTAGTACAATTTGTTTTCCTGCACCGTGAAGGGTGTTAAATGTATTAAAGACTTCTTCTTCAGTTCTTGTTTTGCCCGCAATAAGCTGGATATCGTCTATTAAAAGAACATCCACTTCGCGATATTTTTTGCGGAAGCGATTCATGTTTTTAGTTTTTTCATCACCCCTTGCGAGCGCATTAACTACGTCATTAACAAACTCCTCGGCGGTAATAAAAAGCACTTTTAAATCAGGTCTGTTTTTTATAATATAATGACCAATTGCCTGCATAACGTGTGTTTTGCCTAGCCCCGGGCCTCCGTATATATACAAAGGATTGTATTTTGTGCCGGGGTGTTGAGCTACAGTTTGTGCAGCTACATAAGCCAGCTTGTTATTAGAACCCACAACAAAGTTTTCAAATTTATACTTCAAGTTTAAATTTGATGACTGCATTTGTGTAAGGCTGTCATACTTGAGTTTTTGGGGCTGTTCTTCGTTTTGTAGTGCTGTTGATTTTGCTTTTGATTTTTTAGATATTTTTTTTGCCAGCTCTTCATCAAAGATAATTTTTATCTCAAGATCTTTTTGTGTAACAGACTTAACGGCTTGAGCAATTTCATTGTAATGATTTTTACGAAGCAAATTAACAGCAAAAGCCTGCCCTGTATGCAGAACAAAGCTGGTTTCGTCATAATATTGCGGTTCCAAAGGGTGTATCCAGGTTGTCAAAGTAGATTCGGAGATTTGTTTCTCCAAAATTTCTAAAACCGCATTCCAAACTTCTATAATATTTTCCTGACTCATGTTTCTTATCTTACAACAAAAAGACTCAAAGTCATATAAAGGCTATTTGCAGATACTGAAATTTCTTACAAAATCTTTTGAAAAATCAGCAGCATTTCTTTTTTTGCGTTTAATTTCAATGCTGACATTATCAAGTTTTAAGAGTTCAATCTGTTCTTTTATACAAGTGTCTTTGACAAACCATTTTATTTCACCTTTGCAGTATTTTGCATAGTGAAAAGTCGAAGACAATACACACATTTTTAAAGCGTCAATAAGATTTAGCCCTGAAATATCTATGCACAAAAAAGGGCAATCGTTTCTTGAGATATAATCCTTTGCCTCATTTATTGCCTCAAAAATATTGCAGTGGTAGTTACCTACTTTTAGATAAGCTTCTTGTCCGTATAATGAGTCTGTTGCAGTCATAAATTCTCTTATTATATCCGTCTTCTTATGTGTATACTGTAGGGAAAATGCTAATGTTTACAAATAATATAACGATACAATTTCCAAAAAATTAAACTATAGGATAAAAACTACATCTTTTGTATGAGAATGTAAATATATAAGGGTTTGAACACATAAAAAAAACCCTTGCCTTTGCAAGGGGATTAAGTACTGTTTTAAAAAAACTATTTTTACCATTGTATAAATACAAGACCGGAAGCACCCTGACCGCCGTTGCCTGCACTATAATTTGATGAGGTTTCGACAGTAACTGTACCGCCGCCACCACCGGCACCCGCACCATAAATATTGTTAAACCCTGAGACAGCTTCACCGTTTCTGAACATGGTTTGTGTTGCACCGTGAATAGAGTCATTGCCTTCAAACAATCCGCCCAGACCGCCTGTACCGGTTTTTTTATTAGTCAAAACGTTTGACAATATACCGTTTCCGCCAACAGGCATACCTGCATCGTTATAATCTGATGAATATGTTTCATCATCATTTGGCACAACCATTGGCGCCCCTGTACCTTGCAAAACATGGGATCCGTTTTTAATGTAAGAAGATTGCCCCTCAGAACCTGCGGTGACTTCGTTATTACGATAACTGCTTCCGCCAATACCAATTGACTTTCTGACATTGGGTGCACCTTGTCCGCCCTTGCCGCCTTTGCCCGGGAACAGAAGTGTTTTTTGAGGCATTTCCGCATATGGAAGCTGCAGCACACTACCGGCATTGCCGCCTTTACCTGCAAAAACTTCAATATATTTGTATGCCACTACACCGCTGCCTCCATTACGAATACCGGATTCATAATATTTGCATGCCCCATCATCTACTTCACCTGCTGAGCCGGAGGCAAAAGGGGTCTCTTGGTTTTCTGAACCAGAAATACCAAATTCTTCCATAAATGGTTTTGTCATCATTGAGTTTCTATAAGGACGAAGTGCATTCAACCCGCCTTGCTTTGCATATGTACTAAACAATTTGTCAGAAGGCTTAACCGCCATACAATTGAAATTATTTTTACCAAATGTCTTTATATTCCAATTTTCATCAAGTGTATAAGCCCCTATTCTTTCATGTTCATACCAGGTGGGGATATGTGTTTCTACTTTGGCACGGTTAATTGTAAAACCTTTATAGGCATACCCGCCCGGAGCCCCTGAACGAGCAGCCGATTGTATGGGCCCTTGTTGGTTTTCTCCCACCTGTCTTGAGACATTACCTTTTGAAACATAATTTGACTGTACAAAACCCGAACCTGCTGATGTAGTATAACTGGTTTTGTAATAGAGCCAGTTTGGATCTTCATTGTAATCCATGGTAAAACCACCGCCTCCGCCCTGCGCAATGATTGTGGAATTGTCTTTATCATTGAGTCGTACGGAAGAATCGCCACCGTCATAACCTGCGTGTGCACCAATATTTGCACCGCTGCCGCCAGCTCCGATTACAACGTTTACCTGTGTGCCTTTGGGTAAGAATTTGTAATTTGATACAACAACAGCACCTGGAGACCCTGTACCGGCACAAGCCCATCCGGTTTTTGCATTGTAGCAGTTGCTCTTTCTCATCCACACAGAGCCGCCGCTGCCTCCGGCACCGGCTACAAGAAATTGATAATACGCCGGTTCTTCAATAGTTTTTGTTGTATTTTGGGTAAACATGCGAGAACCAGTCATAATTCCGGCGCCGGCACCACCACCGCCTCCGCCGACTATTGTTGCTACAAAGTTTTTGGCATTGGTCGGAGGATTAAATTCGCAGCCATAACGCTGTTCTTCGGAATCAAAGACAACTTTTCCATCTGATTCCTGTCCGTTTATGATATATTTTGCTACGAGATTATCACCATTCCAGTAACAGGCATATACACCGTGCGGAAGATTAATCCTTGCTTTGTGTTTTTTTGTAATTACCGGAGCGGAAGCTATTGCAATAACACATATTACCAACAGTGTTATCAATGCCTCTGCAAGTGAAAACGCATTTGTTGCGACGATAGCATTTTTTGTTTTTTCATTTGTTCTCCTTTGGCGTTATGACTATGATATAACTTGAGTCGGCACGTTATAAAGAGAACTTGACATTATCCACCGTCACTTATCTTATCTTACAGAAAAGCTTACGTGGTCTGATTTTTAGGGCCAAGAAATTCGACTTTACATTAATTAACATTTGTGAATTTCAGTAATATTTGTTTACATTTTTGGATGTTGAAAATCTTTATTACAGATATTTTTCTATTTGAGTTTTTACATCTTCAACAGAAATATCTTTTATGCATTGGTAATCTCTTTTGCATTTTTTCTTTAAGCCGCAAGGTTGGCAGGGGAGGTTTGTTTTTATGATTGCAGAATTTTCTTCAAAAGCCCGCCATTTTTCAGTATTCATAGGGCCATAAATCCCTATTGCAGGCACATTTACAGAAGCAGCTATGTGAAGATTCCCGCTGTCACAGCCGGCGATTAGGTCACACAACTGTGTGAAAGCAAGAGTATGGCGCAAAGAAAACTTTCCGCAAAAGTTTATTGGTTGTATTTTCAAGTCTTCTGTCACAAAAGACATAATTTCTTCATAAGTTGCAGAATCATTTTTTGTTCCGTTAAAAACTACCTGTACATTCTTTTCGTTGGCCAGCCATTTAATAATTTCTGCCCATTTATCCTTTGCCCACTCTTTTTTGCGGTTTCCGCTTGTTGCATGGATAATCACTCTTTTTAGCCCGTTGTCAATGTTTATGCCCTGGTTTATCATTTCAGCTTTAACTTGTTCAGTTTCTTGCTGTGTAACCCAGTTTTCCAGATAGTTGTCTTTTGGCATAATCTTGTCTGCTCTTAACACATCTAAAAAGCACTCTATTTCGTGCCTGTCTTCTATGTATGGCACGCTTTTTGTCAGAAGAAAGCTTCTGCACTCTGTATTAAAGCCTATTCTTTGTTTTATCCCCGCAGCAAAAGCAAGAAATGCGCTGGACAAAGAACGTTTGAGAACATATGCTTTATCGTATTTTTGTGCACGAAGATATTTTACATAGTATAAAAAGTCTTTTTTGCTTTGACCTTCCTTATTTTCGTATCTGTGTTTTTTTGTTGTGTCAAAATAGATAAAATTATCCACATACGGGCATTTATCAATAATTTCTCCGGACACAGGCGCAATCATAAGGTCTATTTGAGCATCAGGATATGCATAGCGAAGATTTCTCAAAAAGGGTACTGTCAAAATTGTATCGCCAATAAAGCGATATCTCATTACAAGAATCTTTTGTTTTTTATTATCCTTATTCATCAAGCAGGCCTTTCAAATCTAGGACGGGTTTGAGTTTTAGTGCAAAGATACCTTCATCAGTGTCCAGTATTTCTTTGAGTTTTACAGCATCTTTTTCCGTGGTAATCATATATTTTGCACCATATTTTTCTTTCAGTGCTTTCAATTCTTCTACATCATCTTTTGTATAAATATGATGGTCGGAAAAGTCTTTTGTATCAAGGACATCATATCTTCGCAAAAACTTGTAAAACTGTTCCGGCTGGGCTATTGCACTAAAAGCAATAACAGGAGCATCGTCTTCTATGAGTTTTTCGGTTTTAATGTTATAAACAATATCAGGCACCATAGAACAAACAAATGCAGGTTTGTTGTATTTTTTTCTTAAGTACCTTGCAAAACTTTTTGCTTTCTTGTCATTAAAGCTTTTATTGACCACTACGATTTTATCAGCTCTTTTTATTTCAGACAGGGGTTCTCTTAATGCGCCCAGAGGCAATACACACCCGTTAGAAAATTGTTTTTCACTGTCTGTAACGAGAATATTGAGGTCACGGCCTATTTTTTGGTGCTGAAAACCATCATCAAGTATAAGTTTTGTACAATGCAGAGAGTTTTTTGCAAATTTTGCTGCCTTAACACGGCTGGAGCAAGTCAAAACAGCACATTTAGGGCAATGAGAGGCAAGCCAGTATGGTTCATCGCCCGCTTCCAGAGCATTGTGATGGATTGTGAACCCATCAGATACAACATTAACGTCTTTATTAGGCAGCTGTCCGCCGTAGCCTCTTGAAAGGATAGCAGGATAGTCGCCTTTTTTTGCAAAATAATTTGCAATCTCGGCAGTAATCGGCGTTTTGCCTGTTCCTCCTGTAGTCAAATTTCCTACTGAAACTGTATAAAGATGAGGTTTATAAGATTTTAGGAGATTTTTTTTGTAAAGAAAGTTTCTTGTTTTAACAATGCAAAGATAAACAAGAGACGGCAATGACAAAACAGCATACAAAACACCTGCCATAATCATTTGTACAGGTGCAAAGTGTTTTTTATAATGAAAATTTGTTAAAAATACTTTCATTGTCAAAGCCTTATTTTAAGTTAGAGCAAAATCCCCGCAATGCATGCTGAAAGATACGATGCCAGAGTACCGCAAAACAGTGCTTTTACACCAAGTTTTGCAAGATCTTTTCTTCTGTTAGGAGCAAGTTCTCCAATACCGCCGATTTGAATTGCAATAGAACCCAGGTTTGCAAAGCCGCAAAGTGCAAAAGTAGCAACAACAATACTTTTTTGGCTCAAAACCGGTTTTAAAGCAGTCAGGTCAAGGTATGCAATAAACTCGTTAAACACAAGTTTTGTGCCCATTAACGCACCGACATCCATAGCCTCTTTAAAAGGCACGCCCATTGCAACTGCAAACAGCGAGAATATACTACCAAGGATTTCCTTTAAAGACAGGTGTGTTAAATCTATGTGTATAAAAGACAAATTCATATGCAAAACATTTGCCATAAACAGACCCAAATGACCGAGCATCCAATCAACCATGGATATTAAAGCAGTAAGAGCAATAAGCATTGCTATTACATTAATAGAAACTTTCATACCGTCTGAGGCACCGTGAGCTATTGAATCTATAAGGTTTACGTGTGTTTTTTTAATTTCTATTTTTACATCGTTTTTAGTCTGCGGTTCATCAGTTTCAGGGTAAACTATTTTTGAAATAACAAGTGCGCCCGGCGCAGCCATGATAGATGCGGCAAGCAGATACTCAGCAGGAATACCCATTCCCACATACATAGCCATTACGCCGCCCGCAATACAAGCCATTGAGCCTGTCATAGAAGCAAGAAGCTCTGACATTGTCATTGTGGCAAGGTAGGGTTTAATCATAATTTGCGCTTCTACCTGTCCGACAAAAGCAGATGCTATATTAGACAAAGATTCTGCACCTGAAACATTCATCAATTTGTACATAACTTTAGCACATGCTTCCACAACCCTTTGCATAATTCCGTAGTAATAAAGTATATTTACAAGAATCAAAATAAAGATAATTGTCGGTATGAGTTTTAACGCAAATATAAAACCTGCTCCGGCGCCAAACAGTTCTTCCATTTTTACGGGATTATTAGTTAACACGCCGAATACAAAATTTCCGCCTTCGTTTGAAAAATCAAGAATCTTCTGGATAAACATCCCAATTGCGTGGAACATATTTTTGCCCAGAGGCGTTTTTAAAACAAACACCGCAAGCAATACCTGAAGGACAAACCCCGGAATTATTGTTTTTAGAGAAATTGCCTTCCTATTGTTGGAAAATGCATATGCAATCCCTAAAATAAGTACTATACCGATGATTCCGACAAATCTATCCATAATGCTTCCTTTATATTCTGTTAAAACAATTGTACTTAAATAGCTTTTAAATTACTAAACATTTTTTATATATTTTTGATATTTGTAACAAAGTTAACAATTATTTCAAAAATCATGCAAAAACAATGATGTTTTTGTTTTATTAGTACTGTGAAAGTGTGAAGGGAAAATTATGACTAACCCCGTATCAATGCAGGGACAACAAAATTACAGCTATTACCAGCCTTTAAAGGCAGGACATTTTGTCGTAAACCCGCCTGTTATAAGGCCACACTCTTTTTATGACGAAATAAAAGTAGACAAAGAATTCTACAACGAGCTCATAAACCCCAAGAGCAAAGCATTCTTTCACAAGCCTGTTGCAATGAAAACCCAAAAGCCCAAAAACAGGTTAAAAAGGCTGCTTACCTGGACTGCAATAATAGCCGGTGCTATTGTATGCTATGCAAAAAGAAACTTAATAAAAACCTTTATTACAAATACTTATGATAAAATAAAAAATCATATAAAGCGTAAATAAAATGGATACCAATTCTAAACAGAATAAATCGAATAAACAGAATAACACTGCCGCTCAAAACGGCGCAAATCCTTTGGACAAAAAGGATTTTTTTCAGCTGACCAAACAACAGCTGTCTGTTAATATCGAAAAATACGAAACTGTTTTAAAAACGCCACCTGTGACGATTTTCAACACAAAACAAATTGATGATAAAAAGCTGCAGGAAAGACCGGTTGTTTTTCAAAAAAGGATTAATTCCACAGACTCTGCAATGCTGGAAGAAAGCGCATATATTGCACTGGATGATCAGGAATTGAAGCTTGAAAAGCGCATTGAAAGCTACGAAAACTCTCTCAGTCAGATAAATGAAAAACTCGTTGTTGCACAAACAATAAACGACGAAAAAGCTATCAAAGAACTTTTGTCAGGAAAAAAACTGATTGAAAGAAACCTTGCAAACTTGCAGCAGCAGTATCAGCAGCAAAACTTTGAAACCGGATTGACCAGTGCTCTTACAAAAGCAATGAATTTTCCGCAAAAGATGAAAGAAAATTTTCAAAAAGCATTTAAATCATTTTTACGTCGTTCAAAATTTTTAAGAAAATATACCCCCCTGGTCAAAGCAATGATGGTCAAAGACACGCTTGGCAAGCTGGACAAAATAAACAAATCCGTAGATGAGCTTGTAAAAATGAAGGTGCCGTTTGGTGAGCAGGAAGAAAGGTATGAAACTTTAGTTAACCATCTTTCCAGAGCAGGTGCACTGCATTCACAGATATTAAAAGAATTAAACGGATAAATTACGTAAATATTCCAACGAACGGTTGGAAAGCATCTCATTTTTGAGTTTTTTATTCTTTTTAATTTTTCTGTCAACGTTTAATTCAGCAACAATGCCCCAGTTAGAATTTATGGGCTGGAAATGTTTTTGTTCACAATCGCATATATAGTGAGTTAATGCTCCAAGCATTGTAATATCAGGCAAAACAAGAAGCGCTTCACCTTTTAAAAAGCGTGCCATATTTATACCGGCAAGCATGCCTGTAGCAATAGATTCTGTATAGCCTTCGGTACCTGTGAGCTGACCGGCAAAAAACAGATTTTTTCTTTTTTTGCACTGTAATGAAGGCTCCAGCAATTGCGGGCTGTTGATAAAAGTATTTCTATGCATTACACCATAACGCAGAATATTGGCATTTTCCAACCCCGGAATAGCTTGAAGCAGCTCTTTTTGGCTTCCCCATTTGAGGTTTGTCTGAAAACCTACAAGATTGTACATAGTTGCACTACTGTTATCCTGTCGAAGCTGAACAACCGCATAATTTTCAACACCGGTTCTTTTATCTACAAGCCCGACAGGCTTCATCGGCCCGAAACGAAGAGTGTCCACGCCTCTTGAGGCAAGCACTTCTATTGGAAGACAGGATTCAAAAAACTTGGCATCTTTTTCAAATTCTTTGAGTTCTATTTTTGGTGCAGTTGTAAGAATACGATAAAAATTTTCATACTCTTCTTTATTCATGGGGCAGTTGATATAAGAAGCCTCTCCCTTATCATAGCGGCTTGCATAAAAAGCCTTGTCAAAATTTATAGAGTCTTTTTCAACAATCGGAGCTATTGCATCAAAAAAGTGCAAATGTTCACTACCCGTAAAATTTTTTATATCCTCGGCAAGAGCCTCCGAAGTTAAAGGCCCGGATGCCAGTATTACAGGGCCTTCTTGAGGGATAGTTTTTACCTCTTCTCTGATTATATTTATATTATGTTCCTGCAAGAGTTGTTCAACTTTTTGGGAAAATAATTCTCTGTCGATTGCCAGTGCATTACCGGCAGGGACTTTGACTTCATGTGCAACTTGTATAAGGAAAGAGCCTAATATTGACATTTCCTGTTTCAAAAGTCCGCTTGCATTTGTGGGGTCTATAGAGCCAAGACTGTTACTGCACACAAATTCTGCCGGATTTTGTGTGGAATGCGCTCCGGTTGTTTTATTAGGTCGCATTTCATAAAGATCAACAGCAACACCATTTTGGGCTAGCTGAAGAGCTGCCTCACAGCCTGCCAAACCGGCGCCTATAACTTTTACTCTGTAATCCATTACTGTATCATCTCATCATAAGATTCAAGGTCGTTGTAATTAAACATATTCACAAACTGGTACAACAATTCAGGGAAGAATTTTTTTGTACCGACTTCGAGCATTATACGAAGAGCCTCTTTGGTATTTTTAACCTTATGAACAGTTCTGTTAGAGGTAAGGTCATCAAAAAAGCTGCATAAACCTACAACGCGTGTGAGTTTGCTTATTTGTTCTCCTGAAAGTTTGAAAGGATAACCCGAGCCGTCATTGTTTTCGTGGTGTTCGAGTGCAACAAGGCAGATATCTTCCGGCAGACCCATTTCATATTTCAGAATTTTGTAGCCCATGTGTGTATGTTTTTGAAAAAGTTTGTTATCCTGCTGGGACAAACTGGTTTTTTCAAGTATTTCTTTTGGAAGTCTTGTCATTCCAATATCATGGAGCAAAGATGCCTGTGCCAGTTTTTCTATGACATCTTCATCATACTCGAGTTTGTAACCCATTGCAGTAGCAAGAATAGCTGTATTTAATGCGTGGCAGTCATTGTAGTTGCCGAGCAATTTGAGTTGAGAGCAGAATTTAACTTCCTGAATAACAGACTGGACGTCATCAAGTATTTTATCCTTGATTTCATCAACCATTTGGATTGCATCTTTATTTGCATTTTCTCTCAGCGCAAACATTGTTGTTGCGTAGTATGACTTCATATCTACCTGTGATTGCGCTTTAAACTTTGATTTTCTGTTAACAGTTTTGTCAAAGACAATTTCTTTTGGTTTTACAGGCTCAAAAGATTCTTCTTCCATAGGCGCAACAGGAGCCGCAGGTGCCATATGTGTTGTGGGGCGGCTTTCTGTATGTTTTGGTGTAGATTTAAACAAAACATCATACTGACTTATTTGAAGCAGCTTACCGGAAGTAAGAATTTCACCAGCATCTACAAGTTTTTCCCCGTTTTCGTTATATAAATCAAAGGGGAGCATTTTATATTTTACTAATTCTTCTACAGGAATTTTTTCCATGGGAACCCAACTATAATCGTACCGTACAATAATAATTATAGGCTACTTTCTCGGATTTGCAAACAATACGTTTATATGATTTTAAATTATTGATATAATAAGAAATATAACGTAACAAGCAGGAGCTGAATATGAATTCTACTAAAATTAAATACATTGGCCACAGTGCTTTTTATTTTGAAACAGGCAGCCACGGGATACTCGTGGACCCTTTTATTTCAAACAATCCTGTTGCAAAATTCAATTATAAAGAAGAAATCATAACCGATATATTTTTGACTCACGCACATGCAGATCACATGGGTGATGCAATACCTATTTCACGTGCGACAAAAGCCCCTATCACCGCTATATTTGAACTAGCAAACTACTGCATGGCCAAAGGTGCTCTTGTTGAAGGTGTTAATTTTGGAGGCAAATTATCATACCCCTGGGGATTTGCAAGGTTTCTGCCTGCATTCCACAGCAGCTCCACTCCTGACGGGCAGTATGCGGGAATGCCTGCTTCCATAATGTTTGAAATAAACGGTACTAAAATTTATCACGCAGGTGATACGTGCCTTAACTCAGAGATGAAAACAGCCGGCGAGGTTTACAAACCTGATATTGCATTTTTACCGGTAGGTTCATTTTATACAATGGACAAAAATGAAGCAGCACTGGCTGCAAAATGGCTGGGCGTAAAAAAAGTAATTCCAATGCATTATAACACTTTTGATGCAATCAAAACCGACATTCAAGAATTCAAAAATATGATTGAAAAAGAAGGCATAGAATGTATTATTCTTAAACCGGGAGAAAGTCTGGAGCTGTAATGCAAAAAAACATTGCAAAACAAAAAATCAGCCTTATGATTGTGCCCACGGGCACAGGTGCCTCAATTGGAGGCTATGCCGGTGATGCAAGCGTCTATGCTCAAAAAATAGCCCGGCACATACCATTGATTGTAAATCCTAATATTGTCAACGCTGCGGTTTTTTCGGGCATTACTGCCAATATGTATTATGTAGAAGGTTATTTTATTGAACAGTTTGTAAAAGGGGAAATTGGCCTTTTGCCCTCAAAAAACAACAAGATTGGCGTAATTTTTGACAGAGCAATAAGCAAAAATGTTTTGAACATACACATCAACACAATCAATGCAATGAAAACCGTTTATGGTATAGATATTACAGGTTATGAAATAACGGATGAAACAGCAGATGTGGAGTTTTTTACAACCGATAGCGGAATTTCTTCCGGATGTGTAAAAAATCCTACAACCCTAAAAAAAGCAGGCCAAAAGCTTATCAAAAAAGGAGCACAAACAATAGCCGTTGTCTGCAAGTTTGCTGAGCCGCCGCAAGATGAGTACGAAAAAGGGAACGGAGTGGATATTGTAGGCGGAGTAGAGGCAATTATTTCTCACTATCTATCAAAAGAGCTGATGTGCCCTTGTGTACACGCTCCTGCATTTGAGGATGTGACAATAGACGGCAATATTGTTGACGAAAAAGTCAGTGCTGAGTATATTACACCAACATTTTTGCCCTGTTTGTTAACAGGATTAAGAAATGCCCCTTTGATAGTAAAAAAAGAAAATATTACACCTGAATGCATTACATACAAAAATTTGCATTCTGTTTGTGTGCCTTATAATGCACTTGGTTCTTCTGTAGTGCTTGATTGCATAGAAAAAGACATTCCTGTTTATGCAATTCTTGAGAACAAGACAGTACTCAATATTGACAAAACCTCAATTAATAAAACGATTGCCATCAAAGAAATCGCGACTTATGATGATTATATAAATATTATTAAGGAGATAGAATATGAAAAATCTTAAAGCGTTTTCCATACCTGAGCTTTTGATTGTTATCGGTATTACAGGTGTAATTTGCGCTATGATGCTTACTGTTGTAAAGCCAACAGACAAATACCTCCCTTATGCATATTACAATGCATATTACACACTTGCTACAGCAGCTTATAATATTAAAGAAGATGCCAGAGACCTGCAAAATACAGAAGGAGCAGAAGATGTAGACAAGGCGTTCCCCGGAGATATGGAAAACGTAGACAGCACAACTGCGGCAAAAGAATTATGCAGAAAACTGGCAACGAACCCTAATCCCGCAAATGAAGAAGAAAATAAATTGGGCTATCTCAACACAACAGTCTACAATTGCGGTGCCAATTTTAAAACAGTGCCTATAAAAGGTTCTGACTCGGACTTTAAAAAAGAAAACATGGCGTTTCGTTCTTCAAACTCTATGAGATATTTTATCTCGCCAATGCAAAAAGTAACGGTAAAAGATCCTTTAAACGGCAACGCAGATGTGGAATTAAAATACTTTCTTGTATGGGTAGATTTGAATGCAGAAAGAGGACCAAATACTGCAACTTGGAATTCCAACAAGAAAAAAGCCATTGATATTGTTCCGTTTATTATATTAATGGATGGTACTGTATTGCCTACAGGATTTCCGACTACAGACAGCAGATATTTGACTGCTCACGTACAGTATTCTGCATCTAATACAGAACAGTTTTCACAATCACCAAGACCATACTATGACTCTGTCATAGCTGCTTTTAACAAAAATGAATATCCTGTTCACGATGTTTATTCATTATTCTCTTCATTCCAAAAAGCATTAAAAGGTACTGCAGCAGAAATCAAAAGCTACACACCGTCTGTCACCGGATTTGATGAAAAATGTACTTTAGAAAGCGTCAACGATGCTCCTATTTGTACAATCGTAATAGACGAAAAGAAAAAATTCTAAGATAAAAGTTTTATATTATTATTAGCTTCTTTATGAGAAGGTTCGAGTTCAAGAACCTTCTCATATTCATTTTTAGCTTCATCTTTTTTGCCTGCAACTTCGTATGCAAGTGCAAGATTATATCTGATATCAACATTGTCCGGATCAATCGATACAGCTGTTTCCAATGATTTTATTGCATTTTCGTGTTCTTTATCTTTGGATTGCAAAATGCCCAGAAATGCGTGTGCTCTTGAGTTTTTAGGGTCAATAAACACTGCTTCTTTATATAGTTTTTTTGCTTCAATAAAGTTTTGTATTTCGTAATAAATATCTGCCAGAGTTTCGTAATAAAGACTTATTTCAGGAGCAAGCTCAATTGCTCTTTTGCATTGTCTTATAGCTTCAGAATAGTTTTTGATACTGCGGTTTGCAGTTGCGAGTTTAAAAAATATTTCAGGGTTTTCATTGTTGTATTGCATTGCCTCTGAAAACTTGTCAAAAGCCTGTTTTGTTTTGCCCTGATTTAAAAGATAAACAGCCTCTTCTGCAAGAATAGTGGACAAATTGTTGTGGATGACTTTAATATCAGACGGAACAGCCACCTCTAACGCATCGTCACAAACTTTTTTTGCCATTTCAAAGTCTTTGTTCATACAATGCGCCATTGCAAGGGTCTGGCTCAAAAGCAAATTGGTAGGGTCTTGCACAATTGTTTCGTTAATAAGCTGAATACTCTCTTTGATTTTACCTGTATAAATATAAATCTTTGCTATCTGATTTTTTACAGCAAAAACATCTGCTGTTGGCAATTCCAGAGCTTTTTGCGCATAGTCCAAAGCGTCTTGATATGCATGTACATGAAATAAAAGATTAATGATTTCCTCGTAGTATGCATAATTATCAGGCTCAATATTGATTAACTTTCTTGAAAGATAAATAACATTTTCAGTATCTTTTTGTTTTAGATATATTTTTCTTAACTCTTTTATAACATCCGCATTGGAGGGCTGGGCTTCAAGCACTTTTTTATAAAGGTTGGCTGCTTTAACATATTCTCCATATGTTGTATAAATATTACCCATTATTTCGTAATAATCCATTTTTTCCTGCTCATCATCTATATAAGTAACAAGCTGTTTATATAGTTTTAGTGCAGATTCTTTTTGTTTGTTGTTGTAGTACAACTCCGCAAGATTTCTCATTGAGTTGAGGTCATACTTATCTTTGCTCAACACATAACTGTAAAAATGGATTGCTTTTTTATTTTGATGAGTATTTTTATACAGTGTTGCAAGCTGAAGATACAAGCTCAAATCATCAGGATAAAACTGAACAAGAACCAGAAGATTTGATATTGCTTCATATTCTTTTTGCGTTTCTATATAAGACTTTACGAGAAGTTTTCTTAAATCGTGATGATACGGGTTCTGCGCCAGATATTTTTTTGCAAGCTTTTGTGCGGTAGCAAAATCCGCATTTATAATGAGCGCTTCTACCTGTTTATAGATATCTTCGGGCGAAATTTGTAACTCCTCGCCGCCTTTTTTCTTAGTTTTGCCTGTTTCCTCTTTTAGCCTCAAATATACATATATCAGGCCTGAGACAAAACAAACAAATAATACTATCAAAATTAAATTATTAAGCATTTAATATTCCTATTTACTAACCGGGAGGCCACAATAAAGGTCTGCCTGCAAGAATATGAATATGTATATGAAACACAGTCTGACCGGCAGTTTCTCCGGTATTTATTACTGTTCTGTATTCTTTTATGCCTAATTTTTTTGTGACTTCTTTTACAGCATTTAACAAGGCAGACATGTATTTTTCATCATCAAGCTCATTTAAAGATGCAAAATGTTTTTTTGGTATAACAAGAATATGGTTTGGTGCCTGTGGATTCAGGTCATTGAATGCAACGGTGAATTCATCTTCGTATAAAAGTTTTGAAGGAATTTCTTTGTTAGATATTTTACAAAAAATACAATTTTCCATATACCGTCTATCCTTTTTTAAATTATATTATAATGCATTATGCTATAATTTAAAAGTATACCAACGTTGTATATATGTGTCAGTAGCTCACCGTTGAATCTTTAACGAAGTTAAAGTTCAACTAATTATAGATTTTTTGTCCTGCTGAGCGTACAATAGGTTAGTGAGAATATTAATAGTGTGTCAGTAGCTCAGCAGGATAGAGCAGCAGTCTCCGAAGCTGCAGGCCGGGGGTTCGAATCCCCCCTGGCACGATTATTTTAATTAATTAAAATAATTTTTTAAACCTTTGCTGAGATTGTTGTTTTTGCACAATTTTTTGAGTTTACTTATTGCACGGTTTTCAATCTGTCTAATACGCTCTCTTGATACACCGTAACGCGAGCCGATTTCCTCAAGAGTTTTGCGGTTACCGTCATCGTTTAAACCAAAACGCATAATAAGTACGTCCCGCTCTTTTGGGCTCAGCTGGTTGAGCATTTTTTGTATATCTTCAAAAAGATTTTCCTGAGAAACTCTCGTATCAGGAGATATTGTGGATTCATCAACAATAAAATCACCTAATTTAGATGATTCATCCTTTGCAGTAGCAGGAGTTTCTATACTTATAGTTGATTGCGCAGCTTTGATAAGGCTTGTGAGCTTGTTTACAGGAATTCCCACACGATAAGCAATTTCTTCTTTTGAAGGAACCTTGCCTGTTTCTGTTGTCAAATCCATTGTAACTTTTTTGATTTTGCTCAATGTTTCTATCATATGAACAGGAAGACGTATTATTCTGGACTTGTCAGCGATTGCACGGGTGATAGATTGCTGTATCCACCATGTTGCATATGTAGAAAATTTATAGCCTTTTGCATAATCAAATTTTTCAGCAGCTTTCATAAGGCCCATATTGCCTTCTTGAATAAGATCAAGAAACGAAAGACCACGGCCTATATATTTTTTTGCAATACTGACAACCAGACGCAAGTTTGCATTAACAAGAATCTCTTTTGAGTGTTCGTCATTGTGCTCTTTTATTTTTTTTGCAACCTCTAGTTCCTGTTCAGCTGTCAAAAGAGGTATTTTCCCTATTTGCTGCAGGTAAATTTTGACCGAATCATCAGCATTGACACTGGAGACGTTTTCTGCGGTTTTCGGCTCTTCCACCGACATAATCAAGTCTTCGTCTTCAGGTTCTTCTGTTATTTTATCTATAGAAACTTCCCCGTTTTCTGTGATATCAACATCTTCATTGGTAAATTTCTCTGTTTTGTTAGCCATTTATGCTCCTGTAATTAGTAATAAATATTATACACTATGTTTTATTTTTTGATACAGACTGTCTGACCGATTCGTAAATAATTGCACAGGCAGCATTAGAAACATTAAGCGAGTTAAAATTTCTTAACATTGGAATTTTAACAACAAAATCTGATTTTTTCATATTGTTTTTAGACACTCCTGTCTCTTCTCCTCCCATAATGAGTGCAAAATTCATGTCTGTATAATCAATGTCAAAGTAATTATCTTTTCCATGTGCGTCAGCTGCAATTATCCAATAGTCGTTATCTTTTAGCTTATCAATAACACTCGAAAGACTATTAGCCTGAATCACAGGTATGTGGTTAATAGCTCCGGCCGATGTTTTTTCCACAGTAGCATTGACCTGTGCATTGCGGCGGGAAGGTATAATAACTGCATCATAACCCGCACAAGCTGCTGTACGTATGATTGCGCCAACGTTATGCGGATCTTCCACTCCATCTAATATAACTATTTTTGAATATCCATCTTTTTTAGTTTCCAAAAAATCATAAAAATCAGTATATTCCACCGGCGAAACGAATGCGACAACACCCTGGTGCGCAATGTTGGCAAAGTTTGCAAACCTTTCTTTGGGCACAAACTGAAATACAACACCATTTGCTTTTGCAAGATTTATTATCTCATTTATCTTTACATCATTTGCTGTATTTTTGGATATTAAAATTTTGTTTATACGATTAGCGCAAGTACTCAAAGCCTCTGTTAGAGCATTTCTTCCGTATATGTAATCTGACGGGTTTTTTGTGTTTTTATTTTCCATTTAATCTCACCTTTTTGGGGTATGTAAATATTCTTGCCATAATAATTATACTATAATATAATTGTATAGGTTTTAAATTACAGTGTTATAAACTTGGAATTATATTGGAATTAGTTGATGGAAAATTTTTTAGCAAAATTAAAGCCAGACACAAAGGTTAATATAGGGGTTTCGGTCTCTCCTAACGTCGGCGTAGAAATGATTATGGTAGACCCTGCAACGCATAAAATTATGAAATATGCACGCAGAGATTTGAGTTACAACTCTTCAACAAGAGAAATTGAAGATTACGGCGAATTTAAACAGGCATTGAGTGACCTGTTTAACGAAATTAAGATTGCACCGCAAAATGCAAATGTGGTTGTTAATATGCCAAGCGTATGTTTTGGCCACTCATTTTTGCCTACAGTTCTTGACGATGAAGGCGTTACTACAGCGCTGACTTCAGAAATTGAACAGAACTATTTGTTTAAGAAAAATGTACCTGTTGTAAGCTGGGTTGAAGTAAAAGAAAACAACTCAACAGAAAAAAGATACATTCTTTACTCTGCAATGCAAGAAGGTGTTGTAGATGTAATAAAACAAATCTTTACTGATTTGGGCGCAACTCTTATTGCAATTGAAAACACATATTCTTCATTAATGAAGACTCTTGAGTATACTGAAATTACAAAAGATTTTGCAGCTTCTTCCGGCTCTTGGAACATACTTTTGGTTTCACAAAACAGCTACGCAGTATTTTCATTGCTGGGATACAGCGTAATTGAATATTTTGAAGAGCCATTGGCGATACGTTCATTTAACAATGATGAAGTTTACGTTGCTATTTCTCAGGCAGCTTCTGCTGTACTTGAAAAATATCCTACAGACAAGCTGCTTATTATCAGTGAATCTAATGATGTAAGCGCAGAAATCCTTGCAATGCAGCTGAAACAGCCAGGAGATGTCATTTTTCTAGAGTGCAACCAGTATGCAAAATCTCAAATTATGGACGTTGATTTAAACGTTCTGCCTCACTACATTAAGGCTATTACACCGGAAGCAATCGGTGCTGCTATATATAGATTTAAAGATTACAGATTAAAACTCAACTTCCTTGTGACAGCTGATTACCAAGCTCCTGACACAATCAGGGTAATGGGTTTTGATCTTACAAAAGAACAGCTGACAATATACAGTCTTATAATAGGCGGTTTATTTATTTTAGTAGGCTTCTTATGTTCTACAATTGTCGGCAATTATGCGTCACAGCTTGAAGAAAAAAGCTCTTCTTTATCAAATGAGACAACCACTTTGCAAAAAGAGCTGACTGACCTTCAAAGCAAAGGCAACAAAATCGATATTTATTCTGCAGCCAAAGAAATTGACCAGAGTATGGTTGATAAAATTCTTTATTACAACTCAATTGGTGCAGATATTCCAGCAAAAGTTTGGTTAACGGTATTTTACGGCGACTCAAACGGAGCTTATGGTATAAAAGGTGAAACAACATCTGTTGATGAGGTATATTTATTCTTTAGAAACCTCAAAGCACAGGTGCCAAAATCAGACTTATTCCTCTCAAAACTCAGTGTTGATGATCAGGAAGGCTTGATTGATATTGAAAAAAATCCGAATGCTTCTTATACATTTGAGCTGACTAATAATAAATTTAGTTCTGTAAAAATCAAAGACCCGAACACAGAGGAAGACTCTTCCGCAAAAGATAAAAAAGGTAAGAAAAAACCTTCCTCAACATCTAATCCCGGAAAAGTAGGTTCAGGAGATTTGCCTGATATCCCTGATTTACCGGGAGCATAAAATAAAATTTAAACCTATACACGAAAGGGCATTGTAAAAGTGAACGAGAATCAAAAACTTATATATATTGTATTAATAGTTCTTTGTGCAGCAGTCGGAATTTATTTTATTGTTCCCAAAGCTGATGCAGCAATCAAAGCGTATCAAGAAGTACAAACAAAAACTATTGAGCTTGATAAAATCAAAAAGGATATTGAAGACTTAAAAAATAAAAAAGCTGCTTATGAAAAAGAAGAAAAAATTTCAACAAAACCTGTTTATAAAAGCGAAATAGCTACTTTAGATATGATGTCATCTTTCGGTGTTATGTTTGAAGATGTTATCCAATCTGCAAAATATAACGGATTAAAATTACGCTCAATCGAATACAATATGAATCCTGCATACGACGTTGTACAAAAGAATATTGGCAGTGAATACAATGTTTGTGCAGTGCAAATGCAATTAATCGGAAATTATATGCAATTCCGTTCATATTTTCAGGACATTTACAACTATCCATACTTGATTAACCTTGATAAAATCAGTATTGTCCCTTATGCAGACAACAAAAGAATATTAATTGCCGATGTTACAGTAATTTTATATTCTGCTAAGAACGAACAACAAAAAGCAGCAGCCGCAGCTGCATCACAGCTTGACCAGGGCGATGAAAAAATCGAAGGTACAGGCGTAAACGTTGGCTCATAGACAATTAAAATAAGGGATTAATTAATGCCGGCAAGTGAAACTCTAGGACCATTTTTGAGCCGTAACTGGATAGGCTCTGTTGACAGTTATGATAATGCAGATATTGTAATGATAGGCCTTCCTTTTGACGGAACCTGTTCTTACAGACCGGGCAGCCGTTTTGCACCGGAAAGACTGCGCATTGCAAGCTGGGGGTTAGAGGACTATTCTCCTGTGTATGACAAACATCTTGATGATGTCAATTTCTATGATGCGGGTGAACTCGAGTTTCCTTTGGGTAACACAGAAAAAACGCTTGATGTTATTGAAAAAAATGCAAGAATTGTTTTTCAAGATGGTAAAAAATACCTTGGCATAGGCGGAGAACATCTTGTTACTTATCCTGCATTAAAAGCTTGTTATCAAAAGTATCCTGATTTAGCGGTTATTCATTTTGATGCACATACAGATTTGAGAGAAGATTATCTGGGTGAAAAGCTTTCTCACGCATCTGTTATGAGACGAATCGGTGAGACAATAGGCTTTGAAAATATAAAACAGATTGGTATTCGTTCCGGTTTGCAAGAAGAATTTGATTTAATGAAGAAGTACAACACACTTGTTAAAAACTCTGCTGATTTAGAGCAGATAAAACACAAAAAAATCTTTTTAACAATTGATGTGGATGTGCTGGATCCTGCATTTATGCCGGGCACAGGTACTCCGGAACCTGACGGCTTGATGTACAGAGAGCTTGCTGAGTGGATAAAATATCTTAAAGATTTTGATATTGTTGGTGCTGATATAGTAGAACTCGCCCCTGATTATGACAAGAGCGAGGTATCTACTGCGGTTGTTACAAAAATTGTACGCGATGTTTTAATGATTTTATAATCCTAAAACATCTCCAGCCCGCTATAGCGTGTTCTTGCTACATTGGCTGTGTTTTCCATTGCCATGGAAAGAACTTTTTCTATAACATTACGAACTTTTCTTATGTCTTGTTGAAGCTCTTCATGTCTTTCTTCTTCTGCTTTTTTTAATGCATTTTTAAATTTTTCAAAACCTGCCATGATTAATACTCCCTTTTTCATTTACGACTTACAGTTTACTTATCGGCAATTTAAAGTCAAAACTTTAGGCACAACAGTCTAAAGTTAACAAATAGTTACAATTATATTCAGGATAAATCGTTGAAAATAATTTGCCCATACCTAAAAGTAGCATTATAATTAAATTTATGGATAATATAGTTGCTCAAATAAAAAACAAAGTAATAGTCTCTGTTCAGGCAATGCCATCTGAACCTTTGTACAAAGAAGATTGTATGACAGCGATGATGCAATCGGTTGTAAAAGGCGGTGCAGCTGCGCTTCGTGTAGCTGGAACAAGGGACGTAATTAATGCAAAAAAATTGTTTAAAATACCCGTAATAGGTATAACAAAACCGGAAGTCATACCGCCAAATTGGAGGGAAATAGTTTACATTACCCCGACAATAAAAGATGCCAAAGATTTGATACTGGCAGGTGCTGATATTGTGGCATTTGATGGAACATCCAGACCCAGAGGCGAAAATAACCTGAAACAGATAATCAAATTTATAAAAATAAACAAAAAAATTGCAATGGCTGATATTGCTACTCTGCAAGAAGGTATAAATGCAAGGCTGCTGGGAGCTGACATTGTTTCTACTACGTTGTCCGGGTATACGGTAGAATCGCCGGAAACTTCTGAAGAACCTGATTTTGAATTGTTAAAAGGGCTCGTACAATCAGTTGATTGCCCTGTCATACTTGAAGGCAGAATATGGACTCCTCAACAGGTAGACAAGGCTTTTGAGCTCGGTGCCCACGCTGTAGTTATAGGTTCCGCAATTACAAGGCCCCAGCTCATAACAAAAAGATTTGTTAACAGAAAAGATAAAATCGCAAAAAACGGATAGTATATGAAAAAAGAACAAAAAGCACTCGGCATTGATATAGGCGGGACTAAAATTCTGTACGGTATTGTTGACCAAAACGGCAATATAGTCTCTGATATACAAAAAAAACCAACGCCCAAAACAGCGGGTGAAATCTACGAAACTTTAAAGAATATTATTGCCCTAAATTATGACAAAATTGACGCAGTTGGTTTGTCTTCCGCAGGAGCAGTAAATATTGAAAACACACGCGTGTTAAGCTCAACGCCCAATTTGCCTTCAGGCTACAAGGACATTGATTTTTCTTCACTTTCAGATAAAAAAGTTTTTGTCGAAAATGATGCAAACTGTGCAGTGGTGGCAGAATACAAAATAGGAGCAGCTCAAGGTTACAATACAGTGCTTATGGCCACAATCGGAACAGGCATTGGCGGCGGAGTTGTGTCTGAAGGAAAGCTTTTTAGAGGTTCAACCGGTAATGCTCTGGAAATAGGCCATATGCGTATTTTTGCAGATAACAGACAAAAATGCACCTGTGGCAGATTCGACTGCTGGGAATCTTATGCGTCCGGTACAGGACTGAAAAATTGTGCAAAAGAAGGTGCCAAAACATACAATGAGTTTTCAACAAGCATTTTAAAAGATAAAAATCCCGACGATATCACAACATATGATATTACAGACGGTGTTAAAAACGATGATGCTTTTTGCAAAAGGGTTTTTGAACAGTGGCAATGCTACCTTTTTGTAGGTCTTGTTTCATTGACAAATGTTTTCAACCCCGATTGTATAGTAATATCTGGCGGTATGTGCAATTTTATTGATATAAAAAAACTTGAAGAAAATATCAATAAAGAATCTGTTGTAACAGATGTGAAAGTTAAAGTGGCTATGACCGAAAATAATGCCGGAATGATAGGCGCGGGAGTACTTGCCCTTCAATAAAAACGGTAGTAAAAAAGAAAAAGCCCGGAGCTAATTGTCCCGGGCAAGTTGCCATCACCTATTATTGTAAATTTATCTATTGTTTGTAATGTTAAATTAACTATTGAATCAAGTTCAAAGCTAATGAAGGTAATTGGTTTGCTTGAACCAACAAAGCTGATGATGTTTGTTGAAGAATTTGCTGTTTTGTATATTCAGCTGATTCTTCCGCAATGTCAGCATCCATAATTGTTGATTTTGCAGCTGTGTTGTTTTCAATAACTGTTGTTAAAGAAGTCAAAGCTGCGTCAAGTCTGTTCATTGTCGCACCGATTGTAGACTTTTTAGAAGAAATGTCATCGATTGCTGCGTCAATAATATCAATGTACTGAGCTGCACTACTTGCATTTGCAAATGCTGCATCAAGGTTTCCAGAAAGGCCTTTGTTTGCTGTCAATTTTGAACCATTTGGAAGTTGACCTTTGTAAGATGAACCTAATGTACTTGAGTCAGTTTTTGCAAAGAAAGCTTTTTCCAAAGAAATTGCGTTTGCTGCAGAATCAGCATTTGCTCCTACTTGAAGTCTCAAACCGTTGTCAGCAAGTTGACCTTTACCGGCTAACAGCTGCAAGCCGTTAAAGTTAGATGCTAAAGAAATTCTGTCAATTTCTTGTAAACGTTGATCGATTTCGTCTTTCATCGCACCCATAGCGCTTTCGTCATAGATACTGTTTGCGGCTTGTACTGACAAGTCTCTGATACGGTTGAGGTTGTCCAGGATAACGTCTAAGTCACCTTCTAATGTAGAAAGTACGTTGTTACCTGTTGAAATGTTGTTTTTGGCTACTTTTGAACCACTGATTTGAGTGTTCAGGTTTGTTGCAACATAAAGACCTGCTGCGTCGTCTGCTGCTTTGTTAATTTTCAAACCTGTTGACATTCTTTCCAATGCTGTTTGCAAAGAGTTTGAAGCATTGTTCAAGTTTTTTTGCGTTTTCAACGCAGACATGTTTGTGTTAACGATAATTGCCATACGATTCTCCTTTCGGCATACCCTATTTACATCCTGTAAATTTTAATAGACTGTAATTCTCTTTAACTAATCTACCTATCTAATAGCTAATCGCCTATTTAGACTGTGAATTTTCTATCTATCCTGTTCTTCACATACATATAATACAGGTTTGAATTTGAATACTTAATTCTTAAAAAGTTAGAAGTTTTTAAAACTAAAGTATGAAATTAAAGCAAAATAAAAAGCCGAAGGTTTCCCTTCGGCGGTAATTATCGTTAACTATCTATTGTTTTTGTTTAAAATATTTTATTAAGAACCTCTGATTAAAGTTAAAGCAATAGAAGGCAGATTGTTTGCCTGTATCAGCAGTGTTGAAGAGGTTTGCTGCAATATTTGTGCCTTAGTATAATTTGAGGTTTCTTCCGCAATATCAGCGTCCATAATCGTTGACAAGGCTGCAGATGCGTTTTCAATTGTTGTCATAAGTGCTTCTTGAGCAGAGCCCAATCTGTTTTGAACAGCACCCATTTCTGCTTTTCTTGTTGCAATAGTTTTTAATGCCGTATCACATGCAGTAATTGCCGCAGTCGCGCCGGTACTAGAGCTTACATCTGCAGTTAAAGTTACTTCTGCAAAAGAGCCTTTTTCTATTTTTATCTGGTTCTCCGCTGCAGCTGCATTAGCACCAACTTGCAGCGTCAAGCCATCTTTACCTAAACCTGATGTAGCATTAAACAATTTAATACCATTAAAATCTGCTGCTGCTTGTACTCTTTTAATTTCTGCGATACGTGCTGTTACCTCGTTTTGCATTGCAGTTAAAGAATCTGTATCATAAACTCCGTTGGCTGCCTGTACAGCAAGGTCTCTGATACGGGTAATATTATCTTCTACTACATCGAGGGTTCCTTCTGCCATTTGCAAAACGTTTAGGCCTGTTGCAACGTTTGAGTTTGCAACTTTAGAGCCGCTTATTTGAGTGCTCAATTTTGCCGCAATAAAATATCCTGCAGCATCATCCGCTGCCGAATTGATTTTTAAACCTGTTGATAGTCTCTCTAACGCTTTACTAAGACTATTTGTTGCCATTGTAAGATTGTTCTGCGTTTTTAATGCAGAAACATTCGTGTTAACGATAATTGCCATGAATTATCTCCTTTCGCATATCCTTTTGTAAATACATCCCTGTGTTTTGTATTCTCATATTAAAGTATGGAAGGTTGTATTTTAATTCACATTAAGTTTGAGATTTCTACAACCAAAGTATAAAAAATACAAAAATTGGCATGCAAAAATAAACTTTTGTATGAAAAGCACAACTTTTTTACGGCAATTGCCGGCAGTTTATACAACTTTTGAATCAGGGTTATGCAAGTGCGTTGATAAGTTTTAATGCAAGCACGCCTTGAGCCTGATTTGCTTGTGTTAACAAAGAAGAAGCCGTTTGCTGCAGCAGCTGATTTTTTATATAATTGGCTGTCTCTGCCGCAACATCTGCATCCATAACAGTAGATACAGCACTTTGAAGGTTTTCGTTTTTAGTGATAAGGCTGTCTGTAATAGACTCAAGTCTTGCATTGTAGATGCCTGCTGTTGATATTCTTTCTGTGACAATATCAGCAGAATCTTGAACTATATCAATAAATTGAGCAGCAGTACTTGCGTTTGCAAAAGCAGCATCTATATCTGCAAACTTGCTTGAACCACCAACAAGATTTAAAGACTCTACATCTGCTTTTTCAAAAACACCTGTCACTGTCAAAGAGTTTGTAGCAGGGTCAGCATTTGGCCCTATTTGAAGTCTTACACCGCCTGCTTGAGATCCGTCTAAAAGCTGCAGTTTGTTGAGTTTTGATTCCTCGGCAATTCTGTTTATTTCCTCCACACGCTGTTTAGCTTCAGCTTTTATAGCATTTTTTTGCTCATCAGTAAGGGATGAATTGGAATACTGTGTTGCCAGATCTTTGATTCTTTCCAATTGAGTATTAATATTGCTCAAATCTCCGGAAGCTGTTGTAATCATATTTATACCCATCTGCACATTGCTGTATGCGGCATTTACACCGCTTATTTGAGAGTTAAGACCGGTAGCATAATATAATCCGGCAGGATCATCTTTTGCACTGTTGATTTTGCTGCCTGTTGTTAATCTTTCAAGGCTCTGATTCAAACCCCAAGAAGCTCTTGTGAGTGCATTTTGCGCCTTAATTGCAGGCACATTCGTATTAATGACGATTGGCATAATTTATAAATCCCTTTACAAAGCAGCCATACACTGGCCACAACGATACTGATACTTAAGTTGTATTATTTAAACAATAGATAAATCAGGAAAAAACGACGTTCCCTACAACTTTAGTATAGATATTTTTTTGTAAGATATGAACCCTAATTTGAAGAAGTTTTACAAAACTAAATATAAATTTTATATACATGTGTAATACATGCCGTATGTCTGCGTTTCAGACAAAACTTGTACTGCTTTATATCGCGTGATAATATTGAGACAGATGGTAGTTACATTAAAAAAAGGTTACATTATGAAAAAAGAATTAATTTTTATGGGCCCTCCCGCAAGCGGAAAAGGTACTCAAACAAAAAAACTGGCTGCTGACACAGGATTTATCCACGTAGATACAGGTTCTTTATTAAGAGCTGCAATGGCAGAAGGTACTGAAGCAGGAAAAATTGCCAAAGACTATGTTGAAAAAGGCGCGCTTGTTCCCGTAGAAGTTGTTGCTCAAATCATAAAAGACAGATTGTCTCAAGACGATGTCCAAAAAGGTTTTATCCTGGACGGATTTCCAAGAAGCATTGAACAGGCTAATATGCTTGATGAAATGCTTAAAGAAATCGATGCAGGTAAAGAAGTTTCTACAAAAGTTATTTACTTTGACGTTCCTATAGAAAACCTTATGGAAAGAATCATTTACAGACGCTCTTGCCCGAAATGCGGTGCAATATACAATCTTAAAACAATGCCTATCAAACAGGAAGGTATTTGTGATGCTTGCGGCGGTGAGCTGGTACAAAGAAAAGATGACACAGAAGAAATCGCTAAAAACAGATTTGACACATATTTTGCACAAACTGCTCCGTTAATCGATTTTTATGAAAAAAGAGGAATCCTCAAAAAGATTGATGCAACAGGCAGTGTTGACGAAATTTATGCTAAGTTAAAAGAAATTATATAAGAAAGAAGTAATATAAATGGCAGTTCACAAAAAATCACGTGAAGAAATAAAGCTGATGAAAGAAGCCGGCAACATTGTTGCACTGGTTCATCAGGAAATGAAAAGAATCATAGAACCAGGCGTGTCTACAAAATATCTTGATGACGCTGCTATGAGAATAATCAAAGAACACAAGGCTATTCCTACCTTTTTGGGATACAACGGTTTTCCTGCTTCGATTTGCGCCTCTGTTAACGGAGAGGTTGTACACGGCATTCCAAGAGAATCATGTATCTTAAAAGAAGGCGATATTGTAAGTATTGATGTTGGAGCAACATACAGAGGCCTTGTTGGTGACGGTGCGTGGACTTATCCTGTTGGTGAAGTTTCTGATGAGTGCAAAATGCTTCTTGAAACAACAGAAAGAGCCCTTATGGCAGCTATTTCTGTTATGAAAGATAACACGCTCCTTGATGATGTATCCGGTGCTGTTGAAGACGTTGCAAAAGAAAAAGGGCTGGGAATTGTGCGCCAGTACGGCGGTCACGGTGTTGGCAGACAAATGCACGAAGAGCCTTTTGTTTTTAACTACAGGGTCGGCAACAAATTTGTCATCAAAAACGGTATGACAATTGCAATAGAGCCAATGCTCAATCTTGGAGGTGATGATGTACATACTCTCGAAGATGACTGGACAGTTGTAACAAATGACGGCAAGCCGTCAGCACATTTTGAACACACTATCCACGTTACTGACGGAGAAGCTGAAATACTTACAAAACTGTTATAATTTTATAAGTATAAAAAAGAGAACCCTTGTAATATCAGGGGTTCTCTTTTTTGTGAAGAAATGTTAACAATAAAATGTTCAAAAAGGCAATTTTTTAACAGAGAAATTGTTTATATATGTAAGGGAATTAAAGGGATTACATTTTATAGGGAGAAAATATCATGGCAGTTGGACCAAGAGATTACATTGATCAGTTGTTAGTTAAAAAATATGCAGACGAAAAAGTTGATAACCCGCAGATTGCAAAAATGGTTGAACCGGAAAAAATGATGAATGCAATGGGTGATTTTTCTGATATGAGAAAAAATATGATGCTTTTAAATAACAAATTAAACAGCGTTTGTGCAGCGTTAAATGCAAAAGCAGCACAATACAGATGTTCAAGGTTTGCAACAGCATAGTTTAATGCCTGTACAGATTTCGTGCTAGAATAGCACTATGAAAGATTTATTAAACAAAAAAATTGTTCTTGCCTCGCAATCTCCGAGGCGTCACTCTCTTATAAAAAAGCTCGATGTCGACTTTGATGTTGTCTCTCCTTCTTTTGATGAAAAGCTGGACTCGGACAATTACACTGACGACGCTATAAAATCCCTCTCTCTAAAAAAAGCTTTGTCCGTACTTGAAAATAGTCAAGATACGGACATTTGCGCGTGTAATAAATACAAAGATTGTTTGATAATAAGTGCTGACACAATGGTTGTTTTAAACAACAAAATCTACGGCAAGCCAAAAAGCGAACAACGAGCAAAGCAAATGCTAACAGAATTAAGCGGCCAAAAACATTTTGTTGTTACAGCTGTGACAGTATTGGACGCTGACACAAAACAGTCCATAACAGAAGTTGTAAAAACATATGTGACTTTTCAGGATTTATCACAGGAGCTTATAGACTCTTATGTAACAACCAACAAACCGCTGGATAAAGCAGGTGCCTACGGAATACAAGAGATGGGCTCTGATTTTATAAAAGAAGTTGACGGTGATTTGGAAAACGTAATAGGCTTGCCAACAAAAACTCTTCGCAAAATATTGGAAGAGTTTTCGTAAGTTTTTTTAATGTTTTTACAAATTACAAATCTTTGCCGCAGCAGTTTTTGTATTTTTTGCCGCTTCCGCATGGGCAAGGGTCATTTCTGCCGATTTTATCACCTTTTTGCACCGGTGCGTGAGAGGGTTCTTCGTCTTCAGATGGAGCTTTAAATTCCTGTGCTGCTTGAGAGAGCTGGGTCTGAATAACTTCGTCGTCTTTTCTGTTAACAATCTGTACGCCAAAACGTGTTCGAAACAGGTACTTAACTGTTTCTGACTGGATTTCGTACATCATGTTGTTAAACAAGTCATAGGCCTCTCTTTTATATTCTATAAGAGGGTCTTTTTGACCGTATGCACGAAGACCGATGCCGTCACGGAGCATATCGATATTATGCAGGTGGTCAATCCATTTATTGTCGACAACGCGCAAAAGTATATCTTTTTCGATATTTCTCATTACATTTTTATGTGAGAAAGGTTCTTCAGGTACAAAGACTTCTTCGTACTGCTGTTGTATATCGTTATAGAATCTTATTGTATTTTCTTCGTGTTCTCTGTATGCATCTATTGCAAGTTTTTTGAATTTTTCAAAGATGGATTCGTAGCTCAAACCTTGAATATCGTTTACTTCAAGATAAGAAAGCTGAGGAATGAGGGAGTGGACTTCTTTTACCATTCCGAGCATATCTTCATAGATATATTCCTGCGGATTCTGGCCGGGTGAGATGTAGCTTTTTATGATTCTGTCCATCTCTTTTTCTATCATATAGTAGATATCCGGTGTGAGGTCTTCGCCTTTTAGCACTCTTCGTCTTTGCTGGTAGAATTTTTCTCTTTGAACGTTCATAACGTCATCGTATTCAAGCACGCTTTTTCTTATATCAAAGTGATAGGTTTCCACTTTTCTTTGAGAAGCCTGTATTTGCCTTGTAATCAGTTTTGATTCAATAGCCATATCTTCTTCTACATTAAGAGTGTTCATAAGATTAATAATGTGCTGTCCGCCAAAGATTCTCATCAGGTCGTCTTCTAAAGATAAGAAAAATCTTGTTGAACCAGGGTCACCCTGTCTTGCGGCACGGCCTCTTAACTGGTTATCAATACGGCGGGATTCATGTCTTTCTGTACCAATAACGTGAAGACCGCCTGCTTGAACAACTTTTTCGTGTTCTGCTTCAGTAATTGTTTTTGCTTCTTTTAAAGCAGCATCTCTTTCTGTTTCATAATTGGGGCTTTCAGGTGTAATACCTTTGCTGTCGAGCATATCTTTTGCAAGATACTCTGCGTTACCGCCTAAAAGAATATCTGTACCACGGCCGGCCATGTTGGTTGCAATCGTAACTGCTCCAAAACGGCCTGCCTGTGCAATGATATAAGCTTCTTTTTCGTGGTGTTTTGCGTTTAGTACATTGTGTTTGATTCCGCGCTTTTTAAGAAGTTCAGAGATATACTCTGATTTGTCGATACTGATTGTACCGACAAGTACAGGTCTGCCTTGTTCATGCATTTGTGCAATTTCATCAACAACAGCGAGATATTTTTGTTTTTGTGATTTATACACAACATCAGGAAGGTTAATTCTGATATCCGGTTTGTTAGTCGGAATAGTTGTAACTTCAAGGTTATAAATCTTGCCGAATTCTGCTTCTTCTGTCATTGCAGTACCTGTCATGCCGGATAGTTTTGGGTATAGCCTAAACAGGTTCTGGAAAGTTATGCTCGCAAGAGTCTGGGTTTCGTCTTGAATTTTTACGCCCTCTTTTGCTTCAACAGCCTGATGCAAACCGTCAGACCAGCGTCTTCCGTCCATCAAGCGGCCTGTAAATTCGTCAACAATAACAACTTCGCCGTTTTTGATAACGTAATCAGTATCTTTTTGATAGAGTTCTTTTGCTTTTAATGCCTGCAAAAGATGGTGTGCGTATTGATTTGATACATCAAAAAGGTCTTCAATACCGAGAAGCTGTTCAGCTCTGTCTATACCTTCTTCTGAAAGGATTACGTTTTTATTTTTTTCATCCACTTCGTAGTCCACATCTTTTTTGAGCTGCGGTGCAATTTTTGACATTGTTTGATAAAGCTGGGCTGATTGTTCCAGACGGCCGGAGATGATCAAAGGAGTTCTTGCTTCGTCAATTAAGATAGAGTCAACTTCGTCGATAATGGCATAGTTATACGGGCGCTGCACAAGCATTTCCATGCTGCCGGCCATGTTGTCTCTAAGATAGTCAAAACCGAATTCATTGTTCGTTCCGTAGGTAATATCACATTCATAAGCAGCTTTTTTGCGTTCAAAATCATCAAGACCGCGTTCCTGATTTGCAAGAATAACGCCAACAGACAGGCCGAGGAATTTGTAGATTTTACCCATCCACTCGCTGTCGCGTTTTGCAAGGTAGTCGTTTACCGTGATAACGTGGACGCCTTTTCCTGTCAGGGCATTGAGGTATGCGGGCAAAGTGGCAACAAGGGTTTTACCTTCGCCTGTTCTCATCTCTGCAATATGGCCGTTATGAAGAAAAATACCGCCAATCAGCTGGACATCAAAGTGACGCATATTCAAAACACGTTTGCCGGCTTCTCTTACAACTGCAAAAGCTTCTGGCAAGATTTCATCAAGAGCTTTTTTCTCCAGTGCTCTGTCTTTTTTAAAATCAGACGAATACTCTCTGTTTTTTAAATGTTCTTTAAACTCCTGTGTTTTAGCCCTAAGCTCGTCGTCTGTAAGCTTTTCCATTTCCGGTTCAAGTTTGTTTATGTGCTCGACAATCGGCATCATTTTTTTTACTTTATTAGCATTTGGATCACCCAGCAGTTTTAGTAATAAATCAATCATTATATGAAAATTCCCCATAGTCTTTTTTTCGCTATATTGATTCTAACACGCGCACGGCAAAATGAACATATGACAAAGAGAATTAGCCCCTGTGTATAAATATGTATTTTAGGGTATTATGTATATGTAGACAAATTTGGAATTGGTATGTCAGAAGAAAAGCAATGCGATTACAGCTTTAATTTTAAACTGGATGACTTTCAAGAAGAGGCTCTTTTTCATATTAACAACGGTAAAAGTGTTGTTGTATGCGCGCCTACAGGTGCCGGAAAAACCTGTATTGCACAGATGGCAATACATAAGGCTCTTAAAGAAGGTACAAGGATTTTTTACACAACCCCTTTAAAAGCATTGTCAAACCAGAAGTTTATGGACTTTGGTGCAAAATACGGCACAGACAGAGTCGGACTTTTGACAGGAGATACCTCCATAAACCGCAATGCACAGATTGTGGTTATGACAACAGAGGTTTTTAGAAACATGTTGTACGGTACCAATTTTGGTTCGGTTTCTGACAATTTAAAAGATGTAAGATATGTTGTGCTTGACGAAGTTCATTATATGAATGACGAACAAAGAGGCACGGTGTGGGAAGAAAGCATTATTTACTGCCCCACAAATGTTCAAATCATAGCTCTTTCAGCAACAGTTGCAAACTCACAGCAGCTCACAGACTGGATAAACACAGTACATTCTAGAACAGAGCTTGTATACACAGATTTTAGACCGGTGCCTTTGAGATATTATTATTACGACTCTTCAAAGCCCAATGATATTCTCCCGTTGCTCACGCCCGAAGGCAGATTGAATAAGAAAATTAAGCCCGAGTCTAAAGCAAAACATTTCGGCAGAAAAGGCAAGACCCCGCAAAGACAGGTTGCAAAAGATGTTGTGTCTATTTTGCACAAAAAAAACATGCTGCCTGCAATTTATTTTACGTTTTCGCGCAAAAAATGCGATGAGCAGATGGAAAAATGTTCCGGCCTGTGCCTGACCACGCCCGATGAACAAAAAGAAATCAAAAGGATTGTAGACGAATATCTGGCTGAGAACCCGTACCTTTACAACAACAAACACCTTGAATACGTCTTGTGCGGGGTGGCATCTCACCATGCCGGACTTTTACCAGGGTGGAAAGTTTTAATCGAAAAGCTTTTTCAAAAAGGTTTAATCAAAGTGGTTTTTGCAACAGAAACCCTTGCCGCCGGAATAAACATGCCTGCGCGCTCAACAGTAATTTCCGCTGTTTCAAAAAGAACAGACTCCGGCCACAGAATGCTGACACCAAGCGAATTTTTGCAGATGTCAGGCCGTGCCGGCAGAAGGGGGATGGATGAGATAGGCTATGTTACGGTTGTGGGCACAGCTTTTCAGTCGCCGGAAGAAGTTGCAGAGCTTGTTACAAGTGATGCAAATCCGTTAGAAAGCCGATTCACGCCGACGTATTCAATGGTTTTGAACCTGCTGCAAAGGTTTAATCTTGAAGAAGCAAAAGAGCTTATTTTAAAAAGTTTTGGTTATTATACTTCGACAACACGGCTTACTCCGTTAATTAAACAGCAAGAAGAGCTCAACAATGTAATTAACGGCATAAAAGAGTTTAAATGCCCGTTTGGCAGAACAACAGCGGATATGTTTGAGTACAACAAGCTCAAAAATATCTACGTTGAACAAAGAAAAACTGCAAAAGTTTTAAGAAAGCAGATGAACAAAAAGAATGCTGAAAATGTCGATTATGTAAGAGATTTTGAGATAAAAACAAAAGAGCTGTTGCACAAAGTGCACTCATACCAGTGCGAAACTTGCAAACTATATAGAAAACACATTAAAGAGACAGAGCTCTTAGACAGGTTCCAAAAACGTGCAATGAAGCTTGAAAAAACTATTGAATACGAAAAAGACATCTACTGGAGAATCTTCCTCAACCACGTTGGTGTACTGAACAAAATGGGATATATTGAAAACAATTACCCTAACGAAAAAGGTATGACAACAGCAGCAATAAGAGCTGAAAACGAGCTTTTCCTATCCGAGATAATATTCAGCGGAGTTTTAGACACGTTGAAGCCGGACGAGCTTGCTTCTGTAATCTGTGCAATAACAACAGAAGACCTGCGCGCTGATGTATACCCCGAGATACCAATCAGCAAAGGTACAAGAAAAGCGCTTAACAGAATCAAAGACATAAGAAGAAGATTAACCATTATCCAGCGGGATTTTGATATTGAAACACCAATGTATATTAATTCTTATTACTCGCCTTTAATCGAATACTGGGTCAATGGCGGAGAATGGGATGAGCTTATTGAACAGATTCCGGCCGGTGAAGGTGATGTTGTCAGATGTTTTAAACGAACAATTGATGTTTTAAGACAATTGACAGTTGTCCCCAACGTATCACAGGAGCTTGTTGAAACTGCAAGAGCAGCTATTGATGCAATTAACAGACAGCCTATAGACATAGATTAATAATTGATTAGTAATAAAAAATTTGCTATTATTGTTCGGTGATTATTATGAAGGAGATTTACTATGTCTGATGAAAAACTTTGTATTGGTGTGTCCACACTCGGTGCTATTTTGTTAGGGTTTATTGCACCTCTCATTATTTACCTGACCAAAAAAGAACAACTCACTGAACCTTCAAAAAGTCTTGTTATAGGTGCATTGAATTTTGAAATTACATTAGCAATAGTGTCGATTATTGTATCATTAATTCCTTTTATCGGGCTGTTGTTTGTTCTGTTAATTGCTTTATTCAACTGCATTATTCTTATTATTGCTTTTGTTGCAGGCAACAAAGGTAATGAATATAAATTCCCTCTTACTTACAATTTTGTTAAGTAAGATATTTTAATTATTTTTTAAAAAGGCTGTATCAAAAATACAGTCTTTTTGTTATCTGATAGTGTATAATTTTAAGTATCAATAATAGTTTTAACATAACGGAGTGAGTATATGATTAAAGTAATTTTGGACAGAAGAACAGTAAGAAAATACAAACAAGAACCCATTACTGATACAATCTTGGAACAAATTTTAAAAGCCGGTATGTATGCGCCATATGCAGCAAAAGAGATGCCGTTTCACTTTATTGTAATAAAAGACAGTAAAACACTTTCTGATTTAAAAGCTATTCATCCGTTTGGACAGCCTTTGGAAAAAGCACCTGTGGCCATAGTGGTTTGTGCAGACAAAAAATGTGAACCCGTAGATGGGCTTCATGTTTCAGACTGCGCTGCTGCAACAGAAAATCTTATGCTCGGTGCCAAGGCTTTCAACTTAGGTTCGTGCTGGCTGGGACTTTATCCCTGGGAAAGTATCACTGAAAAAGTAAAAGAGTATTTTAAGCTACCCGATGATATTGCACCATTCAGCATTATTACAATGGGTTATCCCAATGAAGAAGAAGAGCCAAGACCTGACAGATTTGACAAAACAAGAATTCATAATGAAAAATGGTAAAATAATATATTAATAACAAAAAACTTAAAAGCCGCTTAAAAAGCGGCTTTAAAAAACGCGCCCGGAGAGATTCGAACTCCCGACCTTTTGGTTCGTAGCCAAACGCTCTATCCAACTGGGCTACGGGCGCATTTGATTTTTATAATAACTCAAATAAAATTTTTTGTAAAATTTTATTTTAATTCATTTTAAATTATTGTTGAATTTGATATTACAAGATGGCTTATTTACGTATATTCTATTTTTTTGTTCAGCAATGTTTTTATCGTATTTAATAGAGCGGTAAACGCCGTACAAAACACCACTAAATAATATACCAGTTGCAATTATTGTCAAAATTGTTTGACTATCCATTTTTTTGCTCCATTTCATTTAATTTTTCTAACAGTTTATCACATGCTTCTTTTTTATCCCAGTACTTTAAAGTAAAGCAGAAAAATAGAATTGCACCCAAAATAGCAAAAATAAAATCAGTTGGACCAATTTCTTTTATAAATATATTCCGGGCAATAGCCTGTTTTCATCATTTCATTATTTATGTTTATGTATTTTCCTTGAGGGTCTTTGTAATAAAATATACCAACAAGTCTGCTGAGTGGTCAACGCCGGTGATTTCAAGATATATTTCTTTGTGTTTTCTTAAAATTTTTATCATTTCTTGTTTTGCTTTTAAACCGCGTGAGATTATTTCATCATCTGTGAGACCTTTGTTGCGTTGATATTTTATGTGATTGTTGTCAGATGTTTCATAGCAGTCAATGCCGGTCAGTCTTACACTAGTATTGCGTTCTTTTAATCGTATTTTGATTGTGTCACCGTCTACGACATAGGCAATTGTCGGTTTGATGAGGTAGTTAGGGTTCGGTTCTGATTTAGCTGTTTCTATTTGAGAATTTGCAACTCCAATATTCACTGCAAAAATGGACAATAAAAGAACAAAGACAAATCCTAATTTTTTCATATATTTAACTCCTTACTTTAGGTTTAACCTCAAGTAATATATCACATTAAAATAGTGCTTTCAATAGCTTAACCGACGCTCTTTTGTGTCAATAGTAATCAATATCCAAAATAGTTATCATACTGATATGTTGAAGGAAAACCTTGCAAAAAATATTAAATTATTAAGAAAAAATCTAAAGCTTAGTCAAATAGCTTTAGCTGAATTAGCAAATGTACATGAAAAGACGGTTATTAGGGCAGAATCAGGAAAAAAAGAATTAACTTTAGATGCAATTGAAAAAATTGCTTATGCCCTTGGTGTTGAACCATATACACTTTTTGTACCAATTAATAGTGAAAATAAAAATGCCCAATCTTCTTTAGTTTCCCATATTACAAATAAATTACAACTTTTAGATAAAGATAAACTTATTTGTATTGATGAAATAGTAAATTCTGTACGGCAACTAGTTTTGTAAAAATTCTTATTAATATACAAAACTCGACTTATTTAAGAATAATAAATGATTTTAGGTGGTTTCGCTTGAGGTTAAACATTAAACTCTGTGTATGTTAAATATAAAATGTATATTTGGTAGCAATATTAAAAAATTAAGGGCTAGTTTTGATTTAACACAAGAAGAATTTGCCGAAAAAGTTGGTATTGATCCGAAATTAGTTAGCAGGCTAGAAAACTCTCGCTCTTTTACATCGGCTGAAACTATTGCAAAAATTTGTAATGGAGTTGAAATAACACCGGATCAATTACTTAAAATTAATGCCAACTTCTTACCAGATGATATGTCTGATAAAGAGGCATTAATAAAAAATTATTGTTTACAGTTAAAAGATTTAGATATTGAAACAATACAGTTTTTAATCAAAATGAATAAGTTCTTTTTGGAAAATTATGACAGAGACAGAATTTAAAAAAGCATTTGGCAATAATATCAAAACTTTGAGATTAGCAAAGAAACTAAAACAAGAAGAGTTAGCAAAATCAATCGGTATTGCCGCTACGACATTAAGCCGTATCGAAAATGGTGCAGATTTTGTCAAAGTTTCTACAATAGTAAAATTGTGTGATGTATTAGAAACAACTCCAGGCTTTTTATTTAATTTTTAATAAACAAATTACAGTGTGTAGTGTTTACACCTATCCTATTTTTTTTCGACAAATTCTTTTTCTTGTTTTTTAAGCTGATACATTAAATATGCAGGTATTAATATGATACCTGCTATTGCTATAAAAGAGCCTAAATTTTCTATATTCATTTTTTATTAACCTCTTTTTCGTAATCTTTTATCAAGTTATGGCAAGCTGTTCTTTTTACTAGAAAGCCATTAAACAGTATGAAACTTAATATTATACTATTTTTAACATTTTTTAATTAGGGGTCAATCATTATAAATTTTGTTACTCGACGACACGACGACAGACAGGGGGTGTCTTTTGTGATAAATTGATTTATGAATCAGAAAATAAAAGGGATTTATTATGAACGATAACTACGAAAAACTTTTTGATGCAGAGCCCCTGGCCTTGAAATACGGAGAAAACCCTCACCAAAAAGCTTTTATATATATAAATAATGACAATGCTCAATTTGAGAATCTCTCGGATGTTGAGCTTTCATACAACAATTTGTTAGACATTAACTGTGCGGCATTAATTGCTGCGGAATTTTACGATGTAAATGCAGCTGTTATTGTTAAACACAACACTCCCTGCGGCGTGGCACTTGGCAAGACATTAAACGAAGCTTATTTAAAAGCATTTGACACTGACCCTGTGAGCACATTCGGAGCAACAATTGCCTTTTCTAAACCAGTGGACAAAGAAATTGCAAAACACGCGTCATCCGTTTTTCTTGATGCGGTAATTGCACCTGACTTTGACCCTGACGCACTTGAAATTCTTAAGAAAAACGAAGCGTTGAGAATAATAAAACTCATCACTCCTTACAAAACCATACGCACAATGCAAGAACAGGAAGTCCACATTACTCCGTTCGGTACGCTTGTGCAGGAAACTGACAACAAAGAGCTTGACAAAGACACGTTCAAAGTTGTTTCTAAAACCAAGCCCGACGCAGAAATGATTGAGGACATGGTATTTGCGTGGAAAATAGCAAAACACGTAAAAACAAATGCTGTTGTTGTTGCAAAAGATTTTAAAACGCTGTCTATAGTCGGAGGCCAAACAAGCAGAATTGATGCTGTAGAAACAGCTCTGGACAGAGCCTGTGACGGTGCAAAAAAAGCTGTAATCGCATGTGATGGATTTATTCCTGCAATAGACAGTATACAAGTAGCTGCTCAATGCAGAATCGGCGGAATTATTCAAACAGGAGGCACTCACAAAGACAAAGATGTTGTTGATGCTGCCAACAAATATGAAATAGCAATGATTACTACAGGCATAAGACATTTTAAACACTAGCAGGTTGTATAAAAATTATGTTTCTGATAAAAGTAAGTTGTGCCTAACATTATTAAAGGAAATTAAATGAACGAAAATAACACAAATTGTAATGCAATGCAGGAGGAAAACAAAAAAGCAGTTGCCTGGCTTACGCTGGGGCACGGTATGGCTGACAGTTATTCAGGTTTTATCAATCCTATTTTGCCTTTTATTGTTGCAAATATAGGTACAACGCTTGCAGCTGCAACCTGTGCGCTTAGTGCTTCGCAACTTTTTTCTTCTATGATGCAGCCTGTATTCGGGTTTATTGCTGACAAGTGGAGAAAAAGATTTTTTATTTTCTGGGGTATTATTCTGGCATCGATATTTTTCTCACTTACAGGGCTTGTTCAAAATATATGGCAGCTCGCGTTATGTCTTATTTTAGGCGGTGTGGGTGTAGGTTTTTACCACCCGCAGGCAACGGGGTTTGTTGTAAGGTACAGCGGTAAAAATCTGGCAAAGTACATGAGTATTTTTATTGCCGCAGGCACAATAGGATACTCTGTAGGGCCTATTATATCCTCTTCAATAACACAGTTTTTCGGAGTAACAAAGCTGCCTTTGGCTGCAAGCTGGGGGATTTTATTTGCTCTTGCCGTATTTTTGTTTGTGCCTAAAATAAGCCACCAGCCGGTACCAAAAGACACAACATCTTTTAAAACAGCGGTAACTGATATTTTTAAGAACAAAACAGTAAGAATTTTAATAATGGTTTCGGCCTTAAAATCGCTTGTAACATCAAGTTTTAGTGTGCTGTTACCTTTTTACTGGAAAAGCCTCGGCTACAGTGCTTTTCAGATTGGTATAGCAGTATTTTTATTCCTGACGGTTGGTGCTTTTGGTACTTATATCAGCAGCAAATATGAAAAATTAATAGGCTACAAAAACGTGTTTTACACATCTTTGATTGTACCTTTTATTTTAACGCTTGTATTTGTTAGCCTTATGAAGCTTTCGCCCGTTTTATCTTTTATTTTGTTTATTCTGACAGGCTTTGTGACAATGTTGTCCGTTTCCATAAACATGGTAATGGCTCAAAAAACAATGCCGCAGTACAAGAGTATGATTTCGGGCTTTATTGCAGGTTTCAGCTGGGGGATTGTCGGTGTAATGCTGCCGTTAATCGGTTTTGTAGCACAGAATGTGGGTATTATTAAAGTGCTTGTTGTAATTGCATTCATTCCATTTGTGCTTTCTTACTTTGTGAGATTTTTGCCCGACGCTCAAAGCGAATAAGAATTATTACAATATATTAATTGCCATGGTTGATTTCTAATCATGTTTTAAATAATATTGTTTATACGAACCGCAGACAATGAGCGGAGTGAAGACTCCTTAAAACAAAAAGCTCATCGAGGTCATAAATTCAAGGATAATTTTCCAAATATAGGTTAATTTATAATTGATGTAATGATTTTGCGGTTGTATGCAAAATCATTTTTTGTATGCAAATAAATAAAAAAAGGTCGATAAACATAAATATAAAAGGAGCAAAACATGGCAACAAAAGCCTTTAAAGAACAAAAAATTGCACATATTAAAGAAAGTGCACAAAAGGCTAAAGTAGCAATTGTAACTAACTATAAAGGTTTATCTGTTGAAGAAATCACTAACTTGAGAAGAGCTCTTCAAAAAGCAGGTGCTGATTATACAGTTACAAAAAATACATTAGCCAAAATAGCTATGAAAGGAACTGATTTTGAAGTTCTGGCTGATTCTATGAAAGAATCAACTGCTATAGCATTCGGTTTTGAAGATGAAGTTTCTGCAGCAAAAGTTGTTGCAAAATTCATCAAAGAAACAAAAAAAGCAGAAGTTATCTGCGGCGCATTAGACGGCCAATTGCTCGATGCAAAACAAGTTGAAGCATTAGCTAAAACTCCGTCTAAAGAAGAACTTTACGCAAAAATGCTTGGCTGCGTAAATTCACCTGCTACAGGTATTGTTGGTTCTGTCAACGCTGTAATGAGCAGCCTTGTAAGAGCTATCGACGCTGTAGCTAAAAAGAAAACAGCATAAAATACACAAAAATAATAAAAGGAGAAAATCATGAGTGTAGAATCTATTTTAGAATCAATTGAAAAATTAACTTTGTTAGAAGCAGCTGAATTAGTAAAAGCTATGGAAGAAAAATTCGGCGTATCTGCTGCTGCTCCTGTTGCAGTTGCTGCTGCTCCTGCTGCTGGTGCTGCTGAAGGCGGTGCTGAAGAAGCTTCTGAAGTAAACGTTATCCTTGCTTCAGCTGGTGCTAACAAAATCGCTGTATTAAAAGAAGTTAGAGCTATCACTGGCCTTGGCTTGAAAGAAGCTAAAGACCTCGTAGACGCAGCTCCTAAAGCTATCAAAGAAGGCGTTAAAAAAGAAGACGCTGAAGCTATCAAAAAACAATTAGAAGCTGCTGGCGCTACTGTAGAAATCAAGTAGTTTTGATACAAAGCTTAGTTTCAAAAAGCCGTTTTCCAACAGGAAAGCGGCTTTTTTTATTCAAGATATTGAGACAGATTTTCTATGTATTCAACGGGTTTTACTGATGCGTATGGCTCAAAGCTTAACACGTTCAGATATTTTTTTGCACGGCTTACTGCTACATAAAAAAGACGTAACGCCTCATTTTTTTCTCTGGGCTTTTGCCAGAGCTGTTTGTAGATAAGTGCTTTTGCAGTAGGTTTACCTTTGTATTTTGAAGCGATAATGCCAAACCCGGGTTTTTCTCCGTACTGCATATCAAAAATTATGCCTGATTTGTCTGCTGTTTTTGAAGAAGAAGCAATACTCAAAACAAAAACATACGGAAACTCAAGCCCCTTTGATGCGTGTATTGTCAATATCTGCACTGCATCAAGCTCAAGAGTATTGACTGACGGCAATTCAAAGTTTCTATCATCCTGAATTTTTTCCAGATAATTTAGAAGAGTGTTTATGCTGAGAAAATTTTCACTTTGCGTAAAATCATCAATTATTTTTTCCAGTATCAAAAGATTGTTTTTGGCATTTTCCTGTTCAAATTCTGAAGAAAAATCACTACAGTTATACAAGCAAATATTTTCTTTTATAATTTCGAATATTTGCATAAGAGAAAGTGAGCTCTTGTGTTTTTTGATTTTATTTACAGTGTCATAAATTTTTTCCAGATATGGTATTGAAGTTTTATCAAGGGTTTTCAGGGTAATATATTTTTGTGCAAGATTCATCCTTTTGACGGTATCAAAATCCGTCTGGAAAAGTAACTCTTTATCCAATGATTTTTTTATCTCAAAGAGCTCTGCATCAGTAAAATTGACTTTTAAAAGTCTGAAAAGCGCCTGTTCGTCTTCGGAATTTTTAATAAGCCTGAAAGCTGATATTACGTTTTTTACAACCGGTTCTTTAAAAAACCCTGTATTAACTTTTTTTACTGCAGGAATATTTTTCTTTTTGAGCTCTCTTTCAACAATATCAGCCTGAGCGTGAGACTTGACAAGCACTGCAAAATCTTTGAAGGAGGCGTTATCGCGCTTGAGCAGTGAGGAAATTTCCTGTGCAATATATGAGGCTTCCGTTATTTTTTGTTCGTAAGCGTTTTCAAACCCCTCTATGCGTGTAACTTTTATATCTCTTGAGGTATCAGAATAAGTCAGATTGGGATTTGCATTGAGATTTTCGCCTTCCAGTTTAAGCTCATTTTGTGTAACAAAATTTACCGCATTAAGCACCTGAGGAGTGGAGCGATAGTTTATTGAGAGGTTTACGGGTTCAAATTTTTTAGAGTATTTTTTTTCTGCATTTTTATGCAAAACCTCAAGATTTTCCATCTGAGCATATCTAAAAGCATAGATAGATTGTTTTCTATCGCCTACATAAGTGAGGTCAGGGTTATCCGGATTGAGCAAAAGCTCGATTAATTCCAGCTGTGCACCATTAGTATCTTGAAATTCATCCACGATTATCTGTTTAAAATAATTTTGATAATACGAACGGATTTGTTCATTTTGTTTGAAAATCATGATTGTTTTGTTGATTAAATCGTCAAAATCAGCGAGGTCATGGTTTTCCAGTTCTGTTTGATAAAGTTCATACACAGCTGCAATCACTCTGGTGAGCAAAAGTTCGTTTTGGGTCACAGGTTCAATGTTTTCAGGGAAGCCTTGTGCCATACCGTATTCCGAGGCTTTTCTTTTACCGAATTTGTCGAGTACCAGTTTGGCCTTTGCAATGGAATCGAAAACCGCCTCATCCAACACGGTAGAATCATCCGTATAATCTTTAAAATGCTGTGCCCAGTTGGCTGCATAATCTTCTTTTGTTGCAAACTTGAACGGAATATTTTGCATTACATTGGAAAAATCAGCTGTTGCATTTAACGAAGAGTGCAAAAACTCTTGATGGGTGATACCCAGAGATTTAATTTTTTTGATTACATTATAAATATCATCAAAAAGAGTATCGAGGTCGCTTATTTTATTCAATCCTGCAATGCTTTCTACAGACAAAACCTCCTGATTTGCTTCGCCGTATTTGATTTTTTTAACAAGATTTGAATAAATATCTTGCAGCTGTTGTTCTTCTGCCATTTTAAAAGACGGAGAAAGGCCTGCTTCGATAGAATATTTTTTTAAAATTCTGATACAAAAACTATGGAAAGTTGATATCCACAAATCCGTATCCGAATATGCGTGCAAGTTGTTGTCTTCCAGTTCTTTTATTATACGTTCTTTCATCTCGTTTGCGGCTTTGTCGGTGAATGTTATAACGAGAATTTTTGACTGCGGGTCTTTTTCCCCGCGTTCTATAAGGTCGAGTACAAGTTTTAAAAACCTTTTTGAGATAATTTTTGTTTTGCCTGTACCGGCACCTGCAACAATTTTTGTACAGGATTCAAGAGGGTTCAAAACAGCCTGTGTTTGAGCTTCATTGAGCCCGTCAACAATATCTTTAATATTTTGCAATGTATCAGTCATCTGTTTCATCCTCCGAATCGCAAAGGAATTTATAAGCACAGTTTTCGCACGCCCAGCCGGACGATTTTTTAAACTCTGTTTCGTTTTTAATTTTATCTATAACTGTTTCTTTCAGATTCTCTATGATTTTTTCTTTATAAAATTCTATTTTATCTGCTTTTACAGAATCTTCATTACAACCGTTGTCTTTGGCTTTTGGTCTTATATAAACAAGGGACAACTCTGATATTTTGTCTTTGTATTGAGAAAGTTCAGGGCTGTTTTGGCTTGCCAGATAATAAAGAGGTATTTGATAGTCATACGCATTTTGCAAAGTTGTTACATCAGAAGGATCTTTGCCGGTACGCAGTTTAAAATTTACTCCGTATTCGCTTATGGCATATTCAAGAGTATTAGCTTTATCACGTCCTGTTTTGTAGTCCACAATTTTTATGCAGCCGTCATTTTGGGTAAGGATAGCATCAATTCTGCCGTCAAACACAACATCCGGTATTTGAGGCAGTGAAAAAGTAAAAGATTTTTCGCACTCCGCCTTTACACACGGGGAGTCAAAGCCTCCGGACATAGAAAAATCATCAACAGCATCTGAAAAATTCTCTTTCATTTCTGCAATTGCAAGGTCATCAGCAGCTTTAACAAGGTCTATATCTGTTTGTTTAAAGCCTGCGCTCAAGGCTTTTTGTTCGTTTTCTTGGTTTTGTTTTGAGTCAAAGAGAATACAAGAAAGTTCTATTGCTGTATTTTTATCAAAATTTTTAAGATATTTTGTATTTAAAAGCTCAAACACAACGTGGACAACTGTTCCGTAACTTGCTGCAAAAGTGTATGGTTCTTTGAGGTTTAACAGATTTTTGTAAAAATATTTTCTCGGGCATTTTTGAAAAGCATTAATAGAAGAGGCATTGAGTTTTAAAACATCGCCCTGCTCAATTACTATATTTTTTTGAGAAATTTTGTCACCGGAAAGACTATGTTTTACAGACACATAGCCCGTATCTTCAGGGCTGCGGGTATAAAGCTCATAATTTGCAAAGTCATATTCCTTTAGTGCTTTAAAAAAAGTACATGGTTGAGCTATTTTTTTTGACTCATAAGAGTGATATGTAAGCCAAATTTTCTTGCGTGCTAATGATGCGACATTACATAACTCGTTAAATTTTATCGTAAAGAATAACTCATCCGTTTTTAAAAAAGAAATTATATCAAAATTGAGCATTTGAAGCCCTTTAGTAAGCTGTATGTTAGACTCTTCGGAAATAAAAGGATAAGAAGGATTTGTTCCAGGAAAATTATTTTGGCTTAGACCTGCGATAAATATATAGTCAAAAGTCTTGTCTACAGGTAACTTACTACTCAAAGATAAAAGGTATACTGCATTTTTATCTTCTACATCATTATTTTGCAGCCATTTCATAATATCTGAAAAAGATTCAAATTCAGGTTCGATGTATAATATGGAATCATAAAATTTTTGCAGCTCATTTAAGCTTTTTATTTTCCCTGCGACTATTTCTTTTAACGGAGTGTTTTCAAAATTACCCAGAAAACGTTTTATTACAGATTCAATTGCAGATGCATAATTATTATCTTTGTAAAATTCATAAAATATTTTTATAGAATTAAACTCTCGAACAAGCAAATTTGAGTCTTGTTCACTCAACAAATGCCGGCACTTGTTAATTGAATCAAACAAAGATTCTGTCTTTTTTGAGCTTTCTTGAAAATTAACTATTTTTTCAACAGCATAACTATCTGTAAGAATCTCTTCAAGCAAATTCTTGAGTAATTCATCAAGTTCTGATTTGTATATTTCAGATTGAGCACGTGAGAGCATATTTATGTTTTTAAAATCAGAATAGCTGAATTCCTGTAACAAAAGTTTTTTACAGACTTCACTTATATTTTGATAGGCATTAATTTTACGTTTTAAATTTTCATAATCTTCATTATAAATACGACTTATAACGGGTATATCTTTTGCCTTTAACACATCACAAATTTTGTTTCTTGCCTCTTCTCTTTCTGCATATAAAGCAATTTGAGAATAGTCAGTTTTTCCCGTTTCCACAAGTTGTGCAATCATTTGCGTTATATAACAAGCTTCTGAATCAGAATCGTCAAACTCAACATAAGAAATAGCATCAGATTTGTTAAAATCCATTGATGGCACTTGCTTTTTATTAAACACTTCTTGCAAAAATAAAAGACGTTGATTAATATCATTGTTTAATGCGCACTTAAAAGGACTAAATCCTGAGGTTGCATCAGGAAATACATAATTATTCTTCTGCATTGTTTCAACGTAAACACCATATAATTGAGCAACAAGTAAAAGCCTATTTTTATCTGTAACAGAGGTTATACAGGAATCAACACATTTAGAAAATTCTACCGGCAAAATATTTGAATGATATAAGTTATTAAATATTTTAAGAATTTCCCTAAAAAAGCTTTTGGAACGACTCAAAAGAGCCATTGCTTTATCCGTTTTAAAAATCTTTGTACCGTGTGATTTCACGATATTAAAAGCAAATAAAGTGTAGCTATGAGAGTTGTTTGAAAGAGTCTCCATCAATCTGCTCCTGTATTTACACCAGAAGGTCATTATCAATTATCACCCTCAGCACATGTTCCGGTTTTATAGCGGACATACAAGGGTTGATGTCTGTTGATGAGTATTCACTAATCAGGCAATTTCTTTTGTTGCAGGGAATGCAGCTTAAATCTGCTGAAACTGCAAAATGATTGATTCCCCAGGGGCCTGTACGACCCGGCGGAGCTGCACCGTACAAGCCAATACAAAATGGTTTACTCACTGCACTCGCAATATGCAACGGACCTGTATCACCAGAAACAAACACATCGGCTAAAGAAAAAACAGCCGCTGATTCCATAATAGAATAATTACCGGCAATAATTTTGATATTTGGATGAAGGTTTTCGAAAACTTTAACCTTTTCCATATCTTCTTTAGAACCGGCTATCAATATATTGCAGTCATAATTCTCCAAAATACATAATGCAAGTTCTTTATAATATTTTATTGGCCACTTTCTTCCATGCCTGGTTGGGCTTGTTTGGGTGTTAAAAATAACAATTTTTTTATCCTGAGGAATATCTGCTTTGACTCTTTCCAGTATATCGTCTGGAATTTCCAGTTTAAGATCATTTGGGTTTTCAATTTCTTTAAGTGCTTTTTTGGCAGTTCTGAAAAAGTTTTCGACTGCATGGAGTTTGTAAGTTTTTTTGTAGTTTACAACTTTTTTTGCAAAGCACATAAAAGCAAGGAATTTAAATCTTAAAGACGGTTGAAGATTTATTATCAGGTCATATTTTTCTTTTCGAAGCTGGGATGCAAGTTTAAACAGATAAGAGTATTTTTTGCTCTCAAGTACTATGACCCTGTTGAGTCTAGAGTCATTTTGCAAAAGCTGTGCGGGTACAGGGCCTGTGACATAATCTATTTCTACATTAGGATATGTCTCTTTAATACTTCTAAAAACGTTTGTTGTATGGACAACATCGCCTATTGCACCTTCTCGTATTATAAGAATTTTTTTCATTGTATTTCTCTCATATAAAACTTACAGCTCAAACTCATATATATAATCATCCATCACATAGCCGTTTCCAATATCGGTTTCAACGCTTGAAGTACGTATAAATCCGAGTTTTTCATACGCCATAATTGATGCAAAATTGTATTTGTTAACGGTTAAAGTGATTTTTGGAAGCTCCAGCTCTCTTGCTATCGGTACAATAGCATTTGTAAAGGCTTTTCTTGCATAGCCTTTGCCTCTGAAGTCCTTTTTTATATATATTTTTGACAAAAACAGGTTATCTTTTTGTTTTTGCACTGCAAAATAACCAAAGTTTTCTCCGTCTTCTTCAAGGAAATAGTAGCTGTACTGCTGATAATTCAACTGAGCCTTAACTACCTGTTCTGATTGAAATTTTTCGAGCATATAATCTATCTGCTCCTGTGATATGAAGCAGATAGAATACTCGTTCCAGATTTCTTTTGCCAGAGCACAGAGCTCTTTTATTTGTTCATCTGTTTCTATTTTGACCCAGTCAAACATTTATGGCTCCTAGCGTTCAGCTGCAAGTTTTTCTCTTACCTTAGCTTCAACTTCCTCAAGAATTTCAGGGTGTGTTTCAAAGAATTCTTTTGCTTTTTCACGGCCCTGGCCCAGTTTTTCTTCGTTGTAGCTAAACCATGCACCTGCTTTTTTCACAATATCCATGCTTACGGCAACATCAAGAATACAGCCGAGTTTGCAGATTCCTTTGCCGAATATGATATCAAATTCGCATGTTTTAAACGGAGGTGCTACTTTGTTTTTAACAACTTTTACTCTTACTCTGTTTCCGATATCTTTATCATCTTTTTTGATAGAGTCGCATCTTCTGATATCAAGACGCACGGAAGAGTAGTATTTAAGGGCGTTTCCGCCTGTTGTTGTTTCAGGGTTTCCGTACATTACACCGATTTTTTGACGTAGCTGGTTGATAAAAATAACAGTGGTATTTGTTTTACCTACAATACCTGTTAATTTTCTCAATGCTTTACTCATCAAACGTGCCTGCAAGCCCATTTGCTGGTCTTCCATAGCGCCTTCGATTTCTGCTTTGGGCACAAGTGCTGCAACAGAGTCGATTACAACAACGTCAACAGCAGATGATCGCACGAGTTCTTCTGCAATTTCAAGCGCCTGTTCACCTGTATCGGGCTGTGAAATCAAGAGTTCATCAACATTTACGCCAAGAGCTCTTGCATATTCAGGATCAAGCGCATGTTCTGCATCAACAAATGCTGCAATGCCGCCTTTTTTCTGGCATTCTGCAACAATATGCTGGGCAAGTGTTGTTTTACCGGAAGCCTCGGGGCCATAAACCTCGATAACACGTCCTCTGGGCACACCGCCTATACCGAGAGCCAAATCCAATGCAAGAGCACCTGTCGGGATAGCCTCGCAAGCCACTGCGGTTTTGTCACCCAGTTTCATAATAGAACCTTTGCCGAAATCTTTTTCGATTTTTTCGATAGCAAGTTTCAGCGCTTTATTCTTTTCTTCAGAAACAGCAACAGCTTCTGTATCTTTTTCTTTAACTGCCATAAATAATTCTCCCATAGTCTTTTATAATGCTATTTTACATTATTTGGGAGTTTTATACAAATTATTTATTTTGTTCCAGTGACAAAAGCTGTTCATACAGTTTTATCTGTTCAGCTGTTAAATCTTTAGGCACGGCAAGGCTGATTTTTACGTTAAGGTTGCCGTATCCGCCTGATTTTTGAGGCAAGCCAAGTCCTTTTAAACGAAGAACAGCACCGCAAGAGGTTTTTGGAGGTATTTTAATATTTATATTGCCATGCAAAGTCTGGATTTCTTTTTTTGTCCCCACAACAGCTTCTGCGGGAGTAACTTCTATTGTTTTTGTCAGGTCAGTGCCGTTTATTGTATATTCTTTATCTGCAAATTTTACAACAAGGTACAAATCGCCTTTGGTACCGTCAGAGCCAAGTTTACCCTCACCTTTGAGCCGGATTTTTTGGCCTTCTTTTACTTCGGCAGGAATTTTTACGTTCAATGTTTTTGAATAAGTAACAAACCCCGTACCGTGGCACTGGCTGCACATTGAGCCTACACCAGAGCAGTTTGTACATTTTTCAAGATTATTGATTTTTACGCTCACAGGTTTTTGATTAAAGATATCTTTTGCGCTGACTTTTATTTCCTGTGTTATATTAAGGTCCTGTGCCGGTTTTCTGCTTTGAGATGATTGTCTGGAGGTTCTGCCTGATCTTGAAGAAAAACCGCCTCCTAAGTCCTCATAAAAAGACGCACCGCCCCTTGAAGAGCGTCCGCCGCCTGCTGCGAAACCGCCGCCAAATAAGCTATTGAAGAAATCGGAAAATCCGCCGAGGTCTTCAAAGTTTACGCCTGAAGAGCTATACTGATAGCCGCCAGCGCCACCGCCAAAGTTAAAGTTTTCAAATCCCGGAGGTGGAGTATAATTTGCGCCTGCCTGCCAGTTTGCACCAAGGCTGTCGTAGCGGGAACGTTTGTCTTTATCGCCAAGAACTTCAAAAGCTTCGTTGATATCTTTAAATTTAGCAGAAGCTTCAGGGGTTTTATTAACATCGGGGTGGTATTTTTTGGCAAGTTTACGGTAGGCTGATTTTACCTCAGCCTGTGTTGCGTCCCTTTTTACGCCTAATATTTCATAATAGTCTTTATATTCCATATGGTTTATCAGCTCCGTTATATTGAATGTATTTGTTTTATAGTTTCATGATAATACAAAATATGCACTAATTAGTTGATTTTAATTATTTATTAATAAATTATTCTAAAAACTGTCCGATAATAATTATAGATTTACGTAATTCAAATATTAAATAAGCTTATGAAAAAATTTATTGCCCTGATGTCAGTTATCATGATTATATTTACTCTGTTTGCTACAGGGTTGAGTGCTGACGCAAAAGGCAAAAAAGACAGGGTAAAAAAAGACAAACAAAAAGCTGAAAAAATTCAACAAAAAGAACCCGAAGAAACACCTGCTGTACCTGTTCCGTTTGAAGGAATTTTGTCACAGTCATCATACAAGATAAGCTCCATTGACCCTGTTTCCGGTGTCAATGTGTCGGGAAGTTTTTACCCCGGAGGAAGAGGAGCCAATCAGCTTGTTGTTTACACACAAAAAAACGGGTTGAGAACAGGGACAAATGAATTTGGCGCAGAAGCCATTGTAATTGATAACACTGTTGTACAAATCAGCGGAGCAGACTCAATTATCCCCAAAGGAGGCCTTGTCATAAGCGGACACGGACGGGCAAAAAACTGGATGAATGAAAATCTTACTGTAGGTACAAAAATATTTATTGATTACAAAAATATGACAATTAACTCATATCTGACCAATGATAGTTTTATTTTTGCAACAAAGGAAAAAATAAAAGAAATCGATCAGATGATGCGTTATTACAAAGACAACGATATTTATTACGACGATTCGATTGCTCACAATTACGTAACTAAAGCCTTGGACAACCTCAAAAGAGCAAACCGTCACCCCGAAGACACCCAAAAATACTCTTCTATGGCAATAACTTCCGCTAACAAAGCAATGCAATATGCATTGCCCTATTACAAAAATGAGTTTAAAGGGGTATGGCTCCGTCCTACGGAAAAAACACCTGAAGATATTGAAAAAACATTGGACAGGGTTAAAAAGTACGGAATAGAAACAGTATTTTTGGAAACTTATTATCAAGGCAAAACGATTTTTCCTTCAGAAACTTTTGCAAAATACGGTGTTCAGCCTCAAAGACCCGAGTTTATCGGCTTTGACCCGTTAAAAATCTGGGTTGAAGAAGCTCACAAAAGAAACCTCAAAATTTACATCTGGTTTGAGACCTTCTACGCAGGCAACGAAAACCCGATGAACAACCCGATGAACGTTATTTCCGTATACCCAAAATGGGCAAATGTCACAAAGATGAAATACAATTCACCAACACCTGTGGCATCTTTATCAGAGCATAACGGATATTTTATTGATCCGGCAAATCCAGAGGTACAGACTTACCTTTTGACTCTGCTTGAAGAAATCATTACAAAATACAAGCCTGACGGCATCAACCTTGATTACATAAGATACCCGCAGTGCATCAGTGCAAAATTTGCAGGTTACGACCTTTCCAACTGGGGTTATACCGAATATGCAAGAAACGAATTCAAATCGGCAATGAATATTGACCCTGTTGATATCAAATACGGAACACCTCAGTGGGATGCCTGGGCAAAGTATCGACAAAACAAGGTTACAAGTTTTGTTTTCAAAACAAAACAGCTTGCTTCTAAATACAATATTCCTGTAACTGCAGTTATTTTCCCTGACAGGTTTAAGAGTATGGAAGTAAAAATGCAGGATTGGAAAACCTGGTCTGACAACAATTATATTGACGGTTTTACACCCCTTATTCTTACCTGTGACAAAGACACTGCTGTTTATTTGATTAATGACATCAGAGTAAATTCAAAACCTACTACAAAAATTTACCCAGGACTATTTGTTGCATTTATGAACGGCAACCCTGACGACCTTTTGCGTCAGCTGCATGAAAGCAGAAAGTTGAAAACAGCAGGCATTGTATTGTTTGACTTTGCTCATCTTGATTCTAAATATACAAATGTACTTTTAACAAATGCTTTTACACCAAGCACACCGTCACAGACAACGCTTTCAAAACAAAGTACACAGAACAAAAAAGACACTAAAGAAAAGAAAAAAAGAAAATTTTTATTCTTTAAGAAAAAAGGTGAGCTTACATCGGCACCACAGACTGATATGAATGTAAAAAAAGCAAGCAATTAGTCAGTGTAAGACTCTCTGTATGCAGCCTTATCGAGGCGTTTTTTCAGGTCGTCCACGATGTCTGAAATTTCTCTAACTGCTTTTTGAGAGTTTAAATATTCTTTGCATTGTTTTACAGAGCTTGTTGGAATGTATGTATAAGCATTGATGCCGCGCTTATCTGTCATATCAACCTTTAACACCGGAGCTTTATCTTTTCCCTTGCTATAGGCAGGACAGGCGCTGAGATAGACCTTTTCTTTAATATCCTGTAAGTTTACAGATTCAATACTGCAGGCATCTTCTGTGATACGTTTTGCTATTGATTCACAGGCTTTTTTTACTGCCGGGATATCTTTTTGGCTTACGCCAAATGCTATATTGTTATGGTTTATAGAATCTGTTTTCATAATTAAATCCTTGATTTTGTTATGTTTAACGTTTGTAATAAATTTTTTTTAACATATAAGATTTAAAACTGTAACAATTTTAAACATGTGCAAGTTTCATGATATTTTCTGCTCTTAGGGTATCAGGAAAGCCTTGCGGGAATGCCGGAAGTTCAGGGTTATCAAGGCCTTTGATTTCAGATTTCCTTAAAGAGCCCCAGATTTTTGACAGGTATTCTTTATTAAACACTTCATGTTGTTTATTATTTGCAGTTAGTGCTTTGTAGTCGTTTATTATGGATTTTGCAATAATTTTTTGTTCATCAGTAAGTTTTGACAAATCAGGTTTTTTGCCCATTCTTACATCATATAAGAAATGCTCCACATCGCCCCAGAGCGTTGTCAATTTACCGCCTCCCTGGATTTCTGTATTAACACCGAATATATTGGCATTAGTATTTGTACGTGTATATCCGGATTTTTTTGGCGCATTAACTGATGCAGTATGACAAACTTGGCCTCTTGGATTTTTGTATGTAAGTTTTGCAAAATTTTGCATAACAGAATTATCAGCATACGGTTTTATCCCGTTGCCAAAGTAGTTTTCCATAACAGAGACGGAAAAATCTTTTTTATTTTTTGCATAATCAAGCATAGTGTCATATATAAGTTTTGCGGTGTCTTTACCTTTTGTTTTTTCTGCATTATAGATAAAGCGCATACCGTAAGAATCACCGATAATTTCTCTCATGCCTGAACCAAGGATGATATTTAGTACATCATTGCGTTTGTTTTCGTATGTATCAAAGTCTTTTAGATATCTTATTTGCTTTGAAGCAGTTGAGTCCACACTTTTTACGCGGAAAGATACTTTTGCATCTGCACCGGATTTTGTCAGGATATCGTATGCGGTTTGTTCGAGTTTTGCAGCATTTTGTTGTGCATGTGCCACTGCTTTTTTTGCACTTTGCTTTGCTATATGTGATTTTTTCATTGTATTGACAAATGCGTCAAACATTGTGGGTTTAATCACAAAATGACTCCTAAAATACTAACCTTATATATTAATAAAGTTTTTGCACAAAAGATTATTGATTAAATCACGCAGTCGGGTTACAAAAGTTTACCTTTGTTTTATACTAAAGAAAAAATTTTAAAAGGAGTTTGTTAAAATGAAAAAACTATTGTCTGTTTTAACTGCGGTAATGATACTTTTGTCGGCAGTTTTTGGTGCAAATACAGTAAATGCAAAAAATGATAAAGTACAAATGCTTCCTGTTATGTCAGCTGAATCAAAACAGCCTGACAGAGTTTGGGTTGGTACTTTTCAGCTTGTATGGAACGAATTTGCAGACAATATCATAAAAGGGCCTGTATTGTTTAAAGACGGCACACCGGAAGTGGCAAAACAGCTCAACAGACAATCTTTTAAGAAATCTATGCTGTCAGAAGATTCTTATTACACAGCTTACGGAAAGACAACGCTTGAATTAAAAAAACAGATAGAAGATGCAATAATGGCAAAATTCAACGAGACAAGCGATATTCTTGACAAAATAGACTGGGAAGATCCTAACAATGCATATTTGATTTATTCTATGCTGAAAAAAGATTTTAACTACACTACTCGTTTTGACATTCTTGCAAAAGAAAAATTTAACAACAGCAAAACTAAATATGAATATTTTGGTATTGATGAAAAAAACAATGACCGTGATAATGATGGGGTAAAGGTACTTTTTTACAACAACCCGTTTGATTATGCCGTTGCACTGCAGGCTGAAAAGGATGAAGTTATTCTGTACAGAACCAATTCCAACAACAATTTCAAAAGCGTTTATGAAGATATAAACAAAAAAGCCGCAAAATACAAAGGCAGCAAAACATTTGTTAAAGGGGACAAATTAAAAGTTCCGTTTATTACTTTGAAAGAAGAAACAAATTACAAAGAGCTGTGCGGACACGAAATACTCAACACAGACAGGTTATATATAGGCCAAGCTCTCAACACTGTTGATTTTAATATGAACAACACAGGTATAAAACTCAAAAGCGAAGCTGCTATGAGTATTATGAAAATGTCACTTGTTATTCCTCAAAAATTAAAAGGCAGAAATTTTTACTTCAACAACACATTTATTCTTTTCTTAAAAGAAAAAGACAAATCAATGCCTTATTATGCAATGAGAGTACAGGATATGGAGTTGTACAAATACACCGGAGAGGTTAAATAATGACTGTTTATACGGAACATTTTACAATCAATTCACGAGGATTCACTGATATTATTGATATTACGCAAAAGGTAAAATCAGCTGTTTATCAACATAACCTCAAAAACGGAAACGTTGTTGTCGCACTGCCCGGCAGTACTGCTTCTATCACAACAATTGAGTACGAACCAGGTTTGATAAAAGACTTTCCTGATATTCTGGATAAAATTGTTCCCATGGAAAGAAACTATCATCACGATGACACCTGGCACGATGGCAACGGTTATGCTCACGTCAGAGCAGCTCTTATCGGCAGCTCTGTAACAGTACCGTTGATCGACGGAGCATTGCTTCTTGGAACGTGGCAGCAGATTGTGCTTATTGATTTTGACAACAAGCCAAGGTCTAGAAACATTTACGTACAGATAATTACATAACTAAATATCAACAGGTGCCATCATCTGGATAAGCGTGCTGATTGTAGTTTCCATACTAACAGAATCCGACACGCGCTGCTGCAAGAAAGCATTGATTTGCGGCATCATTTCAATTGCAACGTCGAGTTTGGGGTTAGAACCGGCAACATACATACCAACGTCGATTAAGTCTTTATTCTCACGGTAGAGTGCCATTGCACGGCGCATTTTAGCAGCAGCTTCTTTATGCTCGGGTGTTGCAATAGCTGACATAAGACGCGAGATACTTCCCAGAATATCAATGGCAGGATAATGGTTCATTTCCGCAACCTTACGGCTCAAGAAAATGTGTCCGTCTGTGATACCACGCACGGTATCTACAATCGGGTCATTGATGTCATCACCTTCCATCAAAACCGTATACAATGCAGTGATAGAGCCTTTAGGGCTGTTGCCGGCTCTTTCAAGGACTTTTTGAAGCCACGAAAAAATAGAAGGAGGATAACCTTTCATGGTAGGAGGCTCACCGATTGACAGACCTACCTCACGGCCGGCCATTGCACAACGCGTAACTGTATCTGTCATAAGAAAGACCTTTTTGCCCTGGTCTCTAAAATATTCGCACACAGATGTTGCAGCCTGAAGACACTTTTGACGAATCAAAGGCGGCTGGTCGCCAGTAGAGCAGACAAGTACGGATTTTCTCATACCTTCTTCGCCAAGAGAATCTTCTATAAACTCTTTTACCTCTCTGCCGCGTTCTCCAATCAGAGCAACAACGTTGACATCCGCATCAGAGTTTCTTGCAATCATACCGAGCATTGTACTTTTACCTACGCCAGAACCTGCGAACAAGCCCATACGCTGGCCTGCACCCATTGTCAGAGTCGCATCTATTGCCCTTACGCCTGTTGAAAACATTGTGTTGATAATCGGCCTGTCAAAAGGACTGGGCGCGGGGCCGTCTATCGAAACAAAATTTGCTGTTGAAGTATCAAGAGGCCGTCCGTCAATAGGTTCGCCCATGGGGCTTATTAACCTGCCAAGAAGAAAATCACCGACAGGCAGCATAATCGGCGAACCTGTTGTGGTCACAAGGCTACCCTGTCCTATTCCAGCTCCGTCATAGAGCAAAAGAAGCTGGGCTGTATCACCTTTGAACGCAACAACTTCTGCAGGTTTTTTTTCGCCCTGCCATGTTTCGATAAAGCACAAATCACCTATTTTGAGCCCGGGAAGTTTAACCTCTACTGTCAGGCCGAGCAGTTTTGATACAGAACCTTTATACTGGTACATAGGCGTAGAGTCTATGATTTCAAAGGCTCTTTTTTTCATATATTCAATTGAACGTTCCGTGGATTGTTCGAGCATAATCTTCCTTATTGCCCCCTATTAGCCATATTCGGGGGCGTACATTTCACCAATTGTATCAACAGCTTCTACCTTAATGTCAGTAATCAATTCGCTGTAAGAGATTACAACGATTGTCGGAATATGTCTTTCAAGCAGCTGATACAATGGCAGTCTGATTCTTGGAGAACACAAAATTACTGGCTGTCTGCCCACTGTCTGGTGTGCCCTCATGAGAGTTGAGGCAGTTGTTTCAATAAGTTCCTGCACCTGCATAGGATTGAGCAAAAACATTGTACCGAGCTCTGTTCTCTGACAGCTGTCGTCCAGTGTTTTTTCCCATTCGCTTGAAAGTGTCAGTGCGTACAGCACCTTATCCTCTGTACAGTTTGAAAGACATATTTGTCTGCCAAGTGCTGCTCTGATACGTTCTGAAAGAATATCTGGTTCTTTAGAGAATCTTGCATAGTCGCAAAGTCTTTCAAAGATAAAGATAATATCTTTAATAGAGACTTTTTCTCTTATCAGGTTAACAAAGATTTTACGAAGATCGCTTGTTGAAATGATTGTCGGGATAAGGTCGTTAACAAGTGTCGGGTCTTGTGATTTAACAAGTTCCATAAGCTTGAGAACGTCTGTTTTTGTCATAACTTCATCAACGTATTTTCTTACGCACTCTTGAAGGTGTGTGACAATAACATCAACAGAATCTACTGCTGTCAGGTGGTCTTCCTCATCGATTTGCGACGGGTCTACCCAGTAGGCCTGTGCCTGATACGTCGGATCTATGTTGACTATAGAATCTGTAGGCGTAGGTTTGCCCGTAGCATCCCACTGGTCTGCAATAACCATGAGTTTACCGGGGTAAACAAAGCCTGTTGCAACTTTGTTACCTCTGATAGAAATCAAGTATTCGTTGGCATCTAATGCAGAGGAGTCCATAATTCTTATGTTAGGTATGATATAGCCCAATTCGTCAGTTACACGTTGACGAAGAGCAGCAATTTTAGCAAGCAGCTGGCCTTCCTGGTCAGGGTCTGCAATAGGCAGAAGACCTGAGCCTACCTGGAGGCTCAAAACATCTACACCCAAACGTTCATACATTTTGTTCGGGTTAACAAGATCCTGCATGTTTTGTTTAACGTTTTCCAATTGTCCGAGCTGTGCCTGTACATCCTGATTAACGAGTACGGAAAATGCAGCAATCAAAATTACTATAGCAAAAAACGTAAACGGCAGCCACGGAAGACCTGTCCAGTGGCTGGAAAGTGCAATCAGTATCAAAAATCCTACTGCACAGAACAAGCTCATAGGTTTGCTCAAAATCTGACCCGCAACATCAGATGCTAAGCTGGGGCTTGCAGCAGAAGCACGGGTCATTACAATACCTGCAGATATTGCCATCAAAAGTGAAGGCACCTGTGAAGACAATCCGTCACCGATTGTTAAAATAGTATACTTTGCAACAGCATCGGCTGCCGGCATTCCCTGCTGGAGCATACCAATACACAAGCCGCCTATAATGTTGATTATTACGATGATGATACCGGCCATGGTATCACCTTTTACAAACTTCATAGCACCGTCCATTGAACCGAACAGAGCAGATTCTCTCTGGAGGTCTTCACGTCTTTTCACCGCCTCATCCGGAGATATCAATCCGGCGTTAAAGTCCGCGTCGATAGTCATTTGCTTACCCGGCATTGCGTCTAATGCAAACCTTGCGGAAACCTCGGCAATACGTTCAGCACCTTTTGTGATTACCATAAACTGTACAATAGTGATGATAATAAAGATAACACCGCCTACTACCATGTTGCCGCCGGTTACAAAGGTTCCGAATGCGTGGATAACCTCACCGGCCTCGCCTTTTGCAAGGATAAGCCTTGTTGATGCAATACCAAGTACAAGTCTAAACATTGTACCAATAAGGATGATAGAAGGAAATGCCGCCAGCTCTAGAGGTTTTTGAATATACAAAGATATCATCAAAAGTACGATACCGAGTGTGATATTTAATGAAATCGAAAAGTTTATAACCCAGTTTGGCACCTCAATAAGCAGTATCAGTATCAAACATACTACGAATACTGCAAGAGATATTTCGCTTATTGGATTTGCGTTTTGTGCGTTTGCCATTATATCTGCTTAAATGCCTCTTTTATTAAGTCGAGCTGGGTGCTTATGTTTGCATCTATTACACCGTTTGAAGTTTCGATTATTGCAGAACCTTCCTCTACATCTTTGTCGCCCGATACAAAGATTTTAGCCTCAAATTGTCCCGAAGACAAAAGCTTTGGTACAATTTCTTTTGTGTATTCGACATCTGTCGGATTCACTTTAAGTATAATTTTATTTTCGTCTTTGGCAAGACTTTTTAGTGCATCGTGAACAATTGAATCCAGCACGGATTTGCTTGATTCAACTTCTTTTTTAATAATTTTTTCTGCAACCTTTAATGAAATATCCAGTATATCACCGGAGATTTTTTCGTAAAGACGGTCTTTATATTCAAAAAATTCTTCCAGTGAATCTTTTAAACCGTTGACAGCTGCATGAGCTTCTTCAAGCCCTTTTTCAAAGCCTTCTTTTGAAGCCTGTTCTTTGATATTAATAGCTTCCTGCTGGGCTCTTGAGATTAGGTTTCTATCATCTATTCTTCTGTAACCTCTTCTTCTGTCGCCTCTTCTTCTTTCGGCTCGCTGGTTAAAATCAATTTCATCAAAATTAAACCCCGCAAAGATATCCGATGTGTCTTCCTGTTTTTCTTGTTCTTGTTGCACAGCCTGTTGTTGCTCAACAACAGGTTCCGGCTGTACCGGTGCGGCCGATTCAGCTGGTAGCTCTTCTTGTATTTGAGGTTTTATTATTTTTTTTTGACTGTATCTTTTGATTATCATCCGCTAATTTTTTCCTAAGCGTTTTTTAACGATTAAGTTTTTCTTCAAGGTGATTGCATATTATATCAGCAACTCTGGGTGGAAGATTGTCTGATTTCCCCCCTGAACCTGCCGCTGAAACAAAGTCTTTTACGGCTTTTCGTTCTTTACTTATAATATTAGAAATCTTTGAAATATTCGAGTTCTTTACAATATTATATAATCTCTGGTTAATTCTTCCCTGGTTGATTTTCTTGGGTTCGGGAAGGCTTTTTTTAATTTCGGCAAGACTTTTTGCTATCAAGACAGGGTCCAGCTTATTTTCTAAATCATCCATGTTGACGTAGTCTCTTAAAATCGCTGCGTCTTGCTCGCTGAACTTATCGAGGAGTCCCTGTCTTTTTTCAGCAGGAAGGTGTTTTAATACGATTGCAAAAGTAGCAAGTTTTAAAATTTTATTGTCACTTACCTGATTTACATAATTGTCAGAAGGAGCAGCGCCGTTTGCCTGTGCCTGATATTCTTGCGCAGCAGCCTGTTGCGCCATTTCATCAATATTTGAATGGCTTTGTGCTTCATTAAACTGTTCTTCTGTAAGCACGCCTTTTTCTTTAAGCTCCTCAAGAGCAGAGGTGTAAGCTTTTTTAACCTGAAATTCGACAACGGCTATCATATCGCCTTGGGACATGTTTTTTATAATTGCTGTTTTTGCAATTTCAAACACGGTAAACGCAATTTTTTGCATAATACCGTCTCTGAATTGAGGATCGATGCCGCTTCTTATAACATCAATAGATTTATGAAACGCCCATTCGCCTATAAACTGGGTCACAATGCTTGCTTGTTCAGCATTAAAATTTATTGAGGTATCATTTGAAAGCGCCTCTCCTGCCATATAACAGAAATTGTGGACAATATTAATGATATACTGCTTGTCAGCATCAGCTATATCCGGAGGCAAAGCAGGGCCAACCTGCTGCGCAAGGTTTTTGGCAAATTCTTTAAAATCAAATCCTTCTATTGGCAAAATGGTTCTCCCCTGTTATTTTGTGTTTTTAATACCCGTGCAGACTTTTAAGAAAGTTAGCTTTTTTCAATCCAGCTTTTTACATGGTCTGCAACATCATCTGTATCAAGGCCTTCGAGTTCCGCAGCAATATCAGACAGAGTGGAATTGAGCTCCGGAATGGGTCTTGCATTTTTCTGTTCGAGCATACCCTGTGCAAGCTGGGTCTGTTTTTCTATCAGTTCAGCTGCTTTCAGGTTTACGTCTCTTATTTGTTTTTCCTGATCCTGAGTTTTTTCTCTCAGCATTTCTATTTCTTCTCTTTGGCGTTCCTGTGCTTTTTTCACTTTGTCAGAGAGGAATTTTAAACCAAAGCCAAGACCAATAAGAATCATTGCTATAGCAAGCCACCACGGGTTGCCTGTAGAATCAGGTTTTGGCAAGGATTCGGGTTTGTCACCTGCAAGGAACGGGTCAACCGAATCAGAGAATGCAATTTCTACGTTTTCAGGTTTTGCTTTTGGAGAAGCAGCTTTTGCTACAAGCACCTTGAGTTCTTCAAGCGTCATGTTAGCAGGAATTGAGCTTTCTTCAAGAGTTACGGCAATTGAGATATCCTCAATTGTTCCGGGTTTAATCAACTCGCTTGTTTGTATTTTAGGCACACCGTATTGAGACTCTCTGGCTGTTCTGGAGTAGCTTCTGTTTTGTGCAGAGTCTGCATTATTAGCCGGCAAGCCGTTTGGAAGGTATACGCTTACTGCACTGATACCTTTATTTGTATCTCTTGTCTGGTCGCCAAGACCTTCTGAGAATGTTTGTTCTGTTAAAGCAGTCTTTTTGGTAGGGTCAAAGTCAATTGCATCTTTTTGCATCGGAGCCTGTCTTAAATATGTGCTGACAGTAACCGCATAATTTCCTTTACCTATTAATTTATCAAGTTGTGTTTTTACTTTTGCCTGCATATACTGGTCATTTTCTTCCAGCTTGGCTAGCATATCGTCATCAGCAGAAGCGATAGAGTCGTACACATTCCCGTTAGTATCCGTGATAGAAATATTTTCGGCTTCCAGCCCGTTAACAGAGCCCAAAAGAAGGTTTCTTATTGCCTTTACCTTCATGTTGTCGAGTTTTTCCCCGCTTGGCATTACAATTTGAACGGTTGCTGTAATGGGTTTTTGATCCTGTTCAAACATTACCTGTTCAGGAATAGAAACAAAAACTGAAGCGTTTTCAATCGGCGGGATTTTTCTGATTAAGCGAGACAATTCACCGTTGATTGCGCGGGTGAGGCGGATTCTTTTGTCTTCTTTTGTTGAAGTAAAATCGCCTTTATCAAATATTTCGAGACCTATATTCTGGTCGACAAGGCCGCTTTTTACTATAGCAAGCAGCGCTCTGTCTCTTTGTGTCATTGTATATTTTTGAAGATACAATACAGATTTTTGTCCGTCTGCACGTCTTTCTACAGTAATGCCTTCTCTGGCTAAAAGAGCCTGAATTTCTATGGCTTTGCCCAGATTATCTGTTGTGAGGAGGTCAAGAGGTTTGTCTATAACTTTTTCTTTAACGGCTTTTGGAGCACCCGAATTGTTTGAAGACACGACAATGCCCACTGTTATAAACAGTGCCAGTACGACAACAAGTCCCCCTATTAGCCCATAAAGTAATGGCTTATTTTCGAGTATCTTTTGAAAATCCATTTAAAATTTTTTCCTGCCTCGCTACTTAAGATTATACTATCAATTACGGTAGAAGTTAACTGCCGATGTACGTCTTGAGGAAAATTTTCATACATATGGAGTAGAAAATCTTCTACATCATATTAATGATTTTTTTCAAAAAGTCATGTTTTTATATTATTTCGGCAGGAATTTCATTGCACAGACAGTGAACGCCCCCTTGTTCTTTTTCAAGAAGATATGAAACGTGATTGTTTTGGCCTGATACAAAATGGATGTCACGTCGTTTAACATACGGAGCAAGGCTTTTTATAAACATTTCTTCAAAATCAAAACCTATTTTTCTTGCTATTTGCCAGGTAATGCCAAACTTTTCGTTCAAATCCGATTTGTTAGTGATATAGGTGAGAGATTTATCAGGTTTTTGGTGTACAACAGCGTTTATATAATTCAGGCTGTGAGTTAAATCATCACGTTTATAATTTGGGATAGTGCTGTAAATCCTTGCAGGAACTCTTATTGGTTCAAATCCTTTTTCCTTTAGCAATGGTTCTATATCGTCAGCGTTAAAGTTGTTATTCAAGTTTATATCAATTTTAAATTCTTTTATAAGGTTTTCGAGTTTATCTTTTACAAATAAGAGCTTGTTTTGTTCTTCTTGTATACAATCGTTATTTTTTAAGTATTTTTTTAAGTTATTTAACCCCTTTTGGAGAGCTTTGAGGGTCATTGTATCATCTGCAATCAAAATTTTGTTATCAGTAAGAGGTCTGTAAAAAAGATCCAAATGGTAGTCTGCTTGAGGAAGGATATGTATTTTATCCACACCGTACATTTTTTTAATAGTTTCAATGTTTCTGCCTACAAGGTCTTCTGACCCGAGCAGCATCTCATTTTTTCCGTTGCTCTTTATAAAAAACAAATTGCCGCCCTCAATTGCATCTTGTGAAGATACTGTTTTTGCCTTTGTTACAGAAGACAGGCTGCGCGCAAAAATGCTATTTTTATAATAACCGTCCGATATTACTTTATTTTCGGGGGTAAGCACGGCCCTATCCTGTGCCCATTTGCAAAAACGAAAACCTAAATTTTCATTAAATTTCTTTTTGATACTATTGATGTTTTTAAGCAGTTTTGAGCACCCGTTTGAATAATACACATCAAATCCGTCTTTTTTTCCTATATCAGAGATTTTTTTAACAATTTCAAAAGCAGCCGGTTCATCGCTGATTGTCATCACAACAGCCTTGAGAGGGCGTGCATCGTATCCTTTAAAATTACCGGGGGCTGCTGATTTATAATTATACATTTGATTGTTTATACGCATAACAACAGTTTATAAACCCGTAAATATAAAAAGTTGCTATTTAATTTTTGGCATAACCCAATTTACTATATCCGTACCCATTGACGGATTAGCTTTGAGCATCAGCATTCCCATTGATCCTGCCGGGTAAATTTTTATATCAAATTCGCCCTGGGCAAACTTTTTAAGAGCCTGTGATTCTTTATTGGAATAAGGGTCTCTGGCACTTACCATAGACAGAATGGGGAAAGGGTGCAAGTTTGTCAAAGCAATAGGCGTGTACAGCCATTTAAACTCTCTTGTTGGTGAAATCAACACCATTGCTGCCGGTTGATTTGGAAGTTTTTCCGCTGCAAGTATTGCAGTATTTGCACCTATATCAGCACCCACAATTGCATATTTTGTTGTGGAAAGATTTTTATAATTTGATGCAACATATTTGATGATATCAGATATGTCAGAGGGATATTTTTCGTAGGTATTTTTTGTAAAATACTGCCAGGAGCGTATTCTAAAGTTTGAATCGTACATGCTCTGACCGTGGCCTCTCAAGTCAATCATCAAAACAGCAGCGCCTTCGTCTATGAATTTTTTTGGTATATTTCCCCAATAATCACTGGAATAACCCAGAGAATGAAGCATTACCACCACAGGGTATACGGACTGCGGTTTAGCCGGATAAAAGAGTTTTGATTTTATTACAAAGCTGTCTTTTGTTTCATAAGTAATACCCACATATCCGACTTTTTGCTTTTTAGCTGCAGCCAAAGCGGTTGTCGGTGCAAGAATTAGCAACGCTATTATAAGTATTAAAATTTTTTTCATTTTAATTTCTCTTCTCAATGGATTATGGGGTTTTAATATTTGTTTTTATTTTGCCAGCAAAGATTCCAGAACATTAACAAGATCCGGATCCCATTTGATTGCAGCTTCTTGTTTTATGATTTTGAGCGCCTCTTCTTTACTCAAGGCCTGTCTGTAGGGTCTTTCTTCTCTTAATGCACTGTAAGCATCAGCCAGAGCAATTATACGTGAACCAAACGGAATGCTTTGCCCTTTTAGTCCTTCGGGTTCTCCTTTTCCGTCCCAGCGTTCCTTGTGGTAATGAATGTAAGGAATGACCTCTGAAAGGAAATTTATGCTCATTAAAAGGCTTACACCTATATTGGGGTGATTCTGAAGAGTTTCCCAGTCTTCTTTTGAGAGTTTTTCTTTTTTGTTGAACAGCTCTTCCGGGATTGTAATTTTACCTATATTTTGCAAAAGGCCCGCATAATATATTAAATCTTTTGTTTTTTCGTTAAGGCCAAGGTACTCGCACATTTCTTTTGCAAGGTCAGCAACGTGCTGTGAGTGATTGTTGTGATATTCACTTTTTGCATCAACAGCTTTTGCTAACATTTCTACAAAATTTTGCTGTTCTGCGCCAAGGTCGCCTATTACGGCAGTAAGTTCCGCACGATAGTGCTGCAATTCAGAGCTGGAAACATCCGGTTCTGCCATTACTTTTGATGTTTCATCAGTTAATTTCAGCAGCATCATAGATATTGCAAAAAGTCTGGATGTTACGTTAATGAGTTTTAAAAATTCATCGGAAATTTTCTTGCCCTCAAACGGTTCTATCATTATCAGTCCGGCATTTTCTGTGCCGTAATGCATAGGTATACGGATAATAGACAGGTCATCCGGATTTATTTCTTCATCAGGGTTGATTGAAGAACCAACAAGAACAAGCCCTGTTACATCATCTTCCAGCCCCATTGCATATTCATTTGCAAGAAAAATATGGCATGCCTTTGCATCTATCATTTGCACAATTGTTTTGGCAATAGAATTATAAATTATATAGTCTTCTTTATTTGTAAAACCAAGTACGCTCAACGTATTGTTGATGGAATAAATTGATATGAGCTCTCTTAATTGTTTTTTGAGGCTTTCGGCTTTATCTTGAGTGTCATGCTTTTTGATTTTTTGAGCGAGGTCTTCAGAAATCAAATGCTCTGTCAAAAAGTCGCCTAAATTGAGTGCAAAAATTTCCTCAAGCGGATCATCTCCTAATAACTCCGCGCTGCGTGAAAATACCGATACTCCATTGTCTGACTTATTCACATTCTCTTTGGTCATAATTTATTCCTACTTGTTTAATCCGTTAAAAATGTCGAAAAAATGATTCACTAATCTTCCGTATTTTTATTATCGGCATTTAAATAGGAAACTTTATAGCAAAATAGAAAAAATTATACTTTTGTTTAAGAAACTTAATATTTTTATATAACATTCAAGCTATGAATGATTTTCAGCCCCATTACGATACCCAATGCCGGCTCTATATGCGGAAACAGAGTATAATACAGGAAGAACAGGGCCTATCCACTTAAGACCTGACACAAATCCTACAGAAGCAACATCATCGAGGTGGAGACTTACATCAAGAATTTCCGGATGTCTTTCAGAATTCAAGTTTTTGAACATGCTTTTTATATTCTTGTGTTCTTGTTTTTTAGTTTTATCAAAAATCGGATTGATGACATTTTTACCTACAAAATTTGCTATAGCATTGCCCGCTGCAAGCCCTACCCCGAGGACTCCGGCCATCATTGCAGCAAAACGGGCTGTTTTAGATTTAACATTAAATGTGTTCATTAAAAGAGCACCAAGACCTGCACCTACATTACACAGTGCAATATTATTCAAATATTGATAAGTACCTTCTTTTACTTTATCGGGAAACTGCTGTTTCCAGTTATCTTTAGAAAGCTTGTCTCCTGCTGTACCGCCGGCGATTCCGCCAAGAACAGGAATTAATCCAAGCAATGACAACTTGAGAAGATCAGCAAACGGAGCTTCGCTTTCTGCGTCAGGAATAACTTTTGATATAAGTTTCTCGTCTTTTAAATTTTCTTTAAAGTCTTTCATTAAAACTTTTACCTCTTTAAATTTAAGAATTTTATCATCTTGAACTTTTTTTACAAGATTTTTTATTTTTTCACTTAATGGTTTAGAAAGAATTTCTAAAAGACCTTCTTTATTTTTTTGAGGAAGCTCTATAATACCTTCAAAAATTTCTCTATTTCGGATTTTAAGCCCTCTTGTCGCAAGCAGAGCAGAAGCAACCGTAAAACCAAGCACACTTGCATTTTTGATTGCTCGTTTTTTTCTTTCCCCGTATTTTTTTTCAGGAGTTTTGTAAGTGTCATACACACCATAACCCGCAGCAGCCCCGGTCAGGACAACAGGCATTAGATTATACAGCTTTTTTACAAGCGCCGGCTGGTCAAGATATTTTCCAAAAACTTTAGCTGTATTTTTTATTGAATTTACAGACGAAACAGACACTATTAACATCCCCCGGAAATAAAGTTTATTCGTAATTATTAAAACACTTTAAATTATTGAATCAAGCGTTTATTAATAATACAGCCTCCTTAAGAATGTATAAAATAGCCTGTAAGGGCTACGCCTGTTAGAGTTTACCGAAAACATTAAATATCTATAATTTAATTTAAGAAATAACAAAGAGTTATTCAAAATTTAAGGAGAAGCCATATGAAAAAACTCATTTCAAGAGCATCAGTTTTTGTTACAGCGGCTATGTTATGCACTGCAATGAATGTATTTGCAGAGCCTTATGCAATTGTTCCTGTCGGTTGTCCTGTTCAAGGAGCACCGTGTGCACAAAATCAGCCCTGCAATTGCGGAAAACCTGAATGCCCAAAATGCTGTGACAGCGCACCTGTTTTTAATTCCTGTGAAGAGATTCAAGCATGGAAAATAAAATTCTGCGAAAAAAGAGCATGCCTGTACGACAAACTTTGCCTTACACAGGAACAAAGAGTAAAAGCAAAATGCATTGATGACAAATATTTTGACGAAATTGCACCGTTAAAAATGTGCTGCAAACAAGAAAAAATGAAGCTCAAAGAAATGGAATGCAAAAAGTGCAAATGGAAAGTAAAACATGAGCAAAAACAAAAAATAAAAGATTTGAAATCTGAAATTAAA
>LARD01000009.1 GCA_000980375.1 Clostridium sp. K4410.MGS-306 | reverse complement strand
TGGAGGATATTCAGCTTTAGAGAAGGCGGTTCATAAAGCTTATTATAAAAAGAAAGGAATAAAAGAACACAAAGAATGTTTTATGCAAATTTTGACAAGCTGCCAAAAAGACAAATACAAAGAATTAATGAAAGACAAATGCAAAAAACATAAAAAAGCAAAATGCGAATGCGGTTGCAAATAACAAAAAAGAGACGGCAAGTCCGTCTCTTTTTATGTTAAGCAATATTCATAAACCCTAAACCCCATGTTGGCATACGTTTTGTTTGGTATATAATTTTATATGTAGTATAGTAATTGAATTTTATACTGAAAACGTAGGGGCTGAGGCAAAAAGCCAAAGCAAAACCCGCTTAGTAGGTTAAAGTTCGTAGAAAAAAGGAGAAAAAGATGCCGGTAGCATCAATGATTGATTTACTCGAAGCAGGTGTACACTTCGGACACCAAACACAAAGATGGAACCCCAAAATGAAACCGTATATTTACGGTGCAAGAAACGGAATCTATGTATTGGATTTGAGAAAAACTTCCGATAAATTAGATGAAGCTTACAACATCGTAAAAGAATTTGCTGCAAGAGGTAAAAACGTACTTTTTGTAGGTACTAAAAAACAAGCTACAGAAGTTGTTGCGCAAGAAGCAACAAGATGCGGCATGTATTACATCAACAGAAGATGGTTAGGCGGTTTGTTAACTAACTTTGAAACTATCAGAGGCAGAGTTAATAAATTAAGAGAGCTTGAAGACTTCGTAAATTCAGGCCACATTGAAAAGCTTCCTAAAAAAGAAGTTGTTCAAATGACTAAAAAACTTGAAAAATTGTCTAAAACTTTAGGCGGTATCAAAGAAATGCGCGGTATGCCGGACATTATCTTTGTTGTTGACCAGAAAAAAGAAGACATTGCTATTGCAGAAGCCAACAAATTACACATTCCTGTAATCTGCCTGGCTGATACAAATGCTAACCCTGACGGAATCGACTACATCATCCCCGGTAACGATGATGCTATCCGTTCTATCAGATTGATTGCTTCTAAACTTGCTGATGCTGTTTTGGAAGGCAAACAATTGAGAGAAAACAAAGCTGTAGGCTCTAAAGCTGAAACTATCAAAGCTGAAGATGCCGGTGTTACAGCTGAAGAAGTTAAAGAAGAAGCTTCTGTTGAAGCATAGTTAAATTGCGAACAAGGAGATTTTTCTCTAAACTCGCTAATGACTTATTAAGAAAACGGAAGTGACCCCATGTACTTGGTAAACTTCCGTTTTTCGGAGTCAGTTGACAATATAAAAAATACAGAGAGGATTACAAAATGACAATAACAGCTGCTATGGTAAAAGAGCTCAGAGAAAAAACCGGTGCAGGTATTCTCGACGCTAAAAAAGCACTCGTTGAAAACGATGGTGATATGGAAAAAGCTATGGAATTCCTTCGTCAGAAAGGTATTGCTTCTGCTGACAAAAAAATGGGCAGAATCGCTGCCGAAGGTTTGGTAGGCTCTTATGTTGAAGGCAACGTTGGTGCTATTATCGAAGTTAACTGCGAAACTGACTTCGTTGCTAAAAACAATGAATTCAAAGAATTGGTTTCTAACCTTGCAAAACTTATCGTTGCAAAAAGACCTGCTGATGTTGATGCATTGCTTGCTACAACTTGTGACAAATGCGGTAAAAAAGTTGAAGATATCATCAAAGAAAAAGTTGCTACTATCGGTGAAAAAATCACTGTAAGAAGATTTGATATTGTTGAAGGCAATCCTGCAACTTACATCCACAACGGCAAAATCGGTGTATTGTTAAACACAGATTGCGCTGACGAAGCTCTTGAAAAAGATATCTGCTTACACATCGCTTCTAACGCTCCTGAATTTGTTTCAAGAGAAGAAATCCCTCAATCAGTTATTGATGAAGAAACAAGAATCGAAATGGGTAAAGAAGACCTTGCAAGCAAACCTGAAAACATCAGAGCTAAAATCGTTGAAGGAAGAATTAACAAACTTATGGCATCAAGATGTCTTTTAGAACAACCGTTTGTTAAAAACCCAGACCAGACAGTTGCACAACTTTGTGAAGGCAAGTTGAATGTTAAATGCTTCATCCGCTACGTATTGGGTGAAGGTCTTGAAAAAAGACAGGACAACTTTGCAGAAGAAGTTGCAAACCAGATGGCAGGCAACAACTAGGTTAAAGTATAAGACTAAAAAAGCTCTCTGATTTTCAGGGGGCTTTTTTATGTAATAAAAAACTCAACTTTACAAAACTTTTCATAACCGCTTAGTGATTTGATATTGAAAAAATAATAATTAATAATATTCTGTATGGATAGTTGAGAACGGGTGAGGATTATTGGATAAGAAAAAGACTTTTAAACAATTAACAGCAGTATTTGTAATAGGATGTATGATTCAAGCCGGTGCTTTTGCAGCACAAAATCAATACTCCGCAACACAGCCCCCCATGATGAAACCTGCTGTAAACCAATCAAACAGCTTTGTAAAAAACATTAAAGCAAACAACAATTCTAAAAGAAAAATCGAAGTCTACACAGACAAACAGGGAAACCCTATTTCCAAAGAACAGAAAGAACGCTCTGAAGAGCTCAAAAAAATCTACAAAGGAGTAACAAAAGACGAAAAGTTGATGGAAGCGATGGAGTTGATGAAAGGAAACTCCATGTCTGAATTTTCAAGAAAAGCTTTGCTTGGCAACAATTTATCAGGCAAACCCATGATGGTAAGTTTTGAAGATTTAAGTAGATTCGGCCAAACATATGCAAACTTTGACGCACTGGGATGGAAGAAAAAAGACAGGCTTTATATTTACATCAACAAAAAACACGAAGACGCTCCTGCGCCTGCGCTTGCGGCAGTGCTTTCCCATGAGGCTTTGCATCAGGACGATTTTAATTCTTTAAACGAAGAAACATATGCCTGGACAATGGAAGCAGCTGTATGGACAAAACTTTCTGAAAAAGATCCAAAATACAACGACAGCATGCACCCCCTTGTGGTAAGAGAAAACACACTAAAAAAACTGTTTATCAAAGGCAATTACACAAGCAAATATATTAGAAAAACAGTTTTTTCAAATCCTGGTTATTCAAATCTGCCCTCAAGATCACCTGGGTTTGAAGATGACAACTTATAGAGGAAAGAGTCTTGTCATTTTTTCTCTGTAAAATTCTTCGTACCGATTTTCAAGAATAGCTTTTCTTGCTTCCTTAACGAGGTCTATCAAAAACTGGGTATTATGTATGCTCATTAATATAGCAGCTGTTGCCTCGCCTGCACGGTACAGGTGTCGGACATAAGCTTTTGTATGGTTGCGGCAGGTATAGCAGTTGCACTCTTTATCGAGCGGGGAAGACTCCCGCTCGAATTCTTTATTTTTAATGATTTTTCTTCCATCATTTGTAAAGAATGAACCGTGGCGCGCGTTTCTTGTCGGCAATACGCAATCAAACATATCTATGCCTCTTAGTATACCGTCAAGCAAGTCTTCCGGCGTTCCAACTCCCATTAAATATCTTGGTTTCAGCCTTGGCAAAAGAGGAGCAGTCAGGCCGACAAAGTGGTTTTTGACATCAGCAGGCTCTCCAACGCTAACACCGCCAATAGCGTAGCCAACAGCGTCAAATGAAGATATCACTCTTGCGCTTTCCTGTCTCAAATCATCATAAAAAGCACCCTGAACAATGGGAAATAGCGCCTGGTCGTCTCTTGTATGAGCTTTAAAACATCTTTCGAGCCAGCGGTGTGTGCGTTCCATGGCGTTTTTAGCTTCTTCATACGAACATGGATAAGGAGCACATTCATCAAAAGCCATTGCAATATCAGCACCAATATCCTGTTGTATTTCCATTGATATTTCAGGGTTAATAAAATACTGTGTACCTGTTTTAGGGTCTTTAAATTTTACGCCGTCTTCAGAGATATTTCGCAAGTCAGAGAGGCTAAAAACCTGAAATCCACCGGAATCTGTCAGGATAGGTTTATCCCAGTTCATCCATTTGTGCAGCCCGCCGAATTCTTTTATCAATTTATGACCCGGTCTTAAAGAAAGGTGGTAAGAATTGCCAAGAATAATCTGCGCGCCTGTTTCTTTAAGGTGGTGGTTTGTAAGCATTTTGACTGCCGAATTTGTGCCTACCGGCATAAATATAGGAGTTTCTATATCACCGTGAGGCGTATGCAAAAGACCGGCGCGTGCTCCGGTCTTTTTGTCTTCGTTTAATAATTCGTATGAAAAATAATCTGATTTCATTGTTCTTTCTATTTCATATCTTCCCAGACATAGTCCATCATGGATTTCCAGTCTCTGAATAATTCTTCGGGTTTAAAGTAGATATTAATTTCTCTTTCTGCGCTTTCGCAAGAATCTGAGCCGTGGATTGTATTGCATTCTTTTGTTTGTGCAAAGTCTGCTCTGATTGTACCAACCTGTGCGTCGTTAGGTACTGTAGAACCCATCATGTGACGCATTCCTTCAATAACATTTTTTCCTTCTACAACCATTGCCACAATCGGGCCTGATGTAATGTAGTTGATTAAATCCTGATAAAAAGATTTACCTTTGTGTTCAGCATAGTGTTGTTCTGCAATTTCCAGTGTCGGTTGAAGCATTTTAAGGCCTACAATTTTATAGCCTTTGTGTTCAATTCTTCTGATAATGTTTCCTATCAAACCTCTTTTTACACCGTCCGGTTTAATTGCAACAAATGTTCTGTCCATTAATATCCTCCATTTCAAGTTTATTGAAGCATAAACACCAAGTTTAAACAAGTTTTAAGCAGTATTTATATTTTTATTTCTTTTAAAATACTTTTGTGAAAAAATGTTACAAGAATGGTTGCGCTCTAGCACTTTTTTTTATGTTCGAATTTCATGTAAGAGTGTAGGAAGTATGTATTACCACCAGACCTATTTAGAAAGCCTATATTACAATGGTTGCAGAAAAAGTAAATCCGATTATTCAAAAAATAGCAAAAGGGGCGTTTAAGCTGGGTGACCACAATGATCCGCTTAATGCTGTACTTGCTATTGCTCTGTTTAAAGGTATTAACAGACCTTTATTCACGATGATGGACAAAAAATCAGACCCGCAGGTAAAAAAATATGCTGCATTTAGAGAAGGTTTGACAGAGGTCATTGCTGCAACTACATACATTGCAACCAACAAAATCCTTGTTGGACCTTTGGCTAATTTATTGCACAACAAAACAGGTAAATCCAAAGGCAAAATAACAAACGGTCTTGAATTTTTGTGCGTATGTTTAAGTGCCGCAGTACTTATCCCCGCAGCATGCAACGTTGCCCTAAATCCTGTTATGAAAGGTATTGCAAAGCTCAATGATGATTTGCTGCCGTTTAAAAAAAGATTTCATTTAACAGATAACAAAACCTATGAAAAGCTGGACATAAAAGAGCCTGTTTCAAAAGACAAAGACAAAGAGCTTGCGCCATTACCGGCAGTACAAGACGGAGTTAAGATGCCAACAGGTCCTAACAGTCTTTTAACAGTTTTGCAAAAGAATTATAACCCGCCTTCAATGAAAGGAGGGCTTAGAATATGATTAATTTATTTGTAAATGCCATAACAAAACCGGGTTTTCAAAACCTTGTACAAAATACTACAGCACAGGTTTCTATTGAAACAGGTCTAAAAGCAGCGGGCCGTCCGGCTTTTACTCTTGCTGACAAAAATGTTGATAAAGAAACAAGAAAATATTCAGCTGTAAAAGAATTATTATATCAAACTTTATGTCTTGGAATTTACCTTGCAATTATTCCTCCAATTTTCAAAAGAGGAGGATTTAAACTATTTAAAAATATTTGCAGCAAATTAGACAAAAATCCTGAATTTTTAGCAAAAATTTCAGACTCTGCAAAAGACCCTAAACTTGCTATTGATAGATGTTCTATTGACATGTTCAAAAACGAAAAAGCATTGAGTGCAATTCATCAGCTGGGACAAATGAAACCCGCTGAAAGATGTGATGTTACCAATGAAAAAGCTGTTAAACTTTTAAAGACTCTTAAAGAAAATCTTGTGGAAAATCACAAGGATAACGAAGCTATTTTAAAGAAAGTTATGGAAGAAGAAAAAGACGGTAAGTTTTTCAGACAGTTCTTTATTGCCAAAGGCGGTTTGGAAATGAGCTCTATTGTGGGTTCTGTAGTCGGTTTAACACTTCTTGCACCCGAATTGAGCCATTTGGTATTGCATCCTATTATGAAAGGGCTGAACATGGAAGCCCCCAAGGCTAAAGATGTTAATTTAAAAGACAAAGAGGTAAATGCCCAGACTCAAAAGCTTGATAAAAAAGCCTGATTTGTCCAAGAAAATAATTTAATTTTTCATGCCTTTTGTGCTATCCTTTATTAATAATAAAGGTAGTAAAAATATGAAAATCATCGCAAAAAATCTTGTTAAAATATACGGAGACAGAACAGTTGTTAACGACATAAGCTTTGAAGTTAACAAAGGTGAAGTTGTTGGTCTTTTAGGCCCGAATGGGGCCGGTAAAACCACAACATTTTACATGGTTGTAGGTCTTGTCAAAGCCAATGGCGGTGCAGTTTATCTCGATGATAAAGAGCTCACAAATGTGCCTATGAATATCCGTGCAAAAGAAGGTATCGGCTATCTTCCGCAGGAAGCCTCTATTTTTAGAAAGCTGTCTGTTGAAGACAACATAAAACTTGTTTTGCAAATGAATGACAAGCTCAATGAAGAAGAGAAAAAGCAAAAATTAGAAGATTTGTTAAACGAATTTGGTATGGAGAAAAAGAGAAAATTCTCGGCTATTTCTCTTTCGGGTGGAGAAAGAAGAAGGGTAGAGCTTGCACGTGCGCTTGCGGCAAGTCCGGAATTTATTCTGCTGGATGAACCGTTTACGGGTATTGACCCTATTGCCATTGGCGAAATCAAAGACAACATAAGAAAGCTTTCCGAAGAAAAAGGGCTGGGTGTTTTGATTACCGACCACAACCCCAAAGCAACTCTTTCTATCACTGACAGAGCTTATGTTATATTTGACGGCAAGATAAAAATCCAGGGCAAAAGTGTTGAGGTCGCTAACGACCCTGTTGCCAAGCAGTTTTATCTCGGAAAGGACTTTACTCTGTAATGCAGCTGCCTAAGATTTCATTACCAACAAAGATTTTTGACGGTTATATTACAAAGCAGGTATTTGCTGCAACGCTTGTTTGTATATTCCTGTTTGTTGTTATATGGATTGCTCCGGAAACTCTTTTAAAAGTAATAAAAAGAACATTGTCCGGTATGTACACTCCGATGGTTGGCATCCAGCTTTTGATTTACGAAATCCCCAAAATTGTGGGTAAAGCACTGCCAGTAGGCCTTTTGCTGGGTACACTTTTTACGTTTGACAAATTGAGCAAAGATTCTGAGCTTACTGTATTAAGAGGAATCGGGCTTACATTCTGGCGTATAGTTTATCCTATCATTGTTTTGAGTATTTTTATTTCTGTTTTATGTTTTTCTTTATACAACACGCTTATTCCATACAGCGAAAAAAAGATTAATCAATTAAAAGGCGAAACCTTTGACACGCATTTTGTTTACACTGTAAAAGCTGCACATGATCAGCTCGAAAAAATTATTGTTGTACCAAGATATTACAGCGATATGATTAGCCATCCGCTGGTTTTGAATTTTGATTCGTCTCAATACACAGACACAAGTGTACTAAGCAGCATTATGCAGTCTGATTATGCTGTTTATACAAAAGACAGCTGGGTTATTCACAACGTAAAAAAATATGAATTGACCAAAGACGGAGTATTTAAAAAAATAACTAATATTCCCTCCATACAGGTTCTAAAAGGTGACAAGGCCAATACTGCTTTCAAGATAATGTCTTATTCAACAAAAAAAGACAGAGAATTGAATAATTCTGAAATTACAGAATATATAAGAATGCTAAAATCTGAAAACCTGAAAGACGAATACAGGTTTATGCTAAACAAGTATCTGCAAAGATATTTCCATTCAGCAATTTGTGTTTTGTTTGCTGTGCTGGGGTCATTGCTCGGTTTTTCCCGACCCAGAGAGCAGAAGCTTGTTAACTTTGTTATAGGTATTGGTATTGTTTTTGGTTATTACATAACACTGCCGTTTTTTGATATGTGTGCGGAAAAAGGTATACTAAGCCCCTATCTTACTTCGTCAATCCAGCCGATTGCAATATTGATAGCTATATTTATATTTAAAAAGATAAAAGACGTATAATCTTTGGAGTTTGAGATGAAAAAATTGATATCCATGATGTTTTTGATTTGTGCTGCAGTTATATTCACTACGGGAGCCTGTCCTGTTGTATGCAGAGGGACAAAAAATATTGAAATTACCAACAACAAAGGGCTTTATATAATAAGAATCCCCAAAGAAAGAAACTCCTGTATAAAACCTTATGTAACAAAGCTTTTGACGTTTAACAAAGATGTATATAAACAAACCGGCGCCGAGCTTGTTATTAATGCAGGATATTTTGACCCCAACAATCACGGGACATCCTCTTATGTTGTAATTGATGGAAAAACTGTACTAGACCCGACAACAAACGCAAGTCTTATGAACAACAAGGCACTTGAGCCGCATATTGATACAATTTTAAATAGAACAGAATTCAGAGTTTTAAACTGCAAAGGTGAAACAAGATACGATATAGCTGCACACAATGCCAGAGCACCGTTCAGGTGTGAAATAGTGCACTCTGTACAGGCAGGGCCGATGATTTATCCTGACTTAAAGCTTTCAAGAGAATATTTTGTTTCCAAAGACGAAAACGGAAAAGTTACACGGGACTCTATTACGGCCTTGAAAAAATGTGCAAGAACAGCTATTGGCATAAAAGACGGAGATATTTACATCATTATTGCAAATATTTATCACAAACTCACGCTGCCAGAGTTGTACAAAGTTTGCGAGGATTTGTGTCTTGAAAAAGCTATGAATTTTGACGGCGGCGGGTCTACTTCATTAAATTACAAAGGCACAGACAACCCCGATTACAAAGACTTTGAGATAATTTCTGACAAACATGCAAGTGCAAGAAAATTAAAATCTTTCCTTGTTATTTATTAAAAAATTCTTATGCTAATATATAGCTATGATTTCAAACGAAATAACCCAAAAATTTTTTAAAGCATTAGACGAAATGGAAAAACAGGGCAGTGAGTTTTTGTGCACTGATATTTCGTCGTGTGATTTTTCTCTTGAGCTCAAGTATCCTAGAAGAGATTTTATTGAAGACATCAACAGACTTTTGCAAAAATATAGCCATGCTCAAAAAACAGATATAACAGGGCTTTTTGGCTTTGCTATTGAGCAGGGGCCATTGTATACAACGTTGAGAGGGTATCCTTCTGTTTCAAATCTTATTGAAGAGGATTTTTCCAGCTCTGCAAGGGTTTTCAGATATGTAAAAGAGTTTGTTGAAGAAAACGAAGTAACCATACCGGGCTGTCCTGTTTTGACAAAACAGATGAATGCGATAATAAAAGCACTGCCGGAATTTTTAACTCTTATAGGAAAAGTTCAGCACCACACGCACAGCTACTGTGTGGCTGTTCACACGCTCAAGGTTTTGCAGGGAGTAATGGCTCATAGTGATTATCTAAAATTGCCGCAAGAAGCCAGAAGAAACCTCCAGCTGGCTGTTTTGATGCATGATATTACCAAAAAAGAAGGTGAAATTGACAAGACTCATCCGGTTTGTTCTGCCAAGGACGCTGGGTTCATACTCAACAAATTTGATATGCCGAAAGCTCAAAAGGATGATATTTGTCTTCTGATAAGAAACCATGATTGGCTGGAGCGTTATAACAAAGGTATTACAAGCACCGAGGAATTTGCTAAAACACTTAAAAACGGCAATGATTTTTTAATGCTTTGCATTCTGGCAGAAGCTGATTTAAAAGCAGTGCAAAGAGACGGAATGTTTTATGAAAAATACAAAGACGTATTACAAAAAGGTGCAAATGAAATTAACGAGATAATCCACAGTCTTGTAACAGCTGCATAACTTTTTACAGGCCTATATTGTCAGTAAATTTTAATTCATCTATCAATTCAAAAATTGACGCAAACTCGTCTATCATTGTTTTGTACTGGTTAAAGTTGTAGACAGGTTTTGTAACATTACCGAGTTTAAACAAATCTTTCCAGGTGTGTAGTGCTATCAATACATAATTAGAGCAAAAGGATGCTTCTACCTTATCTGCTTTAAAAACAGTTTTAAGATTTTTCAATCTTTCCATAAAAGAAGTTGTTAATATATATCTTGCTTCTATCTGATCAGAAGAGCTGACATTAAAAATTTTATCAAATTCCACATCTTCAAGTTTTACAAGCTTTAAATCATTATTTTTAATATAGCTTTTTAAAGGTTTATCAATCGTAGTAAATAGATTATCCTGTTTAATTAAAGTTAACCCTTTATAATTTTTATCTTTTAATGACAGACAAATAAGAATCCCTCTAAAAGTAATTCTCAATGCAGTTTCACAAATATCGATATCTATATCTTTATATTTACCTTTAAAGCAATCATCATCATTTCTACTTTGTAAATCAAAATCAAAAAGTCTGAATTTTTCAATCATATAATTTGATATATCACTTTTTTCCTGCCATTTAAAATTAGGGACATTTTTAAAGACCAACGTCATTATTTGTTTTTTTAGATTTCTTTCAAAGTCTTTTGAAATCAAAAAAATCTGCCCCAAATAATATAAAGCAACAGCTTCTGTTGCCGCCAAGAATATAGAAAAAAAGGACTCATATTCTTTTGGTACTTTAACAATAAACATGCAAATTAAAAATATAATAATAAAGACAAGAAAAAGTAAAAATATAACTAAAGCCTTTTTATATTTTTTATAAGCTTCTATCCTTTGTTCTTCAAAGGGTTGTAATTCATATATGATTTTGTCGGTAAAAAGCTTAAGACTTTGTTTTTTAAAATCATTAATATTTTGCATAACAAAATTATACCCATTTTCAGTGCAGCGTAAACCTTTATATGAATTAGATGGTATAATAACGTTATGTTTATACGGTCTGTGGAGCTTAAAAATTACAGAAACTACAAAGATTTGAGCCTTGAGTTTTCTAAGGACAAAATTCTTTTGATAGGTAAAAACGCACAGGGGAAAACAAATCTTTTAGAGGCGGTTTATTACTTGTCGTGCTTAAACTCTGCACGTGCAAAAACAGACAGTGAGCTTATTTTGTGGGGAGAACCTTTTGCAAGGCTAAAGGCTGTTGTTGAAAAAAATGACATGGAAAAAGAGCTGGATGTTTTGATTAATCCTCCCAAAAGAAAAGAAATGAAAGTAAATGGTGTAAAAAAAAGCAAGTCTGCTGATTTTTGCACCAATCTTTCTGTTGTGTCTTTTTCTGTCAACGATTTACTTCTGTTAAGAGGAGTGCCGGATGACAGGAGAAGCTGGCTGGATATGGCCATAAGCCAGATATACCCCGCTTATCCTGACAGGGTAGCAAAGTACAACAAAATAAGGATACAAAAAAACAATCACCTTAAAGACATAAAAGGCAACATCAACGCAGATACATCTCTTCTGGAGGTTTTTAACAGCCAGCTTTGTATTAGCGGAAGCAACATTATATTTTTGCGTTTAAAGTTTTTAAAAGAGCTTCAAAAAATTGCAATGGAAAAACATATACAAATTGCACAGCATGAGATTCTGACAACGGTTTACAACTCTACTGTTGCAGGAGATATTGATTTTTCTTTTGACAAAGAGCTCACTGTAGAAGAAATTGCAGCACAATTTGAGCAAAAGCTGAATGAAAGAAAGCTTGAAGAAATTATCAGAGCACAGGCGCTTGTGGGGCCGCATAGGGATGATGTTTCGTTTTTTATAAACGGTATTGAAGCCAAAAAGTTTGCCTCCCAAGGCCAGCAAAGGACAGTGGTATTGAGTTTAAAGCTTGCAGAGCTTGAGCTTATCAAGGAAAAAATTGATGACACACCTGTTTTGCTTTTAGATGACGTATTAGCAGAGCTTGATAACATCAGGCAGAATTATCTTTTAAATGCGATTGGCGCAAACACACAGACGATTATCACATCTGTGGACACGCTTCATTTTGATGAGGAGTATTTGAAAGACGTGGAGATTTTTAAAATTACTGAAGGCAAAGTAGCCATATAACACCCCAAAAAGCGAAGGCGCAGCCGAGCCTAAAAAGCGGGGTTCGGGGCGCAGCCGCGCAAGAATCTTCTCAAAACAGAGGGTTCGGGGGCAGTATGCCCCTGATAGCGAAGTCTGTTAATTAGAGATTTTTAAGGATTTGAGTAGAAATTTACAGCCCCTTGTGGGATGAAATTTCTGCTCAAAGACTTTAAAAGCTCTTTTGAGCTAGCGTTCTTTTTCTTTTCTTTGGTTCGTTTCTTTTCTTTTTAACCGCAAAAAAAGAAAAGAAATGAACAGAGCGTTCGAAAGAATGCGATAAAAAAAATAAAATAATACTTTAACGCAATTAAAATTGCTCTTGTTCATTTTCTTTCTTTGTTGCGATGCAAAGAAAGAAAACGAACCAAAAGAAAGAAACACGCTGTTCGAAAGAGCTTTTAAAGCCCTGAAACGAAAATTTCACCTCACAAGGAGGCGTAAATTTTCATTTCATTGCTTAAAAATCTCTAATTAACAGACTTCGCCATCAGGGGCATACTGCCCCCGAACCCCGCTTGTTTAGGCTCGGCTGCGCCTTCGCTGGTTTGTTTTAATCTTGAGGGGTGAAGAGTTCTCTTATATCTACCTCTAGAGCCTCTGCGATTAATATCAATCTTTTTAAACTCGGGTTTTTCTTACCGCGTTCAATCTCTGAAATATAGTCTGCCGATATCCCGGTTGCCTCACTCAATTTATCTTGAGTCAAGCCTTTTATTTCTCTAAATTTTTTTATATTTTTTTGTACAATCAAAATCGTGCTATTTGTCATAGTTTAATTTTAATGTTATACTTTAAATTAATACACAGGCAAATAGCACGGAAAGGGAAATCTATATGCTCGAAGAAGATATCACAAAAGATGACTTATCAAAAATCCAAACCACAATCGTGAACATTCATTCACTCAGTTGTCTGTTGTATGACTATTGTGAATACAATTATTCCTCAACACACATGCCCGAAGTATCCTTTGCTGCTGAAATAATGAAAGAAAAATGCCGCGAGATTATGAATCTGCTCTGAATTGTAAAAACCCCCAACTCGGTAATATCGAACAGGGGAATTATATGCTATAATCGGTCTGTAAATTAAATAAAAAAAAAACGGTTGAGCGGAGTGATTTGTATGGAAAATACGATTGATACTATTTATGACAGAAGAAGTGTAAGAAAATATCTGGACAAACCCGTTAACCCTGATCTTGTAGACGAAATTTTAAGAGCGGGAATGTTTGCACCCTCAGGGTGTAACAAACAGCCATGGCATTTTGTAGTTTTTGACGAAAAACAGCTGGTGCTCGAAATTGAATCAATGCACCCTTATGCATCTGCTCTTTTAACAGCGCCTGTATGCATTATGGTATGCGGCGACACAGAAAAAGAAATGGCAAAGGGTTTTTATCAGGTTGATTGTTCAGCAGCTATTGAAAACATGCTGCTTGCGGCCAGGGCACTGGGCTTGGATACCTGCTGGATGGGCGTGTATCCGTGGGAAGAGGTTATGGAAAAATTTTCAAAACGGTTTGACCTGCCGTCTCATGTGAAACCGTTTGCTTTGATATCGCTGGGTTATGCTCAAAGCAGACAGGAACGCCCCAAAAGATATGACTCTAGCAGAATACACTACAACAAATGGTAATAACAATGGAAGAAAAAAGATACAAAGGCGTAATATTTGATTTTAACGGCACGCTTTTCTGGGATTCAAAGATGCACCTTGAGGCGTGGAGAGAGTACTCAAAAACTCTTAGAGGCAATGCTTTTACAGATGAGGAAATGAGAGAATACATGTTTGGCCGCACCAACGAGGACATTGTAAAATATCTTATCGGAAGACAGCCTGAAAAAGAGCTTGTGTTAAAATGCCAGACAGAAAAAGAAGCTGTTTACCGTCAAATGTGTGCTGATGACAAAGAAAACTTTAAGCTCGCAAAAGGTGCTGTAGAATTTTTAAACTACCTGTGCGAAAACAACATCCCGCACACGATTGCAACAATGTCAGAAGAAGTTAATGTCAAATTCTTTATAAAAGAATTTGGGCTTGAAAAGTGGTTTGATATTTCAAAAATTGTTTACGACAACGGAAAAATCAAAGGCAAACCCGAGCCTGATATTTACGAAATTGCAGCAAAAAATCTCGGGCTTGAGCCACAGGAATGCATTGTTGTGGAAGATGCTGTATCAGGCATTGAATCTGCAAGACGTGCGGGCATAGGCAAAATTGTTGCTATAGAATCTATGGAAACAAGAGAGCTATACAGCAAGCTGCCTGCGGTAAATGATATTATCGCAGACTTTGACGAATTTAACAGAGATTGGTTATCAAAAAAGAGAGATAAGGTAAGTTAGGATGAAAAATTTCAAAAGATTAATGGTTTCATTATGTGTTTTAGCAGGCATCATTGGTGCAGCAAACGGAGCATTTGCAAAAGTTGTTTTAGATGACATAAAACTGCCCGAGCCCGTTATTACCGGAGGAATGCCCTTGATGGAAGCATTGAAAAACAGGCACTCCAGCACAAAGTTTACAAAACAGGAGATTCCCATTCAGACCTTGTCAAATCTTTTATGGGCCGCTAACGGCATAAACAGGCCTGACGGGAAAAAAACCACGCCCAGTGCTTTGAATGCACAGGTTATCACGATTTATGCGTCTTTGCCTGACGGATTGTACAAATACAACCCGCAAATGCACACTTTAGAAGCATTTAGCAAAGAGGACATAAGACCGATTGTTGGCACAAAAGCACCTTTGATTCTTTTGTATACAGCAAATCTTGCAAGACAGAGCAAGTATCTTGCTTCTGTTGACTGCGGTTTTATCGGGCAGAATGTATATCTTTACAGTGCAGCAAACAATTTGAACACTATTTTCTTATACGGGGTCAACAGCAGTGCTTTAAATTACAAGCTTGATTTAAACCTTGGAGAAGAAGTTCTTTTTGCACAGGTTGTTGGATTTGCTCCTGAAAAATAAATAACTTTATTATTATAAAAATACCTCCGATAAATTTATCGGAGGTATTTTTTGCTTTATTTATCAACAGATATTATTGATATAAAGGTTTCAATTTTTCTTCCTGCTGTGGGATTTTGCCTTCTTCAATAGGAAGATATGCTCTGTAATCGATTACAGGGAAGCAGTTATCGATTGATTCGATTTCAGACAATGCGTTTTCATCGATATTGCCTGATTCAATCATATCAGCGATTGTTTCAAATCTTTCAACGTGTTCTCTGAATCTGTCTGTTGCATAGTCTTTTGCCTGCCATGTTGTGATTAAGAACGGCCAGTCAGAGCTTTGAAGCAGGAGGTTTTCTCTTGCCAGCTGATTGAGTGCTCTATGCAGAAGTTTATCTTCCGGAATTTTTTCGTATTTTGAAGCAATGTCAATTATACGTTTTTCACAACCGTGGATAATTGGCCACATCCATTCTGTAAGATGGTTTTGCCATACATAGAAGTGACCGCCCTGTCCCCAAGAAGATTCAGGAATCTGGATAGCTTCTGTCGGCGGATGAGCTTTTAAGTATTCGCCTGCTGTCATTCTTTCTACCTGCGGGAGGTAGTTATTGAATTTTCTTATGACCTGTTTAATAAATTCAACACCTTCAAACCACCAGTGGCCAAAAAGTTCTGTGTCGAATGAAACCATTACAAGACCTTCTTTACCATCGTGTGAAAGTTTGTAATCATTCAACAGGTGGTAAATAAGTGTTGTATAGTGGTCAGAGTTCAGGTTAACCTGAGACATAGCCAGCACAGGGTCATAGAGCATTTTGTCGCCCAGGTCTGTTGTAGAAGATGTAATTCTCCAGTAGTGTCCGCCTGATTTGTCATCTTTTTTGTGGAATTCTCTGTAGCAGCCGTCTCCCGGATAGCCGTCAGCAGCTGACCAAACCTGGAACCCTGCTCTGTCGTTTCTTCCCATTACTGCAACCTGTGCATCGGGCAGCCAGTAAGCAGAATATGTATCGTATCCTGTGGGTTCTCTTTCAGGCAGAGGAATGTATTCAATGTTTCCGTAAACACCGATTACACGTCTGTTGCCGATTGAGTTTCCGCCTTCGATTACGTGAGATTCTGTAAAGAAGTACTCGATATCATTGTTTTGCAGAGTAACTTCGATAGCCGGTCTCCATTTTTTCTGGCCGTCTTTGCCGATGTATTCATAGCCCTGTCTGTAAGCACATTCTGGCAGCCAGCAGCCTTTTGCTTTTTTGCCGAACAATCTTTTTGTTGTATCAGAACCGATTTTGAATTGCGCATTGAGGTTTGAATCAGTAGCAAGCAGCGGTGAAAATCCGTGAGTTGCACCTGATGTTGTGATTTCAATACAACCTAAGTCCTGATATTTTTTAAATGCGCTGATAAGGTCTTTATTATATTTATTAATAAAGGAATCTTTGATGTGGTTGAACCAGTCAAAGTAATATTTTGCAAGATATTTTAAATGCTGTGAGTGAGCAACTTCAGGATCGGGATATCTTTCTAAATCCTTTGAAATTGCAGTGATACGAGCGTCTAAGTATTCGATAAAACCGTTCTGGAGGTGTTCATCGTTTAACTGTTCAGCCAAAATAGGAGTGATACCTACTGTTAATTTTGCTTTTATGCCTTCATCATCGTACAACTCGGAAATTGCATTCAACAAAGGAACATATGTTTCTGCCATGCATTCATACAGGTTCTCTTCCCCGAAAGGCCACATTCCGGCTTTTCTGTAGTAGGGGAGGTGGGAGTGTAACATGAATACGAATTGACCTACTGTCATAAATTCTCCTTTTCTCTTAATTTGCGCCTTGACGCTATCTATCTCGTTATATAAATATTGGTTCAGACTGTTTTTATATAATCTTCCCCTGATTATACATAGTTATATCACAATTATCGATAAAATATAACCCCATAGAATTAATTCTATGGAGCTATATTTACAAAAATTTAAACCAAGCCCATTATTTTGCTTTGATATAGAATAATTAAAGAAATATATATTTATAAAGGAATATTAATATGACAAATACAATAAATTCACAGATTAAGTCAATTATACTGGCAGCGGGCAAAGGGACAAGAATGAAATCTGAAACACCAAAAGTGCTGCACAAAATTTTTAACAAAGAACTGCTTGGTTATGTAATAGACGCTGTTAACGGCACCGGTATGGCTAAAGAAAATTATGTTATCGTAGGACACTGCGCTGATGAAGTTGAAAATTATGTAACAAAAAATTATGACAACGCAAAATGCAGGCTGCAATCTCCCCAGCTTGGCACAGGCCATGCAGCTTTTCAGGCTTATGAAGATTTAAAAGGTTTTGAAGGTCAGGTATTGATTCTTTGCGGAGATACGCCACTACTTACAGCAGAAACCCTTAATAAATTTATCAGTGCCCACACACAAAGCCAATCTGCATTGACTGTTATGTCTGCAATTTTTGAAGACCCGACAAACTACGGTCGCATTGTCAGGGATGAAAACGGCAATTTAAAAGCAATTGTTGAAGAAAAAGATGCTTCTGACGCGCAGAAAAAGATTAAAGAAATAAACACGGGTGTTTATTTGCTCGATTGGCCAAAAGTGCATGAAGCGTTTTTGAATCTGGATTCCAACAACGCGCAGAATGAGTACTATTTGACAGATATTGTTAAATGGACTATTTCAAAGGGTTTGAAGGCACAGTCTTATATTCTTGAAAACAATGAGGAGTCTTACGGAATTAACTCTAAAAAGCATCTTGCACAAGCAGCAAAGATTTTGAAAGACAGAGTAAACGACAAATTGTTAGCTGACGGTGTAACAATTATAGACCCTGACACAACTTATATTTCTCCCGAAACAGAAATTGCAGCTGATACAATAATTTATCCATGCACTTATATTGAAGGAAAAAACAAAATAGGAAAAGACTGCAAAATCGGGCCGTTTGCACGTCTTAGAGGAGATGTTGAGCTTGGTGAAGGGGTTAAAATCGGTAATTTTGTAGAAATTAAAAAGACAAAAATCAAAGACCACACAAACGTCTGCCATTTAAGCTATATTGGTGACAGCTCACTTGGCAGTAACGTAAACATAGGAGCAGGCACAATCACAGCAAACTACAACCACATCACAAAAGAAAAATTCAATACCGTGATTGATGACAATGCTTCTACAGGATCAAATTCCGTAATCGTAGCGCCCGCTCACATCGGCGAGAACGCATCTGTTGGTGCCGGTTCTGTAATCAGCAAGGATATTGAAGCAAACGCGCTTGGGCTCACCAGAGCACCTTTAAAAATTTTAAAGGGCTGGTTTGACAGAATAAAAAAGTAGGATTTGCAAAAAACAAAAAATAATTACAAAATTTTAACCACAATTATTTTTATAAAAAAAGATTGAATACAATGTTTTCCATGGTTTCAAGTCTTTTTTAAGAATTGATAAAAAATTAAATGTAAAAGTTTTTTGACACTACTTGAAATCAGCAACCAGACAGTATTTTGACAACTATTACGGGAGTAAAATTGTAAAATAAAAAGCATGGACAAAACAAAAATTGCCCAAGTTGGAAAAATTTGTTTTAATATGGTTATACAAGTTCGGCGAGTTCGGATGTTAATCAAATAATAATTGATATAAAAATTTTAGGGGACAAACAAGTATTGTGTTAATTTGTTTTTTGCGCAATAAGTGTAAATTTTACCCTAATTCCGAAACAAAATAGATAGAGTATCTACTCCATTTAATCGAAGCAGAACAGTAAAAAAATATTTATAATGATGAATGAGATAAGAATCTCAATTTATCGAACGGAGGACACAACTTTGTTAGAGCACGGTTATATTCAAATTTACACTGGCGATGGAAAAGGTAAAACAACAGCATCATTAGGTTTAGCTTTGCGTGCTTTAGGTCATGGCTGGAAAGTTCTTGTTATCCAATTTACAAAAGGTGACTCCGGTACAACTTACGGTGAAATTGCTTCTGCCGGTAAGTTCTTGAAAAATCTTGAAGTGCACCAGTTTGGTATGGACAGAGTTGTTTACAAACACAATGTGTGCATGGAAGACTACAAAGAAGCTAAAAAAGGCTGGGAATTGGCAAAACAGGCTATTCAAAGCGGTGAATACCAGCTGGTTATCCTCGATGAATTAAACATTTGCGTAGCAATGAATATGATTAAAGTTTCCGAGGTAAAAGACGTTTTATTAAACAAGCCTGAAAGCTTGGAAATTGTGTTAACAGGAAGATATGCTCACCCCGAGCTTGTAGCTTTAGCTCACCTGGTAACAGAAATGAAGCCGATTAAACACTACTTTGATATGGGTGTTATGGCAAGACAAGGTATCGAATATTAACGTATCGAGAAATCGTACGTAAATATACGGAGAAATGGGGAAATATGGGAGGTTTGAAAAAAGCTCCCTTTTTTTTGCCTTTGTTTATTAAGAAATATTAAGCTCAATTAAACAAAAAAGGCAATTATTTCTTATGGAAATACTTTATATATATACGAGAGATAAAAAGAGATTTAAAGAGAGATTTAATTTTTAAACACATACATACACACTGACCTACCACACTAACCTACACTTACTTACACACACGAGGAATCAAACAAGATTCAACCGGGATTCATTATGGATTCCGGTTTTTTTTATTTTTTTATGATAAAAAATCTTTTAGAACCTGATATCCCATAAAATATCCGGCAACAGCTGGGACAAAAGGTGTGGAACCCGGGGTTATTTTTGTAAACTCAATCTTTTCGCCGTTTTTGGTTTCTATATTTTCTTTTGAAGAGATTCTTTCCAACACAGACGGGCACTCTCTGCTGCAAACAGCTGTAATTCCTTCTTCTATCCCGTGTTTTTTTAGTTGATACAGCACATTTTTTGTAAAAGTACATTTTTTATTTTCTATGTCTTTTATATCCGTAATATAAAGCTGTGTTGGGTCAAGGCGGTTGCCTGCACCCATTGAAGTAATAACAGGAATATTATTTTGTTTGCAATACACAAGCAAATCTATTTTTGAGCGCATAGTGTCTATTGCGTCTATTACATAGTCAGGTTTTGTTTTAAATATATCATCTCGAAGATTTTCATTATAAAAATCACATACGCAGGTAAGTTGGATATCAGGATTGATATCTTTTAGTCTTTTTTCAAACAGGTCTGTTTTTTTGCAGCCGATTGTGGAAGTGAGTGCAATAATCTGACGGTTGATATTGGATGAGGAAACACAGTCAAAGTCTACAACAGTGAAATTCTGCACGCCGGCTCTTGCAAGAGATTCCAGTGCAAAACCTCCGACGCCGCCAAGACCGAAGACAAATACTGTTTTATCTTTGAGCAGGTTTTGTGTTTCTTTTCCCCAGATGAGTTCGTTGCGTGAAAAATCTGCCATGATTTTTCCCTATTTTAAAGACATACAGATACCTTCCATGATATTCTCATAATCACTTTCAGGTAATGTCGAAATTGTCTTGATTGCAACAGAAAGGTCGGGCTGTTTGTCATACCAGCGGCGGCCTTTGTTTGTTTGATAGAGGCCAAGCACTCTTTCGAGCCCTATACTCAAGGGTGCAGTATCATTTTCTCTGTGCACTGTTTTTATTGCACTGGCAACGTTTATAATATCGTTTGAAAGTTTGCTTTGTATTGTTGAATGCAGATTTTTTAACAGGTCTAAAGCAACCCTTGTTTCTCTGTGTTTGTCATACCAGCGTCTATTATTCACGTTCCTGCCTCCGGTCAATAATACTAATATTATATTGTTTTTTTTACAAAATACAACTCTGTTACATTGTTATGCTAATATATAATTATCAAAACGGGAGATATTTATGGAAATTATTTTGTTTATAACAGGTTTGGTTTTAGGTGCGGTTGTTACTTTTTTTGTTATGAAAAATATACAGCAAAAACAACACGCTGCTGTAGAATCCGCTTATTCAGATATTTATGAAAAAATGCAGCTGCAGTTTGAAAATCTGTCAAACAAAATTTTTAAAGAAACGACTCAGGATTTTTCCAACATGTCGAAGGAAAGAATTACTGAAATTTTAGAACCGTTTAAAGAAAAATTTGAAGAGCTGAAAAAGCAATCCACATATAATATTGAACAGGGTGCAAAACTGGATATGCACATTAAAGAGGTTATTGAGACAGGAGCAAAAATCTCTAACGACACAAACACTCTTGCTTCTGCATTAAAAGGCGACAACATGAAACAAGGCAAGTGGGGCGAGCTTATTCTTGAAAAAGTGCTTGAGCTTTCGGGTTTGAGAAAAGGCGAAGAGTATGACACGCAAACAGGATTCGGCTCTAAAAAACCTGATGCAACTATTTTTCTGCCGGACAACAAGGCTGTATTTATTGACGCAAAAACATCTCTTGCCTCTTATGATGCCTATATAAATGCACAAAACGAAGACGAAGCACAATTTGCCCTGAAACAGTTCAAAGATTCTGTAAAAACGCACATATCAGGACTGGCAAAGCGTGAGTATTTTGAAATAGAAGAGTTTGCTTCACCCGAGTATGTATTGATGTTTATACCGGTTGAGAGCTGCTATGCAATGCTTTTTGCTGAAAATGGAGAGCTCTGGGAGCTTGCGTGGAAAAACAAAATCATGCCTGTGTCTCCGTCAACGCTTCTTGCAGCATTAAAAATCATTAACAGTTTTAATATGGTCAACCGCCAGAACAAAAACGCACAGGAAATTGCCGGTCTTGCAGGAAAGATGATAGACAAATTTGCAGACATGGTAAAAGACCTTAACGGTGTACAAACAAACCTGTCAAAAGCTATGACAAAGCTCATGGGCAGAGACAATGTAATAAGACAGTGCGAAAGGTTGACAGAGCTTGGTGCCAAAAATGCCAAGCAGATTCCCGAGCCGTGTGTGGTTGATGATGCTTTGAAGAATCATAATCAACCCGCGCTAATTGAATGATTATCTCAACGCGCCGTAAGCTTCGCCGATTTCTTTAAAGATTTCTTCGTAGGCAGCTTTGTCAGCTTCTTTACAAGTATCTGGGTGATATTTAAGAGCAAGACGTCTGTATGCGGCTTTGATTTGCGCTTTTGTAGAGTCAGCTTTCAATTTATCGCCTTCTATGTATTTGTTAAGAGTGTCTATAGCCGTTTCTTTTGTGAGTTTAGAAGAAGCTCTGCCTGCACCGCCTGATTTTCCGCTTTTGAATCTGTTGAAGAATTCATCATAATAGTCTTCTTCTGTTTTGATTTTCAAACGGGTTTTTATTTCTTCCATTTTGGTTTTAAGTGCATTTATTGTATTTTCAGAAAGTCCGTAGGGTTTTTCAAGGATTCTTTCTATTGCACTATACATTGTTGTCTCAGGTACAGGAACCCAGACCAGCGTTTCTAAATAATTTGTTATTTTATTAACAGCATTTTCGTCTATGTTTTCTTGTGCAAGTTTGCCGTTCATATCTTTGCCATAGAGCATATTTGTAACATGAGATCTTAAGATTTCTCTATAGCCTTCTGATTTTTCAGGATACGCAGCTTTTGTTGTTTGGACATTTGCGGCTAAAGCGCGCAGTCTTATATTTTGAAGGTATTCAAGTTCTACTTTATCTTTTACAATATCGTCCACTTTATCAAGATAAGTGATAACATCATCCCAAACAGGTGTTGATTTTAAATCAGACATCCATTTTTCAGCGTTGGTATTGTTAATAGATTTTTTAACAATCCTTCTAATTGTTTCACCGTCTCCTTGCTGCATTTTTTCAATAATTTGAGCTTCAGAATTGCCTGTTTTTTGTGCAAATTCTTTTATTGCTTCTTTAGTTTCAGGTCTTGATGTAAAGGTTTCAAACGCTTGTTCAAGTGATTTTGATTTGATTGAAGCAGAAATTTCTTCAGCGGCTTTTTTAGAAGCTGTTTTAAAATCTTCGCGAATTTTGATTAATTTGTCTTTCAAACCTGCTGAAATATCTTCATCTTTATTTAAGATATCATTGATTAATTCTGAGGCATGTTTTTTCTCATTTTTGGACATTGCCAGATCAATTGCATTTTCTATATATTTTTCATTTTTGTTCTGTCTACCCATTTTTACAAGCGCTTCTGTTATATGCGATGTTTTAACCTGGTCAGGGAGAAGATAAAAGATAATTCCATTTGAGCGGTTAATAACTCTTTTTGCAAGTGCCATTTTTTCTTCATCAGTGTTTATTGAAGGTAAATCAAATTTTTTGAAGATAAATTCATCCATTGTTTCTTTAAGCTGTGATTGGATTTCTTCCTTGTATTTTAATGAGTCGCCTTTGGGGAGTTTTACCTCTTTTTTGTAGAACAGCTCATTCATTTCATTCAGGATATCAAAACTTTCATTTGTATGTTTATTACCGTTTGTATATTCTCTTGTTACATTCAAATATTTGAAATAGAGGTCTTCTTGTTTAACGATATTTTTTTCTTCTTTAATCAGCTTAGGGAGAATATCGTGCAAGAAAACATTGATTGATTTGTCACGTTTTAAATCTGTATAAGCAAGCAATACCATCGGGTCTGTTTTTTCGTGCCAAACATTTTCATAGTTTTTACTTTTTTCACAGAGTTTTTTGTAAAGTGAATAATCCGCTTCTGACCCCAGTGCTTCTTTGAGATTTTTGGCCTCATCTGTTTGATTAAATATTTTATTTGATTTTTCGACAATAGTTTTTATTATGGTATCTTTTGATTTGAATTCGACACCTTCTGTTTTATATAGATTTTTAAGTTGTAATTTTATTTCTTCCAATTTTTCAAAATTGGCACTTTCATTGCTAGGGCTTATTTCTTCTTGTACAAAATCAACGGCTTTAGAGAGAAGGCGTTCTTTTTCCACAGGATCTTTCACAGAGCCAGCTTTTTCTATAAGTACTTCTGCTGCAATATTTTTGTTATATATCAAGGCTCTTTTAATATTAAATGATGGGCCAAGAATTTCTTCATTGTATTTTTCCCGCAAAAGGCCTGCCACCTCGTCATCTGTTTTTCCAATGGCATCAGACAAGATTTCATTTACCTGTTTTATATCACGCTGATAAATTTCTTCCAAACGTTTCTTTTCGGCAATCGCCTTTTGTTCTTCTCTGGCGATTTTTGCTTTTTCTTTTGCTTTTGCGGCTTTTTCTTCTGCAACCTTTTTTGTTTTTTCTGTTTTTTCTTCTACCGCTTTTTTTGCTTCTTTTTCAGCTTCTTCTATTTTTTGTTTGCCCTGTTTTATTACATCGTCTGCTTTGTCAGGATGTTTTTTTACATAAACTACTGTGCCTGCAACAGCAAGAACAGCTGCAGCAGCGAGTGCAATTTTTTTGTATAAAGATTTGTTCTCGTCTTTTTTAGTCGACAATTCAACCTTATCATTAGGCATATCAGGTGTTTTGGTATTTATTTGGTTGGGATTGTTATTTACTTTATTTTCTAATTGTTTTATTAAACTATTTTGAACACTACCTATGTTGAATTTTTCTGTCATATAAGACCTTTCAATTTCCATTGCACATTATATATATAAAGTTAAAAGGTAATAAAATATTGCTATAAGCAAAAATTTTTATACAGGCTTATTTAAGTTGAGTATATGCTCCCACTATATCTTTAAAGATATTTTCCACTTTTTCTTTATCTTCGGATTTGCATTTGTCAGGGTGAAATTTGACAGCAAGTTGTTTATAAACCTTTTTAATCTGCTGCTTTGTTGCATCATAGGAGAGTTTTGTACCATCTTTAAGATGGCTGTTCAAAAGGTCTATTGCAAGATATCGTTTAAGATTCGGATTGTCTTTTGACACACGAACAAGTGCCTTGACTTTAGGTTTTCTTGCAAGTATACCAATAGTCAAGGCTGTGACAAGTGCAAAAATCCCTCCTGTTTTAAGGTCTTCTTTTTGGCGATTTTTTTCTGCACTTTTGAATTCAACACTATCAAAAGGTAAATCCCTTGTTTTTAAGGATGAAGTATTTTGATTATTATTTCTATCTTTTGTACTTTTTACGGCTGTTTCGGGGGTGATGGATGCCGTATTTACACTGCCAACCACTATTTTGCTTCCTTATATCTTGATTTAGTCTCATGAAAACCCGGAAACCTAAAAAATTGCATGGTTTTTGGCTTTTTGTTAAGATATATTACAAACTGTTATAAAATTCTTTTAATATTACAGCATCTTTTTCCATAATCGGGCTTTCGCACACAACAACGCCTTTGACATCAAATTTTTTGAATGCTTTTAAAAGGTCTTTATAATTCATATCACTTTCTTCAAGCAGAAGGTGTTTTTTCTCGCCTTTTTCACCGTATTCTATGCCTGCAATATGTGCGTGAAAATTATTGAGAGCATAATCGCCAAGCTCTGTGCCAATGGTATCAAATATTGCGCAAAACTCGTCGTACGTGTTGTAAAGGCCGTTTGTACGTGCGTGAAGATGAGAAAAATCAACACACGGCAAAACCTGTTTAAAGTTTTTTGACAATTCCACTATTTCTTCAAGGTTCCCCCATTGAGTGGGTTTTCCTGTTGTTTCTGGACGGACCCAGATATCGAGTTTTTCTTCATCAAGAACAGTGCATATTTCTTCCATTGATTTATGAACACGCTCAGAGACTTCTTTAGATGATTTACCCATATAAAAAGCAGCGTGATAAGTTACGGAAAACGCACCAAGGCTCTGGCCCATGCGTGCTGTATCAAGTATTCTTTTAACGCTGGCTTCTATTTTTTCATCTTCTTTAGAGTTCAAGTTTATATAATAAGGCCCGTGTGCAGTGATTACCATATTTTTTTCTTTTACGATATCTCGCACGAGGTTTTGATTGGCCTCTGTCATTCTGACGCCGTGAACAAACTCCAGCTCCATACCGTCCAAGCCCAGTTCTTCCAGTATTTCGAAGGCTCTTTTATAGCCGGCTGTTCCGTTGCATATCGGCTGTCCTGCTGTTACAAACTTTAGTGTATCCATTATTTTCCTAACTTTTCACCTATTTGGGGTTTAAACTTTTCTATAAAACTTTTTGCATCTGAAATCATGTAAGAGCCGAATTGCAAAGATTTTATATAAAGCACACCGCTGCCTGTTGCAACCCCCAGTGTATCTTTTACGTGGCAGATGGTGCCTGGTTCTTCTTTTACTTTTTTATCAGAGATTTCAGCAGAATAAACTTTTAAGAAAACGCCTCTAAAGTTTGTCATTGCACTGATAAAAGGGTTGAGTGCTCTCACAAAACGGTCTATGTATGCAGCATCTTTATCCCAGTCAATAAAGTTTCTCATGTTACGTGAGTCTATTGCGGGTGCTTTTTTAAACTCGCCCTGCGGCTGTGGCATTGACACAACATCTGTGTTTTGTTCAAAATTTTGCAAAAACTCGCTCAAAAACTCTGCGCACAAATAATTCATTCTATTGAATAATGTACCCATTGTTTCTTTATTTTCAATATTTACTTTTTTTTGCGCAATTATATTGCCTGTATCAAAGTTTTCATCCATAAAATGAAGCGTGATACCGGTTTCTTTTTCGTTATTGATAATTACATTGCTGTAAGGATTAGCACCTCTATAGTCGGGAAGAAGTGAGGGGTGGCAATTTACAAAGCCGCCTTTGACTGTTTTCAAAAGTTCAGGCGGAAATTTTTTGTTATAAGAACAAACCACGGCAATATCTGCATCAAGTTGTCTCACCTTGTGGATAAAATCCAGCTCATCCATTGTTCTTTCATATGTGATAAGGGGAAGGCGGAGGCTTTTTGTGAAGTTGCACATTAGCCCGTAAGTTGCCTCGGTAAAATGAGGAGGCACAACACCTACAATATTAAAGCCTTCTGCAACAAGTTTTGACAGGCAGATAATGGCCATGTCAGGCATACCAAGAAAAAGAATTCTTTTTTTGTATTTATTTTCCACAACAAACTCCTGTCAGCATTTAATTCGTAACTATTATACATTATACACTTGATTATTGCATTAAGTTTTAAATGGAATATAATTTCTTTATGATAAAAAGAATTCTTATATCTATAATTTTTATAATGTTTTTATCACTCCAGTGTGCTTTTGCCGACTCTTCTTATAATTTTGACGGTTTTATTTCTGACAATGCGAATGTTTTGGATACCGGTGCAAAAAATTCTATAAATGCTTTTTTGTGGGATTTGCAAAAAAAGACAGGCGCTGATATTGCGGTTGTTACTGTTAAATCTCTTGACGGTAAAAGCATTGAGCAGACCGCTCTTGATGTAGGCAGAGAGTTTAAAATCGGGAAAAAAGGCGAAAATACCGGAGCAGTTGTACTTGTTGCGCCAAATGAAAGAAAATTACGAATAGAAATTGGATACGGGCTTGAGGGTATTATCCCTGACGGGAAAGCAGGACGAATCCGAGATGAACAGATGCTGCCGTACTTTAGGCAGGGAGACTATCAAAGCGGAATCTGGAGAGGTACTTATCAATTAGCAGATTACATTGCAAGAGCATACGGTGTAACACTTTCCGTTAACGGGCCTGTGCCGCAGCAGCCATCATCGGGTGATGATTTCGGATTTTTATTACTGATTTTAATTATATTTTTATGTATAAGATTTGGGATATTCCCGATATTTATACCCTTTGGCGGTGGATATGGCGGCTACTCAGGACGCGGATTCGGAGGAGGAAGCTTTGGCGGTTTTGGCGGCGGCGGAGGGTTCGGCGGCGGCGGAGCCTCTGGAGGATGGTAAAAATTAAAGGACAGTAAAAATGACAAAATTAGATAAATTTATTGAACAATTAAAAAACATTTTTGGCTCAAGGTTAAAATCAGTGTTTGTTTATGGTGCTAAGGCAGGTGAAAAAGCTGATAACCTGTTGCAAGATGTGGATTTAATGGTTCTTGTAACAGATTTGTGCGGCGAAGATATAAGAAAATGTTCGAAACCCGCAAGAGAATGGATGGGCAAGAGTTGTATTTTTTGCAGCAAGAGGAATTCACTGCCTGTTTTTATGGGAGAAAAAGAGTGGTACAGCTCATCTGATGTGTATGCGATGGAATACAGTGATATAAAAGAGAACCACAAGATTCTTTATGGAGAAGATGTGATATGCAATATAAACGTCAACAGGGATGATTTACGGCTGCAATGTGAGGCTGAAACAAAGAATCTTTTAATGCAGTTTCGTGCACATTATCTTATGAATGCGCATAGCCACATAATGCTGCAAAAAAGTCTTGTGCCCCTGACAAAGACATTAAACGCAATTTTTAAGGCAATTTTGAGAATAAAAAATATTGAAGTATCAAAGTCACCTTATGAAAATTTGAACAAGATACACTCGCTTTTTGCTATCAACAAAAGTTTTTATGAAAAGCTATTGTGCCACAAAGAAAAACACTGCACTCTTAATAAGAAAGAGACCATAGAAACAGCAGACACTGCCGTGGCAGAGCTGCAAAAACTTTTGGATTACGTAAACAACTTATAGAAGGAGAATAATATGAAAAAAACAGGATGGATTATTTTAGGCACGGTTTTAGTGCTTGTTGTGATGTTGTTTGGTGCATTTATTGGTACATACAACAATTTGCAGGTAATGGATGAAAACGTTAACTCTAACTGGGCGCAGGTAGACAACCAGCTGAAAAGGCGTAATGATTTGATACCGAATTTGGTTGCAACTGTAAAAGGTTATGCAGCGCATGAAAAAGCTGTATTTACTCAAATAGCCGAAGCTCGTGCAAAGCTGGGCGGAGCAATGAACAAAAACGATATGAAAGGCATACAGCAGGGTAACAGCGACCTTTCTAATGCTTTATCAAGGCTGCTTTTGGTTGTGGAAAGATATCCTGAGCTCAAAGCCGACAAACAGTTTATCAATCTGCAAGACGAACTGGCAGGAACCGAAAACAGGCTGGCTGTAGCAAGAAAAGATTACAACGACAGTGTACAACTGTTAAATGCGAGAATTAGAACATTCCCAACATCAATTATTGCCGGCATAATCGGTATAAAGGCACGAGAGTACTTTAACACACCGGAAGCAGACAAAGCAGTACCAGCTGTACAATTTTAGGACTGTAATATATATTTAATATTTCTTAAAAATTTAGCAACTATTGTTAAGCCTACGTTTTTATATGTATAGGTAACAATAGTGTAGGAAAATTATGCCAATTAACAGTACAGGTTTTATAAAAATTCCGCAAGATTATGCAATTAAACCTGTTCAAAAGAAAGACGAAGAATCTAAGCAGAATCTTTTTGTTGATAAAAGTTTGAGCCAGTCTGCAAAATACATGATTGGAGCAACAGCACTTGCTGGTGTTGTTGCACTGGGAATAATCGGGCATAGAAACAACTGGTGGACAAACGCCAAAAAAGTTGTGCAACAGGAGTCAGTTAAAAATTCAGCAGAAGCAGCAGCACAACCTGTCAAAAAAACTTCAAAAAATCCAAACAAAACAATAAAGGAAACAAACCCAACTCAAAGAACAATTAACAAAATAAATGCCGAATTGTCAAAGGAAACCAAACATGCAAAAAGAGCACTTCGACAATACAATGAAATTTATACAGAATTCAATGAAGTATGCTACAAACACGGAAGCGATTATGTAAAATATCTTAAGGAAAATAAAATTCCTTTTGAAGCAGGCAAAGATGGCATAAGAGTGTTTGACAAAGAAGGAAAATTAACAAGAATAATAAAAGGTTTGGATACAGACAACAAAATATCTCAGACTTATATCGAATATTATGATAAAAACGGCAAATTAGCTAAAATAGTTTCTTTTGTTGATAATACTCCAAGTCTTCATTTTTATGACAATAATGGTAATTTGAGCAAGAGAATTGTTCCGATATCTAAAATCGGAGGAACCAGACCGAGTGTCATGACAGCCGAATTTAAAAATAATCGCCTGACAAAAGAAGCTATCTACATTCAGCCAATGGACAACAACTATGACAATGCATTGGTTTTAAAAGTCATTAATCATAAGAAAGCGACAGAATACGGTGCTATCAGTGTAGGTTCAAAAGACAAATACGCAATTTTATCAAACAAAAGATACGAACTCTATGACGGTAATGAATTGAAAGAGATACAACATCATACAAACGGAACTATTATTGTCAATGATAGTTTCAATAGTTATAGATATTATTTGTTTAACTCAAATAATGAAATAGTCAGAACAAAAGAACTAATGCCCGGATGGTTTGAGCACATTACATTAGACAGCAAAACCGGTAATAAATCAAGCGGTTTGTCGTTAAAAAATGGCAAGTTAGATGATTATATAGAATACGACCCAAATAATGGCCAACCCACAAGAAAAATTTTTGAAGCTTTTGATGATGAAACAATGTTCATGGACATTCCATTTATCAATGGTAAAGGTGATATGGCACAAGCTAAATATATTAAGAAATCTGATTTTGACGTTGCTCCGTTTTTGGAAAGATATAAGTTAGAGCATATTAAATAAAAAGCTATCAATATATATTTTTGTATAAAATTCTATTGCAAAAATCTGATGTTAATTTTATGATAATAAAAGACAACAATAAACGTCGCCGATGTGGCACTCTGCCGAAAAAAACGATTGAGTATCGTTTTTTGAGAGGGTATGAACGAATGTGAATACATTCGGCACGGAGGCGCAAATATTGAACTTTATAAACTAAATTGGACTTTGCCGATGTGGCAGGAACCGAAAAACGGTAAACTGCTTGCAAAAACAATTAAGTATTGTTTTTGCCTAACATAGCAGAACGCAGCGTAGCTGCTTCGCCACAAAGGGATTGTTTTTGACAACTTAAAATGCCGATGTGGCGAAATGGTAGACGCACACGCTTCAGGTGCGTGCGAGGAAACTCATGGGGGTTCGAGTCCCTTCATCGGCAAATCTTTTACAAAAAATATGTTTATGATAATATATTTTTGTTGAAAATTTGACAATAGAATAACTAAAATACCTGTGTCGACGTGGCGGAATCGGTATACGCGCACGTTTGAGGGGCGTGTGGGGAAACCCGTGCGGGTTCAAGTCCCGCCGTCGACACCATAAAAAGATGATAACTTTTGTTATCATTTTTTTTATTCGTTAATTAAGTACTCAAGTTGCATCTTACATTGATTAGCTAAATATTTACATTAACTAACAAATACCAGCTTTGTATTCTCTTAATCTTGCCTTTTGGGCTTTCTGATAAAGTCCATATTGCTCTTTTGCAAAATTGACCAGTTCTTCTGCTTCATTCTTATCAATTTTTAAATCAGTTATTTCATTAGTTTTGTAATTATATTTAAACAATGGAGATTCTCCGTTTGTTACGAATCCAGATTTAAAGTCAAAGTCTAATTTTTTATATTTACCATAACGGCCATACAAATCAATATTTCTCATAGATTTACCAGAACTATTAAAACGATAGATTGTGTCAATGTGAAAAACGTTATCTCCATCGTTTTTTCTGCCACGATAATTCCAAACAAGATTACATTCGCCTTTTTCTAAGTTTCCGACACCTCCAGACATCGGATCTAAAAAAGCTGTTTGCACTTCGGTTCCTTTTATTTTTAATGGGTAATTTATACCACCTTCTCGTGCTCTGATACAATAAGGAGTTTCGAAAGAACCCGAAATATTATTATGTTTGTCAATAAATCTACAATCTCTACGTATTAGGCCAGTTGATTTATCAATTACATTATGATGCTTAGATGTTACAATGTTCAAGTTACCTGCTTCATCAACAAACTTCTTTAAAACAGAAGATTTATTTTTGATTACGTTAACAAGGCCTAATTCATCAGAATATTTATAAGTCTTTTCAAAGACAGTTTCTTCACCTTTTATTTTTGTTGACTTCTGTAATACACCGTCTAGATATTCCATTACAAACTTAGAACCGTCTTTTGGTTCACTAACAATTTTACCGGTATAATTAGTTCCGTCAGCTAATACAGCTCTACCCTTGTTAAATCTACCAATTTCTTTAAATGCATTTACTGACAATTCTTTAATTTCTTGCACCGAGGTATTATTTCCTGTTATAGGAGCTGTTTTAGGTTTTACCTTTCCTCTTGTTACGGCATAAATACCATAAGAAGCTAAAGCAACCAAGCTCGTAGCTATGGCGACTTTAACTCCAGTAGAAATCCCTTTGCCATCTTTGGAACATTGGTTAATTTGATTAGTATTGCTATTTATAGATGTTGGTTTAGATATTGGCATATTAAACTTTTGAGCAATACTTAAATCAGACCTGTCTACCTTCCACTTTTGAAACCTATATAAACTAAGTTATAACAATATTAATTTTTGCCCAAAACGAATCAAACATAAATATTTTGTTACAATTTTTCATTTGCCTCTAGCCTTAAAACAATCCTCATATTGTAATACTCTTGAGTCGATAGTTTCATAAGACAAACAAATTGCTCAATAAGCTAATTTTAGTAATATACAACTCCATTACCGTATGGTGGTAGTACAAATTCTCCAATAATTTCATTTCTGCCAGACTCAACAATCTTTGCAGGATTTCTAATATCAGTTAATAGAGTTGAAACAGTAGTACCAATGCCTAGTTTTGTGACATTCTGTTTACCGGTTTCACAACACAATACAATAACCTGTTCTCCCTTAGGGATGTTTTTGTTTATATAGTTTAATATATTTTCTCCATTTTGATAAAATACCCAATTATTTGTTTCTGTAGCACCACAGCCATGTCCAATCAAAACGTGCTTAACTTTTTGTGGTAATGCTAATTTAACTGCTTCTCTTGGGTAATTACAAGCAAGCATTCCTTTGCCTTTTACTCCACATTCTATGTTTTTCAACCCTCCGACAAAGCTTCTTAAATCTTCTGTAGTAGGTGAATGAAGCTGCAACCCTGTAGCGCTAAAGAAATCTTTGCGTGCCATTGCAATATTAGGAATTTTTGCATTCAAATGTTTTATATACTCCGTATCACATTTTGGTGTTCCAAAAGACATTTTAGAAACCTTTGATGTCCCAAAGTGAAATGTCTTATTCTGGCTACTCAAAGCTTCTGTAGCCGATACTTTGGATAAAGCGGCTGGAGATTTAGGACCAAAAGTAAATTTAGGTTTAGAAACCCGTTCAGAAGTTTTGGCAAGTACTTGTTGAGCTTCCTGTGCAAGCAACATAGACTTGTCTCGAGCACCTACGGCCCAGTTTTTTCCGACTTGATAAAGCGCTGTTCTTATCATAATATACCTAACCAAATTTTCCCTATATTAATATAAAGTATTTTTCTCTCTTAAAATTGCCTAATTTTTAAAATCTGATAAAAAGAGTTGTCAAAGGGTTAAGGTTTGATAATCTTATCGACACCAATAAAAAAGACTCCATATGGAGTCTTTTTTAGTATTTAACTTTTTGCGGGTTTTAATAAGTTTTACTATAATTTCATATATAACAGAGGATAGGGGTTGTCTTGTTCATCTGTTTCTGTTCTTTTGTAGACTTTAAAACCGTTTTTTTCATAAAACCTTAAAGCATCCGGATTCTGTTCATTAACAGTCAATTCATTTATCGAATATTTTTTTATGCCATATTTAATGAGCTTAGTCCCAAAACCTTTGCCTCTTTCATTGGCATTTACAAACAGCATCTCGAGTCTGTTATTTTCAATACCCATAAACGCAAGTGGTATGTTATTGTCATCCGTAATTATTGTTAAATATTCAACTTCCTTTAGTGCTTGAGGAACATACTTTTTTATATTTTCTATTTCACTCTCTGATAAAAATACATGAGTTGCCTTAACTGAACTTTCCCAGACATTGATAAGCTGTTCAATCAATTTTTGTGTTCTTTTGTTTTTAGCAATATTTACAGTGATATTTTTTGGGGGAATGAATAATTTTGTCATGTCTATTTTTTCGTGCTTAAGGAGTTTTATTTTAGTTTCAATGCCTCCTGCATAACCGGTGAGGCTCCCGTTTGTTCCAACAACTCTATGGCAGGGAATTATTATGGAAATCGGGTTATGTCCGACAGCACCACCAACGGCTTGTGCAGACATTGTTGATCTGCCGGTTTGTTTTGCAATCTTTTTTGCTAATTCGCCATAGGTTGTTAATTTACCGTAGGGTATTTCACAAAGAAGCTGCCATACGGCCTGTCTGAATTCATTGCCTTTAGGGGCCAGAGGGAGCTCTTTAATTTGCGGTTGTTCACCTTTAAAATATCTATCAAGCCAGTTTTTTGTATCACAAAATACCTTTAGGCTGTTGTTTTCTAGCATCTTTTCATCCACAGTGGCGCAAAAGTATTTTTGGCCTTCCAGCCATACACCAACAAGATTTTTCCCGTCGGAAGCCAAAGTGATTATGCCTATTGGTGAACTATAGCAAGTTTTGTAAAACATAAATTCCCTCTATTTTGTATCATATTGTACAAGTTAAGCAATGTAAATATTTTGCAAAAAAGTTTTTTGTAAATCGCAAAAAAATTTTTTCAGTTATTTTATAATACCAAATATAAAAATAGCGTGGAGAAAGTTATGGCAAATATTGTAAAAGTAACTCAAAAAAATCTTTATAATATGCTAGCAAGACACAACTCAAGATTGATAAGAAGACAAACTCAACTGCCTGATTTTTCAAACTTGTATGACCACAAGCTCACAGAATTCGAATACAAAAAGCTTAGCGATATCATTCGTACTAAAGGGAGTTGTCTAAAAGCTTTAAATGACGGCAAAAAGCTATATAAACTGGAAACACAACAGGGAACACTTCTTGCAAAAGTCAAAAATAAAGAAGTAACGCAGGTATCTTTCCCTGGATTTTTCAGTCAAAATGACGTAAATAAATTCAACTACAAAAACGGTGAATCAAGAACCCAGTATATAAAAAGAACAACTGATTTTGAAAAAGATGAAACAAAAATCTTGTTCCACAGCACACACTATTATCCTAACGGCAATGGTTGGAGAGATTCATTAACAGGCAAACCGCCCAAAGAATACATGGACAAAAATTATACAACCATAAAATCAAGAAGAGAAACCTGGCTTACAAACGGAGGCAACAGCTCAGAGCTTGTACAGTCTGTTACTGCTGACGGTAAGGTACAGCACAACATTGCCAGACGCTATGAATGGGTTAAAACAATAGACGAAAACAAGTATGTTTCAAGCAACCTGGATGGAACATACAGCATATTTCATAACGGTAAAAAAATGCAAGGTACGGCATTAAAAGACAAAGACGGTGCACTAATGGGATTCAGAATAGAGAACCAGACATTTTTACCGGCAGAGCTTATGAAAATTCTACATCTTCCCGAAAAGTGGGGAAATGAAATCGCAAAAGCATACATAAAATTGCTGAGCTAAAATCATACGGTTTTATGCTATTCTATAGTTATGATTGAACTATTGATTTTATACAGTTTGAAAAAACGCGAGCGTACTTTATACTCTTTGCGCTCGGATATTTTTGAAAAATTCGGCTATTTTACCAAGCCGAGCACAGGTACTATACATCCTGCATTAAAAAGGCTGTTAAAATCAAATGTAATTACTATCAGAAACGATTTTTCGTCAGGGGGCAAAAAGTCAACATACTATGGGCTTGCACTACACTGGCAAAAAAAGTTTAATGATTTATTTTTTACACCTTTGAGCGAAAACCCGACAATATTTTTCAAAGAAATACAATCACGTATTGCGGTTATGTCTTTATTGGAAAACGATTTAAAAGAAACTTTTATAAAAGATATTTTAATCAGGCTTGAGTCTTTTATGCTTGATTTGCAAAATGCACTGGATGACGAATATGCATCATACGACAAATATCAGCTTGCGCTGTTGAAAAAAAACATTGCTGATATCAACAGCTACAAAACATTTATAAACGAATTGGAGGCACAGTAATGCCTGCTGTTGTATCAGAAGTGCTGGAAAACTCTATTGCACAGGAGCTTGAAATTGAAAAGGGCGATAAGATTATTTCCATAAATAATGAAAAGCCACAGGATATGATAGATTACCGTTACATGATGTGCTCGGAAGAAATAGAGCTGGAGATTGAAAAAACTAACGGTGAAACAGAAATTTACGAGATAGAAAAAGATTTTGACGAGGATCTTGGTGTTGTATTTGAATCAGCTGTGTTTGACAGGATAAAACCCTGCACTAACCGTTGTATTTTTTGCTTTGTTGACCAGCAGCCAGAAGGTTTAAGAAAATCTTTATACATTAAAGATGACGATTACAGGCTTTCTTATTTGCAGGGCACATACGTTACACTCACAAATCTTACTCAAAAAGACCGCGAAAGAATTGAAAAGCTGCATCTTGGCCCGTTATATGTTTCGGTACACACAACAAATCCTGAATTAAGGGTAAAAATGTTGAGTAATCCCAGGGCTGCAAATATCATAGAAGATTTGAAATGGTTAAAAAAAGCAGACATTCCTATACATGCGCAGATTGTACTATGCCCGGGTTATAATGACGGACAAGAGCTTGAGCGCACGCTTAGCGACTTTGCAAAATTTAAATCCATAATTGAATCAGTTGCAATTGTGCCTGTTGGAATTACAAAGTTTCACCAAAACGGATTAAAAACTCTTACAAAGAGCAATGCGCTGCATGTCATTAAACAGGTTGAAGAGTTTAATAAAAAAGTAAAAAAACAACTTGCCATGGCCAGTGATGAGTTTTTTTTGAAAGCAGATTATCCGGTGCCTGAAAAAAAATACTACGGTAATTTTGCCCAGATAGAAGATGGAGTGGGTGCTTTAAGACTTTTGATGGATGATTTTGAAAAAAACAGAAAAAAAATTCCTCTTTCAGTTAAAAAGCCTAAAGAAATAATTTTTGCGACAACGCCAAGTGCGGCAAAGCTTGTTGGCTGTATTGCCGACGAATTGAACAAGGTAAAAAATTTACAGTGCAGTGTTATTGAATTAAAAAATAATTTTTTTGGTGACAATGTAATTGTTGCAGGTCTGATTACAGGGAATGACTTGATTTGTCAGCTCAAAGAAAAAAGCAAAGAGTTGAATATTAAAAACGTAATAATTCCATCAATTATGCTGCGTCCGTTTACGGAAGACTTTTTAGACAATGTTACGCTAAAAGAGGTGGAACAGGCTCTTGATTGCAAAATTTTTCCGATTAATGACATATACTCTGCCGGAGAAATAATTGACATCATCAAAAGTTAGAGAAGAAACATTACAACAAATGCTCCGAAAATAAGTGCAGGTCCGTAAGGAATAACAGCGGGTTTATCGTTATTTTTGATTGAAGCAATTATCAATCTGCAACAGTAAAGGCCGATACTGGCTACAAGGATATATGTAAACCATCTGAACATATCTGATGTGAAAATATTCAGATATTCGCCTGTCAAAAACAAAGCAGTTGTAATAATAAAAAGCAGCATGCCTGACAAGAGCTTATATTCTTTGTTTTTAAACCATTTATACAAAAACACCGGTATTGCAAATCCGCCCCAGATAAAAATGCTTAAAATCAAGATTACAATAGCATTAGAAACTCCGAAAAAAGCGCCCAATGCCCCCAGGATATAAGCATCGCCATCACCAAAGCAATCTTTTTTGGTAATAAACTTAGCAATTTTGGCAATTGTAAAAAGCACGAAAAAGCCTGCTACAAGGCCAAGTATAGAGTAAATAAAAGATTGATAAACAGTTAATTTAAAACCTGCAAGCCAAAGAGTTATTTTAGCCGAATTTTGTGCACCGATATTAAAAAAGTTATAAACAAGGCCTAACCCTGCAAGGAGGTATGTGTGTATTACAAATATAACTTTTTCTTTGATGTCCGTAACAGTCATTGCTATGCATAATGCTGCTGCAATCCACAAAAACAGGATATTTACATTAAAAATTTCAGTCAAGCCCAAAGAATATTTATAATAAATACCCGCAAAAATTATCCCGGTAAAAAGCTCCACGACAGGATACTGGATACTGATTTTTTCTTTGCAGTATCTGCATTTTCCGCCCAGCAGTAGATAAGAGAACACCGGTATATTGTCATACCAGGCAAGTTTGTGGTCACATTTAGGGCAGTGAGACGGCGGAAGCACAATTGATTCGCCCGAAAAGCCTCTTAGAACAACTACATTTAAAAAACTGCCGATACAAAGGCCTATTACAAATGCATATACCGTCCAGAACCAATCCATTACAGCTCCTTATGCGCTCAGGCGCTTTGTTTTTCATTAATTATGTCATAAAGTAGGTTAAGTGCTTTTTTGAGTTTTCTTGACACCTGCATCTGCGAAATTCCCATTGTGTTGGCAATTTCTACCTGGCTCATATCTTTAAAATAAGTTAGTTCTACAATTTTTTTGAGTTCCGGTTCAATATTCTGAAGAGATTCTGTCAGCATTATGCGGTCTTCTCTCAGACTTTGCAGATTTTCGTAATTTACATCGGCAATTTTGTCGCTCCAGTTTGAAAAATTGTCATCATCATCTTGAAAACTCAACTGGTCTAATGACAAAGTTGTTTTTCTTCTGTCTGCATCTATTGCTTCTTTTACCTTATCTACGGGGAGTTCCATTTTATCGGCAATTTGGTGATCTGTTGGTTTTTCTCCCATTTCTTCTATAAGTTCGAGTGTCATTTTATGCACACGGTATGCAAGCTCCTGAATTGCTCTAGGAGCTTTTATCATAGAAGCTTTGTCTCTAAGATAATGTCTAATTTCACCTGTTATAAGATATGTTGCATAAGATTTGAAATTTCTGCTTATTTCAGGGTTGTAGAGCCTGATTGCTTTAATAAGACCGAGACTGCCCACCTGTATTATATCTTCCACAGGGTCAGTGCTTCTTCTTGCAAGTGTGCGCGCAACTTTTTTTACGAGCGGCATGCACGTAATAGCTATAAGATTTTGAAGCTGGTCTTTTTGCTTTTGTGAATCTATTTTTTGGTATTCCTCAAGCCACTGAGTAACTTGTTCGAAATTTATAATTTCAGACAAAAAATTTTCCTCTCTCACTTAACTATTTTATTATATCATTTTAATAAGAAATTTGGTAAAATAAATTACATGAGTAGAAATAATATTTTGGAAATTAAAAAATCTATTATCAAATACGGTGCAAAACTCGGTGAAAAAAATATGTCACCGGCAACGTCAGGAAACATAAGCGTTCGTGTTGAAAATAACATTCTGATTACAGCGTCAGGAACCTGTCTTGCTGATTTATCCGAAGATGAAATCGTTTTGATGGACAAGCATGCTAATGTTATTGAGGGAAGTAGAAAACCCTCTTCGGAAAAGAATTTGCATATTGCCATTTATGAAATGAGGCCGGATATCAATGCTATTGTGCACTGTCATTCGCCTTATGCGTCTGCATTTGCTGTTTGTCAAATACCGTTATCAAAGCCTATAATTTCAGAAAATGTTTTTTATTTTGGCGAGATACCTGTAGCGCCTTATGCACTGCCGGGTTCAGACAAGCTGGTAGAAAATACTGCAAAGTATTTTGCAAAACATGATGCGGTTTTGCTGGCAAATCACGGGATAATTATAGGGGCTAAAGATTTGAAAAACGCCTATTACCTGATGGAAACAGCAGAAACTTTTGCTCAGATATATCTAAATTCTATGCTGTTGGGCGGAGCAAAAGAGCTTTGTAAAGAAGATATAGAAGAAATTTACGAGCTCAAAAAAGCAATGCTCAAATAGCTATCTTCTTTTATGCATTTTTATACGTTCTTTTTCAATTGTTTCAAATAAGAGTTTGTTGAGCATTTCATATTTTCTTTTAAAAAATATTGAAAATTGAAACAAATGCACAAGTGATTCTTTACAATTTTGTTCCGTATTAAATTTTTGCTGGCACTTTGCTCCCCAGTTATATGCTCTGGATTCCATCAAACAATTATTTCTATAATACTGAAGTATATTTATCTGCTCTTGTAATTTCGTATTCTTTAAAAATTTTCTAAGCGAATTTTCAATCTTAACTATATTTCGGCTCATATGTTTGGTATCATTAAAGTTTCCATACAAATGATTTGTAAAAAACTCATCAATCTGTTTAAATTTTTTTGAATCTGAAATTTTCAAAGCACGAGCTACAATTTTGGGATTATTTATCAAATCAAAAATATGTAAAGCTTCATGATTTGGTTCTTCAACATTTTTATTAATAATTTTACCAAACACTGTTTTTTCCAGCCTGTTGAGGGTTTCAGCAGCTGGAATTGCAACTCTTAATATCGGGCTATCACTGTCAAAGTGAACAAATGATGAAGAATTTACATGTCTATGTCCGAAAAACCTAACATTTATTAACGGATAATTAACTATATCATTCATATTTTTCTCAAGTGTTTTTAAATGTACATCACCGTCGCTAAAATTTCTGACAGTCGCATTAAAATACTGCACAGCTTGCTCATTGCTTCTAATCATTCTTGCTTGGAAAGTACCTTTGGATATTTTTAAAGGGTATACAAAACTTTTTATTATATTTCTGTTCATAAAAACCTTTTATGTCTGTTGACTATAATTATAAATGCGTAAATAAAAAATTTTGCGGCTTCGTGTTAAAATTTTTACATGCACATCACAGGCGGTTATTTAAAATCAAGAAAAATAGAATCCCCTAAAGGAGCAAATGTCAGGCCCACCCTTTCACAGGTGCGCGAGAGTATTTTTAGCGTGCTGTATTCTATCACGGATTTTGAAAAGAAATCTTTTTTAGATGCGTTTGCCGGCTCCGGTATTATCGGGTTTGAGGCTCTTTCAAGAGGATTTGAGCAGGTTTGTTTTATTGAAAAAGACAAAAAAACTTTTTTTCTATTAAAAGACAATGCAAAAAAGCTTGGAATTGAGCCGCAATTTTTTATGGGTGATACTTTAAAAGTTTTAAAAAAAACAGACTCTGATTTTGATGTTATTTATGTTGACCCGCCATATCAAAGCGGGCTTTATGATTCAGTTTTAGAGATTGTTAGACAGTGTGATGTTTTAAAAAAAGATGGAATTATTATTCTTGAGCATCCATCACGGCTTGAAATCAATATTGATGGTTTTGAGTTAATCAAAAAAAAGATTTACTCAGATAAATGCATTACTTTTTTAAGATTATCAAATCAGCATGTTTGAGATAATATTTTATTAAAAGGAAAAATAAATTATGAAAGATATGTTAGACAAAATTCTTCAAATCGAAGAAAAATATACAGAGCTCGGAACAATTTTATCTGATCCCGAGGTAATTGCAGATTACGAAAAGTTTAGAGACCTTTCCAAACAAAGAAAGGCAATGGAAGAAACCGTTGATGTTTATCATCAGTGGAAATCCAACATGGATGCAATTGAAGATGCAAAAGAGCTGTTAAAGTCAGAAGCTGACCCTGAAATGAAACAATTTTTGCATGCTGAAATAGAATCTAATGAAGCAAAAAATATTGAGCTTGAAGAACGCATGAAAGTTCTCTTGCTTCCGCGTGACCCGATGGACGACAAAGATATTATGCTCGAAATAAGAGGCGGTGCCGGAGGTGATGAAGCAAACATTTTTGCCGGTGATTTGATGAGAATGTATCTTCGCTTTGCTGACAAACAGGGCTGGCAGTCACAAATTTTGAGCAAAACAGATTGCGAAGCCGGAGGGGTTTCTGAAGTTATCATCTCTATCAAAGGGGACAGCATTTATTCCAAACTCAAATACGAATCCGGTGTTCACCGTGTACAGCGTGTACCGCAAACAGAATCACAGGGGCGTGTTCATACTTCGACAGCAACAGTTGCTGTTATGCCCGAAGTTGATGATGTTGAAGTTGAATTAAACCCTAACGATATGGAAATTTCTACTGCACGTTCCGGAGGTGCCGGCGGCCAAAACGTTAACAAAGTTGAAACTGCGGTAAGAATTTTCCACAAACCTACAGGTATCATGATTTTCTGTACAGAAGAGCGCTCACAGCTGCAAAACAAAGAACGTGCACTTCAAATTTTGAAAGCAAAACTGTACGATATGGAAGTACAAAAACAGATGCAGGAAATTACAGACCTGAGACGTTCACAGGTTGGTACAGGCGACAGGTCAGAACGTATCAGAACATACAACTTCCCTCAAGGACGTTTGACTGACCACAGAATCGGTCAAAACCTTAATGTATGGACTGTTATTGAGGGTGAGCTTGATGAGTTGATTAAGCTGCTGATGGAACATGACCAGAAGCTCAAGCTCGAAAAACTGGCTGAAATAAATTAGACCTTTTTTTGATTTGAATAGGACGTTTTAAATTGATAGTAGAACATCATCATATAATAGCATTTGTACTGACTCTGATAGCAGGTCTTGCGACAATTATCGGCGGGTCTTTTTCTTTCTTTGTTAAAAGAAGCAATTTAAGAATGCTCGCCATCGGGTTGGGATTTTCTGCCGGGGTTATGGTTTACATGGCTTTGACAGAGATTTTAAAAGATTCCCGAGAGTTTACCCAGATGTATTTTGGAAACAATGCTGCTCTTGTTACTTTTATAGGATTTTTTGCAGGTATAGGTATTGCTGCTTTAATTGACTATTTTCTTCCTGCTCACTTTGGTGACGATATGATTGACAAAGCTCCGCAAGATATTTCAGAAGACGATGAAAGAATAAAAAAGGCAGGACTTTTAACCGCAATTGCAATTTCGCTTCACAGGTTTCCTGAAGGTTTAACAATGTTTCTTGTTGCCAGCACAGATTTAAAGCTCGGGATTCCGCTTGTTATTGCTATGGCAATACACAATTTACCCGAAGGAATAGCAATAGGGCTGCCTATGTACCATGCAACAGGCAAAAAACGTTATGCAATGTTATTTTCTGCTATTGCAGGTATTTCCGGCCCGATTGGTGCAATTCTTGGTTTTATTCTTATCAAACTTTTTATGCCGCAAATGGCAATAGGTATTTTGTTTGCTATGGTTGCAGGCATTATGGTTTATATTTCTCTGGATACACTTATGCCTACTGCCCGTGAGTACGGTGAAAACCATGACGTTATGGCAGGCATTTTTGCAGGAATGTTTTTTATCGGTGCAGGTCTTTTATTTGTTTAGCAAAAAGGATATTTTATGAAAGATTTTAAATCAGGTTTTGTTGCTGTTATAGGGCGTCCCAATGTGGGCAAGTCCACACTTTTGAACACAATAATCGGTCAAAAAATAGTAATAGCCACAGACAAAGCACAAACTACCCGCAGAAGAATAAAAGGCATTTTTACAAACGAAGAAGGCCAGATTGTTTTTATTGACACTCCAGGTATTCACAAGCCATTGGACAAGCTGGGTGAGTATTTGATGGATGAAGCTAAATACTCTATTCCGGATGCGGATTTGATTTTGTTTATTGTTGATGTGTCAGAACCTGCCGGAGCAGGTGACAAATGGATTGTCGAAAATCTTTTGAAAGAAACAAAGACACCTGTGATTATTGTGTTAAACAAAGTAGACAAGTTAAAAGATCCTATTAAAAAAGAGCAAAACCTTTTAACTTACAAAATGCTTTTTGATACCAATCTGCCTACGGCTAAGATTTCGGCACAGACTGGAAGGAATATTGATACTTTAATTTCTACCATAATGAGAAAGCTGCCTGAGGGTGCACCTATTTATGCAGAAGATGACCTCACTGATGAAAGCATGCGCTCTATTGCACAGGAAATTATCAGAGAAAAGATTCTTTTAAATACAAAAGATGAAATCCCGCACAGTGTTGCTGTTTTGATTGAAAAATACGAAGAAAAAGAAGACATTGATAAAATTTATGCCAAAATACACGTTGAGCATGAAAGTCAAAAAGGCATCATGATTGGTAAAAAAGGACAAATGCTAAAAACTATCGGAATGCAGGCAAGAAAAGAGCTGGAAAAAATGCTGAATAAAAAAGTGTATCTTGAGTTGAATGTAAAAGTTTCCAAAGACTGGAGAAAGAAAACGCCTGATTTGGAAAACTGGGTTTAGTCACAAAAATACCGCCCATAAATTGAGGCGGTATTTTTTTAATCAATTTTTGATTTTTGGGTTTATTTTGCAGCTGCCTGTGCAGTTGCTTCTGCGGCTTTTTCAGCAGTTGTCTCTGCAGCTTGTGCTGTAGCAGCTGTTGCTGCTTCTGTAGCTTTTTCCGCTGCTTTTTCTGCAGTTGTCTCTGCGGTTTTTTCAGAGCCTTTGCCTAAACCCTTAAATAGTCTGACTACATAATCCACACCTTGATTAACTTTTTCACCGACATAGGATACTACTTTTGTTCCGTAGAATTTGGCTTTTTCGGTTAATGATGCTTTGTCTGCTAGTTTTGCACCTGCTAAATCAAAGTTTTTGAATACATCAACTTTTTTCCTTAAAATTGCTGCTGTTGTGCCAAGTACTGCAACCGCTGCAAGAGTTTTTAAAAACCAGTGGCTTTTTTTCTTTTGCTGGGGATAACCATATGCGTCTACCGGCGTGCTTGCCAAAGCGTCAGGAGCGGCTTGAACCTGAGGACCTTTAGAATAAGATGGTGATCTAGAAATAGTTGCTGTATTAAGCGGTGTAATCACTGAAAAATCTGACATAATAACACACTCCTTTTATTGACCTTATAAGCATACAAAACATATAAAGTATTTTTATTGCTAAGTTAGAGAACCATGATGCTAATTAATGAAACATTTTGTTACATTATATCACTTTTGATTATATTTTGGAATATTTTTTTTAAAACTGTAATCTAAAGTAATATAAGAGATATTTTAACTATAGAGGGATATAAAATGGGTGCACTGATCAACACTGACAAAAGTATTATTGAAGCGGCAAAGCTTGTTGCCTGCAAGATTGACGATACAGAATTAAGAAAAAGAACATATGCGCTTAATATTGCTGCAAATGCTGCTGCGCGTTATTTGAATGAAAACAATGTTATCGCTGACACTAAGCAGAGCCTTTACAAAGTGCCGTCTTTTGCCCGTAATATTGAGCTTGCAGATATTTATGTTAACGGTGTCAGATATGATGTACGTGTAACGTTTGACGGAAAAAGTTTTTGTATTCCTAAAATTCAGGAAAAATATGATGCCGTGCCTGCTGCTTATATTGTTGTTCAGTTAGAAAATTCTCTTAAAGAAGTTGAAATTCTCGGTTTTATACCTTCTGAAAAACTGACTGATAATAAAGCAAATGCCGAATATTACTGCTACAGCACTGATATTTTATTACCTATTGAAGAGTTTGGAAATTTCGCACAAAATCAATCCGTAAAAATTCATCCGTTCTCTTCTTTAGACCACGACAAAATCAAAGAAATGTGCGCCGGTTTTATTGACAACGAAATTACAGAAACTGAAAAAATATATTTTATCAAACACGTTATAGCTTGTCCTGTTTGCAGAGAAACTTTTTGTGATATGAATGACTTTGATACTATTTTGTCACAGTTAAAAAATTATCATGAATTATTGAATGACAGTACTTTGAGTGTTTTTTCCGGCAATAAAGAGGAATTTGATGCAGCACTTATTGCGGGTATGGGTGTTGTTGAAAATGCAATGGAAAATACTGTTGTTGAGCCCGAGGTATTGCAAGAAGAAGACATTCTTGAAGAGCAAGAACCGCAGAAAGAACAAGAACAAGAACAAGAAGACGAGCTGGTTCTCGAGGAAATTCAAGAAGAAGCTCAAGACGAAGAAAACGAACAGGAACAGGAAGCTGATATAGACACTATAGAAAATGAAAATATTCTGGAATCTGACATTCCGGCTTTTGACTTGATTGATTTTGCTCAAATCGATGCTGAGCCTGAACTGTTGCAAGAAGAAGATATTCTTGAAGAGCAAGAACCGCAGAAAAAAGAAGAGCAAGAGCAAGAGGAAGAGCTGGAAGCTGATATAGACACTGTTGAAAATGAAGAAGCAGAAGAAGTTGCAACTTTAGCACAAGAGCCAGATGAAGTTATTGAAGAGCCTGAAGAGATTGATTCCATTGACGAAAGTGAATCCATTGATCCAATTGAAAGCGTTGAAGAACTTGAAAGCATTGGAGAGCTCGACAATCTTGCAGAACTTGAAGAGCTGGAAGAAACAGAGCCGGAAACACTGGAAGAACCGCTTGAGCTGCTGAGCGAAGATAATGATCTTCTCGAGCTTGGTGATGAGCCTACAGAGGTTCAGCCTTCTGTGGATGAGACTGCTGTGGCTGAACCTGAAATTGAAGAGCCCATAATGGATGAGCCGGCAATTAAAGAACCTTTAGAGGAACAAACAGATTCTTATCAAGAACCTGTTGAGTTGAAATACGATGATGAAGAAACAGAAGAAATTGAGCAAGACATTGAACAAGAAGAAGAAAATCCTCAAGAATTACCTGCTATGTTTGATTTTGCAAAAGCAACTGCTGATATAGAAACAGAACCTGATAAAAATCAATCAAAACAGGATGAAGAAATACAGGGTCTGCTTGATGATGATTTGCTTGCATTGCTTTCTGATTCTGATACAGAGGATACTGAAGAGCAGGAAGAAACGCAAAGTTACAAATCACAAGAATTTACACAGGAACCTGAGCAGGAATATGACCAGCCTTCAGAGTTTGAATCTGAAGAATTTGAACAACCCGAGTTTTCTGTTGACACTCAAGAATCCCAACCGCTTGAGCAAGATGGTGATGATACAATTCACTCATTATTTGAAAATCAGGCGAATGCACAGAGCGAAGAAGGTGCACAAGACGGAGTTGCGGAATTTGTGCTTGCACCTGAACCTGTTAGCGCTTCTACAGTAAATAAAACAAAACAAATTGCGGTTGCAGCAGCACTTGTTGTATTACTTGCCGGAGCAGGTGCCGGTGCGTGGTTTATGAACCATCAAAAGGCAACAACTGAAGAGACACCGCTTGATACAGCTAATTCTGATCAGTTGTTCGATTTCCAAAACCAGGGTACACAATCAGAAGAATCGCCTGATACACAATCTGCTGCTGTATCACAAGATATTAATCGTTCAATGGCTAATTCATTCTCTGACAAGCCGGCTGCTATTTCTATCACAAAACTTTCATGGCAGGTTAGTGAAAAATTAGCGAGTGAAGCTTCTGTTAAAGAATATTTACAAACTGCAGGAAAAAATATTCAAATGAATTTACAAAATGACCTTGCAAATGCGTCGGATGTTGCATTCAACAACACGGTCAAAGTCTCGTTTGAAATAGCACCTGACAACACCTTAAAAGGCATACAGGTCTTGACTTCCAGCGGTTCTGACAAGATTGATGATATTATATTAAGAAGTATTAAAAACACCTTAAAGTATATCAACGTGCCTAAATTGAAGGATTACAAATCAGATTATTTCTTAACTTTAATCATAAATTTTTAATTTATATGATATGATATAATCAATCGGTTAAATGAATATATTGGATTAAAGAATTGGATACTTTACAACAACAAAGAGATCTTATTGAGAAGTTAGTAAAATCTAATAATAAATTTACGGGAAATGAGGATCTGCTGGATGATTTTTGTTCTGAAACATACAAAAGATCTCATTCTCTGTTTGACAGTCTTGAGATAAACGACCTTGAAAGTTATATTGCCAAGGTGGCCAACACGGCTATTCTTGCGGTGTTAAAAGACTACGGCAGAGTAAGAAGACGTGAAAACAAATACGTCAGCACGCAGGAAATTTTAATCAGCCCTGTACCGGCAAAAACAAAAACTCAAGAAACAGCTCCTGTGCCTGTTGTGTCACAAATTGTATCTTCTGCAGCAGAAAATTTTGTATATGAAATTGCTGACCCAAGAGATTCTTTTGAAGAAAAAATTGTAAGAAAAGATTTACTGCAAAAAATTGTAGATATTGTTCTGGTTGCGCAAAAAAATCAGCCGGAAAAAGAATATTTGAAAATCTTTTATTTAAGATATGTTAAAGAAATGAAGCAAAAAGAAATTGCTGCAGAGGTAAATTTATCTCAATCCGAAGTAAGCAAAAGGCTTATTGATATTGCACAGATAGTAAAAACACATTTCTAATATTAACGTCTGATGTAATTTAGGGATTCTTTATACTATAATATGCTTAGTTTAGCTAAGCGGTTATTAAAAGTATAATGCGTTGTCTAAAATGCAAAAAAGAAATAGAAGATAACCTTTTACGATGCAGTTATTGCAACACAAAAGTACAGGCCGTATGTCCGGTTTGCGGAAACATTAACCCCATCACTACGGAATACTGTGCAAGGTGCGGTTTGCAGCTCTTAAAATACTGCCCTGAGTGTCATTGTGTAAATTTTCCAAATGCCTCTAATTGCAGAAAATGCGGTGCTGCTTTTGAAAAAGACGAAGAGTCTATCTCCATTACTGATTTGGAGACACAACCGCCTCAAGAAGAAACAAAAGTAACACAAGAAAAAACAGAAACACAAGCCTTCCCGGAAACAGACACAATCAGTGAAGAAGCAGAGACTTTCAGCGATGAAGATTTTGCTATGGAAGAAGTCGAAGACAACGAGCTGATTGACTTTTCTGACGGAGAAAATATTGATGAAGCGCACAATGATGCTGATTTATTGCCGATTGCAGACAATCAGGAAAACAGCATCACGCAGGAACTGAAAAAAGAAAACATAGAAGCAAAGCCTATCATAAATGCAGATGCTGCGCCGGCAAAAGTACAAGTACCTGTTAAAGAACAACAGGAACCTGAAAAAGAACAGCCTGTAAAGATAGAAACGGAACATGAAACTAAAGAACCGTACCAACCCGAGCAGAATATTGAGCCGGAAAATACCGAGCCTGATACCGATATACAATCACATGACCAGATGAAAAGTAAAAATCTGATAGTCAATGCAGTAAGAAAACCTGAAAAGCTTATTATCGGTTTGAGTGCGCCGGAAGGATACGGAAAATCCACAGTTTTAAGGTATCTTTTTGGTGATTTGATGCACCAGAATTATGCATGGTTGTGGGGAGAGTGCAGTGCAAATTCTCAAATAAGTCCATATGGTATATTCCAAGAAATGATACTTACATTTTTTAATATGCCGAATTTTTCCAACATGTCTACGGAATTTTTAAAACAGGCAAAAACAATGTTGTCAGAAAGTTTGCCGTTTTTTACGCAGGAAGAAATTTTCAATTTGTTTAACTTCCTTTATCCGTCTTTGACAGCGCATTTTGAGGATATACTTATCAACAAAGACACAACATTTGCACTTTTAGAAAAACTTATTCTTGAGATATCCAAAAAGGCCAAGCTTATACTTGTTATTGATGATTTTGATATGATAGACGGTGCTTCATATGCGTTTTTATCATATTTTGTAGACCAGGGTCATCTGGGTGAAAACATCAAGCTCATTATTTCTTACAAAGACAACAGAATTACGCAGGGTTATTTCTATTCCGAAAGACTGGCACAAAACCAGTATAAAGACATCAGGCTTGCAAAGCTGAGCAGAGTCGATGCAGACAATCTTGTCAAAATGTTTTTAAACGGGTCTAACCCGATACCGCAAAATGTATTTGATGAAATTTTTGAAAACTCAAACGGCAGCAGTGCATACATTGAGCAGGTCATTGTATTGTTAAACGAGTTCAAGGCTTTTCAATCAGACGGACAGACAGTGACATATCACTCCACACCTGTTGAAGAACGTCTACCCAAAAGTTTGCAGGAAATTCTGAACGTACGATTGAACTACATTCAAAAGAAGTTTCCATTGTGTTTCAAAACACTTTGCACTGCTGCAATTATGGGCAACAAGTTCAACATAAAGCTGCTTGAAATTGTGATGAAGCTCAAGGAAGAAGAATTCCAGAACGTTATGCAGCTGTTGTGCAATTTTGCTTACATTGCACCATTTAACAACAATATTTACGAGTTCAAAAACACTTTGCTATGGAAATTTGTTTACGAAAGAGCAAAGCAGAGCAAGGAATTTGTACTGTTGAACGAAAAAATATTTGATGTGATAAACTCTTTCACACTTTCGAGTAATGCACTGAAGGCACTGATTGCACAGAGTTTGAACCAAAAAATTCTTGCATTAAATATCTGGACTGAAAACGTAAAGCTTTGTGCGTATCTTGGTGACGAGCATTTATGGACTTTATCACAGAAGCAGTGTTTAAAAATCGCTCAGGAGATAACGCCCGAAAACAACGATATAATAATAAACAACATACACGAAAGACTGGGCAAGCTCCTTTACGAGTCACGGCCGTCTGAGGCAATTCCGTTTTTATCTTCTGCAATAAGCAATGCGCTCAAGGTAAGCAACAGGCCAAAGATTATTGAATTATCAGGTTATTTGTCAAAGAGCTGTGCGCTCACAGGCAATTATTTTGGTGTAATTGAGGCTGTTGATACTGTTTTAAAAATTATCGACACCCCGCAAAACAAGCTTGAGACAGCGCTTGTAAAACACAAAAAGCTCAAAGCAATGTTTTCCATAGGCAATGCAGAAGAAATTTATAACCTTGCAAGCAGCGAGATTATTCCTATTGTTGAACAGGCGCTTTCTGGGCTTATTCCAAACAACGGAATCTCAATGGATGTTATTTACGAGACATGGCTTGAGTGTAATTTGACTGTGGCTATGGCATTAATTTCGCAGGGAAGCAACAAGTCGTTTGCAATATTAAAAGTAATAGATGAGATTGTTGAAAAGAACAATGTACAAAACCGCAACTATTTGCAAAGGCTCAAATTGGCCAAAGCTCTGGCTTTTAGTGTACAGGGCAATATCAAAAAATCTGAGGATGTGCTTGTGGAATTTTCGCAAGAGACTGCTAAAGAGATTGTTGAGCCAGATGTTATTTCATTATGGAATTTTACCAACATATTGAACAAGCTTTACAAGCAGGAGTGGGCCAACATAAAAGAAGACCTTTATTCTGTTGTGACTTTTGCAAACAATTACAATGATGTTCTTGTTAAGAACCTGTTAAAGGTTTTTCTGGGCAAGATTTTGCAGGAGGAAGGCAATTTATCCAAGGCGTTGGATATTTTTAATGAGCAGGTAGCTGTTTTTGCAAAAGAAAAAATTGCACTGGGTGCTTTGCTTTGCTGGTATTACATTGCAAAGCTTACGCTTGTGACAGAAGGGTCGGACAAGGCGCTTGATATTGCGCAAAAGGCGCTGGATGTGGCCAAGAATCCAAAGATTTCCAACTACTATTTTATGGTGCTGTACAAAAAGCTTATTGCTGAGATTTTCTTAATCAAAGGAGACACAGACGCATCCAAGATGTACATTGAAAAAGCATTGATGATTGTAAAACAGTATGATATGAGAATTTTGAAGGTTTCTTTGTATCAGCTGTATGCAAAGTATCTGGAAGAGATGGTCAACAAAAAGCCTCAAAACAAAGACACCTATGCTCAAAATGCTATGGCAGTTTACAAAAAAGCGCTTACTCTAATTACAGAGCTTGATATTCCTGTGATAGGTGCCGAGATAGAGAAAAATCATGCTTCTTTCAAGGCGTTTTGCCAGTTGAACAATATAAAAATATAACGGTTTAAAGTAAACGAAAATCCTTGTATTATATTTGTTTTCGTACGATAATCATGGCAAGAAAGATAAAAATGTTCAGGCAAACTTAAAAGGAGAAAATTATGCCAACAACTATCGAAGACGTAAAAGCAAGACAAATTCTTGACTCAAGAGGCAATCCGACTGTAGAAGTCGACGTAACACTTTCATGCGGCGTTGTAGGCCGTGCAGCTGTACCTTCAGGTGCTTCAACAGGTATTTTTGAAGCTCTTGAAATGAGAGATGGCGACAAATCAGTTTACTGCGGTAAAAGTGTTATGAAAGCCGTTGATAATGTAAACAACGTAATTGCACCCGAACTCATCGGTGAAAATGCTGCTGACCAACAAGCAATCGACAAATTGATGATTGAGCTTGACGGTACTGAAAACAAATCAAAATTGGGCGCTAACGCTATTTTGGGTGTTTCTTTGGCTTGTGCTAAAGCATCTGCAATGGCTTTTGAAATGCCTTTATACAGATACCTTGGCGGTATCAACGCAACTACACTTCCTGTACCGATGATGAACGTAATCAACGGTGGTGCTCACGCTGACAACAACGTTGACTTCCAAGAATTCATGATTACACCTGTTGGAGCTTCTTCTTTTGCTGAAGCTATCAGAATGGGTGCTGAAGTATTCCACAACCTCAAATCAGTTCTTAAAGCTAAAGGTATGGTTACTTCTGTAGGTGATGAAGGTGGTTTTGCACCTAACCTTTCTTCTAACGAAGAAGCTTTGAAAGTTATTGTTGAAGCTATCGAAAAAGCAGGATACACAACTGAACAGGTTAAAATCTGCTTAGACGTTGCTTCTTCTGAATTCTATGAAGACGGCAAATACAACCTTGCAGGCGAAGGCAAAGTTCTTTCCAGAGAAGAAATGGTTGACTTCCTTGCTAACTGGGTTGACAAATATCCTATCATTTCAATCGAAGACGGTATGGCTGAAGAAGATTGGGAAGGCTGGAAAATGCTTACTGACAAAATCGGTTCTCACTGTCAATTGGTTGGTGACGATTTGTTCGTTACAAACACTAAGAGATTGGCTAAAGGTATCGAAACAGGTACTGCTAACTCTATCCTTATCAAAGTTAACCAAATCGGTACTTTGACAGAAACATTGAACGCTATGAACATGGCATTCAAAGCAGGATACACAGCTATTTCTTCTCACAGATCAGGCGAAACTGAAGATACATTCATCGCTGACTTAGCTGTTGCTACAAACTGTGGTCAAATCAAAACAGGTTCTGCTTCCAGAACAGACAGAATCTGCAAATACAACCAGTTAATCAGAATTGAAGAAGAGCTCGGTTGTGCAGCTAAGTACCCCGGTTTGAAAGCTTTCAACGGTCAATCTTGCGGCAAATCAGCTTGTTCTTGCGGTTGCTAATTTTTTAGCAGGCTGATAGGCAGGTATAAAAAGAGATGAGGTTGCAGTATTGCAGCCTCATTTTTTATTTTATTAGGAAGGATATATGTATTTCAGCTATTTTGCTTCACGAGTTGATTAAGTCGGCATTTTGTTAAATTATGTTTCGTATTTTATCTAACATGTCTTATATTCTAAAGGTTGTATTAGTGAATATCAACGATATTTTAAATAACTGTTACAATCCCCATATGATAAGAAACAATTTATCTGACATAATGGGCAGAAAAAGAATCAACTGTGCAGAGTTGAGCAGAATTTCTAAAATTAGTTATGAAACAGTACACAGACTCTATCATGAAAAAAGCAAAGGCATAGAATTTTCTACGCTGAATAAATTGTGCTGGGCTCTTGAATGCACTCCCTCTGAAATTTTTGAATACATAGAAGACAAATAACAGAAGGACCCGAAGCCAAAGCCCCGGGTCCACAGCAGAATGAATAAGTTCAATACGGCTTCTGCTGTCAAAGTTGTTAAATTATCGTTATGCTTCCATCATCCTTGGGCATCCTGCGCCTGTATAGACCGAAATTAAAGCTATACCTGACAAGAGCATACTTACACCGATTAACACGCCTATTGTAAACAATGCGGTACCCGGCAAGCCGAACAGGATAATAAAAGCCAACGCAAATTGTGCAAGTCCTGCAAGCAGACCTACCCACCAGTGTTTGAGCACGCCTTTACTTTCAAAAGCCATAACCATTGAGTTTACGCCTTCCAAAACAAAGTAAATACCCACACCCATTGTCAGAAGAAACAGGTTAAATAACGGGCGAATTGTCAAATACGCACCTGTTACTATCATCAGCAGCGCAATTGTTGCTGAAAGCCATGATTTTTCTATTTCATCACGTCTGATAATTGAGCTGATAAATTTATAAATACCTGCTAATATCAACGCAACACTTATCATAAGGCTTAACGCTAAGGTGGACACCTGTGGCAGAATCAACAGCAGCATACCTACTATGAGCACAAATATACCTTCCACAAGGAATGTATTACAGAATCTTTTTACCATATCTGCCATAATATTAACTCCTTTTTTCCTTTCACCTTTTGATTGTATAGCGTTGTGCTCTTTGTTTCATTGGCTGTTTGTTTAATTTACTTTTATTGCCATATCGGGGGTATATAGCAGATTTTACAAATTTGTCAAGGCAAAAACTTTACCCGACAGGGTAAAAATTATGTGCTATAAAGAAAACGTAAACTGTTTACAAAAAAGTTGTAAGCACAATTTACACTCACGGGGATAACTGTGCCCAAAATACCTGCTTTTTAGCACAAACTTTTTTTAGACATATACTTCATTTATCGAGGAGAAGAAATAATGAAAATTTATTGCTGCGGGCTTGTGTATTCCACACAGGACCCCGAGACTTACTGGTGTATTGAAACATATCACCTCAAAAAGCCTGTGGACAATATTATCGGCGGCAAAAGAGTTTTTAAGCAGATCATTTACGCTCTTTGCTGCAAGAAAAACGGATGCTGCAAGATTGAGATTCACAGTTACACAAAAGAAAACGGAAGATTAAAGCTTTTATACACCCAGTCCATTAAAGGACGCGGTGCAATAAGCTTTTTAGAAAGGACAAAGGATATGAGAATAAGACAACCTCAATGCTGCCCTTTAAAGACTTATCAATATTCCAAAAAGATACCCTGGGTTTACGGCAAAACCCTGAACAGCACAACGCAAGTGGTACGCTATATTGATGAGTCGGGCAACCGGCAGATATTCAAAGCTGCAAATCCGCAAGGACAAAAATTGCAGTCCGAAATTATTAAATCAGAAATAATACGAAAAGAGGTATAAAAATGTTACAAGATATTTTAAACACATCACACGACGTTATTGTAGAAGGCAAGAAATATCAGTTTGAATTTGACCACAGTGCATATGCTGCATTTGAGCAGCAGTCTCACAAAAGTATTTTTGAAATTTACGACAGGCTTTTGGCAACAAATAACATATCTTATATGGAATCTTTAATGATTGTATCAGCAGGACTGCTCAAGTATCATTGTACGCAGGAGATATGCGATTTTCAGGAATTGTTGAGGAGTCAGCCCGGTATTTGGAACACCATAAAAGAACAGGTTACGGCAGCTTTTATTGTACCGCTTTTACCGCCTGAAATTTTGAGAAGTGTTAAAAAAAAAGCCCCGAGAAAAATCCGCAAGAAATCAAAGATATAAGATATAACTGGGATTACAATTATACCGTTGCACTTTCTGTTTTGGGGTGGAGTGACAGAGAATTCTGGTGCGCCACTCCAAGAAAATTCTATTCCTTTTTATATAATCTCACTGAAATTCAAACTCAAGCAGTAAAAGATTCGCTCAAGCCTCAGGCTCTTGTGGGAAAAGATGCAATAAATGCTCTGTCACAGCTTGCTTCGCAAATTCGATAACGCATGGTATAATTGCGAAATGAAGAAATGTTGGTTTGTTTTTTTAGCAATGATTTTGGTTTTGCCTCTTTGCGGCTACACGCTCAAGGGCGGGGTTACTTATACGGTTGAGCAGGCCAGGAAAGAGGCTTTTGCCGGCGTTCAATACTTTTTGCCAAAGTCTATTATTGAGGCCAATATGTTTGATCCTAATTTTAAGGACAATGTCAGGGCTATTAAAAACAAAATTACCGAGACTCCTGATAGGTTTATTGTTTATTTTTCTGATGGTTCATATAGTATTGTTTATAAAAAAAATTTGTATTATGAATTTAATTACAATAAAAATGGTAAATTAGAACAAATTGGAAAAAGGACTGGTCTAACATATCCAACACAAAGTTTTAAATATGGATTATCCGGTTATTTAGAAGAAATTAATTTGTATATATCAAAACGAGAAACTTTCATCTTTAATGCAAATGGTCAATTAAAATCTCATTGGATTAACAACAAGTGCTATGACTTAAATGGTAACTTAATCAAAACTTCATCATATTATTAATAATATTATTGCTTAAAATAATTGGAACAAACAAAAAAACAGACATTGCATCTGTTTTTTTGTTGTTAATAAAAGAAAGGATTTATTATGGATATTAACACTAATATAGGCATCTCAGACACCGCAACTATAGAGTCTTTGAAGGAATATGAAAAAACTATTCTTGAGTTGCAGCAGACTTATAAGCAAACTTTGGATTCTATGCTCGAAGCGGCTAAGAATTATCAGAATAAAGCTAAAGATAACAATCCTTATGCTCAGGCTCTTGCTATTGCGCAAAAAGAACAAGAGGAGCTCAATGCCAATGTTGGTTACTACAAAGATGCACAAGAAAAAAGGCTCAATGTCGACAGGTGGTATATTCAGGAATATAACAAGATTATGGCAAATAAAAAGGGGATGTCAGCCGACGAACAAACCCAGGCTTTTGCCGACTTAAACCAGCTTTACAACTTCAATTATGCACAAGCTGACGCAGAGGTATGGCAAGAGAGAGGCGAAAAAATCGGAGATATTGTTGGTGACGGCATGGACGATATTCTGACAAAGTACAATGACTTTGGTGATTCTATGAAAAACATGGCCACTGATATTGCAAACTATTTAATTAAAGAATCCGTTAGGGCCCTACTACAGCAAGCTTTTGCAACAGAACAGATGAAAGGGCTGATAGGAGCATTGGAGACAGGTTCTAAAAAAGGTGGGTTTATGGGCACTGCATTTAACATAATAAAAGGATTAAGCAAAGGTATTGGAATATTTCACTCTGGAGGAATTGTTCCTGTTGGAGCAAACGCAGAGGTACCTGGCACTCAAGAGCAGCTGGCATTATTAAAGGGAGGAGAAAGAATCTTAAGTCCTGGTGAAAACGCTAGTTACAACAGCGGCCAGGGCAGCTCATCTCCTATAGTACTTAACAATTTTAATGTTAAAGCCTGGGATTCAAAAGATGTAAAAAAATATCTGCTTGAAAACAGGCAGCTCTTGAATCAGATAACTTTTCAAGGAATCAAAGACAACAATGCACAATTAAGACACATGGTCAGAAACGCATAAGAAAGGAATTTTATGGAATATCCTATTTTTGACATACCCTATCAAGAGGCGTATACAAGCACAATTGAGTTTAACACACAAATTAACGAGAAGATGAAAGGAAGAGAGCAGAGGTATCCTGTTTGGACTTATCCCAAACGGACATTTTCTCTTAAATTTGACAAAAACTTTAGGGGCCGCAAAAAACTCGAAAAGTTTTTTATCAGTGTAAAAGGGCCTGCGGAAAAATTTTATTTTACCTGGGAAAAAGCCAAGGGCGGCAATGGCAAAACTTATTTATGCAATTTTGATTCTGACAGTTTTGAGCAAAACATCAATGATTTTGGATTTTCAGAATCCGAATTGAAGCTTGTTTGCATAGATAATACACCCATTGAGCAAGTTGGTGAGCTGGACTTTTATCACATTGCAGAAGGTGAGTCGGTGATAGAATTTTATACTATCATTGACAAAATTTTTACGGCAAGAAATGAGAGAAAATCTTACTGGGACAAGCCAAAAAGAAGTTGGACACTGACTTTTGAAAAAAATGCAGCCAACAGAAAAAAGCTGGAAAACTTTTTTATTGCAAAACGCGGACGTTTTCGTTCTTTTGATTGGACGTGGAAAAAAGAATCCGGTGGTGACGGAAAAACATACACTGTGAGATTTGATGAAGATACCTTACAATCAAACATAGATTCTTTTGGTTTTGGAGAAATCAAAGTAAAGTTAAAAGAGGTTTTTCCCTCTGTCAACCCGTTGTTGGAAGTTGAAAAAGATGAAATCATACCACGACGGCTTTTAAAAATTGAGCTTGAGGGTGGTTCGATTTTTATTTTGGACAACGAAACTCTTGAGGTTTTGCGATACAACGGTGAAGAATATCTGGGTGCGCCTTTGAGTTTTGATGAGATTAAAAGAGATGACAACTCCAGTGTTTCCAAGTTGGAAATCAATCTCTCAAACGTTGGGCTTGCTATTTCAGGTATTATAGGGCAGAGAGGTGACGTTATTACCAACGCACCTGCTGTTTTGACGCTTGTATTTTTGGATGTAAATACAAATATTTTACAGCCTGATTTAAAGCAGATTCTATACGCCGGTCGATGCAACAATTTAAAACTAGATTATGAAGATGCAACCATGGATATCGAAACTTCACTTGGCGGATACGAAATACAAGCCCCTATTATGAAGTATCGAACAACTTGTCAGGTAAGAAGGTTCAAAGATTGCCGTTGTGGATATACAGGCGAAGAAACCAGCTGTGACAGGACTTTTGACAGGTGTAAAGAGCTCGGTAATCAAGAAAATTTCAGAGGATTCCCGCAAATGTATAACGAACTTGTTATAAAAGTGTAAAATTTTTAGTCTAACGGGAAATATGATAACTTTTTATTGAGTTTTTATGCAATGATATTTTTATTAAAGAAGAAGATTTATTTAAAATCTTTATGAATTTTTAGGATTATTACAATCCCGGGCAGCAACCGCAATTTGCTGCCCTTTTATTATGCTTTATTACAAAAAAAGAAAAAGAGGTTAAAATGTTTACAAATTTCGACATTAAAAATACTAAATTTGATACAGACACTATTGAAAGATTTTCGCAATACGATTATTACCGCAATCTATATGACGGGGATTTTAACAAGGCTTTTAGTTCAACCGTTTTAAAAATAAGAAAACGCTATCCTCTGGACAACACAACTGCTCAATCTTTGATTAACATTAATCTTTTTTGGGCACTGACTGATTTTTTCAAAGGTTTTTTAACAAATCAAGGTATTACAGTAAACGTGGATGACGATCTGCAGGATGAATGGGACGAAATTGCAAAAAACAACAATTTTATATCTGTTTTAAAAGAAGTGTATATTGACAATTCAAGATTTGGCAACGGATTGTTTAAGGTGGCACTGGAAAACGGCAAGGCAAAAATATTTTCTATTTGTCCTGATTGTTGGATTCCTGTTTTTAATCAGGGAAATTTAAATGATATTGCCGGCCACATTCTGGTTTATCCTTTAGAAATTAACGAAAACGGGGTAAAAAAAGAATACAAAAAAGTTGAAAAACATCACAAAGGTTATGTAGAAAACGAAATTTGGACTGCAAACAACGGAACCTTGGGCCGACTTTTGGATGAAGCTGAAATGGCAGAGTTTAACACTCCAATGGTAGATGATTTTTCTGAATACTGGAATGATTTTCTTGTCTTCCCTACAAAAAATTCTACAGAAAGTGACTCTTACTTTGGAGAGAGTGATTACAAACGCTGCAAGTCAATTGTAGAAGAGATTATGCTCACAATAAGCCAGAATTCTAAGATAATCAACCGCCATGCAAATCCTAAGTTGGCAGGCAGTGAGCAGAATCTGGAGATGAATCCTATCACCAATGAAAGAATCTTCCCTGATTCCGACTTTTTGAAAGTCGGCACTGACGGCATTAAACCTGAATATATTACTGCAGATTTGCAAGCTGATGCCATTGCAAAGCACATTGAAACTCTTACTCAATTTTTCTACATTCTGACAAAAACGCCTCCTCAAGCTTACGGCTTGGATATTTCAGGCAACATGTCGGGTGAAAGTTTGAGAAAAATATTTATTGCTGCACTTTCCAAAGTGGATGACATAAAGCAGGTTTCGTTTACATCTACGATACAAAACGTTGTAAGCTGTGCTATGGCTTTAAATTCAACACCTGTTAAAAGTGTAAACATTGCCTGGGGTGAACCAATTCCGGCTGACTATTCAGAGCTTGTTAACACTGAAAACAGCAGAGTTGCAGCCGGCACTCAAAGCAAGTTGACAACTATTATGACTTTGGACAATGTATCAGAAGAAGATGCAATGGCAGAGATGGAAAGAATGGAGCTGGAAAGAGCAGACAAAATGTCATTGAAAGAAGCTCTGGAACAAATGAAACAAGAAAATAGCAAAGATTTTGAATCAGACACAGATAAAGCGGATGATGTTCAGAATAACCCAATTATTTAATATTAATTTTTGTAGTCAAACGGCAAATATGATAACTTTTTGAAAAAAATCTATGCAAAAATAAATATATGGACAAAAAGCTGGTAAAACTTATAAAAGAACAGGAAAAACAAAATTTTCCACAAAAAATAAGAGAAAAACTTTCTAAAAAGAAAGGTTTTTTTCTTATTAATGCGGTGTGTATAATAATCGCTCTTATTATAGAGTTTATAATCTCCTGGATATTCAAAACGGATTTTAACCTAGACTCTTTGCAAATATTGGACAAATCAGATTTTGAAAAATCGAACGAAGAGGCGCTTAGACCTTCTTCCATTATTAGAACAGCCATTATAATAACTGTGTGTATCATTATATTAATTTTTGCACGTTAATATTACAAAATACAGACTAATTTAACACAGGCAGATAAGTAATCTATCTGTGTTTTTAGAAAGGAGAAATTTTGAAGAAAAGTTTAAACTGGGGCAATGTTTCAATGAAATCAAAAGACGGTGCCAAATATACCAGAAAACGCTATAAAGAGCTAATAAAAAAGGGCTTTTCTCCTGAAGAGGCAGAAAAAATGATTTATTTTGAAATAGGTATAAGTACTGTTATAAGGCAGGGGATAGAAAGTGCCTCTGCCGAAACGTGCATGGCAGTAGGACGTCTTGTTGGAACAGAAGCAGGTGCAACAATCGGAGCTGCCGGAGGTTCTGTGCAAACTGTAGGCATAGGCTCTTTTACAGGAGGATTAATTGGTGCCCATTTTGGCAAGTTTACTTGTAGCAAAATAATCAAAGGCACAAGTGAATTTGCAATAAAAAGAACCTCTGAACATTATGCAAAAAGCCACAAAAACTTTAACGATATATATTCGGAAATTGATATAAATTATGTTTCATCTTATTTGGAAAACAATACAAAAAACATTGCAGACTTTAAACCTGCAAATGCTATTAAGAATACATCACAAAATAAAAATATGCCCCTTCAAGGCAGAGTGACAAAAAATGTTTACGTTGAAAAAACAACAAACACCCGAAAATTTGATGAGAACAAAAACTACAGCGACTACATTAACGAAATAACAAATTCTAACAAAATTTATACAAAAGAAGACATTGAAAATATGTCTGATAAAGAATTGAGTGACAACAAAGAAGCAATTGATTTTCAAAAAAAATCAATTGGTATTCCTACAAACAAGCAGGCAAAAGCTTCCGGAATGATATTTGTTTCAGGCTATACCAGATCTGACGGAATAGAAGTGAAAAGTCATTACAGAGCACATCCTGCTTAGAAAAATTCATTAAAGAAAGAGGTGGTGGCCGGGCGATATTGATTAAGATTGCCGATTCGATTACTTGCGAACAATTATTTAATCCTGTATCATTTATGTATGAAAAAATTTTTGTATTTTATTCTGGTTTTGGGTCTGACTACAGGGGTTACAGGCGCTAAAGAAGCCTTTGAACATCCGGTTGACATTCAAGAAAGTGCCTGCAAAACAGGGACACAGAATCTTGATGAATGGACAAAATGTACACTAAAAGCTGCAAGAGCCTGGAACAGCGAAGTGGATAAATATTATTCACTTTTGTATAAAAAGCTCTCCGGTGATGCAAAGACTGCCTTGTATGATAACCAGAAATACTGGAATTTATACAAAAACAACGAATACAAAGTGATTGATTCACTACAGGACAAAAACAACGATACAAAAGAGAGAGCTGTTTTTCGTGCTGTACAAAAAAGAGATCTGATTAAAACGCGAGCAAAATCGCTCAGATTATACTATATACAGACTTTCCCCGATGATGAACATGAAAAAATCGAAATCAACAATAATCAAAGTGGTTTTCAGCTTGATCCTATGCTTCAGCGCGGCCTTCGCTGGCTTGGCTTTTGATTTACCGCGTGCTTGTCTGCATTTGGAAGATTCCAACAGCAGCAGTGAAGCATCTGAAATTCTGTGGAACTGGATTTTAAAACGTATCCGATTGTCGGAGGCGTATGCAGCGCTGCATGATATTTACAAAAAAGATTGTGCGGCTGTGTTTTTTGATTTGAATTCTGATGGAGAAAATGAAATACTCGGCACACACTATGCCAGCGCCAGAAACGGCAATGGAGAGTGGCTTTTGTATGTTTTGCAAAAAGACAAGAATGGCAAATACAAAGAGATTACAGGTGATACGGTATATTTTGATGCCAAACATCCTATTTGTATTCTTTTGAAAAAAACTGATGGTTACAGGAATTTTCAAGTTTACAGTGAAACAAAAGATGATGATGTAACTTACGTTTATAACAAAGAAAAAGGTTTGTATTATAAAAAATCTGTTAAAAATTGAGTAAAACGGAAAATACATTAATTTTTTACAACCTTTAGCGTGCATAATAGTTAGACTCGCAGTTGTCCATAGACAATTGCATCGATCCAGCTATTTTGCACGGCATTTTTAACAAAATGCCGTTTTTTTTATTCATTAACTTACACACTACACCTGGGCTGTTTCGCATTTTTTTATTACACAGTCCGCAACAAAAGAAAGGAGTTCCTATGTCAGGTACACAGGACCTTAATTCTACTGCGCAGATTACAGTAAATACTGCACAGGATGGCCAATCAGGTATTGGCAGCGATTTTCAAACACCGGCCCCGGAGGCCGAAGTCAAGGAAAACGAAAAAGAGCTTACTCCATCACAAAAGATGGATGCACTTCTTCGCGGAAATTCGACAGGGCAAATGAAAAGAGAGATTGAAAAACTTCGTAAGGAAGCGGCAAAATACCGCACGTCTTCAAAAGCCGAAACACAGCAAAAGCTCGAGATTAAAGCAAAAGCTGATGAAATTCAAAAAGAGCTCGATGCACTGAAAAAAGAACATCGTAATCTTTCTTTAATCCAAAAACTTGACAGAGCCGGATGTATCAAAAGCGAGCTTGTTGCAAAAGATATCCCCGCTGATATAGTTACGGCAGAGGATTTGGAAACATTTATTGAAGATTACAAAGAAAACAACAAATTTCTTTTCAAAGCTCAAAAACAAAATGCCGGAGGTACTTTCAAAGCATCCGGCATAAAAAATCTGACCCCCTCACAAAAAATGGATGCCTATATTCGGGCGGCATTGGGGCGTTGATTAAGACAGTATTAAATTACAGAAAGGAAAAATTCTAAAATGGCACAAGATGCAAAAATTATTTCACGCACAAATGCAGAAGCATTAATTCCCGTTGAAACATCAAACGAAATTATCAAAGAGGTTCCTAAAGCTTCTGCTGCATTGCAGTTATTTAAACAATTACCAAACATGAGTGCAAAGCAAAAGACTCTTCCTATTGCTTCCACTTTGCCGACAGCATACTTTCTTAACGGCGACACTGACATGAAAAAAACAACAAACGCTGAATGGGACAAATTAACTCTTACTGCTGAAGAAATTGCAGTAATAGTACCTATTCCGGAAGCTGTTTTTGAAGATGCACAATATTCTATGTGGGATGAAATCAAGCCTCAAATCGTAGAAGCATTTGGTGTAGCTATTGATGATGCAGTATTTTTCGGTGTAAATAAACCTACTTCTTATCCTGATGCAATTGTTACTGCAGCAATTGCAAAAAACAACAAAGTAGAAATCGGTACAAACGAAGATATTGCCGGTGACATCATTGGTGAAAACGGTGTTATGTCTTTGGTTGAAGCTTCTGGTTACAAAGTTACAGGTTTTTATGCTGACAGCACATTAGAAGCTAAATTCAGAAACCTTCGTGACAAAAACAACCAGCTTCTTTACACACCCGGTTTAACTTCTGAAATGCCTGTAAGCCTTGTTGGACGTCCTATGGTTTATGACGAAACAGGTATTTTTGATGCAACAAAAGCTTTGTTGATTGCCGGTGATTTCTCAAAAGCTGTTTACTCTATCAGACAGGACATCACTTACAAAGTGCTTGATCAAGCTATTATCCAAAACACTGACGGTTCAATTGCGTACAACCTTGCACAACAAGACATGGTTGCATTACGCTGCGTAATGAGACTCGGTGTTCAAGTTGCTAACCCGATTACAAGAAAAGGCGGTTCAAACCGTTATCCTTTCGCTGTTTTGACACCGGAAGCTTCTGCTTAGTCAAAATATTTGTTTTGCATATTCGATTTATCCGGGCAGCGGCACTGATGTGCCGTTTGCCCTTTTTATCATTCGTTTTAGAGCAATAACGGGAGGAACGAGGATTTAAACATAAATTTTCAAAGAAAGGGAAAAACTATGACACTAGTATTGTTTCAAAATTCCTTCGTCACTTTAGAAGAGGCGGAGGCCTATTTTGATGAGCGATTTGATTCAGATAAATGGACAAATCCTGACTCAAAGCCCGAAGACGGGGTGAAGGAAAAGCTTTTAATCACTGCAAGCCGAAAAATAAATCGTTTTGATTTTGTGGGCAAGCCTCTTGAAAACGACCAGCCAATGGCTTTTCCAAGAGATTTTGAGCTTCCGCAGGACATCAAAGATGCGGTGTGCGAAGAGGCCTACTCTATGTTGAGCAAGGAATCAAGTGTACACAAGAAAAATCAGGAGTCTAACATCTCTTCGATTTCTCTCGGTGCAGGTTCAATATCATATAATGCGCCTGTTTCATTAAATGAAGACACACTGTTGGATTCTTCGACAGCGCTTTATTTAATCAAAAAATGGGTTAAGAAAGGCTTTTTCACAAACTACATTCAATAAGGAGGAAAAATGGGGTATTTCACTAATTTGCTCACGCAAAGAGCTGTTTTAAAGACAGTGAATGGTTCTGACAGTGACGGAAGACCCAATATTATTGCATTAGATGAGATAGATTGCAGAATTGAATTTAAACATTCATTAACTGTTAATTCACAAGGGCAGGAGCTCACATCTTCCGGACGTCTTTACACAGAATCTGTAGTGAAGGTGGACGATATTTTAGAAATTAAAGACAAAGAATTTAAGGTTATCAATGTAAATCCTTATTATCCTCTTGCCGATTCTATTTGCGCGGTTAATGAGGTTTATTTTGCTTAATTACAGGAGAAAAAAATGATTTTAGATGACATAAAAAGCTTCATTGTCCAAAATGCGCTCGCTGATGAGAGTGTAATCAAATATGATTATGACTCGGCAAAAGGCGAAGATTTACTACTTTTGACGCTTTGTGACAATATTCCGTGCGATTTGGCAATGCGCTCTCGTATAAGAATAACGGTCAAATTTTCCGATTTAAAACTTACAAGAGACACCTGTTTTGCTTTGTACAATCTGCTTTTTCCCGAAGACAACTTTCAAAAAGCAATTGTTGTTAACGGAAAAACTATGCACATAAAGCTTAATCAGGGGCCTTATTTTGCGGACAAAGACCCGTCAAAAAGACACGGTTACGTGTTGGATATTACAGTTACTTACAACAGATAGGAGAAAAAAATGGCACTTAAGACAGTAACAAAACTCTTCGGCGTTGATGACGCCAAATTATTTCCTGTTACAGAAGATTCCGAAACAAAATTCACCTGTGGTGACGGCATTGATTTACCGGGTGTAAGACAGATTTCAGTTACTTATGAAATGGAAGAAAAATCTTTGACAGGTGATGAAAAAGTATTGGAAGTTTCAAACAAAATTAAGTCTGTTACTTTCAACATGGAATATGCCAAATTGAGTTTGGAGATCCTGGCTCAACTGACAGGCGGAAGTTACACAAAAACAGGTTCTGACGATGATGAAGTCGGTACATTCAGTTTTGGCGGAGGAGATTTGCCCAATTACTTCCAGCTTAAGGCTCAAATTTTAGACACCAGCAATGACGGTGGTGACGTGCATTTTTGTATTTACAAAGCAAAAGCAACTGCCATCCCTATAAACGGTGTTCAAGACGATTTTGCAACTTTAACATTTGATGGAAAAGGCGTTTACACAGAGCACGAATTTGGTGTTGAAGGTTCAAAACAAACAAAGCTTATTGACATTGAAATACATTCAAAAGCCAAAGACCTCACTGCCACTGTTGATGCAGGTGCATAGTTAATACATATTCCCCCCGCAGTCCGAGGATGTGCAATTGTTACATCTTTGGACTTATTTTCGGGGGAAAGTATCGAAACGGAAAATATGATAACTTTTTTATTGCACGAATGTAATAATAATAAAATTATGCTGGATTTTTTTAATTTTTAAAAAATCACTAAGTAAGTACACAGACAAATTAGGAATGGAATATGAAAAAACTATCAAAAGCAAAGTACAAAAAAATTGAACAGGAATGTCTGAGCATTGTAATTGAAAATAATCTGATTTTTCTCGACGAAATATTCATATTTTCTCAAATTTTGCCATCAGAATTTTATGAAGCAAAACTTCATGAATCTATTTTAATAAAAGATGCTATAGACATTAACCGTGCAAAATTAAAAAGGGATTTGAGGTTAAAATGGTTTGACAGCACCAATGCAACGCTCAATGCTGCGTTATACAAGCTTGTTTGTACAGAAGATGAAAAACGTGCACTTTCTGCATCTGCCTCGTCCAAAAATGCAGCAGTCAACGATATTTGCACGCAAGAAGAATATTTAAAAAGTTTAAAAGAAATGGGAGAGGCAATAGAAAATGCCGATTGATTGGACAAAATCTAAATACAGTAAAAAGCACAGGTTGTTTTTGAGCAAAAAGCCCGAAGATATGGCATTTTTCACTCTATGCGACGGTGCAGTGCGTTCAGCCAAGACTCTTTCTATTATTTACAAAATTCCACAGATGTTTGACTTTGTGGGCAATGAGTATTTGAAAGTTTTTTCAGGTTATTCAAAAAACACTGTGCGTAACAATGTGCTGGTCGAGCTTTTGCCGTATTTAAAAAACTACCACGGAGCACAGGTTAAATTTAATTCTGCAAGCGGAGAGCTCGATATAAAGCTCTGGGGCAAGTTGTACAACTGCCTTGTTGTAGGCGGGGGGAAATCAGACAGTGACTCCAATATACAAGGTGCCACCTGGGATTTTTGGTATGCTAACGAGCTACCCAAACATCATTATGGATTTTACAACATGGCTTTATCCCGTCTTACTCCGGAGAATGCACGAGCAATTGCAGACAGCAACCCCGAAAGTTCGAACCACTGGCTTTACAGAGAAAGAATCAAGCCTTTTCTAGAAGGTGATGAAAACATAAAGAGTATTTTTGACTACTGGCATTTTACCATGGAAGATAATGCCAATCTTTCAAAATCTTTTATACAAAACCAGAAAAAGCTTTATCAGGGTGTATTTGAAGCGAGGAAGATAAAAGGTTTGTGGGTTGTGGCACAGGGGTTAGTTTACGATACATTTGATATCAAAAAGCACACGTGTGCACACAAAGAGATTGTTGAAAAAATACAAAAAAATGAATTTGTTGAATACTTCCTGGGCTTGGACTGGGGTTGGATTCACCCTTTATCCTGTGGATTATATGCTATTACAAAAGACGGAAAATATTACAAAATAGATGAGCTTTACGGTTCTCGCATTAATGAAGACAAAGTTATAAATTGGATTTTAGACAGGCAGAAAGAATACGGACGGTATTTCAGGTTTATTAACTGTGACAATGCACGCCCTGAACAAAATCATAAGCTAAGGCAGGCTTTAAATGGAATCATTGTACATGAAAAGAAGCCCAAAGTCATTGACAGCATAGGAATTGTTCGTTCTATTATCAATTATGACAGGTTGATTGTTAACAAAGACAGGTGCAAAAACACATTAAGAGAGTTTGGTTTGTACCGTTATCCTAATGAGCAAGAGCGTACAGACCGTTTTATTGACCTTGACACACCGCTAAAAGAAAATGATGACACAATGGATGAAACCCGATACGCTCTGTATTTTTACGAAACCAATTATGGCTACAGGTTTTTGCGTTAGCAGGAATTATTTATTTTGTCAATACAAAAACTTTACCCGAACGGGTAAAAAAAATATGCTATAAAGAAAAAGTAAACTGTTTACAAAAAGGTTGTAAGCACAATTTACAAAAAACAGGCATAATAGTGCCTGTTTTTTGATGTGCAAATTTAAGAAAGGAAAAAATAATGATTAAAGACATTTTGAACAAACCCTACACTATTAAAATTGACAACGATGTTTACACTCTTGATTATGACAACAAGGGCTACGCTCAATTGGAGCAATTCACAGGCAAAGGGCTGTTTAAGCTTTATGATGACTTTGTAGTTAACAACAATCTTTGCTATCAGCATTGTGTTGATATTGTGTGTTGTGCAATGATGAAAAATCACACAGCAGGAGAAATCGCAAAGGCCAGAATTGCTTTTAATGAGAAACAGTATTTGTTTTTTGAAAACATAGCACCTATAACAATGGCTTTTGTTGAGCCGTTGACTCCACCTAAAATTTTGGAAAAAAGTGCAAAATTTAAAGAGGATGCAATAAAAAAAAAGAAGCCGATGAAGAAAGCAATGAATTAGATTGGATAAGCATTTACACCACGGCGACATGTATTCTTGGCTGGAGTGATAGTGATTTTTGGGCAGCTACGCCAAGGAAATATTTTGCTGTTTTATACAAATACAGTGAGATGAAGCATTTTTTGCAAGCTCCGTCTGCGCCTCAGGCACTGGTTGGCAAGCAGGCAATTAATGCTTTATCAGAATTGGCGTCACGAATTAGGTAACATACTCAACTCTTTCATATTACATACTCCTTTTCTGCCTCCGTTTTTAGGAGCGGGGGCATTTTTTTGATTTTGGAATATTATTTTGCTTCGCGAGTCATTACTAGTTCGCCTTTTTCGTTGTAGCAGTTATTGCCTTTCCAGTGAGCGATTAATTTTTTGTTTAAATCAAAAACAAAACTTTCATTATTTGAAATAAATAAACTTATTGAATCCAATATTCCATTTCTATCATATTTCAACACTTTTATCGGATATTTTTTATTAATAGAAAAACTAATAAAATCTAATTTCCCATTAATATCATAGTAAAATTGCACAGATTTATTTTTTTTATAATAAATCGCATAAGTTTTATCAGAAAAAAAAGTAATATATCGGTCTCTAATCTTGACCTTGTTTTTATTCATAACATTTTTATTTGCTATGTAATTGTAATCAGAAAAATAAGATGCATAATCACTAATATTTATACTCAATGGTATATTTGAAAAGGCTTCAGTTCGTGCTGTTTCTACTGTGTAACTTACACCTCCTTTTATTGTAAAGGCAGATGTAATAAGGCACATAAGTATAAAATTAATAATTATTACTAGTTTTTTCACAACAAAATTATAACATATAGAAAGGTACACACAAAATGACGAAAAGTATTTATACAGAAATACATGAAAATAGTAATTTCGAAAAATTTTGGCCAATGTTAAGAGAGAATTGGAAAAATCAGGAAAATAGTTTAATGATGTTTTCAAATCAAAAACGTTAGTGCCTTATGTCTATGAGCTCACCATTCTCGTTGTATTTATTTTCATTTATCCAATGTGCTTGTAGTACTTTATCTTTACTAAAAACAAACTGTTCCTTGCTTGATATCCACAAAGATACTGAATCAATATTTCCTTTATTATCGTATTTTACAAATTTTTTAGGAAATGAACTTGAATAAGATATCTCAATGTATTTCAATTTACCGTTACTGTTGTAATAATATCCCGTATTTGTATTATTTTTATATATCACACCATAAGTACCATCTGAGAAAAAAGTTAAATATCTATTTTTAAGCTTATTTTTTTTACGTAATTTTGCTTTTAAATTTTGTTCTTTATTTTTATCATAAAAATAATTTCTATATTTACTTACATCAATTTTGTATTGAATATTACTAAAAGAAATCTGACGAGCAGTATTAAGATTATAGGAAACACCTGCATTTAGTGTATACCCTACTCCAATAAACAATGCAAGAACCATATTGAATATAAAAAAATATTTTTTCATTAATTTATTATAGCACTATAAACGAAGCATATTGCACATCAAATTTTGTCAAATAGATTACTTTATTTACGGATTTTAATAAGTTCTCCTGCTTCATTATAACAGTTATTTCCTATCCAATGAGCAATAAGTTTTTTATCCTTATTAAAAATATATGCTTCTTTTGGTGTTGTTGCTAAAACAATCGTATCAATACTTCCCTGTATATTATATCTGACATATTTTTTGGGATAGAATTTTGTCTTGGATATTTCAATAAATTCTAAATAACCATCACCATCATAATAATATCCTTTATTTCTATTACTTTTATATACAACTCCATAAGTACCGTCTGAAAAAAAAGTTACAGACCTATTTTTTAATTTATTCTTATGATGTGTTTTTGCCTCCATATTTTTACAAAAATATTCATCGTGCAAATAGTTTTTATATTTTTTTATATCTATATTTTTTGATACACCTGCAAAAGATATTTGTCGCGCTGTTTCTACTGTATATGAAACACCGCCTTTTATTGTATACCCACAATTAAAGCATATTAATATTATAAAAAAGATTAACAAAAAATATTTTCTCACATTTGTAGTATAACATCAGAAAGGAAATTATATGACTAATACTAATTTTTATGACCAATCAAATTTCGAAAAAATCTTGGCCAATGTTAAGAGAGAATTGGAAAAATCAGGTACACAGTTTGGTGACTCTATTAAACTATTGAAAGACACCTGGGCAAAGCAGACTAAAGAAATCAACTCTTTTGTTTCCGCTTTAAAAGAACAAAACGGAAAAGTGGATTTTAACAATCTACTCTCCGGTAATTTAAATAACACAAAAAACAGATTTCATTTTGCTTCGCGGGTCATTACTAGTTCGCCTTTTTCGTTGTAGCAGTTATTGCCTTTCCAGTGAGCGATTAATTTTTTGTTTAAACTAAATATAAATTGTTCATTATTCTTTGCACACAATATTACTGATTCTAAATTACCTTTAATATCATACGCATATCTTATTACAGAATCTTTTTTTAATAAATCAAATTGAATAGAAGTCAAAGAACCACTTTTATTATAAAAAAAGGACATATTTTTATTATTTTTATATGTAATTGAATAACTTCCATCAGAAAACTCTACAAGTTTTCTATCCTTAATTTTATATTTATTTCTAGATAATAATTTTTTATTTTCCATAAAATTGGAATCATTTAAAAATTGACTATATTTAGAAACATCAATTTTATATTTTACATCATTAAAGGACTCTAAACGAGCAGAATTAACAGTATAAGTAATACCGCCTTGCAATGTAAAAGCAAATAAAGGCAATGATAAAATTATAAAGATAAGCGAAATAAACAACCTTTTCATTTTTTAAGTATACAATAGAAAGGATATAAAATGATAATAACAAACCCAATTGATGACCAATCAAATTTCGCAAATAATGCTTCGAATTAATGCCGAGTATCTATCAAAACGCCTCTGTTATTATAGCAGTTATTTCTTATCCAATGGGCGATTAATTGTTTATTCGTATCAAATATAAATTGTTCATTTGAAGATATATCCAGTGTTACACTATCTAAAATTCCATTAATATTATATGTAACTCTTTGTTTAGGATAAGAAGAATTAATATCAATATCTATATAACATAATTTTCCAGATGAATCATAATAATATGCATGACTTGGTTGATCTTTGTATCTTATTGCATACTCACCTTTTGAAAACTTAGTTAGATATCTATTTTTATATTTCTTTTTATCTTTAAGCATAATTTTTTGATTGATAAAAAAATTCTTATCTATAAAAAATTCCTTGTATTTATAAATTTCAATTTTATAATCTACATTTTCAAAAGCAATTTGTCTTGCTGTAGCCTCGGTATATGATATTCCACCCTTGATTGTATAAGCATTAATATGCAAAATACTAAATGTGTAGGTAACAAGAAAACAAATCATTATAAATAATATTTTTCTCATTTTATAAGTATACATAAATATAGAAAGGAAAACCAATGATATCAATATTAAAAAATAATATCAATTTTAACCAATCAAATTTCGAAAAAATCTTGGCCAATGTTAAGAGAGAATTGGAAAAATCAGGTACACAGTTTGGTGATATTTTTAAATCTTTTTGAGGAGAATAAGCTGGAAAAACAACTACTTTATTTCTCTTCACGCATCATTATAAGTTCACCTTTTTCATCATAACAGTTTTTGCCTTTCCAATGGGCAATAAGTTTTTTGTTAAGGTCAAATACAAATTGTTCTTTCGATGAAATACAATAGGAAACACTAGTTAAAACACCTTTATTATCATAGATAACACTTTTCTCAGGATAACCTTTTTTAAGTAATATCTCAACTTGAACTAAATAACCATTTGGATTGTAATAAAAAGTTTCTTTTTGATTTAATAAATTATCAATGACATAAACCCCATCAGAAAAAACCAAAATACGGATATTTTTATAACGAAGTTTGTTTTGTGCTATTAAAAGCTTATGTTTTTCATAATTAGGATCTATTAAATATTTTTTAAAATGCTGCATATCTATAGTAGTACTTATATTTTTAAATGATTCTTCCCGTGCCATATCAACTGTATATTCAATACCACCAGATATAGTTAAAGCATATACAGGCAAACTAAATAACTGAATAAGTAAAAATAATACTAACTTTTTACGCATAATAAATTATAACATTAGAAAGGAAATATATGCCTAATATTTACCAAAAAACAAAATATGACCAATCAAATTTCGAAAAAATCTTGGCCAATGTTAAGAGAGAATTGGAAAAATCTGGTACACAGTTTGGTGACTCTATTAAACTCTTGAAAGATACCTGGGCAAAGCAGACTAAAGAAATCAACTCTTTTGTTTCCGCTTTAAAAGAACAAAACGGAAAAGTGGATTTTAAAAACCTACTCTCTGGTAATTTAAATAACACAAAAAAGCAGATTTCTAACAAGTATGATAGTTTACGCAGCGGTATTGATTCAGACCCTAATTTGTCTCAAGCACAAAAAGATTATTACAAAAGCCGATATAATATGTTTGAGCAAGAAGAGGAAAAAGAAGCTTATGAAAACAGTATAACCGGCAAGGCTACAAAAAAATTATCAAATGAATTTTCTGACGGGCTGGCTGACATGATTTCGGGTTACAAAAGTTTTTCAGATGTAATTAAAGACATGACCGGAAGTCTCACAGATTTTATGATTAAGCAATTCACCGAGGCTATAAGCAGTCTTTTATTTAACGAGGCAACATCTACTTTATTCAATAATCTGCTTGGTGCGGGGTTGAACATAGCCACTGGGGGAGCGAGTGGTGCTTTAGGTTTTATCAGTGGGTTATTCAAGCATCACTCAGGAGGGGTTGTGCCATCAGGTGCTAATTATTCGCTGCCGGGTACTCAAGAACAGCTCGCATTATTAAAAGGAGGAGAGAGAGTATTGAGTCCTTCTGAAAATGTTAATTACGAAAACTCACAAGCTGCTTCGCCTGTAATTGTAAACTCTTTCAACATCAAAGCCTGGGATTCGAAGGATGTTCGTAAATATTTGCTGGAAAACAAACAGTTATTAAATCAAATTACTTTTGAAGGAATAAAGAACAACAATGCACACTTAAGACACATTGTTCAAAATGCATAAGTGCATAGAAAGGAATGATATGAACAAAAAGATTGAGCTTTTGCTCGCTGATGTTGGACGTCCATATGAAATGCTAAACAAAGATGGAACATATCAAGGATGTTTTTATCCGGTACAATTTTTATATCCCGAAAAGCCGAAATATAAACTGCGTTCTAAAAATGACGATAAAAACTACTTTTATGGATTATCAAAAATTAAAAAGCATTGTATCGAAATAACCCCTGCCGAATTACAGGCAGGGGATATTATTGTAACAAAATTTCGCGATGAACTGCATGTTGCTGTTTATTTCGAATTTGGAAAAATTATTCATGTGTTTAGAGAACACACGCTTCAAATAGGTCGATTGAAGATGTTTAAAGAATACAAGTGTTATAGGGTAATATAAAATGATTCTTTCTTCTGTTATTACAATTACAGCTGGGGTTATCAGCGGTATATTAGGCTTTACAGGGACTATTGCAGCAACAGTATGCACTACGCTTGGTTATCTCGGAGCAATTGCTATTTATGGCGGTGCTGCGTTGAGTATGAGCAAGAAAAAAGCAAAAGGGCTAAACTCAGCTACATACGAGGGTGTTTTACAAACCCAGACAGACCAGAATTTGCCGGTGCCGCTTTTATACGGCACTTGCAAGCTTGCCGGCAACCGTATTTGGCAGGATGAAAACGCACAGACTCATGTTAAAAGAATCGTTGCTTTTGCAGAAGGCGAGATATGTGAGTTTTCGGATATCAAACTCAATGACATTCCCGCGGGGCAAATTGCCGGTATTAGCATAAACCACTATTATGGTACATCTGACCAGATAGTAGACGGTATAGTGGGCGGTGCAAATCAAAGTGAACGGGCTCAAAAGGTTGGTTCATTAAGAAATGTAGCTTATCTTGCTATTTCGGTACCAAGAAGTGCAAAGGTTGACATAAACTACAACCTTACTGCCGTTGTTAAGGGCCGTAAGATAAGGGTTTACAAAAACAAATACGAATATGAGATAAAATATTCCGAAAACCCTGCCTGGGTTATGTTTGATTTTTTAAGCTGCTACAATGGGCTGGGGCTTTGCATAAATGAGTCTGGCAACATAAGTGAAACTCTTATTTCAGAGCTTTTTGACCTTGAGAGTTTTATTGAATCAGCAGCATATTGTGACGAGTTGATTGAATACAAGCACACTAATGAAAATGGTGAAGAAGTCATCGACATGGTTCCCCGTTTTACGTTCAATATGATCTTTGACTCTCAAACCTCGGCGAGAACTCTTATTGATGAAATTTATCGCTCTTGCAGAGGAGGTTTATTCATAAAAGACGGAAGGCTGCAGTTTAAAATTGACAAAGCAGAACCTGTAAGCAGAATATTTACTGCAGAAGACATTATAAAAGGTTCCGAGACTTTTCAAACTATTCCAAAAGAAGAGCATTATGACATTTTAAAATGTACATATGTTTCTCCGGAGCATGAATGGCAAAAGGTTGAAGCAACAGCGGAAATTCCTGAATACCGAGACGGTGTACCTATTGAGCACAGTGTCAATATATACAGCTGTACAAGCTTTAATCAGGCTTCGAGGCTTGCGTGGTATTATGTCAATGCAAAGAGGATTCAGCCTTATTTTGGCAGTTTCCAAACTGATTACAAGGGTTATGACCTTGAAGTTGGTGATGTAATAAGCTTTGACAGCTTATTGATGGGCCTGGAAAAATACAAGGTAAAAGTTGTCAGTGTAACAGACAACGGAGCCGGAATTTTCACTATCGAGTGGAGAACCTATGACGAAAGGCTCTATACAGATGAGCTTGGCAGCAAAGAGCCTAAAGTGCTTGTCAGCACATTAACAGACGTAGCAAAATACCCTGATGACGTACAAAACTTTAACGTTGTTCAGTCAAACAATTTATTCAATTTTGTATGGCAGCCAAATGCCAACAATACTGACAAGTACGAAATCAGGATGGGTGATACGTGGGAAACTGCTTCTGTCATAAAAAGCAGCATTACCGAAAACAAATACACAATGGAAATACCTACAAACGGTCTTTTCAAGTTCTGGATTAAAGCCTTTAACGGTTATAACTATTCTAAGAATGCAACGCTTGATGTAATAAATGTGGACAGTGTTCCAAGCCTTAATGAAATTGTTAAGATTAACATTCTGGAAGACATTGCCGGCACATTAGACGAAAATCTCAGGGTATATCACAACACCATCAAGCTCAAAGAAATTGATGAAAAATGGCATACGCTTGAAGAAAAGTGGTCAACGATGTCTGGTTATTATCAACAAGGCGGCAGATGGGGCACAAACACTCTTGCAAATCAGGGTGTATACATAAGCCAGGTGTATGACATAGGTGATGATTTAGAGAGCATTGTATCTTTTGATTACAAATTCACCTCTGCAGACACTCAAAATGATGTGCTCATAGAATGGGCTTATTCGTCTGACGGAGAGACATTCACGGATTGGATTATTGCAAATACCGGTAAATTTACTTTCCGTTATTGCAAGTTCAGAGCAACACTAAGGGCAGTTAACAATGTACAAACTGTATTGACTGATTTGAATGTGGCTATTGATGTCCCTGACAAAGATCTTGATATGGAGCTTGAAATCACAGATTCTGAAGGGCTGCGTATTGAATACAGTTTCATACGTCCACCATCTATTGTTGCTACGGTAAATGATAACAACGACGCATATGTTGTAATTACAGAAAAAACAAATACTTACGCCTATATAGTTGCATATACAAACTCGGGTGAATTAACAACCTGCAAGTTAAGTTTGCGTGCAAAAGGCTATTAGGACAACCAAAGGAGGAAAAATGGCAAATTCAAATTATGCCTGGACGGATAACCCTACCGTTTCAGGCGTTTCTCAATGCGATACGGATGTATTAAACGATTGCTTAATGCATTTGAAGTACAACCACCGCACAAGCGGTGGAGGATTCAGTCTTTTTGACACAAAAATCACTGACCATGTTTTGTCAGGTGATGAAGCTCTTGGATGGGTAATTCAAGGCGGTGTTGTTACAATGACATATCCTGATGCGGTTAATGTCATTAAAGAAGAATATTCCAACGGGGTAGAATGTACGGACGGAGATGTAACTTACATGTTATCTCCAACAGGCAGAAGAATCGCCGATATTTCACAATATGAAGCTGTAGACAGACTTTATGAGACAAAAGGACACGCACCTTATTATGTTTATGATGCTGTTAACCAACAGTTCTATCTACCTAAAACAAAACTATTGCAACAATTTACAACAAATACAGATCTGGTAAATACGGTTAATGAAGCAGGTCTTCCTAATATTACCGGTACATTCGGCGGTACCAGAGATGTTGCAGTCGCTCCAACAGGCGCCTTTTACAGAAACGGATGGACTCCAGCTCCCGGAGCCGGTTCAGATACATACGCAATTGCATTTGATGCTTCCCGCTCAAATTCGTTATACGGTAAATCAGACACAGTACAACCACCTTCTGTTAATATGCTGATTTATTACAAAGTTGGTGAAGTCGTTGTTAATTCAGATCTCGCTTTGATTGATGCTCAAGAAATGATTGAAGACGCACTTCAAGAAGTAGACACAAAAATCAATGACGGATTAAGTTCCATTGCAAATGCTTCCGATGCACTTCGCCAAACACAGGTTACAAATTGTATTTTGGAAGCGCCTAACAACTTAAAAATAGATATTAATGAAAACGGTTATCTTGTTTTAAAATCAGGAAGCACACTTATTATTCCGGCAGGTCTTGACGATGAAGGCAATAAAAAGTTTGAACACAAGACATTAGAGAGTGATGTTGTATTTACAAATACAGATGCTATAACCGGCAATTTAAAAGATTTTATGCCTATTGTATGGTACAGCAATGATGCAAGCACAGCTCACAGCATTGGCGGGGTTTGTGTATCGCAAATGTTTGCAGGAGAGACTGCTCCTACAAACGCACAAGACATGTACTGGTATGATACAGCAAACAATCTCATTAAATTTTCAGGTGACACAGGTGCTAGCTGGGAATTTGCAATGGCAAGTTTTCCTATTTGTCAGGTAGATGTGATATTTGAATCAGCTTCTGTGAAATATTTTAATTATCCAAAAGCCATATTCAGCCATTGTGGTTTTATAGGCAGTGCTTACTGGCTGGATAAAGAAGTAAAGTATCTTGCGCCAAACGGCAAAAGTGAAACCGGCACCTTAAACAATATCGAAGGTGTTACACAAGATGTACAAATCCATATTATTACTGATGAAGAATCCAACAACACTGCAAGCAAATGCATGGCCTGGGTATCATCCAATTCTATAAGCTGGTGGGGCAATGCTTCTATAAAGACCTCTTACACAAAACCAAGTGTTACAGGATACACAAGATACTATGACAGTAATGAAAATTACTGGAAAAAGGCAGACCTTAGCACAACATTTACAAATACAAACTTGTGCCCGTTTGCAACATTCAATATAAACACACAAAACCAGATATTATCTATGCAGCCTTATGAAATAATGCAAGTTGCAATAGGTAATAACAGTGTTTTTTGGCCTGATTATACAGCTGGTATAACTATTTCCGCATTTCCGTACACTGCAGAATATGACGGCTGGCTAACAGCTAGCGTTATCGGTGACCAAGGAACGGGGCAAAATGGCTATTTGCAAATAAACGGTAACACTGTGGTACATTCATATGGCCTTGATTATACAACATCACAATGGGTTATACCTGTATCACGAGGCGATGTAATAACAGCACATCAGGTCGGTTCAGTAACTATATTCCCCTGTAAAGGAGGCAGATAATGATTAAATATGCAAAAATTGTAAATAACAAAACCGGGCTCTGTGAAGTAGGAATAGGCATTAACGAAGAATTTTATGCCTCTCAAGGAATGACAAAAATGGAGGTAGAACAATCTGAAGTCGACTCTTTATGGTATTTGAGCGACAAATGTCCTGTTAAATCTGAAGAGCAAAAACTTGAAGAAGCTAAAGAGGCTAAAATCCAGGAGATTACTTTGGCCAAAGAAGCTGCTTTTAAGGCAGGTATTTATTTTAACGGTGCCCATTATGACTGTGATGACAGAGCACAAGACAGAACCGGCAACAGGCTTTTGTTGTTGAATGCCATGCCTGTAGTCACTCTGGAATGGCTGGATTATGATTACAAACCTCAATTGTTTAGTGCGCAAGATTTCCAAACGCTTTGTGCAGCGATATTTGAGCGTATTCAGTTTATAGAGTTTAAAACAGGTCAGCTCTTGCAAGCAGTAGAAAACGCCTCTGATATTGAAGAGGTTAATGCTATAGTCATCGATTTTGAGCAAAAAGATAACGACGAGGAGGTTTAGACTAATGTCATTTAATTTTAATGTACAGGGTATTACAACTGTTGATAATACACAAACAGGCAGCTCTACTGTCATAGATACAATATCACCACAAAATATTAAAGGATTGTGCTATTGGATAGACGGAGAAATAAATACAAGAAAAGGTCAGGACAGAAGCTATAAGGGCATGCAAAACCTTGTTGGCGGAGATTATATTTCTAAAGTCCCTTCCGGAATGCAAGAATCAATGAATGGGACACCTGTTTTTGGAGATAAATGGTGTACTCTTGGCGGTACTGGCTTTATGCCAAATTTTGCTTCAACCGAACAAACAATAGAACTGTGTGTTGAGTTTAACGCCAAGCCGTATACTTTTAGCAATATTATATATGTTTTGCATGTACCAGGCGATATGGAAATATGGTTTGGTGACAACCAAGACACAATCGTCAGAAGATTAACTTTCCATTTATTTGAATCAGGTGCAGTGTCTTTGGATGTTAATAAAGAAATGGCAGCAAATTACAATCAACGACTTTACGCTGCCGTTAGATTCAAAACAGGCAACCCTCCAGAGGCAGAATTATTTATTAACGGAATATCAACAGGAGTACCTGTCACAGGCAAAAATACGACACTTTCTTCAAGCGGATATAATTGCGGAATTTGTGGACTTGGAAACACATCAACATCCAGCGTTGTTCCTACAGAAAGCAACAAAACGCCTAACGGAGCATTTTACGGTTCTACAACAAAGCTATATACGCTAAGACGCTGGACAAGATGTTTAAGTAACGAAGAAATTTTACAAAATTACAAATTAGATTACAGCAGATTTAACTAGGAGGAAAAATGGCAAATTTGGGAATTATTGAAATTTACGGCAACGAAGGATGGGTAGATGCCGAAGTAAAAATGGCGGAAAAATACGAAGGCTTTGCATTTGAAGCCGGCAAACAGTATACCTTACAAGTTATAGGCAACAACAAGATTTGTATCACAGACGGAACAACACCGGAAGAAGAAGAGGGGTTTGAAAAAAGCAAAGATCCGTTTGCTTACACACATGCTGCAAGCACAAAACTGTTTGTAAAATGCAAATACCAAAGACCCTTCACAAGCATACACGTTAACATTGCAGATTAGAGGTGGAATTATGAACAAAATTCTTGAAACTATCTTAAGATATCTGGGACAGTCCTCTACGTATAAAGGGCTGTTTTCCGTACTTGCAGCGTTTGGTGTGGTATTAAAACCCGAGATGGCAGACGCTATTATTGCGTGTGCACTGGGTATTATTGGTTTGATTAACGTAATAATAGATGACCACAAGCATACAGATAACAAGGGGGCGGAGGCATAATGTACTCCGCTCTTATCACTTCTTTAAGCAATTTGTTTGCAAGGCTTTTTGAATGGAAAACAACAAAAACGCAGCACCAATCAGAGACTGAAATTATTAAAGACAAAAAAGATTATAAAAAAGCCACAAACATTGCAGAAAAAATTATTGATATAGCACAGCAGTACAAAGCGGACATGACATTTGCGCACAGGCTCAAGTTTGTCCGCCTTGTACAGGCGTTTAAAAAATACAACTAGCAGGAAACACAATGGATAAGATTATAGAATACGCACCAATAATACTCGTACTGGTTATGTTTTTAATCCAGTACAAAATATTTGTCACACCGGCACAGATTACAGAGCTCAAGTCTAATTTAATCGAATATATTGCAGAGCATTATGTATCGGAAAAAACCTACAGAGACAATAACATAAGCTTGGAAAACCGTGTGGATAGGATAGACAAAAATGTAAATGATGTAAAAACTCTTTTGATAAGCATTGTCCAATGGCACGGAAACCCCAATAATTAATCTTTATATCAGGGGCAGGAAAATGGATGAATTACTCAATTTTAAAAAAGCACTTGGGTTTGTACTTAAGTGGGAAGGCGGTTATGTCAACAATCCGCACGATAAAGGCGGAGCAACAAACAAAGGAATTACACAAAATACATACAATACCTGGCTCAAGAGCCTTTCTCTTGCGCCGCGTGATGTCAAAAACATTACTCAAGAAGAGGTTGAGCAGATATATTACAAAAACTATTGGAGAAAAGCGGGATGTCACAACATGTCCCCAAAATTTGCGCTACTGGCTTTTGACACAGCTGTCAATATGGGTGTAGCAAGGGTAAATCAGTTTATGAAAGCAGCAGGCTGGAAATACCCTGAAAAATTTATTGAAGCCCGACGCGCAAAATACCACGAGTTTGCAAAATACGGCAATCAAAAAATATTTCTTCAAGGCTGGCTCAACCGGCTTAATGCACTTCAAGACGAATTAAAAAAAATTTCATAACTCATATCTTAACTACTTGATGCATGTACTCTCACTGCCCTGTTCGTTTTTTTCGAACAGGGCTTTTTTTATGCTGTAAAATAATTTTATGCAAATATACTATGACATGTGTTTTGAAAATCCGATTGAAACCGTTATCGCATTTGATAACGGCTCATTAAAACACGCATTAAACAAAATTGAAACACTTTCAAAAAAATATTATCTTCTCGGATACATTCGCTATGAGGCCAAAGATGTTTTCTTAAACAAGCCGGTCAAAACAGCACAACCCCCTACTCCTTTACCTATTTTATATTTTGAAGCCTATGAAAACTTTAAACCATATCACAGAGACGAAAACGCCTGTGCATTGTTTGAATCAAAACCCTGCATAAGTTTTGATGAATACAAAAAAGCAATCGAAACAATAAAAGACCATATTGCACAGGGCAATACATATGAGGTAAATTACACCTGTGACTGGCTTGTCACAACAAAAGCAAAAAACGATAAAGAGGTTTACGACACTCTGCTAAAGCAACAGACAACGCCCTATAACGCATACATAAAAAACAGTTACGAAACCCTGCTTTCTTTTTCACCCGAGCTGTTTTTTAAGCTGGAAGGCAGAAAAATAATAACAAAGCCAATGAAAGGCACAATCAAACGAGGAAAAACAAAACAAGAGGATGAAAAAAACATAGAATTTTTAAAAAACGATATAAAAAACCGTGCTGAAAACGTCATGATTGTTGACCTTTTAAGAAATGACCTTGGAAAAATCGCAAAAACAGGCACCGTCAAAGTACCTTCCCTGTTTGACATAGAAACCCACAAAACCCTTCATCAAATGACATCCACAATCACAGCAGAGCTTAGAGACGACATTTCTTTTTATGATATTTTTGAAGCAATCTTCCCCTGCGGGTCAATTACCGGTGCACCAAAAATCAGCACCATGGAAATTATCGACCTCATAGAAACAGGCAAGAGAAATATCTACTGCGGAGCAATAGGTTTTATCAGCCCTGAAAAATGTGTTTTCAGTGTGCCAATAAGAATACTGCAAAAAACAAATGAACAAACCTTCTTCACCTATCGTACAGGAGGCGCAATTGTATGGGATTCTGACGTGGTAGATGAATGGGAAGAAACAATCACAAAAGCCTCTTTTTTGAATCAGGAGTTTAAAATTGTCGAAACCCTGAAAGCTCACAACAAGGAGTTTTTGTTTGCCAAAGAACACTTTAACAGAATGGAAAATTCAGCACAGGCTCTGGGTTTTAAGTTTAATAAAGAAATATACAGCCTTAAACCTGAAAAAGACGGACTTGTAAGGGTTTTGCTCTCTAAAAACGGAGATTACAAAATACAATACAATCCGCTTTTAGAACCTGCCACAGATATCGCGCTCATAAGCCCGATAAAAACAGACAGCACAAGGACCTTGCTCTACCACAAAACAACTCTTCGTCCCTGGTACGAAAAGAGTTTTGAAAAAATCAAAACACGGGAAATATACGACGAAATCTTTTTTAACGAAAAAGACGAACTCACAGAAGGAGCAAGGACAAACATACTGCTTCAAATCAACGGCAGATTATACACACCGCCCTTAAAATGCGGACTTTTAAACGGAATAATGAGACAAAAAATGATTGACGAAGGCACTGTGCAAGAAAAAATCTTATACAAAAAGGACCTTTTAAACGCAGAAAAAATCCTTTGCATAAACTCTGTAAGAGGAATAAAAGAGGTGCGGTTAAAATGATATTGATAGACAATTACGACTCTTTTACCTACAACATCGTACAGTATCTACAAGAACTCGGCGTGACACCACGCGTTTTTAAAAACGATGAAGTGACTATTGAAGAGTTAAAAAATATTGATTTTAATTCCGTGATTATTTCACCCGGACCCGGGAACCCTTGCGACAAAAGCTCTACAGGGGTTTGTGAGGATATAGTAAAAGAATTTTACACAACAAAAAAAATACTGGGTGTATGCCTCGGTCATCAGCTTATAGCATCTCTTTTCGGGGCACGGATAGTAAAAGACCCCGAGCCATATCATGGCAAGACATCAAAAATTTATATTAAGCGTGAGTCCAAGCTGTTTAAAGATATTCCAAACGGTTTTGAAGCAACACGCTATCATTCGCTCAAGGCCGTTGATTTGCCTCATTGCATTATACCGCTTGCTTATACGGATGATAAAATCCTTATGGCGCTAAAGCACAGAGATTATGAGGTCTACGGTGTTCAGTTTCACCCCGAGGCAATATTGACACAATACGGCCACAGGCTGTTTGAGAATTTTTTAAATATTGTACTTGATACCTAAAAAATGGTATAAATATAGATATATTGGAATTATAAGGAATTGAAATGTTTGATTTTACATTGTTTTTAAACCCTGTCATACTGGCAATTATAGCTTTATTTGCAGGTGTGGTTGTTTACTTTGTTACTAAAGTAAAATACATTAACTCTTCGCTTGTGCATCTTACTAATGTGCTTAAGGGGTTTAAAAAAGGGAATATTGTATACAGATTTAAAGAACTGGATGATATATTCTCCAACAATCCTTTTATCTCAAACTACTGGATTGAGTTTAAAAACACGCTTGTATTCAACGAGGGTATATCCCTAAAAGGCACAGCAGCAGACACTTCATCTATTCAATGCACAGTTGATGCTGGATATTTCTTTAATGAAGAGACCCTTGTTAACAGCAAGCTCAATTACAAATTTATTTCGGCAGTACCTACAATTTTGACTGGTCTTGGGCCGTTGTTTACGTTTTTGCACATTTCAATAGCTTTTTCAAAAGTCAATTTTGCTACGCAGGAAGCCACTATTGCTTCTGTGTCTTCGCTGCTTGCTTCGATGAAAATCGCAGCAATGATTTCTGTAGTTGCAGTCGGCACTTCTATCATCTTTATGATTATTGAAAGAATTTTGTACAAAAACATGTGCAAAACGCCGCTAAACGCTTTTCGTCTTGAGATGAATAAGCTTTTTGACAGCATAACTTCTGAAAAATTCCTTGTAGACCTCTTGAGAGAATCAAAACTTCAAAACAGTGCGCTGAATCAGGCTTTTAATACACTGCCTGTACAGATGAAAGAAGCCTTTGACAAAAGTTTTAAGGAAAGTCTTGTGCCGTATCTGGACAATCTTATTTTTTCAGTTAACAAATTGCAGGAAAATATTAAGAAAAAAGGTTCACAAGGCATACTGGATGACCTTTTTGGAAGCAATGACGAAGAGTAGCACGCTATGAAATACGCAAGATACCGACAGGACAATCAAAACACCGGTGATGACAACGTTTTTTGGGTAACAATGAGTGACCTTTTGCTAGGGCTTGTGGTTGTGTTTCTTGTGCTGTTTGTGTTTGCTATTACAGGCTTTACACAGAACAAAGTCAACGAACATGAAAAGCAGTATGAAGTAACTGAAAAAATTGCGCAGGAACTGCAAAAAAATAATATAAATGTTGATGTGGACAAGTTTTCCGGCCGCATAAAAATATCTGACCTTGAACTCTTTGAGCTCAACAGCTGGGAGCTTTCGCCAAAAGGCAGAGCATACATGTCAAAATTTGTACCTGTGTATTTTAACACCATTATGAAAGACCCTGATGTAAGAAAAAATATTTCGCAAATTATAATTGAAGGCCATACGGATTCACAGGCATTTGCAGGAGCAAAGTCCGCTGAAGACAAGTACTTTAAAAACATGGATTTGAGTCTTAAAAGGGCTTCGTCAGTGGCACGCTACATTGTTTATGCAAATTATTCCGGCAAAGAAAAATACGAAAACGAACTTTTTAAGCTTCTGTCTGTTGAGGGCAAAGGCCCGTCTGAGCCTGTTATTGTTAACGGAAAAGAAGATTACGCAAAAAGCCGCCGTGTTGAATTAAAGCTGATGTTCAAGGATAAAAGTATTCTTGACTCGATAAAAAAATAAACACAGAAATTCTTGTATTTTCCCCTACGCGTGGTACAATTTTAATAGGAAACTATAGTTAAAATCGAGAAATTTATGGGCAGGATTGTAATAGATAGAGATGTGTGTAAGGGCTGTTACCTTTGTGTAAAAGCATGCCCTAAAGGTTTGCTGAAAAAAAGCACCGAGCCTAATCTTCATGGAGATTTTCCTGTCGAATTTGATAACAAAGACAACGCTTGCATAGGTTGTGCAATGTGTGCAATGAATTGTCCGGATGTGGCAATCAGAGAGGTTTACAGATAGTGGCTAAAGTATTGGTTAAAGGAAACGAAGCTATCGCACAGGCCGCTATTAATGCAGGCTGTCAGTGCTATTTTGGCTATCCGATTACACCCCAGAGTGAAATCGGAGAATACATGGGAAAACACCTTCCAAAGCTTGGCAGAGTGTTTATTACTGCAGAAAGCGAGCTGGCTTCCATCAACATGGTAATCGGCGCCGGAACAACAGGCACAAAAGCAATGACTTCATCGTCTTCCTGCGGGATTGCGCTTATGCAAGAATCAATCTCTGCAATGTGCTGCGCGCAAGTACCCGGAGTTATTGTCAGCGTAATGCGAGGCGGCCCGGGGCTGGGCAACATTGCACCTGCTCAAGCAGACTATTTTCAAGCTTTAAAAGGCGGCGGAAACGGAGATTACAAGACACTTGTCCTTTCGCCTTCCACTGTGCAAGAAGCAATCGATTTGACTTACAAAGCTTTTTATCTTGCTTTAAAATACAGAAACCCTGTTATGCTCTTGGCAGACGGAATTTTAGGCCAGATGATGGAGCCTGCCGAGTTTGGTGAATATCCATACAAAGATCCTGATGTCAGCGAGTGGGCGCTTTCAGGTGCAGACAACCGCCCTGCAAGGAATATTGTTTCTCTTCACATGCCTGAAGGCGCAATGGAAGAACTTACAAACAGAATTTTTGAAAAATACGAACTTGCCGCAAAAAATGACACAATGTACGAGTCATACAAACTGGAAGACGCAAAACTTGTTTTAACAGCCTTTGGCACAGTGGGAAGAGTTGCAAAAGCTGCTGTAGACAGAGCAAGAGAACAGGGTATGAAAGTCGGTCTTTTCCGTCCGATTACTTTATGTCCATTCCCTGACAAAGCTCTTAACGAAACAGCACAAAAAGCAGATATGATTCTGGATTTGGAATTGAACAAAGGGCAGATGCTCCTGGATGTGCGTTCTGCTGTATTTGGCGCGTGCCCTGTAGAATTTTTCGGCAGAACAGCAGGCGGTTTGCTAACACCTGATATGATTTATTCAAAAATCACGGAATTATACAAAAAATTGGAAAACAAAACGGAAGCAGGGGTCAGATAATGGAAACTTTAGTATACAAAAGACCCGAATCACTTTTAAAAGACGGACATTTTACATTCTGCCCCGGCTGCGGTCACGGCGTGGTACTAAGAATCATTGCCGAGCTGATTGACGAGTTCAATTTGCAAAAAGACACTATTGCAATTTCGTCTGTAGGCTGTTCTATCTTTTTGGAAAAATTCTTTAACCTTGATGTTGCTGGAGCTTCTCACGGGCGTTCTCCCTGTGTTGCAACAGGTATAAAAAGATGTAAACCTGATAAATTTGTATTCACATATCAAGGTGACGGAGACGCTGCGACAATAGGTTTTAACGAAACTATCCACACAGCTTGCCGCGGTGAACATATCACCACAATAATGATAAACAACACAAACTTTGGAATGACAGGCGGTCAGGCCAGTGCAACCACTCTTGTCGGTCAGGTTACAACCACTACTCCGGCAGGCAGAAAACCGGAATTGACAGGCTACCCTCTCCATGCTGCGGAAATCGTTGCAAAATGCGATGGTACAGCTTATTGCGCAAGGGTTGCAATCACAGATACAAAAAATATTAGAAAAGCTAAAGAAGCTTTGAAAAAAGCGTTTGAAATGCAGATAAAAGGTTTAGGCTATGCTTTTGTGGAAGTTTTGGCAGCATGCCCCACAAACTGGCACTTAAAACCCGCTGAATCTGTTGAGCATATAGAAAATGTAATCCAGACCGTTCATCCGCTGGGCGTGTTTAAGGATATTACGGCTAAGGAGCAAGTATAATGCAGGACATGAGTGTAATAATATCAGGCTTTGGCGGACAGGGTGCATTGTTTGCAGGAATTTTGCTGTGCCACAGCGCAGTTTTTGAAGGCAAGCACACAACGTGGTTCCCCGCATACGGCGCAGAAATGAGAGGCGGCGCTGTAAATTGTGCTGTTAATATCTCGGACAAAGAGGTTCCCTCCCCCATCATTGACAGGGCTGACGCTGTTATTGCCCTCAATGACGCGTCACAGGAAAAGTTTGAAAGCAAAGTTAAACCGGGCGGCTTTATGATAGTCAATTCTTCTTTGTGCCATTTAAAACCCAAAAGAACTGATATCAAATACATAAACATTCCATTTAACGAGCTGGCTCAAAAGCTTACGCAGCCGACTTTTATAAATGTAATGGCACTTGGTGCTTTTATTGAAAAGACAAAGATTTTAAAACTCGAATCTATAAAAGAAGTAATGAAAGAAATGGCCAAAACCGTTTCTGCCAAAAAAGCTGCGCTTTTGCCCAATAACCTTGAGTCTGTTGAGTATGGCGCTAACATTATCAAGAATCAATTAGTTACTGTATAATCAAATTATGAAAGAAACAATCGAATTTATCCAAAAACAAATAAAAGATTTTGTGCCCGAGATTGGTATAATCCTTGGCTCGGGGCTCGGTGATTTTGCAGACAATCTTGAAGGCGTCAGGATAAAATACTCTGATATTCCGGGGTTTGAGACATCCACAGTTGCCGGACACAAAGGGCAGCTTGTATTTGCAAAGGTTCAGGGTAAAAATGCCGTAATAATGCAGGGAAGATACCACTATTATGAGGGCTATCACATTAGCCGTATTGTTTACCCCGTAAAAGTGATGAAAAAGCTCGGGGTAAAAACGCTTATAATAACCAATGCAGCCGGCAGTGTAAACAAAGAATACAAAGCAGGGGATTTGATGGTAATCAAAGACCACATTAATTTGATGGGCGTAAACCCGCTTATCGGTGAAAACGACTCAACACTTGGCGACAGATTCCCTGATATGAGCGAGATTTACAGAAAGTCTCTTTGCGATATTGCGCAGGCAAAAGGTAAAGAGCTTGGTTTGACCGTACAAAAAGGTGTTTATGCAGCCATGAGCGGCCCGAGTTATGAAACACCGGCAGAAATCAACATGCTGCGCATTATGGGCGCAGATGCTGTGGGTATGTCTACTGTACCCGAGGCTCTTGTTGCCAATTACTGTGCTATGGAAGTGCTTGGAATCAGCTGCATTACAAACTCTGCTGCAGGTGTACACCCCACAAGACTTTCACATGCAGAGGTTGTGGAAACAGCTGCAAAGGTAAAAGAATCCTTTAAAAAGCTTTTAAACACAGTGATTGCAGTTTTGTAAAAAGTTGTATAATTAATTTATGAAAAAGAATTTTAAAACCGCAATAGGGATGATGTCCGGCACATCATTAGACGGCATAGACGCTGCTCTTGTGCATATTGATGACTATTTCAACTTTGAATTTATTCATGGGCATTCAATTTGCTATCCCGATGAGGTAAGAAAAAAACTCCTTGAAATGGCAAATAACAATGCAGCGACTTCGGATGTTTGCAATCTTGATTTTGTTGTCGGAAGGTTGTTCGCTCAATGTGCAAATGAGCTTATACACAAAGCAGGGCTTTGTGCTGAGGATGTAGACTACATTGCCTCGCACGGCCAGACGGTTTTTCATATCCCGCAAGAAATCGAAACCGGCGGTATAAAAACAAGAAGCACGCTGCAAATAGGAAATATCTCTGTTATTTCACAATTGACCGGGGTTACAACAGTAGGAGACTTCCGCTCAAAAGACATTGCCGCAGGTGGGCAGGGAGCGCCTCTTGTGCCTTTTGCGGATGAGTTGATTTTTAAAAAAGATAAAAACCGTGCCATCCAAAATATCGGAGGAATAGGAAATATTACAGTACTTTCAAAAGACTGTGACACCTTCGCATTTGACACAGGCCCGGGGAATATGCTTATTGATTACTCTGTGCAAAAGTTTTTTAATATGCCGTATGACAAAGGCGGCGAAATTGCACTAAAGGGCAAGGTTGATGAAGATTGGCTCCAATCACTTATGGACGAGCCCTATTACTCTATGCAGCCCCCAAAGTCCACGGGCAGAGAGCTTTTTAACAATGATTATGCACAAAAAATTCTCAAAAACGCGCCTGAAAACAAGTTTGACATAATAGCAACAATTACGGCACTCACAGCAAGAACAATTTTTGACGCATACAGACATTTTGTACTGCCAAAAACTTCGATTCAGGAAATTGTTTTAGGCGGAGGAGGGGCATACAACAAGGCGTTAATTAAATATTTAAACAGTTATTTTAACAACACCGTTATAATCAAGACACACATAGATTTTGGCATAAACGACAAGTTTAAAGAGGCAATAGCCTTTGCTATGCTGGGTTTTTGTACACTTAACAAAAAATGTAACAATCTTATGCTCTGTACAGGAGCCCAAAAAAGAGTTATCATGGGTGTAGTCTCTTATAGCTAAGTACGGGTAAAAAATGAAATACGACTATGCAGCAACCGAACACATCAATCGTGATACTTTTAATATAGATATAGTCGGAACACATGATATCCTCACAATGATTAACAATGAGGATATGAAAGTTGCTCAGGCTGTAAAAAAATCTATTCCGCAGATTGCCAAAGGTGTTGATATTATTGTAAGAAACTTTTTGCAAGGAGGAAGGCTTTTTTACGTCGGTGCAGGAACAAGCGGCAGGCTGGGTGTTTTAGACGCATCAGAGTGCCCGCCAACGTTTAATGTTGCGCCTGATATGGTTCAAGGCGTCATAGCCGGCGGCATAAGAGCCCTTAAAGAAGCTGTAGAAGGCGCAGAAGACTCTGAAGAGATGGCACTACAGGATTTTGAAGACTGTGATATATGCGACACAGACACTATTGTAGGCATTTCAGCTTCCGGCAATCCCAGATATGTTATCAAATTTTTGCAGGTGGCAAAGCTTAGAAAATGCAAAACCATTGTTGTCACATCAAACCCGCAAGCAAAAATGAAAGATTACGCAGACTGTTTTATCTGTGTAGAAACAGGAGCTGAAGCTATATCAGGTTCTACAAGAATGAAAGCAGGCACAGCACAAAAAATGGTGCTAAATATGCTCTCCACAGCTTCGATGGTAAAAATAGGCAAAACCTATCACAATCTAATGATTGATGTTACCCCTACAAACGAAAAACTAAAACGAAGAGCTGTCACCATAGTAACTGAAATATGCGGCTGTAAAGAAGCAACAGCAAGAAATGTGCTGGAAGCAAACGGTTACAAAACAAAACACGCAGTGTTATATATTCTATACGGGCTTGATTATGAAGAAGCAGACAAATTGCTCAAGCAGCACCATGGCGTGTTGAGAAGAATTTTTGAAGGTTAACCTTTATATTAAAGGCTTTTTATTCTCTCTTCAGGGTCTGTAATGCTTGTAATACGAAGTCCGAAGTTGTCTTCTATAACAACAACCTCGCCGTTTGCAACGTGTTTTCCGTTTGCAAAAAGCTCTACCGACTCACCGGCTACTTTATCTAATTCAATAATAGAGCCTCTTGTAAGCTCTAGTACTTTTTTAACAGGCAGCTGGCATCTGCCCAGCTCAACAGTCAATTCCAGTTTGATATCCATCAAAAGCTCAAGGTTTTTGTTGGTATCAGTATTTGTCGGTGTATAACTGTCAAATGGTGTAAATTCAACAGGACGGACCGTTACAGGGCCGTCATCAGCTGCTGTTTCAGCTTCATTAAGATGTACTTCTTCTTGCGAAGCATTGGCAGGTGTGCCTTGCATTTCATTAAAATCATAATCCACAGCATTTTCGTTATGCTGTTGCTGAGACTCAAAATCTATTGTGCCATCACCAGCTGTAGGCATATCATCATCTAACGGCATATTCATTGCAGGATTTAAGCCGCTGATATCATCGTCTGCTGATGGAATTTCGTTTTTATTAAAATCATCATTTTGCATATTATCGTCTGACATGAAAAATCCTTTCTAAAAATACCGTTTGAGTGCGTCCACGTAGTAGTCATACCTGTCTGTGACTTTGACACAGATTTTATCTTTTATTCGTCCCGGACGGGCATAAAATTTTCTTTCGCCATTGACTTTGATAATCAAATCCTCTGTAGCTGCATTATCTAATTTTAATACATCGCCCTCTTTTAAATCAAGAAACTCTTTGAGCGAAATATCTGTTTGACCGAAAAGAACATTGATATCAACAAGAGAAGTATCGAGTTTTTCAATCATTTTCTGGCGTTCTTCGCTGGTTGCAATAATACCTTTTGTCTGGAATATGTGCTGGGTTGTCAACTGAGAAAGTATATTTTCCAAAACAGGATAAGGGAAACACAAGCTTATCAAACCGTAATGTTTACCCGAGATGTGAACCTCTAATGTAATAAGAGCAACAATTTCACCGGCTGTTGCAACCTGAATTCCGGAATAATTGTTATCCAGACCAATGAGGTGAGACTCAACAGGGATAATGTGAGACCACGCATCGGCAAGAGTCTGAATAGTACGTTCAATCATCTTTTTAAGCAGAGATTCCTCAACATCCGTGAGCTCTCTTGCTTTAGCTTCTACCGTGCCTACACCGCCCAGCATTCTGTCTACAATACTTGATAATACTTCAAAGCTTATACCGAGGAGCACCTGGCCCGGCAGAGGGTTGAGCTCAAAAATTGCAATAGAGATAGGGCTTGGCACAGAACGCATAAACTCGTCATAAGTAAGCTGGTCAACAGACACAACATCAACTTCAAGGTGCATTCTCAAATATGCTGTCAAAACAAGCGCAAGCTGTCTTGAAAACTCTTTGTGGATATCCTGCAAACCTCTTAAGTGGTCTTTTGAGAATTTGTCAGGACGTCTGAAGTTATAGAGTTTGTAGCCTTTTTTGTGTTCGTCGGTTTCATCGATTCCGTTGATAAAGATGTCTTTATCCGCGTAATCTTGCGGGAACATATCTGTATTATTATTGTTAGCTGATTGAAAACCGGACATTTACCTCTCCCGTCGGGTGTTATTGCATGATAAACTGGCCAAAGCTTACCCTGATTACTTCTCTTTCTCCGTCAAAAATACCGTTAACCGCCTCTGCAATCTGCTGTTTTGCAAGTTCTTTACCTGCAGTGGAAGCAAGCTCGTCAGAGGTTTTGCTTGTCAAAACAGTAATAACAGCGTCTCTGATTGCCGGTTTATACTGTTCCATTTCTGCCACAATTGCTGCTTTTGGGTCTGGTGCGGCAGCTTCGCCATGACCGCCGTGACCTCCCGATTTTTTAGGTTCTTCTGCCTGTGTTTCGGGCTCCGGATTTGTTATTTCTACTGCAACATTGGCTTTGAGATATCTTCTCGGGTCAACGTCGCTCAAGTTCATTGTAAAATCCCCGAGGTCCAGCACAATACCTTTTTCGGGTTTATCAAGCTGTTCGGAATCATCCTCTGCAGCTTGTTCTGTAGTAACAGATTTTAACTGGGTTGTTAAAAGATTTGATTGAAGGAAATAATTAACACCGATAAAAATAATACACACAATTGTTGTTGTGATTACGTTAATCAGTATGGAATTTCCTCCGCTTTGCGGTTCTTTATCCTTTGTTTCAGGTTCTTTTGCCTGTGTAGGTTTAGCCATTTTTATCTCCAACCTTTAGTTATTCTTTTGTGTGCTTAATACTATTATATCCACTCTACGGTTTTTTGCACGCCCTTGAGGTGTTTTGTTGTCATCTACGGGCATATACTCACCGTATCCCACTGCTGACAGCCTGCCCGGAGGGAAGCTGTGCGCTTCTGTTAAATATTTTATGATATTTGTGGCTCTCGCTGTTGAAAGCTCCCAGTTTGACGGGAATTTTTCGTTTCTTATCGGCATAGAATCCGTGTGCCCCTCGATTAATACAGGGTTTTGAAACTTTGCCAGCGAAAGCGATATTTTATCCAGAGTAGCTTTTGCCTGTGGTTTTATTATAGCAGATCCGGGGTCAAAAAGCATAGTATCATTTAATCTTATTACAACGCCCCTGTCTATTTTAAGCACTTTTACAGACGTTGTCATGTTGATATCTTTTTCTATCTGCTGCGCAATTTGTTTTGCATCCAGTATACCGTCTCCACCGTCCAGGATAGTTTTTCCGGCATTATCAAGTTTGCTTTGAGGGGTTGTTTCACCCTGTGCATCCTGCGGGTTATCCATGGTATTTTGTTTAATATCTGTTGATTGTGCGGGCTTTGAAACAAACACTTTTTGTATAGACTTGTTAACATCCTTAACTTTTAAATCACCCATGGAGCTTGTTGCAAACATTACCATAAACAGCGCAAGCAGCATTGTGACAAAATCCGCGTAGGAAATAACCCAGCGGTTTATATAGTCATTGGAGTTTGAGTAGTAGTCGTTTTTCATTTATCTTAGTCCGTACAGCCCCGTTTGTTTTCTATTTTCTATTGAATGAGTCTTGTTGTGATATTTGAGGTAGGCAACGAGTTTTTCTTCAATAACCATTGGTGATTCTTCCATCTGGATAGACACAATACCCTGCAGCACTACTTCTTTTAACAGAATTCTTTCTCTTGTGTTCATTTTTAACTTGCCTGCAACCGGCAAGAACAAGAGGTTTGCAAACCCTACACCGTAAAGTGTGGAAACAAACGCAACCGCAATGCCCTGTGCAAGGATATCGGGCTGCTGGATGTAACCCATTATCTGGATAAGGCCAAACACAGCACCCACAATACCAAAGGTAGGAGCATAACCGCCAAGTGCCTCAAACACACGCGAGTTAATGAGTTCTTCCTCCTCATCGTATGATATTTCTGCTTTCAAAATATCGTAAATCATCTGCGGGTTGTTAAAGTCTATGGAGAGCTGAACCCCTCTTTTTAAGAACGGATCCTGGATATCGTCCACAAGATTATTCAAATAAAAAAGCCCCTTCATTTTTGCCTGATGGGCAAGGTAGATAATTTCGTCAATAACTTTTATCTGTGAAGGTTGTTTTTCTAAAAACACATCCACAGAAGACCTTAAAGCCGTCATTAGCGTAGACGGTTTAAAGTTGACTACAGCTGCACAGAATGTCCCGCCCAGCACTATCATAAAAGCCGAAGGCTGAAGCAATGACACCATGGACTCTCCATCAGCCCTGTGTGAAGCCAGTATTAATAAAACAGCTGCGACAAGCGCTATTATTGCCGAAAAATTCAAAACCTACCTCTTGGATATACTATCCCCAATTGTTCCCAAATTTAATCCAGTGTCGTCATTGTCGACTCGACTTCTCGAGTCGTCACTGACTCACCTTTTCCAATGACACTCAAAAATTTTGCTCACGTTCGTTATCGCAAAATTTTCTCGGACAGTCTATATATTACTATGATTCCACATTTTGAGGTATAAGAGTATACACCGAATAGAGGATTTTACAGCACTGCCGCAAGAGAGTTATCTTAATTTAACAAGGTCGTATTTTCTCATACGAATGTTTTGCGGAGTAACTTCAACAAGCTCATCATCAGAGATGTACTCAAGACATTCCTCTAAAGACATATTTCTGGGCGCCTGAAGGGTAACCATAACATCTGCTGTTGCTGTTCTCATATTGGTAAGTTTTTTTGTTTTGCAAACGTTTACTGCAATATCTTGAGCTCTGTTGCATTCACCTACAATCATACCTCTGTACACTCTGGTTTTTGGAGTAACAAAGAACACGCCTCTGTCTTCAAACTGGGCTAGTGCGTATGGTACAGCCTCGCCTTCTTCGTGGGCAATAAGAGAGCCCATTCTCTGACGGTTGATATCGCCTGCATAGGGTTTATATTCTGCAAAGGTGTGGTTCATGATACCTTCGCCCCTTGTCATTCTGATAAATTCACCCCTAAAACCGATGAGGCCTCTTGAAGGAATTAAAAATCTCATTTTTGAACGTGAGCCGACAGCCTGCATTTCGAGCATTTCGCCTTTTCTGCCTGCGAGTTTTTCGATACAGCTGCCTGCACATTCTTCCGGAACATCGATTAGAAGGTCTTCGTACGGCTCATAAGTTTCTTCATTAATTGTTTTGTAGATAACTTCCGGTTTTGACACCTGAAACTCGAAACCTTCTCTTCTCATTGTTTCAATCAAAATACTCAGGTGAAGCTCGCCCCTGCCTGAAACTTTGAAAATATCAGTAGAGTCAGTATCTTCAACACGGAGAGAAACGTTTTTTTCAAGCTCTTGATAGAGTCGTTTTCTCAACTGGCGGGAAGTCACAAACTTGCCTTCCTGACCTGCAAACGGGCTGTTGTTAACGGAAAAATTCATTTGCAATGTGGGCTCATCGATTTTAATCAACGGAAGAGCCTGCGGATTGTCAAGGCTGGCAATTGTTTCGCCAATTTGGATATCAGGGAATCCTGCAATACCAACAATATCGCCTGCGGAGGCTTCTTTAATTTCCACACGGCCAAGGTCTTCGAAGCCGAAAAGTTTAATAATTTTGCCTTTAGAAATTGTGCCGTCTGTTTGTATGTGGCTTACCTGCTCCTGTGATTTCATAGAGCCGTTAACGATTCTGCCGATTGCGATACGGCCCACATACTCGTTGTAATCAAGAGTTGTTACGTGGAATTGCAAATCCTTTGAAGCGTCTGCTACAGGAGATTTTACATTTTCGATAATGCAATCAAGAAGAGGAATTATATCTGTGGATTCATCTTCAAGTTCTTTTTTAGCAAAACCGTGAAGGCTGCTTGCATACACAACAGGGAAATCAATCAGATATTCATCGTCAGTCAATTCCGTAAACAGGTCAAATACTTTGTTGAGGGTTTCGTCAGGATCTGCTGCGGGTTTGTCAATTTTGTTGATAACAACAATAACTCTGATACCGAGCTCCAGCGCTTTTTGCAGCACAAATCTTGTCTGCGGCATAGGGCCTTCTGCTGCGTCGACAATCAAAAGTGCACCGTCAACCATACCGAGTACACGCTCAACCTCACCGCCAAAATCTGCGTGGCCAGGGGTGTCTACGATGTTAATTTTGTAGCCGTTATAGTGAACGGAAACGTTTTTGGCAAGGATAGTGATGCCTCTTTCTCTTTCGAGGTCATTACTGTCCAGGATACGTTCCTGCACAACTTCGTTTTGTCTGAAAACGCCGCACTGTTTGAGCATACAGTCAACAAGCGTTGTTTTGCCGTGGTCAACGTGAGCGATGATAGCTATATTTCTTAATTTATTACTGTCCATTTTATACCTTATTTTCTGTTATTAATGTTTGTGTAACCTTAACAAAATCATATAACAGACAGATTTTAAAGTAAAACCCACGTTCATTACATTTGTAACATTTTATTTCAATAAAACAATTGAGCTGTTTGGAAGTAACAAAAAATATTTTTAGGCTTTTTATTACTTAATACACAACAAAAAAAGTTAATATTTTAAAAATACATGTATTAAATATAAAAATTTATTGATATAATTATTTTTGTCTGTCGATAAAGCAAGGCAAGGAAGGAATTAAAAATGGAATTGACTATGGATTTTCCCCAGCGCGAGCAAACTATCAGCCCCACCCATGATATCAAACTCTTTGCAGGCCGCGCACACAAACAGCTGGCCGAAGAAATTGCAAGCTATCTGGGTACAAGCGTAGGCCCGATGATTATCAAAAATTTTGCGGACGGAGAAATCTATGTTCAGGTACAGCAGAGTATCAGAGGCGACGATGTATTTTTAATCCAGCCTTTATCAAACCCTGTTAACGAAAACCTGATGGAGCTTTTGATTATGATAGATGCGTTTAAAAGAGCAAGCGCAAAATCTATCACAGCGGTAATTCCTTACTACGGCTACGCAAGACAGGACAGAAAAACATCCGGAAGAGAAGCAATTACAGCAAAACTGGTTGCAGACCTTTTGACAACAGCAGGCGCTGATAGAATCCTTGCCATGGATCTTCACACAGGTCAGATTCAGGGATTTTTCAACATTCTTGTTGACCATATTTATGCAACACCCGTGTTGACAGACTACATTAGAAAATTGAACATCCCCGCTGACAAACTCGTTGCAGTCAGCCCTGACACAGGCGGTGTTCAAAGAACAAGAGTTTTTGCAAAGCAGCTCGACTGCCCTCTTGCTATTGTTGATAAAAGAAGAGACAAACACAATGAAGCTATTGCCGACCACATCATCGGTGATGTAAAAGACAAAATCTGCGTGCTTGTAGACGACATGATAGACACAGCAGGTACTATCTGCGAAGCTTCAAAACTTCTTATAAAAGAAGGTGCACAAAAAGTTTATGTTTGCGCAGCCCACGGTATTTTGTCCGGCCCTGCCATTCAAAGGCTGGAAGAAGCTCCTGTGGAAGAAGTTATTATAACAAACTCAATTCCTTTAGACAGAGAGGTCTCCTCCAAATTTACGCAGTTGAGCATTGCGCCGATACTTGGGGAAGCTATTTCAAGAATTCATGACAACGAATCAGTAAGCTCTTTATTCGGATTTGAAAAAGAATACAAGTCTTACTAATCAAATATTAAGAAAAGAGAGTAAATTAAAATCCGAAGTTTTTTTCAAACTTCGGATTTTTTTATACAGTTAGACTAAAGTTACGGAATTAATTATTATCTGCCAAGGTTGGAGAGTGTTTGTAGAATTTCGTTTGTTGTTGTGAACACACGGCTGTTAGCCTCGATAGCTCTTTGAGAAACAACCATGTCTGCAAATTCGGACGCCAAATCTACGTTAGAGCCTTCCAATACACCTGATTTAACATTACCAAATGCTGTAGATGAAATACTTCCGTAAAGTACCATACCGCTGTTAGGGCCTGTTGCATAAGTATTGTTGCCCTGTGCTGTCAGACCTTGCGGGTTAACAAAGCTGGCCATTTGAATTTGAAGGTTTGCAGGTTCAACAAGCTGATCATTAACAGTAAGGTCAGAGCCGGTGATGATTGTACCGTCGTTTAATGTATATTTAAGAATCATTTTTGACGGGTCGGAAGGATCCTGCATTACGCTCAATGTATCGTTGTTGCCGTATTTTACTTCTATCAGGCCGTTTTCGTTAATAGTTACAGAAGTAAAGTTTTTGGAGTTGTCACTTCCCATATTACCTTCACCAATTGTCTGGTGATAGTTAATAACCTCGGAAGAAGCTACCTGTGTTGTAGGGTCCATTTTACCTATACCAAGCTGTGTGACAATGTTAGAAGTGCCGTTTTTAACTTCAAATCTGTCTACACCGTCAGCTTTTATACTGACTGCACCATCCACAATGCTTGCTTGTACACCACCTGCCTTGTTGATAGCAGCAAGCAGTTGATTAACAGTCATATCACTTGTTACATTGATTGTTTTTTCTGTAGGTGTGCCTGCCTTGTCAAAAGTTGTGATTATAAATGAGCCGTCTTTTACACCGCCGGATTTGATACCGTTTAATTCATCAAGAGCTTTATTAGCCATTTGAGCCTGTGTTGCAGGTGTTGTGACTGTATCAATATAAGTAGGAATTTTAATAGGTATTGTGCTGGATGTTGTGTTGAGGCTGTTGTTTGTGCCAAGCAGTTTGTAACCGCTTGATGTAACCATGTGACCGTCAGCATCAACTGTAAAGTTACCGTCTCTTGTATAGAGAATTTCAACAGTTGGAGAAGCTACTGTAAAAAAGCTGCTGCCGTTGATACAAAGGTCGGTATTAAGACCTGTTGTGAGTGTTGTACCGGCTGAAAAGTCTCTTGTAATAGAAGCTGTTTGTACACCAATACCGGTTTGTTTAGGGTTGATACCACCCATCTGGCCTGTAGGTGCTTGACCTGTAGATGATGTTCTGTAGTAAACGTCCGAAAAGTTTACGTTAGAAGCTTTAAAGCCGATTGTATTCATGTTTGCGATGTTGTCGGCTACAACCGAAATTTTGGTTTGGCCTGCTGCCATACCGCCAATCGCAGTGTAAAATGCTTGTGTCATTAATCCTCCCGTTTTGTCTTTATTTTAACTGTATATTTTACTTTTTTATTTTCTGTTATAGTCTAAAATTCCTGTTTCCAGATCACCTGTTTCTGATTGGAACATTTCCATTTTTTGGAGCAGGTTAGAAGCCGTTGCTTTATCATCACCTACTTTACCTTCTGACATGCTTATGCCTTTAAAGTCACCTTTTTCGATAGTCAGGATACCGTTTTCGAGTTTTGTTTTAACGCCGGCTTTTTCTAGCTCTTTCATAAAGTCGTTAACAGTCATATCGCTTGTGATTTTGATGTATGTATGATTTTTCTTATATCCGTCGTCTTGAGTTGTAAGTGTTACATAACCTTCTGTAATACCGGAAGCTCCGTTGAGTTCAGATAATTTTTTGTCACCGATTAACTTGTCATCAGTAGCCGGAGCACCGTCTGTGATAGCTGCAACAAGGCCGAGCGGATATTCTTTACCGTTTACTGTTACTGTCGCTGTACCATTTGTAAAGTTTGCGCTTGACACAACACCTGTGATAAGTCTTGATGTGTTGTTAGGGTCAACAATTTGAACAGTTTTGCCTACAAGGTCATTGGCCTGTTGAATCATGTTGTTTGTGCTGATTGATTCGTTGAGTTTTTGCAACTCTGTCAGCTGTGTAAACTGTGCTTGTTGAGCCAGCATTTCAGAGTTATCCATAGGATCCATGGGATCCTGATTTTTAAGCTGTTCCAGCATAAGCATTAAGAATGCGTCGCCGTCAAGCTCCTGCGAAGCGCCGTTTGCCGCCTGTTCTTTTGCTTTGTTTACCGCCGTATTCGACTGCATATTTACAAGTTCTTGTTGGATTGAACCGAGTGATGCCATTTTTTACCTGCTCCCCTTAAATTCTAGACTGAGTAGTCTACCTTACCATTATGTTTTATCAAAGTATCAGTATTTTTGATTTCTACGCCCTGATTTGGCTCAGCTTCCTGCGAGGAAGTTTCGTATGATGATTCATACGCATTATTTGATTGTTGGTGTGATTGATTAGCCTGATTGTGGCTGTTTTGCTGTCCGTTAAAAGACTGATTAAATTGCTGTTGTTCAAAGTTCATTGCGTGGTTTGCGCTTTCTTGTGAACATTCAACCTTAATATTGTTGACATTAACGCCCTGTGAGCTCAGGTTTGATTTCAACGCTTCTACGTTTTTGTCAAAAAGCTCTTTTACCTGCTGGCTGTCTGTAGTCATTTTTGCAACAATTCCGTCTTTTGAGTTCATGATTTCAACGGAAACTTTGCCGAGATTTTCAGGCTGCAAGATGATAGACACCTTGTTGTTGCCTAATTTTTGCAGTTCTTCAAACTTTGCATTAACCTGTGACATGATGTCAGACTGATTTAATGTAGTGGTTCTTGCTGTTGCAGAAGCACCTTTTGCGCTAAGCTGTGCGTCAAGTTTATTAACAAACGCTTCAGCGCCGGAGGTGTTTGTTGGTGCAGCATCAACAGACAATTTTGCTGCAAGCTCGCCTGCTGTGCCTTGCGGCATGTTTGTGCTGCCGTTAGAGTTGCCGCCATTTGAATTTGAATTGTCTGCCTGAGTTCTTGCTTCTGTTACCACAGTGTCTGTATCTTGAAGCTTTGTCATCTGCTCAACAGCTTTATCTTTTGTTTTGGAAGTTGTATCTTTGTTTTCAATATTTTGAGACGTATTTTGCGCAACATTGTCTTTTAGCTGTGATGCAACCTCCTGTGTAACTTTAATAACAGGAGACTCCTCTGCTTTTGTATCAGCAGGAGTAACAGGTGCCGGTGCAGCATTTTGAGCAGTCTCTGCCTGTTCAATGTTGGCAGTCAATCTTGATGTATCAGCTGCAAGGTTGTCTTTAGCTGTTTTTAAAGGGAGGGTTTGTGCCTCTTTTTCAAGTGCAGTATTGTTTTTCACTTCTGCCTTAACTTCAGCAGCCTCGCTTGATACCTGTGTATTTATATTTTCTGCAACATCTTTGACAGTTTGTGCTGTTTTTAGAGTGTCTGCTAATTTTACATCTGTTTTTTCTTGAGACGGCACATCCTGTACTATTTGCGCAGTATCAGAATTTTGTGTATTTTTAGCCTGCTCTACGATTTTTTTGAGTGTTTCTGCGTCAATACCGGCTTTTTTGAGTTCTGTATCTACAGCACTTAAATCCTCGTATTCAATATTAGAAAGGATTTGTTCGTTTACAATTGTATTAACGCTGTCTTTAGAATTTTGTGTATCAATCACAGCTTCTGTAGTTTTTGCAACAGCAGTAACTGTATTTTCCGAGTCTTGCTGCACGTCAGTTTGAGCAGTTGTTTGTGCTGCTGTTGCAGTTGCGGCTTCAGCTGAAACTTCCACTGAAACAAGGACGGCTTGCTGTGCGTTTAAGGCTTGTGTTGTCTGATTTTGAAGCTCTGATTGAGCATTGTTTTTTATATCTTTGTCAGACACTTCTTGCGTATTTGATTCTGATTTTACATCATTGTCTTTTTCTTGTTCTGATGTTTGTGTATTATCTTTTTTATCTGCTTTGTCTTCTTTATCTGCTTTATGTGTATTGTCATTTTTTTCAGCATAATCTGATTTATCTGTTATGTTTTTGTCGTCAGATTTTAAAGAATCTTTTTCATCAATTTTATCAGAGGTTTCTTTATCCTTAATTTTATTGGAATTATCGTTGTTATCTTTTTTTACCTCTGTTTTTTGAGAGTTAAGGTCCTTTGTTTTTTGAGCGTAATCATTTGCTGTTGAAGACATGTTTGTAGATTTATCCGCATAAGAATATGACTTTGACGCATTATCCAACACAGAAGAGAATGCTTCAGAGCTGACGTTTGCGTAGTTTTGTGATTTAGAAGAAAACGCATTTGCCATCAATTGTGACGGTAATATTTGTGATGTCTGTGTATACTGTGAAGTCATTCTCTCTTTTTCCTCGAAGTTTTAGTTCCCCTTGCTGCCCCCAAGTCTATGCAGCCTTTTTTTTAAAACCTTGCGTATCTTGATGAAGCAATATCGTCCAGTTCATTTCTTTCGTATGCTTCAAATTCATGATAGAATTTTTTCTTCTGATTTTCTTTTAGTTTTTCCAGTACCTTTTTTTCTTTCAAAACATCATTAACTTCTTTTCTTTTAATATCAAGCAGTTTTGTAATATTTTGAACAACAACTTTCTGGTTGGAAATATCTACAATCAGTTTGTTAATAAAATCTTTGTATCTTTGCACTTCGACAAGGTCCAGCTCATTTCCGCTTTGGAATACATTTAAAAGTGCCTCGTTGATTTCGGCCTGATAGCCTTCAAGAGTTTTTTGTTTGTTAACAGCATCTTGAAGCCCCCTTTGAACCTTTGAAAGTTCAAGGAGTTTCTGCTCAAGGAGCTTTTCCTTGATATCAAGAACAACCTGTAGTCTGAATTGAAATTTCTTCAAATCTTACCTTTAACCTCTTAAATTTTTAACCAAGTCTTGATTTATACAATTCACGCAGAATTATATACACATAGGGTACTACATGCGTATCATTAACTGTATCCTCCAAAAAATGTAAATTATTAAAGTCCTTTACTGTTGTAAACAAAAAATGTTCATGGTATTGATATTAGTACCATACAAATTTATTTTGTATGAGGCTTAAAGATTGGATGTACCTTCATTTGAAGAAAAACATAAAACTGGCGAAACATGCAGGTTTTTGTTACGGCGTAAAAAGAGCCGTTGAAACAACAAAAAAACTAAAGAACGAAAATCCCGATAAAGAAATTTTTGTACTCGGTGAATTGATACACAATTCGCATGTTATTAACGAGCTGTCGGGGCTTGGAATCCACACAGTGGATGAGCTGCCATGCTCAAAAACGGGTGTATGTGTTATACGCAGCCACGGTGCAGCGCCTGAAGTTTTTGAAAACGCAAAAGCAAAAGGTTATGACGTTGTGGATTTGACCTGTTTTGACGTAAAAAAAGTTCAACAAAAAGCAATCCAGCTTGTGCAGGAAGGTTTTTTGCTCGTGATAGTAGGAAAACCCGAACACCCTGAAGTTTGTGCAATAAAAGCCAACGCACAACCGCATGGCGAACACGTTATTGTTGCGCCTGACACAGAATCTTTAAAAGAGTTTGAAGAAGAAATCATCAAACACAAAAGAGTGGGTGTGGTTGTTCAAACAACTCAAAGAATAGAAAATCTCAAGAGTGTTGTAAACTATCTTCTACCGCTGGCAAAAGAGGTAAAAGTCTTCAACACAATCTGTGCTTCTACATCTTTGAGACAGTCCGAGGCAAAGAGCCTTGCTCTGGAATCTGATTTGATGGTGGTTGTAGGAAGCAAAAAGAGTGCCAACACTACCCATCTTGCAGAAATTTTATCAGGCATTACATCAACTATCCACATAGAAACTGACGAAGAGCTCAAAAACTATGATAGTTTGATAAAAAATGCACAAAATATCGGTGTAACGGCCGGTGCTTCCACCCCCGACGCGATAATTGAAAATGTTATAAACAAATTAAATAATTACTAATGAAAGGAAAAAAGTAAAAATGACAACACAAATGGACGAATTCGAAAGACTATTGGAAGAATCTTTCAAATCAAAATTAAGCGTGGCTGACGTTGTAAGAGGCCAGCTCGTAAAAAAAGAAAACGACGGATACCTCGTTGATATCGGTTCTAAATCAGAAGGTTTCCTTCCTAACAGAGAAATCCCGACATCAATGGTTGATGATATGAAAATCGGCGACTGCAAAGAATTCTACATCTTAAAAGAAGATGAAGACGAAAAAAGCGGTATGCTTCTTTCTCTTAAAAGAGTTGCTTGTGCTCAAGCTTGGCAGACTCTTCAAAACGCTAAAATTACAGGCGAAACAGTTACTGCTAAAGTTGTTTCTCTTGTTAAAGGCGGCGTAATTGTTGAAGTTAATGACCTCCGCGGTTTTATCCCTGCTTCTCAATTAAGAACAGGTATGCCTTTTGACGGTTTGATGAATCAGGAAATCGAAGTTAAAGTTCTTGAAGCTGACGCAAAAAGAAACAAACTCATCCTTTCTCAAAGACAGGCTCTCGCTGAACAAAGAGAACAACTGGTTGACGAAGTTATTTCTAACCTTGAAGTTGATCAGACAGTTGAAGGCGAAGTTGTAAGAATCGCTGATTTCGGTGCATTTATTGACATCAACGGTGTAGACGGACTTCTTCCTATTTCTGAAATCTCTTGGCAGAGAATCAAACATCCTTCTGATGTTTTAACACTCGGTCAAAAAATTGAAGTTAAAGTTCTCAAAATTGACGAAGACCTCAAACGTATCAGCTTGAGCTTGAAAAGAATCGGCGACAATCCGTGGGAAGAAATCGAAGACAAGTTTGAAGAAGGACAGGTTATAACAGGTACTGTTAACAAAGTTACTTCTTTCGGCGCTTTCATCAACATTTTCCCCGGCGTAGAAGCATTGCTTCCTGTAGCTGAAATGGAAGACTCAAACGCTAACCCGTTTGATATCTACAAAAACGGTGACGAAGTTAAAGTTCTTATCAAAAAATTCACTCCGCAAGAACACAGAATTGCTCTTAGCGTTAAAGATATGAACAACTAGTTTTCTAGTTTAAATAAAAAGAGGTAAATTTTTCGATTTACCTCTTTTTTTATGCCTGTTTTAAAAAGAACCTATTCCCTATTTGCATGGGTTTTCAATATCTTTTTCAAACCTTCTTTTTTCAGGATTGTATCTGTATATTTTATAGGTTTTTCCATCTGTCGTAATTTTCATTGCATTATCCACATCTGTTCTGTATGTTCTGACGTTGTTTTTTCTCAGAGTTTTGAGCGTTTGTTTTGTGGGGTGACCGTAAGGGTTAACACCTGTGCTGATAACAACATTTTGAGCATGGATTGTGTTGAGCATTTTTGAGGTAACAGTGTTTTTTGCTCCGTGGTGGCCGGATTTGAGCACTTCTATTTCAGTTTTATTCAAATCTTTTTTGATTTTATTAAAACTTCTCACCCCGCCATCAGCCATAAAAAGCATATCAAAATCGCCAAAGCTCAACACAGATATTGTTGAATTGTCATTATCATTTTTGTTGTGTGTAAAATCCGGTGTAAATGTAGTGAGAGTAAGGCCTTTTTCGCTGTGCACAACTTCATTATTTTTTGCATCTGTGGTGTTTACGTTATTTTCTTTGACGTATTCCATGATTGCCTTTGTTGTTTTGGAATCGTCTTTATCCTTGCTCAAGACAAGCCTTTTGACGTTAGCTGTTTTCATTATGTCAACGGCACCGCCGGAGTGGTCAGCATCAAAATGCGTAAGAATCATAAGCTCAAGCTCTTTTATGCCTTTGTCTTTGAGGTATTTGCCCATTATTGCATTTGCCTGCGAAAATGTTGCCTTTGACCCTTTAAAAATGCCGTGAGCCGTATCTATCATTATGTATTTATTTTTTGGCGTTTTTATTAAAAAGCTGTCAGCATTGCCCACATCAAAAACAATTATCTCGCACTCCTTTGACACAGGAGATATAAGCGGTTTTACAACAGGAAGCAAAAGCGAAACAATAAGCACAATACCAAGAATTACAGACGCAACAAGAGATTTTTTCTCTTTAAAACCGCGCCTCATTGAGCGGGCCAGAAGCAAGAGTGCACCGTAGTACAAAATCATCTGTGCACTGTGAGGGTGGATTGTTGTAAGCAAAGAATTCGGCAGCCCCGCAAAGAAATGCGAGATGCTGACAAGAAAACTCACAACAGGATTGAGCACAAACGCAAAAACCATGCACACCTTATCCGCTATAAAATCAACAGGAATCATAGCAAGTATAGACCCTAAAAATCCACCAAAACTTATCAGCATAATAAAAGGCGTAATCGCAAGATTGGCAAGCACAGAATACGTTGCAAAGTTGTTGAAATAAAACATCTGTATAGGTGCTGCCCAGAGTTGAGCAACAAAAGGTATGAGCACTGCTCCGGCAAGAAAATTTGCGGGTTTATTTTTTATCCTGTCCAAAATAGGCGGCACACAGTAGATAAGAGCAAACGTAACAACAAATGAAAGCTGGAAGCCTACATCATTAATCATTGCCGGGTCATAAAGAAGCAACAATAAAGCAACGAGAAAAATCAAAGCTATACTGTCAGCCGCCCTGTCTATAAGTTTGCCGAGTATTACAAACTCAATCATCAGCGCAGCCCTTAATACAGACGGGCCCATGCCTGTCATCAACGTATAAAAGCCAACAAGCACAGCTCCTACCAGAATAACAAACCTGTAATTGAGCCTGAGCCGTGTGCCAATAAAATACCAGATACCAAATATGATAGAAACGTTCATACCTGACGCGGCCAGGATATGCAAAAGGCCCGAGTTTATAAAGGAGGTTTTTATTAAATCCGGAGGATTAATTGCATCATCGCCGAACACAATACCGCCAAGCACCTCAATGTTTGGGCTTTTCATGTATTTTTTCTGATGGTTTAAGATACGGGTTCTTGTATCATTGAGTTTTTGCAAAAATTTTGAACCAAAGGATTCGGGCTGTGAAACGATTTTCCAATCCCCTTCCTGCACATAAAATGTTGAAAAAGTCTTTTTGTTTTTCAAATAGTTAGCATAATCAAACTGGCACGGATTTTTTGCAGTAAAAGGGCTTCTGAGTTTACCTTTGAGTTGTATTCTGTCTGATATTTTTATTTTAGAAATATTTTTTGGTGTGTCATACAGGGTGACAATAGTCCTGCCGTCTAGTTTTGGCACTTTTACACCGTCAAACTCTCCTGATTGTGCTTTAAGATAAAACTTTGTACGAACAGGCACATTTGTTGTGGGAATTGTCTCAACAGTACCTGTAATGACAGCGTTTGAGGGTATAAACTCTGAAAGTCCGTCATAGTTTTTTATCTGAAGATGACAGTTGCAAATAGCCAGTACAAAAGCCAGATAATACAACACTGCACCTTTGCAAGATATTTTTTCATTGAAAAGAAAAATTATTGCAACCACAAGCAATAATAGTGCCACAAGAGGTATTGTGTTTGTAAAAAATCCAACTATGCCCAGAATGTAAAACGTTGAAAATAAAATTATGCCGTTCATTATTTAATAATATAAAAAAAGACCTCTAAATAAAAACATTTAAAGGTCTTTTACAATTCGATTAATAAATTCTATTTTTTCTTGCTGTAAGCGTCAATAATATCCTGACGAGTATCAAGCATAAATTGTTTGTCTGCAATATAGTCTTTGAGAGCATCAATTATTTCTCTTTGATGTTCAATATGTTCTGATTTTATTTTGTTCATATCGTGCAAAGTTTTGATATGCTTTGCGACAAAGCCTGCTGCAGCCAGTCCGACAAATGTTAAAAATGCTGCTGCACCTGTTTTTTTAGGGTTCTTTTTAACAAAATCCACAACATCGTTTTTCAACTCTGTTGTATATTGATAACCGGAAGCAATTTTGGGTTTTACTCTGGTTTGATAGCCGTTTCTTATATTATCTGTAACGTTACTTATTGTTTGACCAATTTTCGGGGATGTCATTTTTAATTACCTCACGATTTTACACATGTTTAATAAGTTGTAATAAAAAAAATAATTGCCGTTTTTTTTAAAATTAAAGTCAGAATGTTACAAAACTCCACAATTGTAAACTTATGTAAATTATATATAAAAAATATATAAAACTGTGTCAATTATTTGCTCCAAGCGGTTTTTATTTATATATAAGAAGTAAATTTTTTAAAGTAAATGAAGAAAGAGAGTAGAAAATGACTTTTGAATTGCCTAATTTGGAAACAATGCTTAAATCACAAAAATTAAGCAAGCTCGTTACTCCTTCACAAGTACCTGCTACGCTTAAATATTCTGTTAACACAGGCAATATAAACGGCTCTAAAGCTGATGGCACAGTCGGAGACGGCGTGGGTGACTCTGTAAGCTTCAGTTCACAAAAGGCTGAAGTAGACCTTGATGTAAACAGCAGCTCTCAAAAAGGTGAAACAAAAGAAGAAAGAATCTCCATAGCTGAAGGCAAAGTATCAAAATCCACCACCAGCGCAACAAATGCAGACAACAATGTTTCATCAGCTGAAAGCGCAGAATCACAAGCAAAATCAGCATATCTTGAAGCAGATGACAAAGCTAATGCAGCAGAAGATACATTTAACCAGGCCGAAGTAAAAACTACACAAGCCAAAGAAAAATCTCAAGCAGCAGACAAGAAAGAACAAGCTGCTCAAACAAAAGAACAAGAAGCACAAACTGCAGAAGAAACTGCCGCTAAACAAGTAACGACCTGTGAAAGCCAGCTTCAAAAAGCACAAGCACAGGTACAAACAGCACAAGCTTCTGTAAACAGTGCAGAATCCGCAGTAGAACAAGCTCAAGCAGCGGTAAACAGTGCTGCAACACCCGCAGCTAAAGCAGCTGCCACTGCTGCACTTGCAGCTGCAAAAGCAAAACTGGCCGCAGCAAAAGCTGAACTCGCAAAAGCACAAGCCCAAGAACGCGCTGCACAAACAGCTCTGGACAATGCAAAACAACAGCATGAACAGGCTAAAACAGAATTGAACACAGCAAAAGAAGAACATACCCAAGCATCAAAAGATGCTCAAACAGCAAAAAAAGAATACGAACAGGCAAAAAGCGAATCAGATAAAGCAAAAGAAACCTTCACATCTTTGAGACAAACAGCTGACGCTAAAAAAGCTGATTGGCAAACAGCATCAGAAGAAATTCGTGCTGCAAAAGAAACTAAAGAAGCTGCAAAACAGCAGTTAGACGAAGCTCAAAAAGAGCTGGATGCAGCAAAAGCAGGAGAAAAAGAACCAAGCAAGCTCGAAAAAATATCAAAAACAGCAGGTCTTGCTCAACAGGGCATCGGTGCAATAAGCGGTCTTGCGCAAACTTTCGGTAATCTAAAAGGTTCATCAGACGCTTCCTCTTCAGGTTCTACTCCAATGCCTGCAGCATTGAGTGCAAGCCTTAACGCGACTTTAGCCTCTACAAGAAATTACATCAATCAAGGCGACAAAGCCGGCTGGGACAATTTGTTTATGGCAGGCAACACAACAAAATCCCCACAGGTTGCAAACAACACAACAGCCACCAACAACATACAAACAGCAGCAAACAGCACAGCAAATTCATCTGCACAATCAAACAATATATTCAAACTCAAACTTGCATAATAAATTTCGACAGTAAAAAACCCGCTTATATAAAGCGGGTTTTTTATTTATACATTTGCCTGATTATTAGCCGATGAGCTCCTGGAACATTTTTCTTACTTCTTGTCTGTTGCTTTCTGTTTGAGTTCTTGCAGATGCAATGTTTTGTTCATTGTTTTTAGACATTGCTTCCAATGCTTCTGTCATTGTAGCGTAAGAACCAAAATCGTAAGAAACTGCAAGGAAAGGATTTGATTTAGTTTCAGATTTAGCAGTTTCACCATAGTTTGTATCAACATTGTTGTTAGCAATTGTTGTATTGATGTCTGCAACTTCTTCTACTTTTACTTCTGTTGTTTCTTTACCGTCAATAGTGTTGATCTGGTTTTGAGTTGTTTGAATATTTGTGTTTACTTTAGCAATGTTTTTATCAATTGTATTGATTTCTCTGTCTGTAGTGTTGATTTCATTGTTAACAGTATTGATTTGTTTGTTGAAATCAGCTATTTGGGCTTTTAAAGGAGCATTTTTTTCTATAAGTGCTTCGTTAGCCGCAACAGATGCAGTGATTGCTGCTTGATATCCTTCGATTTCAGTTTGTTTAAGTGACATTTGTTCTGACAATGTGTTTGCACCGGAAATCAATGCTTTTACCTGTGCGTTCAAAGAGTTGATTGCAGTTAACTCTTCTGTTGCAACGTTAACATTGCCGTTGCCTACTTTTTGCATTACGTATTGAGCTACTTCATTTTGTTCGATTTCGCCTGATTCAACTTTTGCATAAGCTTCTTGATATGCTTGTTGGATTTGTCCTTGTTGATTTTTTACGTTGTTATCGGAGTCTGATACGATTTTTGCAATTTTATCGCTGATTTGTTGGCTCAATTCGTTAGCTTCTTTGTTTTTTTCGTCGTATTCTTTTTGTAATTTTTCGATTTCATCTTGAGCTTTTTCAATGTTTTGTTCGTTTTTTGCGATTTCTTCTTCATTGCTTTTCATTTCAGCTTCGTTGGCTTTGATTTGAGCTTCAACATTAGCTTTTTGATTAGTGATAGATTTTTTTTGAGCTTCTAATTCTTTTTTGTAAGCTTCTTTTTCTGATTTTTTAGCTTCTAATTGAGCAAGCTGTTGTTCAAGTTTAGCCAATTCAGCTTCAAGAAGTGTTTTTTGTGCTGCTGTATCAGCTTTTTCAGTTTTAGATGTTTCTTCTGAACCGAAAAGGTTTTGAGTTTCTTGAGCAGGAGCTGTAGAAGCTGCTGTCGGTTGAGAAGTTTGATTTTTATTTACACCGTTTACTGTTAATGACATAAAATACACCTTTTTAATTACACACATATATATAAAAACATTTCATTATATACGATTTCAATATTTATTACATCTGTTACAATTGTTTACATTTGGTGTAAAAGTCAATAAAAAGGGAGCTTTGATGCTCCCTTTGATTTATTTATTCAATTCTTCTGAAAGAAGTTTGTTAATAACCTGAGGATTTGCACGGCCTTTTGTTTCTTTCATAATCTGGCCGACAAAGAATCCCATAAGGTTTGTCTTTCCGCCTTTGTATGCCTGAACCTGTGCAGGGTTGTTTGCAACGACTTTTTGTACAAGCTCTTTTATCGCACCTTCGTCAGAGATTACGCTAAGGCCTTCTTTTTCAACGATTTCTTTAGGCTGTGCACCTGTCTCGAGCATTTGAGGAAGAATCTTTTTGGCAATGTTGTTGGAGATTGTGCCTTTTGTGATGAGGCCTACAAGCTCTGCAAGCGCCTTTGGAGTCAGTTTTGTCTCGTTTATATTAATATTATTTTCTTTTAAATATGCTGTAATATCACCCACAAGAAGGTTATTGGCAGTTCTGTAATCAGCGCCCAGTTTGAGCACCTCATCGTAGAACAGAGCTGTTTCCATCTGCTCAACCATAACGTTAGCATCATACGCACTCAAGCCAAGGCTTTCGTATCTTTTACGTTTTGCTTCCGGCAATTCCGGCATTTTTGCTCTTACTTCTTCTACCCATTCTCTTGAAATTTCAACAGGCATCAAATCAGGCTCGGGGAAGTAGCGATAGTCGTTTGCGTCTTCTTTACTTCTCATTGTTTTTGTAACTTTCTGATTATCATCCCAGAGTCTTGTTTCTTGATCAACTTCGCCGCCGTCTTCAACGATTTCTATTTGTCTGTCGATTTCGTATTCAATAGCTCTTTGCAAAGCAGAGAAGCTGTTGATGTTTTTGATTTCCGCACGTGTACCGAATTTGTCAGAGCCTTTTGGCATTACAGAGATGTTTGCGTCACATCTCATAGAGCCTTCTTCAAGGTTGCCGTCGCACACGCCGATGTAGCGCACAATGTTTCTTAATTCTTCCATGTAAGCTCTTGCTTCCTCACTTGAGCGCATATCAGGTTCTGAAACAATCTCAAGAAGCGGTGTGCCTGCACGATTGAGGTCAACAAGCGAGTACAAAGAACCTGCAAGACCGTCAGCACCTGCGTGGACAAGTTTTCCTGCGTCTTCTTCAAGGTGGGCACGGGTAATACCGATTCTTTTCCCGTTTATGTCAATATGGCCGTTTATACAAATAGGCTGGTCATATTGAGAAATCTGATAACCTTTTGGAAGGTCAGGGTAAAAGTATTGTTTTCTGTCGAATTTGCATCGTGCCGGAATTTCGCAGTTAAGAGCAAGCCCGAGCAAAATACCCATATTAACGCATTCTTTGTTCAACACAGGCAGCACTCCCGGCATACCCAGAGTGATTGTGCTGGTGTGGCTGTTGGGTTCAGCGCCGAATTCTGTTGAATCCGGTGCAAATATTTTTGATTTGGTCTTTAATTGAGCGTGAACCTCAAGACCTATTACAACTTCGTATTTATCTCTTACTGCTTGTGAAACCATACTTCGACTTCCTTAATTATTACTGACTTTTTTATAGTAATAATTTTAGCACAAAGTTATCTATGCAGTAATAATCAAAGAACGTATAAGCTCTTTGGTTTTTTCAGACTTTTGTTGTTCTAATACATCAATTTGTTTTTGTATTTCTTTAATTTCTTTATTAATCGGGTTCTTTTTAAGGTAATCGTAGACCTCCAGAGAAGCAGCGTCTTTAAACTCTTCTGCCTGTTGTCTGTTCATGCCCTGTCCGAGCAATCTTTGATGTTGTTCATCAAACGGGCTGGCAAATTTTAAAAAGCTTTTAAAATTATCACGCATATTAATGCTGTTATAATCGTTAATTTTAGTTACTTTTTGACCGTTTCTGAGGTTTTCTATATAAATTTCACCGTCATTGGACGTACTATAACCAAGCACTGCATCACGATTTTTGTGGTCGAGCATTTTTAATGCAACCATAAGTTCTTTTGTGGTTTTGTCATCCTGTGAGGCATAATCAATCAGTGTAGAAAAGTCATCCCCGGGTTTGGAGACCATTTTTGCACCGAATGAAGAGTTTTTTTGAGGATAATTGAGACCGGTTGAGAAAACATTTTGTACTTTCATTTATAACTCTCCTGTTATTTATTAACACATCTTGATTTAATAAGCTCGAGAGAAAAATCTTCTCTTTCTCTGTATAATTCCGGAAGCAAATCAACACACTCTGTATCGTTGTCTGATCTGTATATTTCCTGGTTTACAGCTTTCAATTTTTGAGCAAAGGGGTTGGAATCCAAGCCGTCATACAAATCAATCTCTGCATTCCACATGTGCATTTGTGCATCGTCTTGGGACATTGCAGAACCTAAAATATATTTATGTTCATCCGTAGACGGGTCTGCAAGCTTTAAAAGTCCGAATAATGCAGGATTCATATCTCTTCTTAAAACAAAGTCATTTTTGTTTATACCAACAGATGATACGGGGTTTTGTTCTTTAGTCGGATTGATAATTTCCACAATCATTTCGCCCGCATCTTCATCTTCTTTGCATTTAATAAAAGTATCTTTATGTACGTTTTTCAAAGACTCTTGAACAAATAAAAGGTCTTCAAAATCGTTTTGATTTTTGATAATCTTTTTGGCAAATTTTTCAAAATTGTCATCATAAACAATTTTGCATTTAAAATTTGGTGTTAAAGTATTGTTGTTAAATTGTGATACTCGCATAAGCACTAGCCCTTTCTTAATGAATCACACAACACTATTTGGCGCTGGCAGCAAGCTCCTGCTCTTTTTTTCTTTTGCGTCTTCTCATCAAATCGACAAATGCCTCAAGACGCGTAATATAGCCTGCTTTTCCTGTTTGTTCATCCATGATAAGAGGAAGGATTGGAATCTCACAGTTTTCTCTCATTGCGGGGAAAAAGTTTTGAGACATAATTTCAGGCATACATGTAAACGGACTGATGTGGATAATGCCGTCTTTGCCTTTTTCGTTTGCATAAATAATATCTGAAACGCACTCTAAAGAGTCACCGCCAATGTCTCTGGAAAGATAAGGTTTTGCCAGTCTGAAAGCTCTTTCGAGGTGGGTTTCGCCTTTAACAAACATTTTTGGGATGATTGCATCTTTTAAAAAGCTCGAGATAGTGAGGGTTCTTCTTGTTTGCACACCCATTTTACCGAGTTCTCTTTCAATATTCTGGTTGGAAAACGGGTCTTGCACCATGTAAATTTCACCCGTCAAATCTACGTGGAGCACTTCTCTTTTGGGGTCGATTTCCACTTTTGTAATCATTTCTTTAGCCTGTTTTTCGGCTTTTTTGAGCTCGCTGTAGTGGTTTGCTTCATAGATGAGCTTCATACCTTTTTTAAAGGCTTTTTCAGCATCTCCGACTTTAACCTCTCTTGCACGGTAGTACGAAAGGAGGTTTTCCATCCTGTCAGCTGCAAAGACTTTTCTAAAAGCAAAAACGATTGCTCTTATGATTGTGACGGGATTTTTTACGTCGGTTAATTCCGTAAGGAATCTGAACATGCCTTTGATTCCGTCATAGAGCTGTAATTCAATATAGTTTGCGTGGTAGCCCATGTCTTCAAGGGTATTTTGGATACCTGCACCGTATTCGCCAAGACGACAGATACCGGGGGAGGAAATCATTGCAACGTAATCAGCACCGCCTTCAATGGCTTCTATAAAGTTGCCGAGAATAAGTTTGTAAGGCAGACAGATAGATTCCGGGCTGTTTTTGGTACCTAAAGAGAGTGTTCTTTTGCTGGAATAAGGAGGGATATAAGGTTCTACACCCAGTCTTCTTAAAGCCGAACCCCATGCAACATAAATATTTCCCATATGAGGAAACGCTACTTTGATTTTTTCTTTAGATTTTTTAGCCATTATTTCTTAACTCTTCCCTGTGGTCTATACTGTCAATTTACCTAATTATATAACCAAAGAGATTTTTTTTACAGACAATAACAGGCTTTTATTAAGAAAAATTATGCATTATCGTATTCAGAGTATTCTTTTGATTCTTCTTCCCAAGCTTCTTTTTCAACTTTATGAGCATGTGACCAGAATTTTTCAAGTGCATAGGTTTCGCGTTCTTCTCGGTGAAGCACATGAACAATTACATCACCGTAATCAAGCAGATTCCATCTGTTTTTAAGGTCATTTTCTTCGCCTGTGGGGATTCTGTCAAAGAGGTGTTTGATTCTGTCACGTACATAGCCTGTGAGAGATTTTACCTGTGTGTTTGTATCAGCAGAGCAAATCACAAAATAATCCGCCAGAACAGACACATTGCTAATATTCAAAATTGTTATATCTTTACCCAGTTTGTCATCGAGAATTCTTGCTATTACGCTTGCAAGTTTGTATGAGCTTATATCAGTCAATTTATACTTCCTTTATTGTTTAACTCTAATAGTGTGATGTAAATTAATTTTATCATGAATTAGTTTTGATTGTCTTGATTCTCATTGACAAGATAGACCGTTCTTTGCGGGAAGGGGATTTCTATACCTTTTTCGTCAAACTTTGCTTTGATATATTTGTTAAATTCTCTGCCAACTTCCCATTGTTTTATAGGAGAGGTTCTTATTCTGGCTTTGATAATCACTGCAGAATCATCAAAGCTGTCGAGTCCAAAAATTTCTAAAGGAGCAAGTACATAGTCTTTTACTTTAGAGTTTTTTCTAAAATCCTCATCAATTTCTTTTAAAACATTTATGACATTATCAACGTTTTCTTTATAAGCAACACCTATGTCAAAAACATAATAGGAGTAGTCTCTTGTATAGTTAACAACAGTGTCTACCATACCGTTCCTGATATAGTGCACTCTGCCTTGAGTATCACGAAGCTGGATGAGTTTTATATCCACTTTTTCCACAACGCCCTGATGGCCGGAAATTTCTATATAATCACCCACACGCACCTGACCTTCAAGCAAAATGGACATGCCTGTAATAATATCTTCAAAAAATCTCTTTGCACCAAAACCTACTGCAACACCCAAAACCCCTGCTGCTGTAAGAATTGGTCTTATATCTACACCGAGCCCGTTTAAAATATACATCACACCAAAGGCAGCTATGATTGTATCTACAATTGATTTAACTATAGATTTTAAAGTAACCAGTTGTTTTTTGAATTCAAAATCGTCTTTAAAACGGCAGATTCTATCCAGGAATTTTTCAATAAAAATATTTGCTATCTTTATAAAAAATACAAAGATAATAATATTGAGCACCATCATTGTCCATTTATTCCTCAAAAAATCAGGAAGAATGGTGAATATAAAATTTCTGTGTTGTTCAATGAATTCTATCATTTTGATACTCCTTAGCACGGTCTATATAATATTATTCGACAACAACACAAAAAACAATAGCCCGTCTCACACGGTCACAGTTTAAGTTTAGTTAAGAATTAGTCATAACAGCCAATAAAAGATAGAATACTGTTATGTTGAGTATTTAAAATGTGGAAAACTATGAGGAATTTTAAGAATATTTTAAAAATCTTTAGTGCAATGCTTGCTGCATTTTGCACAAACAGTGCAGCGCACGCAGCTGTGGCATTCCCAACTATTTCTGTCGGGATGACACAGGCAAACACTCCGCAAGAATTTACACAGGGCGTACAAATTCTTATCCTGTTAACAATCCTGACACTTGCGCCGAGTATTTTTATTATGTGTACGGCGTTTATCAGGATAATTATTGTACTTGCGCTCACGCGTCAGGCAATAGGTACGTCAACACTGCCGCCCAATCAGGTGCTTGCGGGTCTGGCTTTGCTTTTGACGTTTTTTGTTATGGCTCCTACGTTTAATAAAATGAACGAAACCGCAATCCAGCCGTACATGAAGAATCAGATTACACAGCAGGTTGCGCTCGATAAGGCAATAATTCCGCTTCGTGAATTTATGATTGCACACACGGAAGAAAAAGAGCTGGGGCTGTTTTTGAGTATGGCCAAAATAGAAAAACCAAAAGATTGGAAAGATGTGCCTACTTACACGCTTATTCCGGCTTATGTTTTGAGCGAGCTTAAAACCTCTTTCAAAATCGGGTTTGTAATTTTTCTGCCGTTTCTTGTCATAGACATTGTAGTGGCCAGTATACTTGTTTCAATGGGTATGCTGTTTCTGCCGCCGACTACGGTTGCAATGCCTTTTAAGCTTATACTTTTCGTTATGATAGACGGATGGTATCTTGTCACCAAAACTCTGCTTGAGGGTTTTATTACATAATTTAAGGAAAAATAAATGGAAGACACAGTCTTTTTAACACTTACACAGAATGTTTTGATTTTGATACTGATATTATCTACACCAATACTTGTTGTGAGCATGGTTGTAGGACTTTTGATAAGCGTTTTTCAGGCGGTTACACAGATACAGGAAGCAACCCTGACATTTGTACCCAAAATTATTGCAGGGATTCTCACAATGATTATCCTTTTGCCGTGGATGCTTAATATATTTGTATCAAGATGTACGGAAATGTTTGAATATATTCAAACAATGATTAAATAAAGGGGAAAAGATTGCAGCCAAATTTACTGACACTTTTATCTCCTGCGAATATCATTATTTTTGTAATAATTTTTACAAGAATAAGCGGTATGATTTTTTCCATGCCGTTGATTTCAACATATCCAATACCGGAACAGGTAAAAATCTGGCTGGGCGCACTCGTATCTTTTATACTGTTTCCCATGGTTGCTGCACATTCTGGGTTTGTTGTGCCTCAGAGCATGCCTGAGCTTCTGCTTTATTTATTCAGAGAGTTTGCAATAGGGTATATTATTGGTTTTTGTGCAACATTTTTGTTTGCTGCAGTGCAAATAGGCGGTGAGTTTGTCAGTATTCAGGTAGGTATTTCCATGAGCCAGGTGCTTGACCCCACAACAGGTGAAAGCACGCAGATTCTCTCACAAATGTACACATATCTTGCTGCAATGGTTTTTGTGGGGCTTAATGCCCACCAGTGGCTTTTTGCTGCGTTATACAAGAGTTTTCAGGCTTTTCCTCCGGGTACTGATTTTGTCTTCACAGGCAGCATTGTGTCACAGGTGCTTCATATGTCAGCGTCTATGTTTTCTATCGGCATAAGCATGATTTTACCTATTTTCTGTGTTATGTTTGTATCAGAAGTATTGATGGGATTTATGTCAAAAATGATGCCGCAAATGAATATTTTCATGGTGGCAATCCCGTTAAAAATATATGTCGGTATCGTATTGATGTTAATGTTTCTATCACCAACCGTTACTTACCTCATCACGGTAACGCAGACATATTTAAAAAATATACTCAACCTTTTTGTATAAAGGTTTGAACAGGGGAACATAAAAAACAATGGCAGACGAAAAAACGGAAGAGGCGACCCCGCGAAGGCGAGAGGACGAACGAAAAAAAGGGAACGTAGCAAAAAGTCAGGATATGACTTCCGCATTGACCATCACCTCGGGTGTAGGCCTTATGTTTGTGCTGTCTCCAATGATTATGGAAAAACTCAAAAATTTGCTTTATTACACCCTTACACACCTTAACCCCAATGAAATAGAAACAAATGATATCATCACTATTTTTGCTCCGTATGCAAAAGTGACCGGAGAAATGCTTTTGCCGTTTTTTCTGGGACTGGTGGTTGCAACCATACTCGTGGTAAGGTTGCAGGTAGGTTCTATTTTTAGTACTGAAAAAATTAAACCTAAAATAGACAAGCTCACCCCGAGCAGTATGGTAAATGCTCTAAAAAAAATGTTCAACCCATTTGAACCCAAAAACATGGTAGAAATAACAAAATCATTTTTGAAAATGGGTATTGTCGGATACGTGGGTTTTTCTACGGTAATGGGCAGAAAAGACGAACTGCTGGGCCTTCTCGGTGTGGATATTCCGACAGCTTTTGCCGTGCTTGCCGGTATTTTGACCCAGATGATTATAAACATATGCGTGGCAATGCTCATTATAGGATTTATTGACAAAAAATATCAGGATTACGAATACAATAAATCCATCAAAATGACAAAACAGGAAATAAAAGACGAGTGGAAAAACATGGAAGGGGACCCCATGATTAAATCAAAAATCAAATCCGCTCAAATGCAGTTTATGAGACAAAAAATGATGAGCGCTGTCCCCAATGCAGATGTTGTTGTAGCCAACCCCACCCACTTTTCTGTTGCGCTCAAGTATGACAAAGATATTGCACCCGCACCGGTTGTTGTGGCCAAGGGTGTGGATTATATGGCTTTTAAAATCAGAGAAATTGCAAAAGCAAACAATGTCCCCATTGTAGAAAACAAACCGCTTGCGCGCTCTTTATACAAGCTTGTTCAGGTTGATCAGGTTATCCCGGCAGAGCTGTACGTTGCAGTAGCAGAGATTCTTGCATTTATCTACGGCAAAGACGGCCCGCCTAAGATGAGAATAAACAATCCAAACTTGAACCCGCAACAAAATAGCCGCCGTTAAATTAAACTATTAAAGCAAACCATTAAAGGTTTTGCTGCCATACCATCTCGGGCTTGACAAGGTTTGGCAATCCAGGATCATCAATTTCAAAAATATGAGCCTGTGCAGGACCGAGGTCAATTTCTATTGCATTGTCTTTTGCCTCCCAGGTACTGCCTGTTCCGTATCTTGGAGAAAGGTCTTCAAGCACCTGTGCAGAACTCATGCCCGGCACTCTTACTTTGACTTTTTGTCTTGCGTTAACGTCGTGGTTAGCTATTGTTACAAGAGTTTTACCGTCTTTGCATCTTGCATATGCAATTACTTCGTCTCTGCTGTCGTTATCAACCTTGAGCGGAATATAGCTGCCTTTTGTTATAACTTCACCGTATTTTGGACGTACGGTATTCATCAAATATCCAAATTGATGACCGATTTCAGGATTTTCGCCGCCCGGTCTTCTTGATTTGTTGAAGATATCAAGAAACTCAGAATGCACGTAATGTCTTATGTTGTCTTTTGTCAAAGAGAAATGGTCAAGAAAATCGATTATGCTTTTGTATTCAGGATCTTCAGCCAGCTCTTCGACTTTTTTATCAGCATCACTGCAGGAAACAAGCTTACGCAATTTTTCTCTGTCTTCGTAGCCGGAGTTGTTGAGCAAACTGTTTACTGTATCTTTGTAGACAGGATTTTCTAAAAGCTGATTGAATGTATTGTTAACAAACTTTTTGCCGTAAGGATAAATATATCTGTCGCCTGATTCAAAACCTGAAATAATGTAGGGATTTGTCATAGGCAATGTAGCTTGCAAAACATTTGTCATCATGCAGTAATCAGGGCCGCCGTTTGCCATGGGGCTCTTGTCATCGTGTGTTGCAAAAGAACCTATTAAAGCCTTGCCTTTTGGATGATTGTGCGAAATTTTTAAACTTTCTTCAACAAATTTATTAAAATCTGATGCCTTCCACATGTGGAAAATATGATACTGGCCGTAATAAGTATCAAATCCCGAATCAAGAGCTTCTTCAGGTCTGTCTGCAGGCATATTTTTCATAGGAGAAGCGTCTTCATATGTATAGCATTCGGCAAGGAAACCAAACTCAGGATCTTTGCTTCTTGCATAAGAAGTGATAATATCCCAGAATTGAGGCGGTTTAGCTCTGCCTACATCGGCTCTGATGCCATCAATACCAAGCTCAATGCACATATCAATAAATTTTTTGTGATAATCAACCAGCGCCTGATTCAACTCTCCTTTGTCAGGGTCTTTCCAGGGGTCAAACATTCTGATATCTTCCCAGCCTTCCGGTGTTTTGGGTTTACCTTCGGCATCAGTGGCCCTGAGGTCGGGCCTTGCATTGTAAAGGTCAACAGACATACAGCTTGGCAGGTCTACCATTACTTTTATGCCTCTTTTGTGGCATTCATTAATTGCATATTTTGCTTCTTCATAGACGTCTCTCGGGTCTTTAGGATCATCAAGATTAGGGTCTATAGAAAGATAATCTAAAGGAGCATATACAGAACCCGCATTGCCCTTGGCTGCTATTTTGCCGGGAGGGTTAATGGGCAGCCAGTGAAGAGTATTTATTCCGTAAGACTTGAGCTCGTCAAGACGCTCTACCATATTTGTAAAATAACCGGGCTCTTCATTGCCTTCAATAAGTCCGTTGCCGTCAGTATCTTTTGCGTTAAATGTTCTTGGAACCATTGCAAAAATTACTGCCTGATTGTTTTGAAACATTGAACGAAGATTATTTTGATAACCCTCAAGACGTGGAGTTTTAACAGGTGTTACCGCAGCTGTTTGAGCAACAGGCTGTTGTTGTATATTTTGTGATGCTGCTGTTTTTGCCATCAAAGCAGTGAGCAGACTGTTTTTTGCCATTGTTTGTACATATTTGTCTGCAACAGGTGTTGTTACAGGTATGTGAGCCGGATTGGATAACGGTAAACCTTGATTTTGTGAAACAGGAGCTGCTTCCGGTGCAGTGTTTTGCTGCACATTGCTATTTTTCATCATCTGTGCAAGAAGCGATGCTTTGAAATTTTGTTTCAGCGAAGGTGTATAATTGATTCCTGTATTTAATATCATTAGTTACCTGCCCCTTGTTGTACGTCCAGCGGTTCGTATATATCTTTGTTAAAGTGGTTTTTCTTGCCGATTAGTGCAATTGTCAATGCGGAAACAGCGCCGGCACCTATTAACAGACCGTATACCAGTTTTGTCCATTGGTTTCTGGCTCTTATGTCCTGTGCCCCTTGCATAAACATGTCTGTGATGTCTTTACCTGCCATTTCGCACAATGATTTGTTAGAAGATTTGAAATCCAGTTTTTGGAATAACAGATTCCTTGCAGAAGCCAGATCATATCCGGGTTGGCGGTGTTTGTTATTCTTAATGTCGTTTAAAACAGTTCTACAGTTTTTAAATTCTTCTTCTGACAAATCAGTGAGTCTTTCTTCTAACAGAGCGCACAGCTTGTTGTACTGTGATGTATTACCGTTTACAAAATCATCCACTATGCCGCCGAAGAAATTGTAATCTGTCATATAGTTCCATTTTGAGCTGTATTTGTAACCTCTGAATTTATGATCATAGTTTTTACTTTCAAAACTAAATGCTTCAGAGAGTTCGTTTTCAAGTCTGATATATCTTGCTCTCATAACAGAGTTGTTAACGTTCACTTTAGCGGCAAATTCAGGATTTTTCATTTTGGAGACTGTATCAGGAATCAAATCTCCAAACATTGCAATAGACATTCTTCTTACAAGCTCAAGAGAGTCTTTCATTCCTCTTGCATGGCCGGGCAGTGCGTGTTCAAATTTTGTAGTCCAAACTGCAATGTCATTTTTTTCAACAAGAGCATTTTTAAGATACTTTTCAACAGTTTCCACTGCATCTTTATAAGACATATTGTGGAAAGGATAGAATTGGTTTTTGCGAGAGTTTATATCTTCTCCTATCATTTTATAGTAAGCATCTTCGTTTGGAGCGAGGATGTCTTTTACGGAATTTTTGATATGTTTATAAACTTCCAGAGTTTTAATCGGTTTTGCAAAGGAATCTATAGTGTTTCTGTATTTTCTTCTTACATCTGCGATTCTTGCATTGTAGTGTCTTGCAAGTACAGCATTCATAGAGCTGTTTAATTCTTTTTGAGAGATTTTCATCATCAGCTCTTTTACTTTAAAGAGCGTACCCGGCTTGTTTGTTGTACCGAGCATTTCCAAAACGGCTTTTTCTTCTTTTGTAACAGCAGAGCTGGCCAGTTTTGTAAGCTCTTCAAGCACTTTTTCATATTTTTGGGGTTCTGCAACTACCTGCTCCAGCCTTTTTGCAATTACTGCACTGGCCGCAGCAGAATCTTGTGTGGCAATAACTGCCAGCTCACCTTTTGTAAAGCCTATTGCTTTAAGGTATTTTGGCGGAACATTGCCCCAGTTGTTTGCGGTCATTGATTCAGAGATATTTTTAATAGATGTTCTTTGAAATGCCTCAAGTTTTGCAGAGAGCTTTTTATTTGTTTGTGCAATTTTGATAATTTTTAATATTTCAGATTTCGGAATAATGTAGCGTCTTTTTGTTTGAACAAACGCATCTGTCTTTGCATCAAGGACGTTGTCCATATTTCTTAAGAAAGATGCTTTTACTTTGGGGTTGGCAAAATTGATACTGTTGAGCTCTTGTCTTACAGCAACAATAAAGTTGTTTTTAAGAGCTGTAATACCCTGTGTATTAAGCTCAGAGCGCACATCGCCCAGAGTATTTGTGATTACTTCTGCAACTTTTTCCCTTGATATTCCGTTGAAATTTAACAATTCCTGCGGAAGTGCAGATTTCTTTTCGGCCGGAATATCTTTTAAGAAATCTTGAACAATATTTTTAGACAGAACTGTCAACTCACCTTTAAGGTTTTCTGTGACGCCAATGTGAGGTTCACCCATTGTGGCATTTGCTTTAAGAGCATCTTTTATCGCTTCATTAAAACCTGTACCGTTGAATTCATCTGAAAGGAAACGGGAAAGTTTGTCAAACTCTTGAGTAGAATAATGTTTGTCATCTTTAACAACCTGTTTGAGCTTGCTATCCATATCAGAATCGATTGTGATACCAAGCTTTTCCATCACTTTGTCAATATTTGTTGTGTTTGATTTGATAAGACTTTCTACATTTGTATCAAGGGTATGGAGCTCGTTAACTGCTTTGTCATATCTTTGTTTTTCAAGGAAAGTTTTAAGCGGTTTTTGCAAAGAGTCAGCAACAATTGAAGAGACAACAGGAGTAACAACGCCCGCAGTAAGCATCAAAAGTGTTCTGCCCTGTGTGCCTACCTGATACATTTTGTTCAGGGTAGCTTCGTTTCTGTTTTTGATATCTCTTGGAATACCAAGCTTGTCACCCATTTTTTCAAGGTAAACAAAATCATGGTCATATTTTTTGTAGTATTCTTCAGGCTTTAACGGTCTGCCGTTTAAATCAACATGCCTGAAAAGATCCATGGGTCGATACTGGTTGTCTTCGTAAACCATTTTACGTTTTTGAGCAGAATCGATATAACGCTGGTTAATATTAACTCCTGTTTTCATTTGGATAGGAACACCAAGAACTCTGGGCCACAATGCCATAGCAGCAAACCAGGTGCCGAGCCCTACAAATTCCATGCCTTTTGCAAACGGAAACATTTTTGACGTAGCAAGCACACCGGCAATGCCCAAAGAACCTGCTCTTATTGCAAGGTCATTGATTTTACCGACTTTGTAGTCATTACCTTCGCCTTTAAAAGCAGCGTTATAAAAATATTTGAAATAATTAACATATGAAGATACTGTGCTGCCGGCTGATTGGAAAATATTTTCTTTAACCAGTGTACCGGAAGCAGCAAGCGGTCTTGCACCTTTAGGAGCTGTTGTACCGGGGCTCAAGGGTCTAGCCGGCTGGTAAGTGTATTTTGGAGCATCTGCAAACGGACCTTTGTCAAAAGGCGCAGGATTTACAGCATTTGTTACAGGATTTTTTTGAACCTGTACAGGCTGTTGAACAGGCTTATAAACAGGTATGCTTTGAATCAAATTGCCCATCTATTGTACGCCCTCATTAATCTTATTTGCTCCGGAAGATTCTACTTTATGGCCTCTTGCAGAAGTTTTGCCAATCAAAAGTGAAATCGCTGTCAAAGTAGCAAGGCCTGTTGCAATAATAACCGATTTGCCCGCAACAGATGAAGCTTTTGTGCCGTTGCCTTTCCAAAATTCGAGGAAACTGCGGCCTATTGGTCTTATACCATAGTCATAAACAGCTATTTTGGCATTTTTGATACGGTCAGATATCGGGACATTCTTGCCCAAAATACCGTTTGTTACTGTTTTCTTAAATCCCTGTGCGGATTCAGCAGTCCATGCCGGCTGGTTGGCCATACCAATACCGAGTGTTACAAAAAAGGCTGTTAGAGCATATTGCCATGCTCTTGCCATTATAATTGTCTTTTTAAGAAGCGGTTTTACAGATTGGTCAACATCGTTAACATCACCTTTGACACCGAATTTTTTACCCAGTCTTGCATATTCTTCGTTGATTTGCTCGGGTGTGTTACCGTCTTTTTTGTAAAGAAGGTCAGTTCTTGTAAATTCGGTGCTCTCGTATGCACTGTGGTATTCCACGTCTTTTTTGAATACACCTGTCTGATTTGTTGAAGTAGAAATTGCCTTTGCATAAGGATGTTTTAAATCAACACCTCTGACAAGTTTTGTTGTGGTGTTGACAATAGATTTTGCAAGAGCTGCGCCTGCGTAATAAAGTGCAACACCTGTGGCCATGCGTTTTGCCACGGCTTTTGCAGCAACAGAAGATTTGAGGCTGTCTTTTTTTACGCCTGCATAAAATAAAGCTGCAAGGATAGGACCACCTACGTAATAAGGGAATTTTGCCGTTTGCAAGAATTCAAAAAATGTGTAATCCGGAGCTCCTCCAAGACCTCTGGGGAAGTGCACCAGAGGGATATCAAGCGCTTTATTAACGCTGATTTTCATGCGATTTGCAAATGTGTTGTCTAAAAGGGTATCCTCTTTATACTTTCTGCTGTCTATTGTTTTAGAATCGCTGTTTCTTGCCTGAAAATTCGGGTCTACATATGATTTTGTAATAGCAGAATGTAAAGAACCGTTGGTGACGCTATTTTGAACCCTGGTATTTAATAGATTTGACACAGTAACCATATTATCCCTTGAATCGCATGTAAGTCCTAATAATTAAAGGACTCTCAAAAATTTTTTTGCTAGTTTGAATAGATGAAAATCTTAACGAATTTCTATAATCTAGTCTACCACAGGATTTGCGATATAAAATTCTTTTTTACATTTTGTAATATAACTGCAGTAATTTTTGAAAATCCATGAAGATTGACTTCTTCTCGATTTTTATTAAAACATAATCATACAAACAGATGTAGTAATCACAAGGCTAATACTCAATAATATAGTAGGTTAGTAGTAAGATAGCGTGCCCCATGCCTTTTCGTTACAGACTCCAAAAGATACTGGATTTTAGAATCCGAAAAAAAGAAGAACAGCTTCAAAACGTACGTAATGCTCAGGCTCTGGTGCTAAAAATAGAAGGACTGATTGACAGAAACAACAAAGAAATTGCGGCAACAAGAACAAACATGAGGCAGGCTGATTTTTCTATGTACGAAGCCTATGACAACTACCTTAAACACCTTTATGTAAAAGGCGAAAACCTCGAAGCCGACAGGCAAAAAGCTCAAGAAGCTTTAGATGAAGAAAAAGACAAACTCCGTGAGCTCGAAAAAGCCGTAAAAGTACTTGAAAAACACAAAGAACACTCCAAAGAAGCTTACATTGAAGAAGAAAAAAAAGCAGAGCTAAAACAGCTATCGGAAGTAGCAATACAAAAATACTTTGCAAAAACCAGACAACAGCAGGAAGAAGAACTGCAAGAATTGTTAAAAAATCCCCTCTACAATGACCAATCCAACGAAGGAATAACTCCCCAATGAATATTTCAACAGGAACACAAACACCAACAGATACATCCGCTCAGACCCAGCAGCAGGCTAACGAGGTACAACCCTCTGCAAACTCTGACAAAGTATCTAACGCGCAAAAAACTGAAGAAAAAAAAGAAGATAAAACCCAGGACACCAAAAACGATTTTAAGACTGTGCTGGAAGAACAAAAAGGCACAGACAAAATATCCATAGAGCAAATGCAGCAAAACAACCCTAACCAGATGGTTGATGCGCAATATGCAAACAAATTCGGATTTGATACAATATCAAGCTTAAAAAACATCAAATCAATGTACAATTATGACACTGTTAAAATCTCAAAAGACGATGCAAAATTCTTTGCCGACCTTGTGGACAACAAGCAGTTCGCAATGCAGCAAAACGGTGACAAAACAAGCCTCATAAAATTTGCAGACGAAATTGGCCCCACCTACAAGTCGCAGCAGACATCAAAAGTGCTGACTGACCTTATTACAAAAGCATACAACGACCAAAAGCCCGTCAGAATCGACTTTGACAACAACGTTTCAGTGGTTTTGAAAGTAGATACAAAAGGCAAAATCTCAGCAGAATTCATTCCCGGAGACAAAGCTGTAGAAGCTTATTTAAGAAACAACATAGGTTTTCTTAAACAAAGATTTGATGACCAGAATCTTCCCTACAACGATATAATGTATCGCCAGGGCGGAGGCAATCAAAACAGAGAACGACAAAATCAACAAAAAAATAAAGGAGAGTAAAAATGAATGATTCATTTGTAAACGCTCTAAACACCCAAAAATCCACGGCAAGCTGGATGGATGCAATATCAGAAAACCTGACAAACATCTACACACCCGGTTACCGTGAAACACAGGCAAGTTTCAAAACTTTTTTAAACTCTGCCATCATAGACGGTTTTAACAAAAACACAGGACAGGGAAAATCTACACCCGGTACGTCTAACGAAAACGTTTTCTTAGAAGGCGAAGGTTTTTTCACTCTGCGCCGTGACGACGGACAAATCGTTTATTCAAGGCTGGGTGAATTCACTTTTGACAAAGAAGGTGTATACAGAAACACAAGCGGCATGACTGTCCAGGGTTACATCCTCAACGACAAAGGTGAAATCATGCAAGGTACAAAGCCTATTGACGCAGATATCTATGCTGAAACCGGCATAAAAGGCGGTGCAGTAAACATCCCCACAACAAACATCAAGCTGTGGATTGACCCCAACAACGGTAAGTATCTGGGCAAATACGACGAGTTTGAATTCAAAGGCGACGGTATCCTCTACGGTAAATCAGACGGAGGCAAAAACGTTGTCCCCCTTTACAAACTTGCAATCATGAACTTTCACAACCCTGAAGGACTTTACGAAATAAAACAGGGTCAGTTTATTGAAACAGAAGAGTCAGGCCGGCCGGTTATCGGAAGAGGCGAAGTAAGAGGCGGTCTTCTGGAAATGTCCAACTGCGATTTTAAAGCCAACATTTCATACTACCAGCAGGCAAAAATGCAGATGGACGTAGCTAACAAACTGATTCAAACAAACAAATCACTGCTTCAGGAAGTTTTGCAGCTGATAAGTTCGTAATAAAATTCCTAATTTATTAATGCCTTTGCTTTGTTGAGACTGCAAGGGCTTTTTTTATCTGGTTTGAAAAATATTTTCACAAACTTTGTTAAAAATAAGATTTGGAAACTCAAAGAATTTATTTTTTGTCTTTAGTGTTGTTGAGCCGTCTGCAGCTTTTTCATAAACGTCATAGCGGTTTTTGGCTGCGTCAATCATTTTGTATGGATTTCCTACTTCATCGCACTTAACAAGCTTTATACCAATTCCCATGGATGTTCCGTTTGGGCCCGGAATATCTGTTCTCAAGCTGTGGGTTATTTGTCCGTTTAATTTATTTTTGTATGTACGAAGAACCGTTCCATCCATCCTTTGTAATGTTTTAATCAGTGCCATTTTATATTCCTTCTTTCTGTAAAGAACCTAAATCATATGAATAAAAAAAGTTGCGTTTTTTTATTCATTTATTAACAATTATTACTTTTTTAAATTATTTTTCGTAAGAAACAGACACGCCCCATTCATCTTGAAAATCTTCTACAATTGCCCAGCAAATAGGTTTTATACCGAGTTTTTCAAGTTCAGAGTCCACATAACCGCTCGTAAGAAGAACCTGAGAAGCGGTTTTTTTTATTTTTATCGTTTCAGATATTATCATTACTCTACCGTAACAGATTTTGCAAGGTTTCTCGGCTGGTCTACGTCTTTACCGAGAAATTCTGCAATATAATAAGCCAAAAGCTGCAATGGCACTGACGCAATAACAGGAGACAAATACTCATCAACTGCCGGCACTTTAAGGATGTATTCAAACACATCATCAAGGTGTGGATCCTCAGCAGAGGTGAGGGCTATCATTCTTGCGTTTCTTGCTTTTGCTTCTTCTGCGTTAGAAAGAACCTTTTCATACACAATACTTCCGGGCATAAGTATTGCAAGCACGGGCATTGTCTCATCCAGCATTGCAATAGGGCCGTGTTTCAACTCACCGGCGGGATAACCTGTTGCGTTAATGTAGCTGATTTCTTTCAGCTTCAGGGCACCTTCAAGCGCTGTGGGGAAGTTGATTCCTCTGGCTATATAAATAAAGTTTTTGTAAGAAGCAAATGCTCTTGCACATTTCATCACGTCTTCTTTATGTGAAAGCACTGTTTCTATCTTTTGCGGAAGCAGAAGCATCTCGTGTTTCAATTCTTTGATTTTTTCGCAATCAAAAGAATCTTTGATTTCCGCAATGTACATTGCAAACAGATAAAGCGCTATAAGCTGTGCGTTAAAAGATTTTGTTGCAGCAACACTGACTTCAATCCCCGCATTGACAGGGATAAGGCTGTGCGCCTCTCTTGCCATGATAGAGTCGGGTCTGTTTGTAATAATCAGCACATGAGAGCCGACTGATTTTGCCTGTCTGATTGCAGTGATTGTATCAGAGGTTTCACCTGACTGCGAAATACCTATAACAAGAGTATTTGCATCGGTTACTGTTTTTCTGTAAATATATTCGCTTGAAGCTTCCACATCAACAGGGATGTTTGTAAACGCTTCTAATATGTATTTTGCAACCATTGCAGCATGCAAAGAAGTGCCGCAGGCAATGATTTCAATTCTTTTTAAGTTTTTAATTTCTTCTTTAGTAAGTTTTACCTCATCAAGCACGATGGGTTTGTTTATGTCAGGCAGTTTGCCTGAAAGAACGTTTCTTATAACATCGGGCTGCTCGTGGATTTCTTTGAGCATAAAATGTTTGTAGCCCAATTTGCTCATTGCAACGGGCTCCCAGGGAAGCACCTCTTCTTTTTTGTCGATTTGTCTGCCTTCGAGGTCTGTTATAAGCACGCTTGAGGGTGTTAACACAGCAAACTGGTCATCATCAAGGTAAATAACCCTTTTTGTATACTGGATAATAGCAGGAGAATCGCTTGCAAGGAAGTTTTCGCCCTGACCCAGAGCAACAATCAAAGGAGCATTTTTTCTTGTACCCACAAGGATATTAGGCTCATCTTGATGCATAACGCACAGGGCATATGCACCTTTTAGTCTTTTAGCGGCTTCTCTCACGGCTTTTGGCAGGTCATTGTATTTGCCGAATGCCTGAGCAATAAGGTGAGCCACAACTTCTGTATCTGTTTCGGATTTAAACTCGCAGCCGTTTTCCATGAGCTCTTTTTTGAGTTCTTTATAGTTTTCAACAATACCATTGTGCACAATTGCAAGTTTTCCACAGTTGCATGTGTGAGGGTGGGCATTGATTGTATTTGGCAAGCCGTGTGTTGCCCAGCGGATGTGGCCTATGCCGGCTGTTGTGTCTTTGATTTCGGCTTTATGCTCTTCCAGCAGGTATTTAAGGTTTTGGAGTTTGCCTTCTGCTTTATAGACTTTTATTTTTCCTTCGGAATTAACAGCAACACCGGCAGAGTCATAGCCTCTGTATTCCAGTTTGCTCAAGCCGTTTAACAAGATATCAATAACGGGTTTTGACCCAACATATCCGACTATTCCACACATTTTATCTTTCTCCCGATTAACTCGTCTTACAATATAATTTCTGAATTATCTTAAGATTCTATTTCAAAAAATCAGTTTTGTGAAGGGTATTGAGATTAATATTTTATAAAGATTTTAAACAAACAAATCCGTAACCTCAAAACTGTTTACATCAATGAGCCCCTTGTCCGTAATCTTAATTTCAGGAATAACAGACAACGATAAAAATGCCATACTCATAAAAGGCTCATCTATCTTGCAGCCGATTTGTTTTGCAGCTTTATCGAGCGCCTCAATATCTTTTTGCACTTCAAGTGCTGTTTTATCAGACATCAAACCCGCCACAGGCAGTTTAAGGTGGGCAAGAGTTTTACCGTTTTGTACAATAATTTTTCCGCCCTGTGATTTCACAAGCTCAACTGCTGCAAGGTACATGTCCTCATCGTTTGTGCCTATTACTATCATATTGTGCGAGTCATGCGCCACAGTAGATGCAATCGCACCTGATTTGAGCCCAAAACCTTTTACAAACCCGAGACCTATATTTCCTGTTGCTTTGTGCCTTTCAATGACGGCAATTTTGAGAATATCGTTTTCAATATCGCTGACAGCCAGCCCGTTTTCAATCTTTACGGTTTCTGCTGTCTGTTTTGTAATAAGCTGTTTAGGTATAACGTTTATTACTTTTGCGGTTGTTTTGCCCTGCGGGGCTTTGATTTGAAGATCTTCTCTGTACAAATATTTTATGTTAACCGAACCTCTCAATGCCGGTGGTTTTAAATTATCCGTATCAATCACCATTTTGCCGTCTTTTGCAGCAAGTTTTCCATTTTTGAACACCATCAATGGCTCAAAATTTTCCAGATCCTTAAACACCGCAATATCTGCCCTGTAGCCCGGAGCAATAGCGCCAAGATCAGACAGATTAAAGTATTCTGCGGTGTTAAGACTCGCCATTTGTATAGCTTTTATCGGGTCAACCCCGTTTTTGACAGCTTTTTTAACCATTCTTGAAATATGCTTTGCCAGATGTTTTGGATGACGGTCATCTGTGACAAAAATACATTTTCTTGTATTAAGATTTTTCAATACGGGAAGCAATGGTTCCAAATCCCTTGCTCCTGTGGCTTCTCTCACCATCAGATACATACCAAGACGCAGTTTTTCAACAGCTTCTTCAACAGTGGTGCACTCATGGTCTGAGCGGATACCTGCTGCAACATAAGCGTTAAGATCTTTTCCGGACAAATGCGGAGCATGCCCGTCCACGCGTTTGTGTTTTTCCAGTCCAAGCCGCACTTTGCTCAACACACTTCCGTCGCAGTTTATAACACCGGGAAAATTCATCATCTCTGCAATACCTAACACCCACGGAGCATCTATTAAAAGAGCGAGGTCATAGCTGTTTAAATCCACACCCGAAGTCTCAAGAGATGTTGCGGGCACGCAAGAGGGCAGTGTCATATAAACATCAAGCGGAAGATTTTTTGTTGCCTCTCTCATAAAGCTGATACCCTGCAGCCCCATTACATTTGAAATCTCATGCGGGTCTGCCACAACAGTTGTGGTGCCTGAGGGCACTACCATTTTTGCAAACTCTGAAGGCATAAGCATTGAGCTTTCCAGATGCACATGCCCGTCAATAAATGAAGGCGAGACATAAGCACCTTTTACATCGATTTCTTCAACACCGTGATAATCATTGCCAACGCCTGCTATCACTCCGTCAGAAATTGCAACATCGCCCTCATAAATCTCTTCTGACAGTACATTGACTATTCCGGCGTTTTTTAAAACAAGGTCTGCTTTTATATCGCCTTTTGCGGTTTTTATTATTTTTTCTTCTTTATTAAAGTTTTGAATGTCAAAAATATCCAATTTGTACTCCGTATTTTCATATAATTTTTTTTATTATACAATATTATTCCTCGCATAATAATTAAGAAATGTTTAAATGTGTACATCACAAGTATGATTTTTTATAAAAACATAGTGCATTTTAAAAATTATATGCTATAATAGTAGTAGATAAAATTACAGGTTTTTGACAATCCCAAAAGTGTGTTTACATTAAACAGGTATAGCTGAAATGAAAATTATTCACTACAGTATGGTATGTTTAATTTGTGGACTGCTGGTCATAACCGCAGGCTGCAAGAAAACCCCTGTGACCGTTGTAAACACCCGAAGCGGAGTCCTCATAAACAGCAGTGATTTTACCGGCGGATTGCAGCAAAAAGCAGTCCAACATACAAGCACAGCTAGTATTGAACAGGTCAGTCAGCCTACTGCCAAAAGTACCGGCAACGTAATACACCTTGGCGGCGGCTACGAAAAAATCGAGATGGGTCCCCTTTTCGACTAAAACCTGATTAAGAATATAATTTAAAATTACATATATTTAGGACAAATATGTCTTCAAATTGTTTTAATTTATTTTCTTTTGTATTACTATAAGTGTAATTGTAATTTAGTATGACAATAATTAAAAAGGAATAAAAATGAATTATACACACGGCAGTCTCGAAAACGAAATTTTAAAAACAATTTGGATGCTTGAAGAAATTGAAGAAAACGATGTATCCGTAAACGAAGTACAGGAAGTAATTAATAGAAATTCTTCTTCTAACAGAGCATACACAACTGTTAAAACCGTTATGGACAGACTTGTCGAAAAGAACATGCTCGTGAGATACAAACAGGGTAAAAAATTCTTTTACAAAACCGTGTCTTCTCGCGACGAAATGGCACAACAGGCTATTAAAAAACTTGCAGGCCAGTATTTTAACAACGATATGGATTCATTAATCGATACTGTAAAAAGTATGAGCAAATGCAAAACTCCTTCATTAGTTTAATGAAAGAAAAAGATTACACCAAAGAAAGACAACTCACAGGCAATATTATTATTGCGGTTTTGACAGAGCGGATTTCCGTAAAAAAGGGGCTGCTGCTTTTTCCAAAAGGCTGTGCTGATCCGTCAGTGCAAGCTGCGTGGCATGCGCTTTGCCATTATGAGGCGGATGAAGACATACGTGCAAAAGACATAGAATACAACAATCAGCAAATAGAACTGCTTGAGATGATTGCGTTTGCATTCAAAGACGGCAGCCCGCTTCCACAAAATATCATTGAAGCTTATCATCCATATTATAAAGATGACCCGATTTCGTATGAAACCGGGTTAAAAGGTTTTATAAAAAAGTTTTTACGCTTTATTAATTTTTAAGGAGCCAGATTGCCCACCTGATTTCTGCCATTTTCTTTGGCTTTATAAAGGCAGTCATCAGCAAATTTAATCATTTCCTGTGTGGTCTCTCCGTTTTGCGGATAAGTAGAAACCCCGAGGCTTATTGTCACCTGCACATCGTTGCCGTTGACCAGTTTGAGCGGATGTTCGCTCACTGCTTTACAGATTTTTTGTGCTGTTATTAGTGCATCTTCATTGTTTGTGTTGGTAAGTATCACAGACATTTCCTCCCCGCCGTAGCGGCAAACAACATCAGTGCTTCTTACATTCTTTTTAAGAATCTGTGCTACCTGTCTCAAAACAGCGTCGCCTGACTGGTGGCCGTATGTATCGTTGAATTTTTTGAAAAAATCTATATCAATCATTATTAGAGAAAACGGTTTGTTGTAGCGTTTACCGGTTTCAATGTTCTGGAGCATCTGCTCTTGAAAATATCTATGGTTATAAAGCTCTGTAAGCCCGTCTGTTGTGGCTAGAGCATAGGTGTATTCAAGGTCGCGTGATTTCAAAATATATTTTGCAAGGTAGCACGCAATAAACACAAGCAAAATCGAAACCAGCTGCAATATTATACCAACCCATATATTAAAGTAATACATTACAAGAGTAGTTGCTATTAAATAAATAATACCTGTCAAAATAGCCACCAGAGATGAAATAACCGTAGACTCGCTTCTGATTACAATAAGACCGACAAACAAACTCAATAACAGGCTCAATGCAATATCAACAGGCATTGGCACCCTTTTTATAAAATTGTTGTCCAGTATGTTGTTTAAAAAAGTTGTATGAATTTCAACTCCGGGAAAAATTCTGTCTGTCGGTACACTTTTAAGGTCAAACAGAGAGGTTGCACTTGTGCCGATGTAGATAATTTTTCCTTTAAAGTAATCTTGAGGAATAAGTTTTGCTCCCTCATACATTGTTTTTTCCACTTTCCATACGGGAACGTATTCAAAAGTGTTTTTGTTAGTCAAACCGCTCGGTCCATACCAGTTGAGGATAGCTGAACCCTCATAATTTAGAGGTATAACCCTTTTTCCAAGCACAAGATTGGCATTTTTATCTATTTTAAAACGGTTAATATCAAGACCTTCTGTATCTTTGAGGTATTTGAGCGCAACTTTTAAAGCCAGATGCGGGTAATAATCGTCCTTGTATGATACAAAAGGTGGCAAATCTCTGGCTATGCCGTCATCAGCTCTGATAATATTTATGTGGCCGATATTTGGGGTTGTGTTTAATATTTCATTTATTATTGTTCTGCAATTTGAAAAAGTTATATTATCATTTTTCAGGTTTATATCTGATTCGTTTATGATGTTTGCTTTTAAAGCATCGGGCAAATCAGCGGGCTGTCTCAAATCGTAGGGGAGGTTGTCAAAGTTTATGGAGGTAAAAACGTTGTCGTAAGAAGACATTGTACGCCCGAGTTTTTTGTCTTCATCAAGGCTGCTTTTTAATGATTTTACAAACATCAAATCAAACGCCACAGCAGCAGGTTTGTGTGATTCCAGATAGTTTATCATATCAGCGTAAATACCCCTTGAAATAGGCCATTCGCCGTATTTTCCAAAAAGATACTCGTGGCTTTCTTCGTCAATTGTGAGGATTACAATGTTTTTGTTTACCTTTTTATACGGAGAAAGGATATTCTGACGAATATCAAAGGTTTTGTTTTCTATAGACGCAAAAAAACCTCTTATTGCAGGGTGTGTCAAAAACACAAACAATACACATGTTGTGATTACTATATAGATGCTGTATAAGAGGTATCTTAAAAAAGTTTTGTCTTTTAAATATTGTGCAATCTTGTCTTTAATTTTTTTCATAGTCATTATTAAACTCCAGTAAAAGCGAGGTCAAATCAACGAGCTCGTCGGGGTTTTGCAGATACTTTAACAAACATTCTTCATTAAGGTTCATGGTTACTTAAACTCTCTCTTTTTTTTAATAGTCGGGTAATTTTTAAATTAATTTGGGGTTATTATTATTTTGACAAAATTTGAATATGAATAAATCACCCTAACAAAGTAGTTTTTAACATGATTAAGAAAACCTTAATTTTAATCATTTTGAAAAACTCATTGTTATAATAAAGATATGGAAAATACGGATTACAAAAAAATACTCGAACACCTCGACGCTGTTGTCATTGCAGCGGATTATGACAACAAAATCACCTATGCAAACAAATACTTTTGTTCGCTTTTTAACACAAATTGCGAAAAATTATGCGGCAAAAATATCTTTGACTTTCTGCCTCAAAATTCGGATACAGTAGTGATAAAAGACTACACGTACAAAATTACAAAATACGATGACACAGATTCTTCTTACTACTATCTTACGGTCATTGATAACCAGATGGAAAAAATCTATTCTGATTTTATCTCCACAGTCAGCCATGAGCTGAGAACCCCGTTGACAAGTATAAGAGGGTTTGCAGACACCATGCTTATGTCTTTTGACAAACTGGACAAAGCACAGGTACAAAAGTTTTTGAATATAATTAAAGAGCAGTCTAACAGGCTGATAAAGCTTGTGGAAAACCTTTTATCCATTTCAAAGATTCAGGTACAACAGAGCAATCTTGTGTTCAAATCAGTAAACGCAATCTCTCAAATTGAGCAGGTGCTTGATATTGTCAAAAACCAGTACCCTTCACATGCTTTTGAAATGCATTGCCAGGGAGATATCCCTAACATTTTGACTGACGAAAACAAATTCCAGCAGATAATGATTAATCTGCTCGATAATGCAGCCAAATACTCTTATGACAAAGGCTCTGTGTCAGTGTCTGTTGCAAACGCCAAAAAGGAAAACTTTGTCAGCATAAAAGTAACTGACCACGGTGTGGGCATAGAACCCGACAACCTTGGCCGGATTTTTGAAAAATTTACAAGAATCGAAAACCACCTGACAAGAAAAACTCAAGGCAGCGGGCTCGGGTTGTATATTGTAAAAAATTTGATAGAAAAAATGGGCGGACAAATTTGTGTGGAAAGTTCCACAGTTCTGCCAAACAGCGGCTCGACGTTTGAAGTGCTTCTGCCTGCTGCAACCTACACAAACCAGAGCGAAAAAGCATTGGAGGATAAATAATGTTATCCAAACTTGTATTGATTTTAGATAAAAGAAAAGAGCTTCCGGCAAAGTATAAAAAAATCATAGAAACAAACGGCGTAAGCGTGTTATGCGCTTCGAGTTTTGAAACAGGGCTTGAAATCCTGACAGAATACGAGCCTGACATGGTGATTGTCTCAGACAGCCTTGACATGCAGCCTGCGGATGCCGTAAAAAGGCTCAGAATGATGAGCTATCCCTCGCGTCCGTGTATTGTTGCACTGTCAAAATCAGCCGAGCTGCAAGACAAACTCGATGTTCTGGATGCCGGCGCTGATGACTTTTTGAGCGAGCCGATTGAGTCTGACGAGTTCAAAGCCAGAATCAATGCGCATTTAAGACGTCATTTTGAGAGCATGATTTCAGAAGTCACACAACTGCCCGATGCAAAATCAGCACTCAAAATACTCAAAAGAACAATCGCACAGAACAAAAAATGGGCTGCCATGCTCGTAAAAATCAACGAGTTTGAAGCATACAAAGAAATATACGGCGAGCTTGCCTCTGACAAAATGCTCCAGACCTACACCGCCATTATCAATTCCGCACTGGACGAAAATGACTTTTTAGGTGAGCTTACTGACGGAGAGTTTCTCGTTTTGACAAACCCGCTTAAGGCAGAGCACATTGCATCTTTTCTCGTGTACGCATTTGAGGCAATTGTAGACAAATTCTACAGCGAAGAAGACGCAAAATCGGGCTACATAATACTCCACGGCGATGACAATGCAGGCAAAAGAATAAGCCTTGTGTCAACAAGCATTGGTATAATATCAAGCGAATTTCAAACATACACCAGTGTAAATGCAGCCTTGAACGCACTTTTTGCCACAGGTAAACTTGCACGGCTTAACACAAAATCCTCATACGTGGTTGAAAGAGCAAAAATCAGCGCTGACAATGCTGTTTTAAACAGGGATTACAACAACAAAATACTGATACTGGAACCTGATGAGGCACTCAATTACCTTTTAAAAACAACTGGCGAAATGCAGGGATATCAGGTTGCTTCGGCACAGGACTATGACATTGCAATGAATCTTGTAAAAACATTTGCCCCCGCGTTGATTGTGCTGGACGCAGGAGAAGTTGACACATTAAAAGGGCTTGAATTGTGCCGCAAACTCAAAAAGGATGAAAAGTATAAAGGCATAAAAATAGTGCTTTCCACAATAGTGCATGACAAAAAGATGGCCCTCAATGCCGGTGCTGACCTCTATTTACCAAAGCCTTACGAGTTATTGGGCATTTTTGGCTGGATAGAGCGGCTGGTTAAAGAGTTTAATGATTAATTAGCAAATCCGGTAAAAATGCAAGATTCTTGCAGGTAAAGAATTTTTTGCCTTTTCGATATTATCCATAAAAGCAAAATTCATAAGTTTTGATGCAAAATTCCAATTAAATTGTTTATCGAGCTGCAAAATATTTTCACATCTTATAGCAGAATTCATATAAGGACATGCGGAATATGATTTTATCTGACTCTTATTAAAGAAAAATTCATTTAAAAGCTCCTCTTCATGCACATTCAGATTTAGTCCAAAAAGACTTAAAAAATCTTCAAACCTATCTTCTTTTCTATATCTGCCGGTCGATTTTATAAGATTTTCAAACATTCTGATTGTTTCACCTCCACTGACAAAATCAGTGTAGATCATTTGTTTTTTTTCTTTAAAGGAATCTTTTGTTAGTCCGACTTCGTTAAAATATTTGTCAAAATTTATACTATCAAAAGCAGGATCTCTTTTTAAACGTTTTGAAAACGGAACAATTTTTGCATCTGCTCCGAGATGTTTTAATATCTGTGCAAAAATTGCCGGAGAAGCACCTATCGACACTAGCGTCCAACCTTGGGGATACTGTTTATCCATAATATTTTTAAGTCTTTTAGATAGTTTTACAAAAAATTTAGCATCGTTTTCAATTGTTCGCTTTGCCTCAATTATCAGATATTCATCTTTTAGGTAGGGCTTTTTTATTTGAGTGCGCAAATAGTTTTTTTCTTCATCAGAAAGTTTTTTGTACATATCAAAAGTAAATTTTTTATTTTTAAACAGAGGTATTTTTTCAGTTATTTCTTTTTTCAGACCGCTTTTATCATAGAAAAAATTGCACCAGCCATCCATTCTGCGATAAAGCTCCGGAGTTTTTGCCTTAAAAGAAACAGTGTCCGAGCAAGAAATGTCTGCATTGCAAAAAACTCTGTTTTTGCCGGGGAATAAGAGGTTTTTATCGTATGGATTAGAAATATCTTGGATTTTCATATTTCCAATAAAAACCGTAAATCTAAAAATTTGCGATTTATTTATTCAAAGCTTTTTTAAACTCTTCCACATCCTCTTTTGTATCAATTCCGATGGGTTTGAAGTTTACAACAGAAGTGATGATTCTCATGCCTGACTGGAGCGCTCTCAACTGCTCAAGGCTTTCTGTTTTCTCAAGCATTGTCTGAGGCGCAGAGGTCATTTTGAAAAGAGCTTCTCTTTTATAGCCGTAAAGGCCGATGTGGCCGTAGAATACAGCTTCGTCAAAGTTTCTTTCGTAAGGAATTTTTGAACGGGAAAAATACAAAGCAAAATTGTTGTTGTCTATAACGCATTTTACAAGGTTAGGGTTTTCAACTTCGTCTTTGTCTTCAATTATTCTCAAAAGTGTTGCAATATCAGCATTTTCGCCTGTTTTCAGAGCTGTTATTACACTGTCAATGCTCTCGGGTGTAATCATGGGTTCATCGCCTTGAAGGTTTACAATATACTCCATTTCAGGGTGTCTTGAGGCAACTTCTGCAATTCTATCCGAGCCGCATTTATGGTCAGCGCGGGTCATTTCGACCGTACCGCCGAAATTTTTTACACAGTTATAAATTTCTTCATGGTCTGTTGCAACAATCACCTCGTCCGCCTGTTTTACAGCAGAAGCTTTTTCATAAACCCATTGGATTATGGGTTTGCCTTCAACCTCGATGAGAGGTTTTGCATGAAGTCTTGTTGACGCGTAACGTGACGGAATAATGATTGCGGTTTTAGACATAATTAACACCTTCGTTATTTAATTTCAATTCTGCTATAATTATATTACAAACCTTCTGTCATTCCGAACTCGTTTCGGAATCTCCTGTAAGACAGGTCAAACATTCAATAAAATTAAGGACAAACCGTGGCAATTATCTCGGATGACGACAACAGGCAAAAGCCCCTTGATATAAACAAAAAAGCAAAAAGCGAAAACCTTGAGACAAAAGAAATCGCTTTTGACAAATCTTTTGAAAACAACATCCGCCCCAAAAAGCTGGATGAATACATCGGCCAGAGCGCTCTTAAAAGCACGCTCAAAATTTCTATAGAAGCTGCAAAAAAAAGAAACAAACAGCTGGACCACCTGCTTTTTTACGGCCCGCCGGGACTGGGTAAAACAACGCTTGCTTCTGTTATTGCAAACGAGCTTGAAGCAAACATCAAAATAACCTCTGCGCCTGCTCTGGAGCGGCCAAGAGATATCATTGGCATACTTATGTCACTAAAAAACGGTGATATTTTGTTTATTGACGAAATCCACAGGCTGAACAAAGTAACGGAAGAAATCCTATACCCTGCAATGGAAGACTTTTTCCTTGACATGACAACAGGAAAAGCGCAGACTGTAAAGACTCTTCGCGTACCTTTGCCAAAGTTTACACTGATTGGTGCAACCACAAAAGCCGGAGAGCTGTCAGGCCCGTTAAGAGACCGTTTCGGCATAATACACAGATTGCAGTTTTACACAGTGGAAGAGCTGTCACAGGTGGTGTCACGCACAGCAAAAATCCTTGAAATAGGAATAGATGCCGATGGAGCAAAAGTTATTGCAAGCCGTTCAAGAGGCACACCGCGTATTGCAAACAGGCTGGTGAAGCGTGTTGCAGATTACGCTCTGGTCAGAGCAGACGGAAAAATAACAAACGACACCGCCATAGACGCGCTCAACACGCTCCACATAGATGACAACGGTCTTGATGCAACAGACAAGGCTCTTTTAACCCTCATTATAGAAAAATACGATGGCGGCCCCGTAGGGTTAGAAACATTAGCTGCTGCTCTCGGCGAAGACGCCCGCACAATCGAAGATGTCTATGAGCCGTATCTTTTACAGGAAGGCATAATCCAGAGAACACCGCGCGGCAGAAAGATTTCACCCGAAGGCTACAGGCTGCTCGGGTACAAAGTGCCTAAAGACGACAACGGACAAACAAGCCTGTTTTAAAACTTTGGAAGAATAAAACTTAGCTTTGGTAAGATTTCATGACCTTTTATGATTTCCTTCCACCTTAACAATTCTTGACCGCTTAAAGTTAAATTTGCATATGTGCTGTCCAGATGCAAAATACGTCGAAATCCTGTTTTTTCAATCTGTTGTTTACACATTTTCAGGTTTGTTAAAGTTTGTGTTTTATTTACGTCTATATAAAATTTTGTCCCCTTTTGCACGATTACAGGCTCAAATTCGTGTAACGGTATAGACTTTGCTTTATAGCAAAATTCTGCTTCCGTAAAATTTTTGACCTGATTAATACTTTTTAGTTGAACTAATTTTTTCTCAATTGGAAGAAAACCCATTTTTGTATGGTAAAGTGTTGCTTTAGGAAGAGCCTCTCTCGGAATAGAATCCACTCCAAGCTGCATAGCTCTTTCTATATGCATTTGGTCGAGTCTTATTCCTACTCCGCCGTATATTTTTGAAAAATTATCCATTTCGCCGGAATACATTACATATTTTCCGTCGGGCATTCTCCTGTAAGAAAAGTCTTTTTGGCCTATTTTTGTGCCGTTGTTATCAAATAGCATATAAAGTTCCTGAAAAAAAGTAAACTTTTTGTTTGGTTTGATTTCAATCTTAACTCTCACTGCCTCGGGCTCATTGGTCAAAAGATTTTTTACATAAATTAAATCAGGTTCTGAACCTTTGTAGTCGTATTTTTCAGTGAACAATTCTTCAAGAGTTTTGGAATGAAAAACATTTTCTTCTTCAACACTTTTAATTCTTTCCACAGATTTTTTTGCAAGGTCAGAAAGTTTTGATTTTGTAATATTTGCATATATTTTTGCAACAAATGACATATTATTTTTAAACCTGTGAACAAAATTATTTGCTATTGCAATTGCACTGATGTTTCTTTGCCTGTTACTCTGTCCCAGCGGAAGTAGCTGTAATAGATTCTTACGTCTCTTATAATTTTGAGCCAGTCTTCTTGCAGATATTTGGTAAAATATGCGGGATTTTTGTTTACATAATGGATAGACACAATCCCCTCATAAGAAGAGGTAACCCTCAAAATTTCGCACTGGGCAGCCATTGCGGGAGTTTTTTCCACACACCAGATTGCTACAGAATCCTCAGGGCGGTCTTTTAGAATTAGGCTTTTGAATGTATTGTTGCGCGAAGCTGCACCGGCAAGAAGGTTGGACATAAATTTGTAGCAGTTATTCCTCTTTGCCCATCTGTAAGCGTGGAAAACAACTGACTCGACCCAGTCGTTTGTATAAGAATAAGACGGAATCCATTGCGATATTACTTCGTCATCTTGTTTGCCAAAATATACCTGTTTCCAGTTTTTATTATACTCGGGGTAGGTAATAAGAGCGGTCTCGTAAGCATTGGCAGCAGAAGAAAAAACCGTCATCAGCAAAAAACAGATGACAAGGATATTAAGTTTAAACGTATTCCCATGCGGGTTTTTCTTTTGCAACAACAACCTCTATTCTATGTTTTTTGTTTTCCAGAAGGTTTTTTATCTCTTCCACAAAAGGTTTTTCAGATTCAAAATGACCTACATCCAAAATTACTGCACGTCTAGAATCCAGTGCGTCATGATATTTTACTTCCGATGTCACATAAGCGTCAATATTGTATTTTTCAACTTCCTGTATAAAATCAGCCCCTGCACCGGCGCAGACTGCTATGGTTTTAATCATTGTTTTTCTTGCATTGTTAACAAGTTTTATTCTCTCAACATTAAAAGCCAGTTTTACAAAAGAAACAAGCTCGTCCAAAGTCATTTCATAAGAAGCAAGCCCCACTCTGACAAAGTCATTTAGCACAGCAGTTTTTTTAAGGTTAAGCTTTTGAGCAATAAGGTCGCTTGTGCCTCTGTTTGTTTTATCACAATTTGTGTGGAGCGAATAAATCTGAATTCCGCGCTGGATGGCTTTGATGATTTTTACGTCTTTTATCACTTTGAGCGGTTTAAAAATCACGGGATGGTGAGACACAATAAGATTGCACCCTAGCTCAACAGCCTGATTTATTACCTCATCCGTCACAGACAGGCACAACAAAACTTTTGAGGTATTATCGTTTCCAAAAAACACCTGCCATCCGGAATTGTCCCAGCTTTCAGCTAGCTCGGGGGGCGCATATTCCTCTAAAATCTTTATTATTTCGCTTGTTTTTGCCATATCTGCTCCAGTATTTTTGACGCAATATTTTCTTTTGTGTCCTTATCTATTTTAACAATATTGAGATTTTTGTCCAAGACATAAACTTCGTTGAAGTCACTGGAGAATCCTGTATCTTTTCTTGATACATCGTTGGCAACCAGCCAATCGCAGCCTTTTCTTTTGATTTTTGCTTTTGCGTTCTCAATAAGGTCATTTGTCTCTGCGCAAAAACCCACAATCTGCATGCCTTCTTTTTTGAGTTTGCACATTTCACTTAATATATCGGGGTTTTTTACGAGCTTTATTGTCAATTCGTCGGTATTTTCTTTTTTTACTTTCAACTGCTCTGTTGTCTCGGGTCTGTAATCAGCAACAGCCGCTGTCATAATGAGGATATCGGCATTTTTATTTAAAAATTCCTCTTTAACCGCCTCAAGCATTTCTTTTGCACTGATAACATCTACTGTGTTTATAGAATCAGAGCAGTCCCTTAAAAGGGGAGTGGTCTCAATGAGCGTGACACTTGCTCCGGCTTCAAAGGCTTTTTTTGCAAGAGCCGCACCCATTTTGCCCGAGCTGTAATTTCCGATATAACGCACAGGGTCAAAGTTTTCCTTTGTTCCGCCTGCTGTTATTACTACTTTTTTGCCTTTTAAAAATTTATTGTCAGCACTTTCATCTGCATTTTGAAGTACATTTACAACCGCATCAAAAATATCATTCAAATCAGCCAGTCTGCCTTTACCCTCTGTGCCGCACGCAAGGTAGCCGGAATCAGGGTCAACAAACCTTGCACCGTAAGACTTTAGGGTTTCAATATTTTTTTGAACCGCTTTATTATTCCACATGCCTGTATTCATAGCAGGAGCAAAAATTATCTGCTTTTGAAATGCGCACGCAAGCGAGGTCAAAAGGTTGTCGCAAATGCCGTTTGCAATTTTGCCGATAGTATTTGCACTGGCAGGAGCAATCAAAAACACATCAGCCCAGTCGCAAAGCGCAATGTGCTCCGGTTTTTTAGATTCTGTTTCAAACTGTTTGTAATAAACGCTTTCTTGAGAAAGTGTCTCTAATGTAAGCGGTGTAACAAATTCCAGAGCGCTTTTAGTGACAACTGTTTTGACACAGGCATTCTGTTTTTTAAACATGCGAATAAGCTCGCACACCTTATATGCAGCGATTCCGCCTGTTATACCTATCAGAATTTTTTTGCCTGTCAGCGGCATTTTTTTTGCTCCTGTCAAATTAATTTTGATACATCCCTACTGCTTTTCTTATTTTTTTGAGCACTTTTTCAGCTTCTTCTCTTGCTTTTTCATCGCCTTTTTTAATGATTGCTTCAACAATTTCTGGGTGCTCTTCGTAGTATTTTCTGCGTTCTCGAATCGGGCGCAGCTGCTCGTTTATTACACAACCAAGCTCGCGTTTGCAATCCGCGCATCCTCGTTTGCCTGCAATACACTCGCATTCAACCTGTTTAACTTTGTCTTCCGGCGCAAATGCTTTCCAATATTCAAATGCCACTTCGCACTTATCAGGATGGCCAGGGTCATCTTTTCTTGCACGGCTTCTGTCAGTTATTGCTTTCATGATTGTTTTTGTTGTTGTTTCGTCATCATCAGAGATTTTTATATCGTTGTGGAAAGACTTACCCATTTTTTGCCCGTCCACACCTTTGAGCATTGGTATATTTGTCAGCATGGGTTTTGCTTCTTTAAACAGCTCTGTTTTATAAATATTATTAAAGCGTCTTGCAATGTCACGCGTAATCTCGATGTGTGCAACCTGGTCAATGCCGACAGGGACATAATCAACGTTAAAAGTAAGAATATCAGCCGACATCAAAACAGGGTAGCCTAAAAAGCCGTAAGATACGTTGGGTTTGGAGTCGTCATTTTCCGAGCGTATCATTTTTACAAGGTCTTTTAAGGTCGGGTCTCTTTCCACCCAGTTTTGCGGGGTAATCATACTCAAATAGATATGAAGTTCAGCTGTCTGAGGCAAATGCGACTGGATATAGATATGAGCCTTTTCAGGGTCAATACCTGCTGCAAGCCAGTCTAAGACAACATCTTTTGTGTTCTGTATCAAATCCTGCGTGCAGTCAAATTTTGTGGTCAGAGCGTGCCAGTCTGCAACAAAAAAGAAACATTCGTACTCGTTCTGGAGTTTAACCATGTTTTTAAGCACCCCGAGATAATGGCCCAGATGAAGCTTACCCGTAGGTCTCATGCCTGTAACAATACGTCCTTTTTTGCTGTTTTCCATTTTCATATCCTTTTAAATATGTCCAAGAAAAATTATATAACAAAAAAGCAGTTACTTATCGAGTTTGGGAAAAATAAGGATAGTGCCATCCTGCTCGCGCCACTGGATGTAGCCTATTTTTGGAAGACTGTCGATGTCCGAAACAGTAACAAGCGCCCAGTTTCCGCTGATTTTATTCAAACGGATGGATTTTATGAGTGTAAACCCGCCGAGTTTTTGAGACAATGCATCGGCTCCGCTGTAGATTCCGCGTTTTCTGTAGTCCACGTTTTTCATGTAATACAGCCCGTATCTTCTGCCAAAGTAAGAGTAAAATTCTCTTAAGCTCCAAAAATCATCTTCTGCTGCGGGTTTTATCCATGCGGATTTGTTATTTGTTTTGTCATAAACTATCTTGTACCAGTCATCCTGCTCATCTATAACCATGCAAAAAGCCAGATTTTTGTTTTTAATCTGCGCTGCAAAAAGCCCTGACGGTTCTATGGACGTATTTTTCAACTCAACAGAGGTGTTTGTCCATTTTACGGTATCCACGATTTCAGAATCATAGCGAGGGTACAAATACAGGCTGAAACTTTTTGGCACCTGCAAAAAACCTATGGTCTGCTTGCTTATTGCCCCGGTATAATATGGCATTACATCAGCCAGCACAGGAAGGTTCATAAAAAATAAAACCGCAAAAATTATTAAAAATTTCAAACTCTTCATAACAATGGTTTAGCATAAAACTTCACAAAATTCGACCCGCCATTTAAAGTATTAACGCACAAAAACCTCTTTAACACAGGGGAGCAAAAGTGACTTTATATGCTCGAATTCCTGTGTGGAATATGTTGTTTCAAAAGCAAATGCCGGGTTAAGGGTTTTTGTTGCAACAAACTTTTGCAAATAGTATCGTTTTGCGCCTTTTATAGTTTTTCCGATATTTTCAAGGTCTTTTTCATCAAGAGAGGATTTTACAACTGTTGTTCTAAACTCGTAATCAACCCCGCAATTCATTATAAAATCAATACTTTCTTTAATCTTTTCAATATCTGTACAGGTGTTTGTTATCAGATGATATTTTTCAACAGGGGCCTTTATATCCATTGCAATATAATCCACCAGCCCTTTGTGCACTAGTTTTTTCACAACATCGGGGTTTGTGCCGTTTGTGTCGAGTTTTGTTAAAAAGCCTCTTGATTTAATTTTTTTAAAAAACTCCGGCAAGTCCTTCTGCAAAGTGGGCTCGCCGCCTGAAACAACTACAGCATCGAGTTTTCCTTTTCTGGAATTTAAAAAATCGAGCACGTGTTGTTCATCACAAGCAGCATCAGAGCGAAAATCCGTAAGAATATCCGGATTATGGCAGTAATCGCATCTGAAATTGCAGCCGCAGGTAAAAACTACGGCCGCAATTTTTTCAGGGTAATCCAACAAAGAAGATTTTTGTAAACCGGCTATGAGCATTTTTCCCCGCGGTTTTCACAACAGCAGGAATCAAAGGTTTTTCGCATTGCGAATTCTTCTTTTTTACCTTCATTCCACTGATTTACGGGGCTGATGTAGCCCACTACTCTTGAAAACACCTCGCATGCACTGCCGCAATCCGGACAGGTAAAGTGTTCACCCGCAACATACCCGTGCTCGGGGCAAATGCTGAATGTAGGCGAGAAGGTGAAGTAAGGCAGTTTATAGTTTTCGCAGACTTTTTTGACAAGGTTTTTTACAACCTTTGTGTCATAAACCCTCTCACCTGCGAATATATGGACAACCGTACCGCCTGTATACTTTGTCTGGAGTTCGTCTTGTTTATCCAGCAGTTCAAATATATCATCAGTATAATTTACGGGCAGCTGGGTTGAGTTTGTATAGAAAGGTTTTGCGCCGTTTTCATATTCATGCTGGTTTGCACATTTTATTGCATCAAATTTTTGCTTATCCAGCCTTGCAAGACGGTAGGTTGTACCTTCTGCGGGTGTTGCCTCAAGGTTGTAGTTGTTTCCTGTTTCTTTCTGGAAATTAGAAATCATATTGCGCATGTAATCCATTACCTTGAGCGCAAATTCTCTGCCTTCATCTGTGCCTATGTTTTTACCGGTAAGGTTTTCACAGGCTTCATTCATGCCGACAAGGCCGATGGTTGAAAAGTGATTTTTCCAATAAGAGCCATGTCTTGCTTTTATGTCTCTTAGATAGAATTTTGTGTAAGGGTAAAGGTTTTTGTCAGTGTAGTCTTCAATAACTTTTCTTTTAATTTCAAGGCTTTCTCTTGCCAGTTCCATATTGCGGCAGAGCATGCGGAAAAATTCTGCCTCATTTTTTGCAAGGTAGCCTATTCTCGGCATATTGATTGTAACAACGCCGACAGAACCAGTAAGCGGATTTGAGCCAAAAAGGCCGCCGCCTCTGTATTCCAGTTCTCTGTTATCTATTCTCAAACGACAGCACATAGAGCGGGCGTCTTCGGGGTTCATGTCAGAATTAATAAAGTTTGAAAAGTACGGAATGCCGTATTTGGCCGTCATTTCCCACAGGCCTTCGAGCTCGGGGTTATCCCAGTCAAAATCCTTTGTCACGTTATATGTAGGGATAGGGAAAGTAAATACCTTGCCTGTGCAGTCGCCTTGCATCATTATCTCGAAATAAGCTTTGTTAATGAGGTTCATCTCATGTTGAAACTCTTTATAGGTATCTTCCATAAGCTCTCCGCCTATGATAACGGGATGGTCAGCATAGTACGAGGGCACTGTCATATCCATTGTTATATTTGTAAACGGTGTCTGAAACCCTGTACGCGTAGGCACATTGAGGTTGAAGACAAATTCCTGCATTGCCTGTTTAACCTGTGCATATTCGAGTTTGTCATATTTTACAAACGGTGCAAGGAGGGTATCAAAATTTGAAAAAGCCTGTGCGCCTGCTGCCTCGCCCTGCATTGTATAAAGGAAATTCACAATCTGGCCGAGTGCTGTTCTAAAATGTTTTGCCGGAGCGCATTTTATCTTTCCGTCGACTCCAGTAAAACCTTCCATCAAAAGGTCTTTCAAATCCCATCCCACGCAGTATGTGGAAATGAGATTCAGGTCATGGATGTGGATATCACCGTTTTCGTGAGCGTATTTTATTTCGGGTGTATAAATTTTATTTAGCCAGTAATTTTTGCTTATGGCAGAAGAAATATAGTTGTTTAAACCCTGAACAGAGTAGGTCATGTTAGAGTTTTCTTTAACCTGCCAGTCAAGCTGTTTGAGGTAGTCATCTACAAGTTTAACATTTTTGTCGATAAAAAGGTCCTTTACCTGTGCGGTTTTAGACGAATAGGGGTTACCAACAGGCGAAGAAACCTGTGTAAGCTTAACAACCCCGTCTTTTACAGGGTTTGTGTTAGTTTGAGAAAATCCCATAAAAATCTCCTTGTCTCGAAGTAATACATACCATACAAGCATTCCGACTTTAACGGCTGCGGACCAGTGTGGGATTTTCACCCTGCTTTCCTTATGTGGTAATTATTATTTTAACGGTTATTTTAAAACCGGTCAATAATACAATTTTATGAAAAAGTATTTGAGCTTTTTTTTGTAACGTTATGTAACAAAGAAAGTTAAAATCCTAAAGAAAATTTAAATTCTCCCGATAAAACAAATATAGATAGTCCGAAAAAATTTCGTGATAAGGAACAATCTGTCGAACAAAAAGCTGCCGAAGGCAGGTTTTGCAAGAAGATAACAGAACGAAATTTTTGAGCGGCCATTGAAAAAGTGAGTCATTGACAGCTCGAAGGCTCGAGGTGGCAAGGACGACACTGGATTAGTAAAAGTCTAAATTTGTTATACAAGGGGTGCAAATGATAAAAAAAGCTCAAAAACCAACAAGTAATATAAGCGACGGAGTTGCATTTTTGTTAAGAGGTGCAAAAAAAAGAAGATCCATGGCCATTGCAAGCGCCAGGATGATTAATTCCGATATCGGAATAAGCGCAAAACTCGTAGCTGTTAAGTAAACAGGGATATGCACGTTTACTTTAACCAAAGTGCTGAAAAAGCAAGAACGAAGTAAGGTTTTTACTTCTATGTCGCAACATTATTAACAAAAGCTCCTTTTGGCAGTAAGTTACGCAAAAGGAGCTTTCTCTTTATTATTTTTTATCCGAAATTTTTTTCAGACCTTTTTTCTTTTTGGTTTCCACCGGCGGAGCCTGAGGTTTGTTGATGATAACAAGCACCTCGTCTTCTCCTGCCATTTTGAGGTTGTTTCTTGCGATAGCCTCAAGACTTTTTAGCGAGCTGAAATCTTCAAGCTCTTCTTTAAGTCGCTGGTTTTCTGCATAGGCCTGCTGGTTAAGCGCTTTCATTTTTTTGATTTTGCCGTGGTAGCTGATACTTTTGGTAATATTGTTAAAAGCACTTATGCCTATTTGCACAAGACAAATAAGCAGCACTATTGTCAAAAAAGAATAATAGAAACGGATTTTATTTTTCCGCTTGTTATTTTTCTCTTGAGTTTTTTCAATTAAATCAGGCCTTTTATCAAGCTTGTTCACTCAGTCTAACCCCTGATATTCTATAACAGTTATAATATTATAGCGCAAACATACACTGCTGGCAAATTTGCGCCATAAACACCTGTTTTTTTAGTTATTTTACGACAGCTTTTATCTGCTCTACTATGTTTTTTGTTGCGTCGTATTTGACCAGTTTTTTTGCGTTATTCTGGAGTTCTATCATTTTTTGAGTGTTGTTGATAACTTCCTCCAGCTTCTCCATAAAAGCTTCCGGTGTGCAATCAGCATCATCAAGATAAAGCGAAGCACCGAGCTCTTCCATTTCTTTTGCATTTTTGCGCTGGTGGTCGGCTGCGGCATAAGGGTAAGGAATAAGAATAGACGCAAGGCCTGATACGCAGATTTCTGATATGCTCAATGAACCGGCTCTTGAAACAGCGATATCCGATGCAATCATAGGAAGATACATTTTTTTGAAATAAGGTCTTACAATGTATTGAGAGTTTTCCGTATAAACAGGGTAAACTTTTTTGAGTTCTTTAACTGTCTCGTCATAATTTTTAAGACCGGTCTGGTGGATTATTTGGACATCGTATTTTTTAAAGATTTTTTTCAGACACTGAACAAGCACGCTGTTAATTTTTTTAGCACCTTGAGAGCCGCCCATTACCATGATAGTGAGTTTGTCTTTAAGGTTCCATTTTTGTCTTGCGTGGTATCTGTCTATGCTCAAAAACTCTTCTCTTACGGGGTTTCCGTTAACGTGAAGATTGTTGGATTTTATGTTTTCTGTTGCGCTTTCAAATGCACAGGAAACTGATTTTGCAAAAGGAGCAATGAGTTTTGTAACCTTGCCTGCTACAGCGTCGCATTCGTGGATTACAACAGGAGTGTTTGTCAAAATACCGGCAAAAAGCATTGGTGCGCTTACATATCCGCCTGTTCCGAAAATAAGATTAGGGCGGTATTTAACGATATAACCCATTGATTTTACAGTGGCAAAAAGCAGTTTAATACTCCATTTTACAAATTCAAAGCTGCAAGTTTTCGGCATGCCTGTGATATTCACCCCGAGAAAATCAAACACTTTGTCTTCTGCAATTTTCTTTTCAAGGTTGTCAGGGTTGCCCACATAAAAGACTTTGTTTGTATCGGCTTCTTTTTGCAAAGCCATTCCAACAGCCACAGCAGGATAGATGTGTCCGCCCGTGCCGCCGCCTGTGACAAAATATGTTTTTTTATTGTTATTAGTAGTTTCGCTCATAGTTTCTTATCCTTTTTATTCTCTTTTTGGAAATATTTAATAACACCCCTACCATGCACAAAGAAACAATCAAAGATGTACCGCCGTAGCTGATGAAAGGCAGCGGAACCCCTGTTGCCGGTATAAGGGAGCTTGATACGCTCATGTTGATAAAAGCCTGAAGGCCTATAGAAAGCGTGATGCCTACGGCAAGAAGCTTGCCGAACATGTCGTTTGCACGCGAAGATATAATTATGCCTCTGTGGATAAATGTCCAAAAAAGTCCGATTACAAGAAAGCACCCTAAAAATCCGAGTTCTTCGGCTATTACTGCAAAAATAAAGTCTGTGTGCCCCTCAGGAAGCCATGCGAGTTTTTGTTTTGAGTTTCCGTAACCCACACCCCAAAAACCGCCTGCCGCAAATGCAAGAAGCGACTGGATAATATTGTATCCAGCACCGTAAGGGTCCATGTTTGGATTGAGCCATATCTGGATACGCTGCATTTGATAACCGTGCAAAAGTTTTTTTCCGAACAAAATTATTGTCCCCACAGCAGAAGCAATACCCGCAAGCCCTATTGTCACCATATATTTAACAGACCCTGCAACGCTCAGGTACATAACCATTGACGTAATCAAAAGCAAAATAACCATGGAAAGGTTAGGCTGTTTAAATACAAGAAATACCATTATAAGTATGGGCACAAAGTACCTTGACCATTTTGTGGAACTAAAAATATTTGCGTCTCTGTAAAAAGCGTTTGCAAGCAGCATGATAACTGCAAACTTGGTCATCTCAGACGGCTGAAACTGAATGGGCCCGAGCATAATCCATCTTCTTGCGCCGTTAACTATTACCCCCAGAGGCGTAAAGTCTACAAGAGCAAGCATAACAATAACAAACCACGCAAAAGGCACTGCCCAGTCACGCAATTTTTTATAATCAAGGTTCATAAAATACTTTAGGCCAAAGAACCCCACAATAAGGTAAGCAAACTGTTTAAGCGCAAAAGAAGCGGGATTTTGCCCCATATCCATTGCCTTTGGCGCACCGGCAGAAAATATTGCCATAAGCCCTATTACAACAAGAAAAGCAACCACCACCATCAAAGTCGTATCAGGCGGAGACAGCACAACATCTGACGGCACACCGCCTCTGCCTTCGTTTTCATATCCGTAGTTTCTACGGCCCGTATGTCTTTTATTTTGTCTGTTATTTCTTTGATAAGGCATAGTCTTTAAATACTTTTCCCCGTTGTTCATAACCCGTAAACATATCATAGCTTGAGCAGGCAGGTGAAAGGAGAATTACCTCATCATCCGTTTCAAACGCCTTATCAACTCCGTCTTGAAAACTTCCGGCTATGGTTATGTTTTCATATCCGTTTTTTCGCAATTCGGCTTCAAACCTGTCTTTTGCAAGTCCGAGCAAAATAACATGGTTTATATATTTTTTAACAGCTTCGCAAAACTCTGTCAAATCCGTATTTTTATCGGTTCCACCGGCAATAAGGGTAACGCTTCTACCCTCAAAAGACTGTATTGCAACAATTGCAGCCTCAGGATTTGTGGCTTTTGAATCGTTGTAAACATCTTTGCCCTGTATATTTGCAACAAACTCGCATCTGTGCTCGGGTGCTTTGAATTCTTTTATTGCTTGAGTAATTTTTTCTGAAGGAACGCCTGCTATTTTTGCACAGATAATCGAGGCCATAACGTTTTGATAGTTGTGATTGCCCACAAGAGGTATATCTTTTAAATCGATAATTTTTTCTTCACTGCCTTTGGCGCGTTTGTAAAAAATTGCGCCGTCTTTTATATAAGAGCAGTTTGTTTCAAATTCTGCACCGAAAAAGAATTTTTCGCCTGCGTATTCTTTGCCGAAGGCGAGCAGTCTTTCATCCTGTGCGTTAAAAACAGCAAACCCCGGTCTTTTGGACGGCGAGAACAAAGACGCTTTGTCTTTAAAATAGTTTTCCAATCCCCCATGCCAGTCAATGTGGTCAGGGGTAAAGTTCATCCACACAGCAATCTGAGGACGGAAGCTGCGGCTGTAGTGGAGCTGAAAAGAGCTTACTTCACACACATAAAAGTCTGTTTTTTTGCCGTCATCAAGCAAAGAGCAGGGAGGAATGCCAATGTTTCCGCATTTTTGTGCTTTAAATTCCTTGTTCAAAATAAAGTTTGTAAGCTCTGTTGTGGTGGTTTTGCCGTTTGTACCGGTAATTGCAACAAAAGGCACTTGTGTTTCCAGATAAGCAAGCTCAACCTCGCTAATCACATCAATATTTTTTTCTTTTAATTTGAGCATAAGCTCGGATTGAGGAGGAATCCCGGGGCTTGTTACAGCAAGGTACACATCTTGCATAAACTCATCTGAATGGTGTTCAAACTCTGTTTTTATGCCGAGTTCGTTTAATTCTTTAACGGTCTTAAAATCCTCTTGTTTAAGCGGTTTTTGCTCTGTGATATAGCAATCCGCCCCCTTTGAATTAAGGTATTTTGCAGCAGCCATGCCACTTTTTGACAGGCCGAGGATTAAAACTTTTTTATCAAACCATTTTCTTATCATTTATTGCCTTACGATTTCTATCTGTTTAAATACCAGAACAGAGCTACAGCGCCCGTACAAAAGATAAAATTGATGAGCGTAAATACTTTAACTATTTTTGTCTCGTTCCATCCGCACAGCTCAAAGTGGTGATGAATAGGGCTCATTTTGAATATTCTTTTGCCTGTTAATTTAAAACTTGTGACCTGAAGCATTACAGACAGAGTTTCTGTTAAATAAATTATACCGATTGGAATAAGCCACAACTCAAACTTGCCCATAACAGCAATTGTACCGAGCACGCCGCCCAGAGCAAGAGACCCTGTGTCACCCATAAACACTTTGGCAGGGTGTCTGTTAAAGTACAAAAATCCAAGACATGCGCCCATAACAGCAGCACAGATGATAGCTATGTCAACATTGCCCATAATCAGGTTTATGATAGTCAATGCAGCTGTTGAAATAACCATGTTGGAAGCAGCAAGCCCGTCTAAACCGTCTGTAAGGTTAACTGCATTGGACACGCCCGTAATCAAAAATATCCCAAAAATCGGGTAAAGATAACCGAGGTTCAAAGTATATTCGCCAAATGTCAAAAACGTCCTGCCGCCGATAGTGACAAACATTACAGGAAGGCAGGCAATTGCTATTTGAAGTATCAGCTTGCCTCTTGCGCTAAGCCCCTTGTTTTCATGGTGAGCAAATTTTTGTGCATCATCTTGAAATCCCGCAAACATGTAAAAAATAAATGTAATGAGAAGCAAAAAAGCGCCTGTTGAGGTTTTTTCCGCCATAAACAGCGATACAACAGCCGCCAAAACAGCCGCCGTCACAAGAAAAACGCCGCCTGTTGTTGGAGTCCCGCCTTTTTTGGCGTGAGATTCCGGTGCTTCTTCTCTAATATATTGGCCGAGCATTTTTTTCTTTAAAAAATCTATATAAGGCACACCTAAAAGCAATGCAAGAACAAATGCCACAAGTGCCGCCACTATGGATAAAATCATAGTTTTTCAAGCTCCTTAATTATTTCTTCAAACTTCATTGAGCGCGATGCCTTAAACAAAATTGCACATCCCTCGCTTGCGTGTGATTTGATAAACGCAGCAACCCCTTTGTTGTTGGGGAAACTTTTTGAGATATGTTTTGAGTTTTGCGCTATATACTTAGCCAGCGTGCCCACGGTGATTAATTTTACATTTACATATTTATCAATAAATTTACCGATTTCTTTGTGATAATTACGCTCACCCTTGCCGAGCTCTTTCATATCACCCAGCACAAGCCATCTTTCAGGCCCGTGTTTGTCCTGTGTGGTCAAGAAAGTATCAATTGCCGCCCTAAGCGAATCAGGGTTTGAATTATAGCTGTCATCCACAACGGTAAAACCTGCAATATGAGAAAGCTGCCACCTTTTTTCAATAGGTTTGTAACTTTCCAGTCCGGCTGCAATTTTTTCGGGGTTAAGGCCGAGTTTTAAGGCGGAATTTATAACAAACAAAGAATTTTGAATGTTGTGTTCACCCTCTACATTAAGCTTGTAGTGATGATTTTTATAATCAAACTCGCTTGAAGCAGGGTGCAGTTTGACATTTTTAAGCTCGGGGCTGTCCAGGCCAACATAAATTGTCTGGCCTTGATAGGTGTTTGTTTTTCTTATTAATTCGGTATCGTGAGCAATCAACAGGCCTTCTTCGTGGAGGTATTTAGAAATCTCACATTTTGCTTTGGCAATATTTTTTACAGACCCCAAACGGCCGATGTGAGCCGTTCCTGTGTTTGCAATAACAGCAATATCCGGTTTTGAATACTGTGACAATAGCTCTATTTCACCGAGCCCGCGCATTCCCATCTCGAGTATCAACACTTCCGTATCCGCAGGCATAGACAGCAACGTCTGGCATAGTCCGACCTCGTTGTTATGGTTTAGCGGAGATTTGTGGATTTTATATCCCTTGCTCATAACACAAGCCATCATTTCTTTTGTGGTGGTTTTACCGGAGCTGCCTGTAATTGCGATAGTAACAGGATTAATTTTTTCTTTGTAATAAAGAGCAAGTTTGAGGTATGCAATCAGAGTATCTTCTACATAAAGTATAAACTTGGCTTTTGGAAAGATAAGTGTTTTGTCAGACGTAAAATAGCCGCGTACACCTTTATCGACCGCATCTTTAATAAAATCATGACCATCAAATTTTTCGCCTTTTAAGGGGATATAAAAATTTGCATCATTGATATTTCTAGAATCAGTAGAAACAGTCAAATTACCTGCTGTACTGGCGCATTGCAGCACTGTAGCACCCGTTGCTTTTACTATTTCGTCATATGTAAACTTCATAAATTCCACACCATTGCAAACTACAATTTGCATTTAAAAAAATTTTACAAAAAAAGCAGCTCAATTACAAATCAATTGTAATACAGAGGCAAACTTTTACGCCTTGAGATTAGGAAACAATTGCAACACCCGAGCTTGTACCAAGCCTGTCAGCACCGGCTTTTACCATGGCAAGAGCTTTTTCTTTATCTCTTATTCCGGCAGAAGCTTTTACGCCAAGCCTGTGAGGTTTAACCACAGCGGCCATAAGCTCAACATCTTCTGCTTTTGCACCAACACCATTTTTTACAAAGCCTGTTGAAGTTTTGACAAAATCAGCACCTGCTGCCACGCACAACTCACAGGCTTTTTTGATTTCTTCACATGTCAGCAGGTCTGTTTCAAGAATAACTTTTAAAGGCACATTGCCACAAGCTTTTTTTACTGCCTCAATATCCTTTTGCACAAAGTCATAATCCCTGTCTTTGAGTTTTGAGACATTTATTACCATATCGATTTCGTCGGCACCATCTTTTATTGCAAGCTCTGTTTCAAACGCTTTAACCTCGCTAAGGTTTGCACCCAGAGGAAAACCGACAACGGTTACGATTTTTACATCAGAGTTTTTGAGATTTTCTTTTGCAAATTTAACATTACAGGGGTTTATGCACACGCCTAAAAAGCCGTATTGTTTTGCTTCTTCAAAGAGTTTTTCAAGTTCTTCTTTTTTTGCATCCTGTTTGAGCAGGGTATGTTCAATATATTTTGATAGTTCTGACATCTTAGTTTCCTTATTTTGTTATTTCAAGTATCTGTGCTGATTTAATTTTTTTTGGCGAAAACTGCTCCACATGACGTTTCATAAGCTCAAAACAAAACGAACATATTTTTTCTGTTGCAAGCTCGTCGTATCTTGTTTTGGAATCATAATCCAGCTGCAGAAGCGTATTAAGAAAATCGCGTATTTTATGGTGAAGTTTTGCAGCGTTTATCGAGTGTTTTTTGCATTCTTCACAGATTGTTCCGCCGCTTTGAGCAGAGAAATAAATGTTGTCGTTATCGAGCGTTCCGCCGCAGCAGGCGCAGGCCTCAAGCTCCAGCGAGTAGCCTGCTATGTGGGTAATTTTTAGCTGAAATTTGATAACGGAAAGCAAAAGCTGCACTTTGTTTTCGGATTTTGAAACAGCCTCAAGGGTTTTGTAAAACAGCTCGTAGATTTCCTCGCTGTTGGGGTCGTTTTCCACGCCGAAGCTGTGCACAACCTCGCTGCAATATATGGAATAAAAAAGCTTATCCATATCGTTTCTTGTATTTTTAAAGGTATTTATTGCCTGTGCCTGACATATAGTATCAAGGTTTCTGCCCTTGTGCAGCATCAAGCGGTTTGCAACGAGCATGTCCATTCTGCCGCCGAGTTTGCTTGTGGTTTTTTTTGCACCTTTTGCAACCCCTTTGATTATGCCTTTGTCTTTTGAATACATGACAATTATCTTGTCAGTTTCCGACAGGTTGTATGACTTCAAATTGATTGCATTTGTAGTAAAGTTCTGCATGGTATGGCCGATTTTTTAGAACTGAATATCGAAGCTCTCTGTTGTACCGTGGTAAGCGCCTCTTAACATCTGCTGAATTTCAACTTTATTGTCGCTAACATCCAAAGCAGTGTCTTTGGTGATTAAGTCTTCTTTAATAAGCTGCAGCAGTGACATGTTCATTGTAATCATGTCGTTGTAAGAGCCTTTTTTAACAAGGTCATAGATTTGCTCGAGCTCATCTTTGATAATAAAGTCTTTGATGGTAGGCGTAACAACCATGATTTCGCAAGCAGGGATACGTCCGTGTCCGCTTTTTAAAGGAAGCAATTTTTGAGCAACACAGGCTTTTAAAGTTTCTGCAAGCTGTTTGCGCACATTAGCTCTATCTTGTGGCTCATACATGCCCACAATTCTGCTTACGGTTTGAATAGCATCATTGGTGTGCAAAGAAGCTATTACAAGGTGGCCTGTTTCTGCTGCTTTCATGGCGCTTGAGAGGGTTTCGATATCTCTGATTTCGCCTATAAGGATAACATCAGGGTCTTGTCTTAGCGCATATTTTACCCCGTCAGGGAAAGAAAGCGTATCGATTTCTACCTGTCTTTGGGTAATGATACAGTTTTTGTTGGAATAGATAAACTCAATCGGGTCTTCGATTGTGATGATGTGTTTGCGTTCGTTTTTGTTAATCAAATCAATCAAAGAAGCGATTGTTGTAGATTTACCCGACCCTGTAGGCCCTGTGACAAGGACGATTCCGCTGTGGAATTTTGAAAACATGTTAAGAGCGGGCGGAAGGTGAAGCTGTTCAAAGGTAGGTATTTCGTAAGGAATTATTCTGAACACTAAAGACGTGTTGCCCATCTGTCTTGCAAGGTTGATTCTGAACCTTGAAAGGCCTTTGATTTCGTAAGAAAAATCAAGATCAAAAGCAGCTTGCACTTTTGTTCTCAAATATTTTGGCAGTACAACGTTTAAGACATGGGAGATGTCTTTTTCTGTTATTTGCGGAAAATTTGTTTTGATGATTTTTCCGTCTTTTCTTACAACAGGCACTTCATCAATTCTCAAGTGTACGTCTGAAACGCCCTCTTCTACAGCTTTTCTTAAAAAAGCATTTATATCAAAAATATTATCCGTATTATCCAATTTATTCTCCTCCAATTACATTTTATCGTGTTTCGTAAAGAAAATAAAATATTTTGTAAACTTTAACAAAACTTTACTCAAGTTTTGAAAAAAAATGCCGATACATAAAAAGTAAACCGATAGTGTGAAGTTTAGTCGGTTTAGGATATACATTAATTGGAGGCGTATTCGTGATTACAAAGAACATGCATTTTGACATGGAAACAGACATGGCATTGGAAGAATTGCAAGAAGAGCTGGAGGGAATCAAGCTCATGTTCAACGAAAAAAATTGTTTTAAACAAAGAAAAAAGGAGAAGAAATTTAAAAACAAACTTTGCTGGGAATAGCCCGCTTTTAATACAAAATTGAATAATTAAAAAAAACCGGTCTTTTTACAAAGCCGGTTTTTTCGTTGACAAATCACTCAAAAAACAGGACAATACTAGTAATTATTTTAACCAAAGTAACAAATTGTTAAGAGCATGGGTAAAATAAGTAAATTTAATTTTTGAGCACACTTTATAAAAATGTGAAAAATCTACCAAAACTCAACTAACCAAAACAGGTGGGGTAAATATATGTTTAATCTTAAGAATTTAAAAATCGTAAAAAAATTGAGCTCAATCAAACCAAGGCTCAAGTGGCTGATGTTTTCTCAAATGCAAGATTACAAAGTCAATTCTAAATACATTGATATGATATGCTCGGACTCTGATGTAAAAACCGCCAATGACAGATTAGAAGACATGGTAAGAGCTTCTTTAATCAGAGAATTTTCGCCCGAAATTCAAAATATGAAATCATACGAATTTTTAGTTGACGCAGTTGTGCATAATCTTAAGAAAAAACAACTTGCCTCACTGGAAGCAGAAATAGAAGAGTAAACCTACTTAATAAAGAATATAAAAATGATACTTACAGGCAATGTAAGTATCATTTTTTTTGTAAACAATACATTCAGTTACTAAAGAGAAAAATTTTTATGAAATATTTGATAAAAACAACACAAACATTCCTGATACTGTACGAAGAATTTGATAACGACGCCTATCTGCATTTTGAATCATCAAAAAGCGCAGAGAAAGGAGAAGAAGAAAGCGGGCAATAATGACTACAATTATCGGCATAAAAATAAGCAACAGGCTGGAAAGCGCCGTATCTGTGCAAGAAATTCTGACAAAATACGGCTGCATCATAAAAACCAGAATCGGCCTGCATGAAGAAATTAACGGCCAGTGCTCGCCCAGGGGCTTGATACTTTTGGAAATCATCAACGACGAAGAAAGCATCAAAATAGCAAACGAGCTGTGCGATATAGAAGAAATCGAAATCCAGCAGATGAAGTTTTAGGCTTTTAATGTTTGTATTTTATATACTCGTCGTAGGGCTTAAAAATGTATCGCGGGCAGTAGCCTGTTTTGAGCATTTTGTCGTTTATGCTGATATAACGGCCCTTAGAATCTTTATAGTAAAAGATACCTACGTATCTGCCCCATTTTCTATCTATGCCGGTTATTTCCAAATAGATATTCTTGTTTGAGCGAAGGATTTTTATCAGCTCATCTTTTGCTTTCAGGCCTTTTTCTATTATCTGTTCATCTGTCAGGCCTTTGTTTCTTTGATATTGTATATGTCCGTTTACTGATGTTTCGTAGCAGTCTATGCCAGTCAATCGGACGCTTACGGGGCGTTCTTTTGTCCAAATTTTGATTGTATCTCCGTCTGGAGCAGAGATGATTTTGGGTTTTATCATGTAGTTTGGGTTTGCTGCGTAGGCAGCACTTGCGGTTATACAGATAAAAATTAATAAAGTTTTAATAATGTCAGAATTTTTTGTCATATCTCATCACTAGTCGTTATACAGGTAGTAAACCACATTTTTAAAAGATAGTCAACTATCCGTATATGATATACATATGCATAGTGTTAAATAATTAAGTACACTATCATAATTAATTATGTCAGAGTTAATAAAACTAATTTCATCAACTGTTAAATATTTAAGAAAACAAAAAGGTCTGAGTCAGGCTAAATTAGCTGAAATTTCAGGGGTGCATGAAAAAACAGTTATTAGTGTAGAATCAGGCAGACACTCCATTACTATTGATGTAATTGAAAAATTAAGCAAAGCATTCGGGCTCGAAGCATATGAACTGCTGTTACCTGCTAAAACAACTGTAAATAAACATATGCGTTTAGATGTTAAACAGGAAATCAAAAATATCCAAAACACACTCAATAGAATACTGGACTGCGTTGATGAATAAAAAACTAGTACCTATTGGCAATGGATGGTCTGTTTACATGCCTGTCCACATAATAAAATTGATGGGAGTAAACCCCAAAGAATCAAAAGTTTTATTTGAGGTAGATGGAAACATCTTAAGGGTAAACAAAATTGATTCTGACGACGAATCACAAAATACCATGCTTGTCAGAAAATTTATAAGAAGCGGTCATGGTTACGCGCTTTATATTCCTAACACTATACTTGAACTTCTGGAAGTTAAACCGGAAAAAGACTCTGTTTCAATAAAAATGAGTAAGCAGACTTTGATTATTACTAAAGCTGATTAGCTGCTTTTAATATTTTTTGCTCTGTTTTGGTTTTGGTTAAACTTCGCCTTTGTTATTTACCATTTTAAAGAAGTTTTTGAAAGATTGGCGGGCGTCTGTTGAATGATAACTGCTAACTTTCATAGTATCAAAACCGCTCTTTGCTTTTTGTGCTTCTTTTGCCTTCATAGTGTTTGCAAGCTCTTCGTTTTCTTTAGCTTTGAGGCGTTTTGTTGTCTTTTCGTTAAAGATTTCGAGCCATATCATAAATGCTGGCACCATCAAGAATGTTGATACAGCATTAAACACGTTATTGTGTACTCTTGCCTTTTTAGTGAAGCTGTTATCAGGGTTTTTGAACTCTGCATAAACCTTGTCTTTGCTTTCTTTAGAAGCATTTTTCCATGCATCTAAAATTTCCTGATGTGTAGAAGACTTGAGGTCTTTGCCGAGCATTTTTTCAAATTCTGCTTTTGTATTTTGGTTAGAAGCCAATACCTTATTGAGTTTTCCGCCCTGGCTTCTGATAAATTCGGCAAAATCAACAAATCCGTTTTTGTTAGCCTCAAGGTCAGAATACTTGGCAATGATCTGTTCCTTGTTCATTACCTGTACACCGCCTCTGGGGTTGATGTAGTCAACGTATTTTTTGATACCTTTGTGGTTTTTCGGTTTCAAGTTGAGAGCAAAACCTGTTGCCTTGGAGCTCAATTTTGAAAAACCTTTTCTCAAGCTTGCTGCAAAGAACAAGATTGCAGTGATACTTGTTAAGTCTCTTGTCAAAATTTCGCGTCTGTCATGTTTGTCATATGCCTGAATGTATCTTGGCAATACTGTTGCACCATACAAAAGACCAAGTGTAACAGGGAATGACATTGTGAAATTGTCATACTCGAGATTTTTTGCAATTTTGTTAAACGTGTTTGAGCTGAACATTTTTTTGCCCAACGCTGCACTGCCAAAAGAAGGTTGTTTTTTAAGAGGAGTTACGTTGTTATTTATTTTCATTTTCAACACCTCCGTCTTTCTTTTCAGTCTCTGCAGGTTTATTGGCATCTGCGGGGCCTTCAAGCCCCTGGAGCGCAGGGTTTGTTTTGCATGTGCTCTTGTAGAGTTTCGGAATAACTGTGAAGAATGAGAACACGCCCAATGTCATCAATGTTGTGGTAACAAATCTTGAACCCGCACGTGAGAAGTTGAATTTTGAAATTGCCTCTTCAACAGAGCCCTTAAATCCTTTTTTGGCTTTCTTAGCCATTGTGCCTGTTATGTCATTTGTGTAGTTTTTCAAATCGTCAATAAACTTGCCTAAAGATGTGCCCAATGTGCCCTCTTTAGTCTTGAATGACATACCTACAATATTGTCAGATACAGGCATATACTGTTTTTTGAGCTTTACATACTCATCCATCAATGCGCCTGTCAAATCTTCCTTAGAGCCTGCAACTGGCTTACCGAGGAGGTTTTTGATAAATCCTTTTGATTTTGCCTTTTCAATTTCCATTGCAGCGTCTGCAAAGTGCTGCGCTTTTGCGTCAATATCAACAACTTTGTTATCCAAAGATGTATTGAGCATGTTTTTGAAAGCTTCTTTGTAGAAACCTTTTTTAACAGCTTCTGTTTGGCCGAGGCTTTCTGCTGATTTGCCCTTTGCATAATCATTGAACTGGTCGCCGATACCTTTTATGTAATCAAATTTGACTCTGTTGGCAGGGCCGAAAAATTTTGCCGCGCCCCACAAAATAGCAGAAGGGATGATAAACAGGCTGGGGCCGCTTAATATCTCTCTGATTGCAACACTTGTTGCGTAGGCTGTGTTCTTTTTGCCTGTTGCATCGCTGTTTCTTGATAAACCTTTAATTGTACGGGGAGCTGCCATGCCCAAAAAATCCTGAGCAACGAAAGATGCTGCAAAACCGCCTCTTTCAATTCCGTCCATTGTTGCGAGCATTATATCTGCCGCCGAGCCGAACGCTACGTTGTTTCGTTGTGAATTGGCGTAACTTTTATTATTTTCGGCATTATGATTATTTTTAAATATAAGTCTAGTATTGTCTATTGAATTTAACTTCATTTCTTCCCTACCGAAGCCTACATGTTTTTTAATGCAAGTGACACTAAGAAATTGCTAATTGTAACGAGAATTTTAACATAATTTTACAAATATGTGTACCCTTTACACTTATTTTTTTGACTTTTATTAAGTATTGTTAAGAACGTAGCAGTTAAAACATGTACCTATAACTACTAATATTGTAGTGTTTCAGGCCTAATAAATTCTTTGCAAAAATGTTAAGCGTTTTTTGCACTGGCAAAAAAATTCTTGTTTGATTTATAATTTATCTGTATATCGTAAAAAGTTTATTAATAAAAAAGGAATATTTTAATGCCGACCGAAACTTCAAATCAAATGCAAATTGGTATCCCCAGAGCAATGTCTTATTTCAATTATTTCCCGTTCTGGTACGGATTTTTTGAGGATTTGGGAATCAAGGTGGTTATCTCTGACAAAACTACAAAACAAACCATGTCAGAAGGCTCTGCACTTGTTGTTTCAGAAACATGCCTGCCCATCAAAGTATACGTCGGACACATTTTAAATCTGCTGGAAAAAGGTGTAGACAAAATTTTTGTCCCCTCTATCCAGTCAATTGACCACAAAATATACAACTGCTCAAAAATCAGAGGCCTTCCCGATTTAATCAAAAATGTTGTAAAAAAAGATTTCACCATTGTTGACGCAACCCTCGACAAATCAGAAAAAAATCAAGGGTTGTACGAATTCTTAAAAGAAGCTGTAAAACCTTTTGGCATCACAGACGAAAAAAGAATCAAAGCCGCTTCAAAAGAAGGCTGGAAAGTAATGAACAACTTTAAAATCATGCTCAACTCCGGCATTCCTTTTGAAAAAGCACTAAACTATGCCAAAAAAGGACAGGTTGTGATAGTAAACAACCAAAAATCATACCCGATATCTGTTGCAGTGCTTGCTCACAGCTACAATCTTTTTGATGACAGAATTTCGATGAAGATTTTCGACAAATTAGAAAAGCTCGATGTAAAAGCTTACACAGCCGAGCAGCTCTCTATTGAACAGCTGAGAGAAGGCATTTGCGCTCTTGATTCAAAAATGTACTGGGCCAACGAATACGAGATGACAGGCGGTGCAGGTCATTTCCTTCAGGACAACAACATTGACGGAATCATTACAATCAACGCCTTTGGCTGCGGGCCTGATTCCATCATGGTTGAGAGAATCTCGCGTGCTGCAAGAAAATTCAACAAGCCTGTGTTGAACCTTTCCGTTGACGAACAAACCGGTGAAGCAGGTTTTGTCACAAGGATAGAAGCGTTTACAGACATGCTTTTCCGCAAAAAACGCGCAAGCATTATTAACAAGATTGATATTAAAGAATCTGCAAAAAACACATCAGACAACAACATAGAAATCACAAAAAATTAAACGCACCTATAAAACAAAGGTATGATTGTTCAAATAAATAAATGCATAAACCCTGACAATAATATCTCTAAAACAGGTTACAGAGCCTTGTTTGTTTTGATGCAACTTCTTAAGAAGCCTTATTCTCGAGAAGAGCTTGCCCTAAAGTGCCAGAGCGACCCAATTATTAAAAAGGATTTATCCAAAGATACAGTTACTTACACAATAAATACACTCAAAAAAGCAGGCTGCATAATAAGCCGTCCCTCTGTTAAAACAAACAACAAATATGTATTAAAATTCCATCCTTTCAATACTCTTTTAACAGCAGAACATGTGGATGCGCTTCAGGCTTTGAGAGAAAGCGTTGCCTCTTTAGGCGACTGGGAGCTGCTTATATATTTAAACAATCTGTATGCCAAAATTGCAAGAATAGCACCAGACAACGAAACAAAAGAGCTTTTAATATACAAACATCCGCTCAGAGGCATAGATTATAAAATCTTAAACGAGCTTATGGTTTGTGCAAAAAGAACAACAGAGCACATTAACATAACCTATGATTCACCTGAAAACGGCCCCGAAGAGCTGGAGTTTGCACCGGAATACATCACTTTTGAAAACGACAAGCTCTATGTCTGGGGTCACAACAAAAAGTATGACCAAATAGCATACCTCAGGGTGGACAAGGTCAAACGTATCAACACCGTAACTTTTACAATCTCGCCTCAAAAATCGGTTTGCGAACAAAAAACGCTCACTGTTGTAGAGTTTATGCTCAAAGGCTACAGCGCAATTATGTACACGGACAACGAGCACGAAATAATTATTAAAGAAGACAAAGACAGCGAATACCCTCTCACCATCCGGGCAGAAGTCTCTAACAAATTCAATTTTTACCAGAGAATTCTATCTTTTGGCACTGATTGCAAAATCCTGTCGCCGCAATCTGTAAAAGATGATATTTTAGCCGAGTTAAAAAACATCAAAGCGAGGTACCAAAATGGGTAACAAAAAAGTTGCAGACGCAGGTTACAGAGTTTTGGAATCGCTGAAGGAGCTGGCCAAAAGACCCGTATCCCCGCAAGAGCTCGTGCAAATGATTGAAGACAAAACCGACAACGTTTTCAGAAAAGAAATTGTGCACAAATACATTAACACCTTCAAGCTTTTGAACATCGAGCTTGTCAAAATCAGAGACAAATACTATCTTGAGCGTGGTGTTGAAAGAATCGAGTTTGATGAAAAAGATTTGTCCGTTATAGAGTTTTTGACCAAATACGTTGACAAAATGCGCCACGAAACATTTAAAGAAACAATTTTTGAAGCTTTTCAAATTATAGAAAAAAGTTTTTCACAAAGCACATGCAGCCTGATAAAAACAAAAACCATCAAGCCCTACAAGCCAAGAAAACCTGTAAAAATAAAAGATGACAATGTTCGACTTTACGAAAAATACTGCAACGAGCATTTAAAAATAGACCTAAAATACAAAGAAAACGACTCGTGCAAAGAGGACAAATACCTTGTGGCGCCATGCAATATTGCATACAAACACGGACGAGCCGTGCTGGTGGGCTATTGCTACAACACAAACTCTCACAAAGAGTTTATTCTCGACAACATCACAGAAGCAAACCAGACTCCGCAGATGAGTTTTTCAAACTCGCCCGGTTCTGTTACTTTCAAACTAACAGGCAGACTGGCCAGAGCCTACAAGCTCAAAGAAGGCGAGAATATTATTGAATACGATTTGAAAAAGAAAAAATACATAATTGTTTCCAACAAAACACAGGATAAAGACCTGCTTTTAAGACGACTCATCAGATATTTTGGCAGCTGTGAAATTTTATATCCAAAATCAATGAAAGAAAAAATGCTCACACTCGTTGAAGAAATGGAGAAAATTTATGCCCAATAACCATGCCAACAAAATTACTGGCAGACTGGGCGAGGATATTGCATGCAATTTTCTTGAGAAGCTGGGTTATAAAATTCTGGCAAAAAACTACAGATACTCGCGTTTTGCAGAGATTGACATCGTGGCAAAAGACAAAGACACAATCGTGTTTACAGAGGTAAAAACACGCTGCGGAACAAATTTTGGCCACCCGTTTGAGGCTGTCAACCATAAAAAACTTTTGAACATTTTTAAAGCCGGGCTTTATTACCTGCAAAACAACAAACAGTATTACAAAAGATACAGAATTGATATAGTATCAGTCATATTGAACGCTCAAAACAACACACAGGATATAGAGCCCGTGATAGAGCATTTAAAAGATGTAAGCCTGAATTAAAAAAGATAAACTACTTTTGAGCAATAGCTTTATATTTTGCAGCGAGTTCGTTGTATTGTTGTACCTGTAAAACTGCAAAGCGGCTTAACAAATCGTATTTTGCATTAAGTTTGTCGTATTCCGCACGGGATACAGTGCCGGAAGTGAAGGCAGGATTGTTGTTAGCAGCAGGAGTATTATTTTTAGGCAAGTTATCAGCTTTCCCAAAGTTTCTTAAAGGCTGACATGACATTGAGTTTGTGGAAAAACCGACGCGCATTATAATTCTCCTTTCTTTCTTATCCTATTAAACACTTTTACTCTCCAGCTTTTTTATTATAACTCTTTTTTTACAAAATTTCAATAAACTTTACATTTAAAAACGGGTAATTTTTAATTCCGATTATTACCCATTTTTACTACTTTTAAGTAAACTTTGTGATAAATCTAACCCGCGGGGATTTCTATTTTGAATTCTGTGCCGGCATTTTTTTGCGAGGTGAAAGAAATACTGCCTTTGTGTTTTTCTATAATTTTTTGACAAATAGCAAGCCCGAGCCCTGTGCCAATGCCGATTTTTTTTGTTGTTGTTCCGGCAGCAAAGATTTTATCCTTAATGCTGTCATCTATGCCACAGCCCGTGTCTTTTATTTTTACAATCAGCCTGTTGTTTTCAAAACCTGTGGTAATAGTAATCATGCCTGTCTTTTCAATACTCTGGCAGGCATTTATAAGAATATTCATAAACACCTGATTAAGCATGTTGGGATAGCATTTTATCTCAGGCAGTTGTCCGTAGTTTTTGACAATCTGAATCCTGTTTTTTGTCTCATGTTTAATAAGCTCAAGCGTTAAATCAATTTCCTTGTTTATATCCGCAAGCTGAAGATCTGATTCATCCAATCTGACAAAGCGTTTCAGGCTTTTTACAATGTTACTGATTCTTTTAATGGCCTCTTTATCTATCTTGTTGATATTGTCTATGTTTTCGACAAGCATTTTGTCATTGCAGCTGCCATCGAGTTTTTTGATAAGCTTTGCCAGAATATCGTTATTGGCATTGATAGAACCGAGCGGAGTGTTTATCTCGTGTGCAACGCCTGCAACAAGCTGGCCCAGAGAAGCCATTTTTTCAGAGTTTATCAGCTGAATCTGGGTTTCTTTCAATTCTTTTAGCGTTGTTTCAAGCTCTTCATTTTTTTGCTTAACCTGTGCAAACAAAGACGCCTGCACAATTGCAGACCCCAGCTGCGATGCCACGGAATGCAGCACATCGCTGTGGGATTCTTCAAAGTATTTTTGATTTGTATAAATTATCAAAACCCCCAGCACATCATGCAGTCTTGTTACGGGAACAATAATCCTGTTAACAGGTGCAGGGAAAGTGTTTTCGCTGTTTTGATAATCCTTTATGCAAGAGCGTACTTTTATTTTTTTATCTCGCACCGATTTTTTTGTATCTGCTGAAAAATCAGCCTTTTCGCCAATAACATTTTTGAACTGCGAAGGATAAACATGCTCCACATAAAAAGCGTTTTGTTCATTTTTTACGTAATAAACCTTGACTGCGCCAAACAGGTTGAAAAGCTCTTTTAGCGTGGAATTAAGGATTTTTGAAATATCCATGGATTCTCTTATGACATTAGAAATCCTGTGCATTAAAGCGAGTTTTACAGCCTGTGCCTGCGAGCTCTGCTGCAAATCCGCAAAGCGTTTGTTTTCCTGCGCAAGCGATAGATACTGCTGACGGATAAAGGTGTATTTTTTTTCGGTTTCTTCGTAGAGAATCTCTGATGTGATATTTTTAAAAATCAATATCTTGAAGCCGTCAGCAAAAAAAGATTTTATTGCATAATAAAAAAACTGGTCTTTAGACTTTTGATAAACAGCCTGTGCGCTAAAACTCTCTTTGGATTCCACTGCAAAGGTAACAGGATTTGCGTTTAAGATATTTTCCGAATCCAGCATGCAGATGTCGAAAGAAAAATATTTCGAAAATTTCTCCAGATTTTTTACGCTGCCAAAACTTTTGACAAAGCTCATGTTCTTGAACACAATCCTGTTATCCGTGTCCAGAATCAACACAGCAGCAGCAAAATTATTGTACAAGCTAAAATCGGTACTGTTAACCATGAAAATATTTTAACACGCTATTGGAGTATTAAAAAATGTATTACATAAGAAACAACAATACCAAGAATTGCGCCCATAAAAACTTCAAACGGAGTGTGTCCGAGCAACTCTTTGAGTTTGTCACCCGCAGCAGTAGGTCGGTGAGCGTAGAACTCTTCCATAACGCGGTTCATGGTAGCGGCAATTTTACCGGCCGAACGTCTGATACCCGCTGCATCATACATAACAACAAAAGCATATCCGAGTGCAATTGCAAAAGGTATGGAGTTGAGCCCTTCGTTGTAGCCTACGGTCATAGAAAGAGCAATTACGCCGGCACTGTGAGAGCTGGGCATTCCGCCTGTTGTTGTAAAAATTTTGAAGTTTATTTTTTTGTGTGCGATATAAAAATAAACAAATTTTATAACCTGTGCAATAATAGCAGCTATGCAGGCATTACCTAAAACTTCAACTGCCGTGCCTGTTTGATACATTAATTAACCCTTTCATTGATGCTGTTCACAATCGCTTTTAGTACATCGGACTCAATTTTATTCTTTTCTAATATATCACAAGCCTGTGCACAAAGGGAAGCAAGTTGTTTTTTTGATTCTTCAACACCATAAAAACTTACATAAGTAACTTTACCTTCCTGTGCATCTTTTCCGGGAGTTTTACCGAGTTCCTCGAGCGTGGAAGTAACGTCCAGAATGTCATCCATAATCTGAAAAGCCAGCCCGAGTTTTTCTGCATATTCAGTAAGTGCCGCAAGTTTTGAATCATCCGCATTGCCAAGTATTGCACCTGTTCTCAATGACAGCTTGAACAGTGCGCCGGTTTTGTTTTCGTGGATATAATTCAAGGTTTGTTTGTCAATCTGCTTACCCTCAGAGTCAATATCAACAACCTGACCTGCAATAAGCTTCTCTGCTCCGGCGTTTACAACAAACTCTTCAAGCACTTTTAAAAGAATGCGGGGGTCTGTTTTTTTATCTGTTTTTTGGATAATTACCTGAGGCGCAAAAGACAAAAGCGCATCACCTGCAAGCACTGCTGTAGATTCGCCAAAAACCTTGTGGTTTGTGAGTTTTCCGCGTCTGTAATCATCGTTGTCCATACAAGGCAAATCGTCGTGGATAAGGCTTTGTGAATGAAGCATCTCAATAGCACAGGCAGTAGGTATTGCAGGCTCATAGCTTCCGCAAATCACCCTGCACGCCTCAAGACACAAAATAGGGCGAAGTCTTTTCCCGCCTGCAAGAACAGAGTATCTCATTGATTCCCAGATTTTTTCCGGATACTCAACAGGGATGTACTCATCCAGTTTTTGTTCTATCAGTTTTTTGTAATCTTCAAGTTGTTTTTTTACGTTTTGTTCCATTATTCGTTCAGTTCCTTATCTATATCCTGATTGCTTTTGCGCCTTGATGTTTGTCTTTTTTTGCTGCTGATTTTTGTTATTTGTTTGTTGTGCACAAATTTTGATTTGCTTTCTGTTTTTTTCCCGCTGTAGGTTACCTGTTTTTTATATTCTTTTGCTTCTTTAACAAATTGCAGATAGCTTTGATATCTTGTTTCATCCATCATTTCGGGGTGGAGCTGCACAGTGCAGCCGTTTTCGTGTTCGTGTATACAGTCAGAGAATTTGCACGCACCGTATTGTTTTTGTATTTCAATAATTTCTCTAAACAAAAGCCCGACATCAGCCGGCATTAAAAAATCAAAACGCAGTTGGCTAAACCCCGGTGTATCAACAATCCTTGCGTCATTTTCAAGCGTAATAATCTCGCAATGCCTTGTTGTGTGCGTACCTCTTTCTGTTTTTTCAGATACCTGTTTTGTTTTAAGGTTTAAATCGGGACGAATAGCATTTATCAAAGATGATTTACCCACACCGGAAGACCCGCACAACACGGTTGTTTTTTCTTTTAAGAGTGCCTTAAAATCCTGTATTCCGTTGCCTTCAAGTGCCGAGGTAAAAATAATATCGTAGTTTAAAGGTTCATAAATCTTTTTTATTTTTGCAATGATTTCTTCTTCACCCTCAAGGTCGTTTTTGTTAAAGCACAACACGGGGTGAAGGTTGTAATACTCACAAAAAGACAAATATCTGTTAAGCTGTTCAAAGTCAAGCTCTGGCTCTTTGAGCGCACAGACAATAATCACCTGATTTACATTGGCCACTTTAGGGCGGGGGATAAAGCTTTTTCTTGGCAAAACTTTGGAAACAAACGCCTGTTTGGAGTTTTCGTTCAGCTGTTCCAGCTCAACAAAGTCGCCCACAACAATTGCGTCTTTTCTTTTTTTTAAAACTTCACGGATTTTGCACTCGTACGTGCCCTGCGCTGTATCAACGTAGTAAAAATCCGAATGTATTTTAAAAATCTGCCCTTTCATGCATTTGATTATAGCTCAACACGGGGTTCGGGTAAATATATGATTATTAAAAGAGAATCAATCTAACAGCTTAAAATCTTCAGGTAATTTTTCTTCAACCATTTTAAAAAATTCTGACGCCGAAATGCCAAGTGCTTCTGCAACCATCCACAATGAGCCGATTTTGGGTTCATTATTTGCATTTTCCAACCTGCTCAATAAAGACTTTTGTATAGCAAATTCATCAGCAAGCAACCGTTGAGATTTACACAAATTTTGTCTTTGTTCTTTGACAGTTTGCGCAATACTTTTGATGAGTATTTCAACTTTGTCTTTGTTAAGGTGTTGCATAGACATCTCCAATTGCAAGTTTAATTTTTGCGTTTTTTTGACTTTGGTGCAGTTAATTCAAAACTTCTTTTGATTATTTCATCAAGCACCTCCGGCGGTGTTTCTAGCGGGTCTGCTTTTATCCAGTGTTTTTTGTTCATATGCCAGCCATGTGTTATGGAGGGATATTGCATACGAAGCAGTGCCCCTATTTCAGGTTCTGTTTTGACGTTTATGTATAATTTTTTATCAAGGTAAAAAATCAAAGCAAACCATTTGTCATTGCTTTTGTGGCGCATAACACAGGTATCTTTATAAACATCTTGCCCGAATGGGTAGGTTTCTACTGCGTCGTCTGAAATTAAACAGCGTTGTATCAATTGTTTTTTGTTCATTGGTTATGCGATTTTAACAGTATAGCCTAACTCTTTTATAATTTTTAACGCTGTAGACAGCTGCGGCTGCTGTTCTCCGTTAAATATTGCATACAGGTTGCTTCTTGAAATTCCTGTCTTTTTTGACATACCGGAGATAGAATCTTTTGCACGCACAGCATATTCCAGAGCTTTTACAAATGAATTCAAATCATTATCGGATAAAAATTCTTCAAAGCCGATATTTATCCATTCTTTTATATCTTCATCAGTTTTTAAATCTTTTAAAATATATTCGTTAAAAGAACCTGTGTTATTCATGTTTAGACCTCCATTCATCAAGAAGTTTGTGAGCCTTTTCAATATCTTTAGCCTGAGCGGATTTGTCTCCGCCGTTTACAAGTAAAACTATTGTATTGTTAGTTTGGGTATAATATACGCGATACCCTTTTCCAAATTAAAACCTTAATTCTGAAATATCATCTGATAACTTTTTAGTATCACCGAAGTTACCTTCTTCTATTCTCAAAATCCTTTGCACAATACGTTTTCGGATTGTATTGTCAAGAGAATCAAGCCAATCCAAAACAGGTGCAGAGCCATTTGCGCATATCAGATATTTAATCTCATACGTTTTCATAATATAAGTGTACTGCATACAGGACACTTTGTCAATCGTAAAGGTGGATTTACATTTTTAAAACAATAGTTTAAATCTAAAATACTAATTTAAAAAAGTAACAATATTATTCGTCAATGAGTACTTTGTTAAAAGAACAATTTAAAATAAAACAATGAAAAAAGATTTACTGGAACACACAATCACAAAAATCTGGGAATCGATGCGGTATAAATAAAAAAACAGAGCCGATTTTACAGGCTCTGTTCTTGTATAAAATGATAATCTTACTTCAAAGTCTCGATAAGCTCTTTTATCGCATTGATTTGAGAGTTCAGCTCATCAGCGCGGGCTTGAGTTTCTTCAATCAATTCTTTTGGCGCTTTTTCAACAAAGTTTTTGTTTTTAAGTCTGCCCTCAAGGCTCATTTTTTCTTTGTCGAGCTTTTCAATTTTCTTGTTCTGACGTGCGATTTCCTCGTCAAAATCAATCAAACCTTCTAGCGGGATTATGATTTTTGAATTGCCGACAACAGCAGAAGCTGACTTTTTAGGCATTTGAGTATCTTCGCCTTGAAATTCCACACTTTCGATTCTTGCAAGACGTTTCAAGTATGGTACAACCGCTTCAAATACCGGTTTCTCAGCAGCACCGGCAAGAACAGTTATATTCATCTGCGCTGAAAGCGGAATGTTCAAGCCCTGACGGACGTTTCTCAAAGACTTAATCGTTTCAAAAACAAGCTCCATTTCTTTGTTTTCGGTTTCAAAAACAAACTCTTTTTTATAAGTCGGGAACTCTGCTTTGATAATTCCGATTGTTTCCCTTTTTATTTCGATTTGATGCGGAATCAACTGCCAGATAGCCTCTGTAATATGCGGCATAATCGGGTGGAGCATTCTCAAAGCCATATCAAGAACATATCTCAAAACTCTTTGAGTGTTAGCTTTTTGAGTTTCATCCTGCAATTGAATTTTTGCAATCTCAACATACCAATCGCAATACTCGTTCCAGAAGAAGTCATACAAAACGTGTGCAGTTTCGCCGATTCTGTAAGTTTGAATATTTTCGTTAACGAGTTTTGCGGTTTCGTTGAGTCTGTGCAAAATCCATTTGTCGGCAATTGTAAGGTTATCCGTATCAATTGCCTTGTTGTCAACGCCTTCGAGGTTCATAAGCACAAATCTTGAAGCGTTCCAGATTTTATTTGCAAAGTTTCTGCCGTATTCAAATTTGTCTTCGCTGATTTTTATATCCTGACCGCCGTATGTACACATTGATGTCATAGTGAATCTCAACGCGTCACAGCCGTATTTGTCAATAATGATAACAGGGTCAACGGTGTTGCCTTTGGATTTTGACATTTTCTGACCTTTTTCGTCACGGATTAAGCCGTGGATATAAACGGTTGAAAACGGTGCTTTGCCTGTGAATTCATACCCCATTGTAATCATTCTTGCAACCCAGAAGAAAATAATATCAAAGCCTGTTACAAGGGTTGTTGTCGGGTAGAATTTTTTGAAATCCTCAGCATCAGTGTTTGGCCAGCCCATTGTAGAGAACGGCCACAAGCCTGATGAAAACCATGTATCAAGAACATCGGTTTCCTGAGTGTAATTTTCAGGGTCCGGATTTTCCTTTGCTACAACAATTTCGCCTGTTGTGTTGTGGATATACGCGGGAATCTGATGTCCCCACCACAATTGACGGGAAATACACCAGTCGCGGATATTTTCCATCCAACCGAGGTAGTTTTTCTCCCATTTTTCGGGAACAAATTTTATTTCGCCTGTTTTAACAGCCTTAATAGCAGCTTCTGCAAGCGGTTTCATCTTTACAAACCATTGTTCGGAAAGCAGCGGCTCGATTGTTGTGTGGCAGCGCTGACATTTTCCAACGTTGTGTTCAAGGTCTGTAATTCTGACCAAATCGTTGTGGTAACGAAGCATATCAACGGTTTTCTTACGTGCTTCGTCTCTGTCAAGGCCGTGGAGTTCTTCCGGCACTTCCGCACAAGCTTTCATCTTGCCTTCGCCATCAATAACCCAGATGGGTTTGAGGTTGTGGCGTTTTGCGATTTCATAGTCGTTCGGGTCGTGCGCGGGAGTGATTTTCAACGCGCCTGTACCGAATTTTTTATCAACGTATTCATCGGCAATGATAGGAATTTCTCTGCCTGTAAGCGGAATAACAACCGTTTTGCCGATTAAGTCTTTATATTTGTAATCTGTCGGATTAACCGCAATCGCAGCGTCGCCGAACATTGTTTCAGGTCTTGTTGTTGCAATTACGATAGCGCCGGGCTGGTCTTTCAGTGAATAGCTGATTTCCCAGAGGTGGCTTGCTTCTGTTTCGTATTCTGTCTCAACGTCTGAAATAGCTGACTGACAGCGCGGACACCAGTTTACGATATAAGAACCTTTATAGATTAGACCTTTTTCGTATAGTTTTATAAAAACTTCTTTAACTGCTTCAGAGCAGCCTTTATCAAGGGTGAATCTTTCTCTTGAACGGTCAAAAGAAGCACCGAGGCGTTTGCACTGGTCTAAGATTGCGCTTTTGTGCTCGTTAGCCCAATCCCAGGTGCGTGCAAGGAATTTTTCTCTGCCGAGCTCGTGGCGGTTTGTGCCTTCAGCTCGCAATTGTTTTTCCACAACGTTTTGTGTTGCGATTCCTGCGTGGTCAGTACCCGGAACCCAGAGAGTTTCATATCCCGACATTCTGTGGTAGCGAACGAGGATATCCTGCAAAGTTTCGTCAATAGCGTGACCCATATGAAGAACACCTGTAACATTCGGCGGTGGAATTACTATTGAAAACGGCTTTTTAGGCGATTTTGCGTCAGCTTTAAAGCATTCGTTATCTTCCCAAAATTTGTAAATTCTATCTTCCGTAGCTTTTGCATCGTATGTAGTCGGCAATTCGCTAAAATTAACAGTCTGTGTATTTTCCATATCCTTTGCGCCTCTTCTAGTTTTTCAGATGATTTTAAAATATCACAAAGACGATTAAATTTCTAATTTCCATGCGAAAAAAAGACCTCTGTCAAACAGAGGTCAATAAGTACTGTTTTGAAGAATTCTGGTTTTACCACTGGATTAAAACCAGTCCCGAAGTGCCGTTGCCTCCGTCACCCGGGGTTATGTTTTCGGAGTTGTCACCGTTTAAAGAGGCAGCACCACCGCCTCCGCCGGCACCGGCTCCGAAAATTTTGTTAAACCCTGCTGCGGCTGCGCCGCCTTCAAACACGCTCTGGGTTAAGCCATAGTTGTTCAAGTTGCCGTTATTGTAGCCACCATAGCCGCCTGTATCTATTTTTTTGGAAGTTAATACATCGGCCAATTCGCCATTACCGCCGACAGGTATGCCTTCATCATTTTTTTGGATTGAATAACTTTTTTCGTTAGAAATATCAATGCCAGCTGCGCCTGGACCGCCAAAGATTTTTGTACCATTTTTAATATAAGATTGCTCTCCGGAAGAACCGGCGGTTTGTCCCGTATTGCCTGCTGCAACGATACTGCCTTTGCCTCCTTTTCCGCCTTTACCCGGGAAAAGCAAAGATTTTTGAGGCATTTCAGCATAAGGAATCTGGGTTACACTGCCCGAGCTGCCACCCAGCCCTGCGTAAAAATTTTTCCATTTCATTGCAACAACGCCTCTGCCGCCTCTTACCGTGTAATATGCCTCATTAGTTGCACCGCAAGCTCCGTCATCTACCTCACCTGACGAACCCGCAGCAAAAGGCATGGCCTGATTTTCATATTGCGAAACATAAAACTCGTCCATAATAGATTTTGTCAAAAGGGTATTTCTATAAGGCCTGCCAGCATTCATACCTTTACTTTCAGCATATGTTGTTTGTTTTGCAATTCCGCTGCAAAGCACTATTCCTGCCATGCCTGTCCTGGAAAATGTTCGCACATTCCAATTGTCATCAAGCAGATATGCACCGGGCATTTCAAATTGGTACCACTGCGCAGTAGCAGTCTCTGCCTTTGCAGTACGAATATCAAAACCTTTGTAGTAATATCCGCCTGGTTTTCCGGACTGCAAACCGCTAATCATCGCACCGCTTTGTCCGTCCGGTGCAGTGCTTTTTATCGGAGATTTTAAAGCAACATATCGTACAACCGTAAGTCCTGTACCCGAAGGTGTGCCAAGCGAATCCGAATAATAAAATTTGTTATTGGGAGAAGCTTTTAAATCAGCTGAAAAGCCGCCGCCACCGCCTTGAGCATAGATAACATGTGTAGAACCAACTTTTACATAAGAATCGCCGCCTCTTTGGCCAGCAGCAAACTGGTTGCCCGGAGACCCGCCCTGACCGGCTGCAATATTGAACACAGTACCTTTAGGAAACAATTGCGGTTTTGTAATAACAACAGCGCCCGGGGAAGCTGAACCTGCACAGGGCCAGCCTTCGCGTGCATTTGCACAAGAGCCTTCATCCCATACAGAACCTCCGCCACCACCGGCTCCTGCTACAAGAAACTCGTAATAAGCGGTCTCTTCAGCTGTATAAGATGTAGAAACGCCGGAATCTGAAGCATAGACTTTATAAGAATTTGAACCGGCAATTCCTGCTCCGGCACCGCCTCCGCCACCGCCAACTATCGTAGCAACAAAGTTTTTTGCTCCTGTCGGAGGGTTAAATTCACAGCCGTAGCGGCCTTCTTCGCTATCGTAAACCACTTTGCCGTCTGATTCTTTGTCGTTTATTGAATATTTGGCCACGAGGTTGTCGCCATTCCAGTAACACGCATATACACCATGCGGAAGATTCAGTTTTGCCCTGTGTTTTTTGGTTATAACCGGAGCCGAGGCAATTGCTATTACGCAGATGATAAGCAGTGTTATCAACGCCTCGGCCAGTGAAAACCCTTTATATATTGCGAATTTTTCACGGTAAATCTTTTTCATATATTCTCCTTTGACACTTATTTTTTATTATATAACCCCTGTCGACAGGTTTTAAAGAGAACTTGATATTATTCACCGTCACTTATCTTATCTTATCTTACAGAAAAGCTTACGGGGCGGGGATTTTGAGGTCAAGAAACTCAAATTTACATTGCTTAATATTTTCGATTTTCGTTAACACTTCTTTATAAAATTAAATTTACTTTTCTATAAATACTGCTGAAATTAAACATTTTGTATGGTTAAATATTTATTATGCAATACGTACCCTTACATTTACACACCGAAAACAGCCTCTTAGACGGAGCTATCCGTATAAAAGAGTTGTGCAAATTTGCCAAAGAAAACGATATGCCCGCAGTTGCAATCACTGACCACGGCAACATGTACGGCGCTATCCAGATGTATGAAGAAGCAAAATCCGCAGGAATCAAGCCTCTTATCGGGTGTGAATTTTATGTATACGACGGAGACATTACAGAGAAAAACCCCGCAAAAACGCACCCCTGGCACCTTGTGCTTATTGCAAAAGACCAGACAGGGTACAAAAACCTTGTAAAACTGGTTTCCACAGCCAAATGCAAAGGGATGTATTACAAACCCAGAATCAACCATGAACTAATTGAAAAACACCACGAAGGCCTTATCTGTCTTTCGGCGTGCGTTCAGGGCGAAGTTGCACAGGGGTTTATTCAAGGCAACAAAGAGGCTTCTTACGAGGCAGCAAAGTTTTACAAAGGGCTGTTTGGTGAAGATTACTACATAGAGCTGCAAGACCACGGGCTGGAAAAACAAAAAATGTCCAACCCCGGGCTTATCCAGCTGGCCAAAGACCTTGATATAAAAATGGTCATCACTAACGACAGCCACTATTTGAAAAAAGAAGACGCCGACTGGCACGACACGCTTTTGTGTATTCAAACAAACGCGCTCAAGGAAAGCCAAGACAGGTTCCGTTTTCCTAACGATGAATTTTATGTAAAAACACCCGAACAGCTTCGCGATTCTTTCAAATGGATGGAAGCGGATATGTTCGAGGAATGTATCAAAAACACGGTGGAAGTAGCGGACAAGTGCCATCTTATTATCGAGATGGGCAAGTACCATATTCCGTATTTTGAACTCCCGCCTAACTTTACATCGGAATCTTATCTTGAATATCTGACTTTAGAAGGTATTAAAAAGCGCTACGGCGCACTCCGTCCGGACCTTAAAGAGCGTATGGACTACGAGCTCGGTGTAATCAACAAGATGGGGTTTGCAGAGTACTTTTTAATCGTATCAGACTTTATCCACTACGCAAAAAGAAACGACATTCCGGTAGGCCCGGGCCGCGGCTCGGCAGCAGGAAGCCTTGTTTCCTACGCGCTTGAAATCACAGACCTTGACCCCATTGCACACAACCTGTTGTTTGAGAGATTCTTAAACCCAGAACGTGTAAGCATGCCTGATGTCGACATAGACTTTTGTGTAGAGCGCCGCGGCGAGGTAATTGACTACGTAACAAAAAAATACGGCGCAGACAAAGTATGCCAGATTGTAACCTTTGGTACACTTGCAGCAAGAAACGCAATGAAGTCTGTAGCAAGGGTTTATGATATCCCGTTTGCGCAGAGCAACCAGTGGGCGCAGCTTATCCCTGCCGAGCCTAAAATCAAGATTGATGACGCTTTAAAAGATGGAATGGAGCTCAAAAAGCTCTACGACACAGACCCCACAGTCAAAAAGCTCGTGGACATGGCAAAAGCCATTGAAGGCCTCAAAAACAACACGGGTATGCACGCAGCCGGTGTAATCATCTCAAAAATGCCGTTAGAAGACATTGTGCCTGTTGAACCCTCAAAAGAAGGTTTGATTGTAACAGAGTACACGATGATTGAAGACGAACACATCGGCCTTTTGAAAATGGACTTTTTGGGTCTTCGAAACCTCACCATCATTCACAATGCACTCAAAATGGTAGAAAAAAGAACAGGCGAAAAAGTTGATATCAACAACATCCCGCTGGATGACGAGGCAACTTTTGAACTGCTGCAAAAAGGCGACACAGACGGCGTGTTCCAGCTAGAATCAGCAGGTATGAAAAAACTTGTAAAAGACCTCAAGCCCTCTGTGTTTGAAGACCTTGGCGCTCTTGTTGCACTTTTCAGACCCGGGCCATTGAACTCGGGGATGGTGGACGACTTTGTACAGCGTAAACACGGCCGCCAGAAAATTGAATACGCTCACCCGGACCTTGAGCCTATCTTGAAAGATACCTACGGCACAATCGTTTATCAGGAACAAATCATGCAGATTTTCCAGACCCTTGCGGATTACTCGCTCGGGCAAGCGGATAACGTACGCCGTATGATGGGTAAAAAACAGTTAGACAAAATGGCCGAGCAAAAAGGACTGTTTGTACAAAACACAGCCTCTCACGGTATGAGCCAAAAAGATGCAGAAAAACTCTTTGAACAAATCGAACAGTTTGCCGCATACTGCTTCAACCGAAGCCACTCTGCAGCGTATGCTTTTGTTGCTTATCAAACAGCCTATTTAAAAGCACACTATCCTGTTGAGTACATGTCTGCTCTTTTATCAAGCGTATCAAACGATCAGGAAAAAACCCAGCTTTATATCGGCGAATGCCAGAAAATGGGCATAAAAGTGCTTGCGCCTGATGTAAACAAATCAAACGCAAAATTCACACCTGACGGAGACAATATCCGCTTCGGGCTTGCGTCTATCAAAAACGTGGGCGAAGGCGTTATTGAACTCATTGAAAAAGAAAGAGAAACTCAAGACGGCGAATTTAAGTCCCTGTACGATTTTTGTACAAGGATAGACTACAAGTCATACAACACGCGTACTTTAGAGAGCTTAATCAAGTCAGGCGCTTTTGCCAACATTGAAAAAAGCAGAAAACAGCTCATAGAAAACCTTGAACCCCTGATTGCGTCAGCCAAACGCCAAAGCGAAGCCAAATCGCTGGGTCAGGCCAGCCTTTTTGCGGGAATGACAACAAGCACGGGCGTTGACCTTGACACATACACACTCACCGGCAGCGATGAGGAATTTGACGACAAACAGGTGCAGGCGTTTGAAAAAGAATATCTCGGATTTTACGTAACAAGCCACCCGCTTTCGAGCATTATCGACAAGCTGCCGTTTTTGACAACGCACAACATTGCAGAGCTCAAGGACATGCCAAACGACAAGCCTGTAACTATTTGCGGACTTTTGACTCAGGTGCGTCAGATTCCGACCAAAAAAGACCCCACAAAATTCCTCAAAGCAGGGATTATCGAAGATTTGACAGGCAAAGTGGAGTTTGTGGCGTTTCACAAAACTTTGATTAATTACAACTCGTTTATTGAGTCAGAAAAAAAGGTCATCCTATCAGGCAAAGTCCAAAAACGTGACGAAGACCAGTACAATATCATTGTCGATTCTGTAAAACCCGTGGACAACAGCAGTATTGTGACCATTTCTTTAAAAGACGAGATGAAATTTGAGGAGCTTGTCGGGCTTAAGGATGTGCTTGCACATTTTAAAGGCGGAGACCCGCTTGTTATGAGCGTCAAAGAGCCGGATGGCAAAGACGCAAGGATATTGTGCGATTCTCACTTCTGGGTGGAAGCGTCAAACGACCTTGTTTATGCAGTTAACAACAACTTTGCTCAAAAAGTAGACATTGCAATAAAATCTCTGGATGAATAATTGTTTATAATTTGTCGATTTCGGGCTTCAAAATGACAGCATTCATCTGCCGCAGAGGTCTTGCGACAATGTTTGGCACATATTGATGAATGCGTTAATGCTATTTTGTCAGTTCTTTAACAAAGTTTGGAAGAGCAAAGCGTGCAATGTGGTATTCTTTGTTGTAGATTTTGCACTGCTTTGTGATTTTTTCCGCTCTTTCTTCGTCTAAATAATCAAACGGGCTCACTGTTTCAGAGCAGAAGCACCAGCTCCAGTAGCCGCCCGGGTATGACGGAATCGGGCCTGTGAATGTGTCAACAATCGGGAACACTTTTCTTAAAAGCGGGTACATCTTTTTCATCTCTGCTTGATTGATGAAAGGTGATTCTGATTGTGCAGCCATGATACCGCCTTGTTTAAGCGCTTCTTTAACGTTTGTGTAAAATTCTTCTGTAAAAAGACCTTCTCCCGGGCCCATGGGGTCAGTTGAGTCGATTAAGATAACGTCGTAGCAGGCTTTTTTGTCTTTGATAAACTCTATTGCGTCTTCGATTTTGACTTCAACTTTGGGGTTGTCGAGCTCGCAGCCTATTGTGGGGAGGTATTTTTTGCAGGCATCCACTACCATGCCGTCGATTTCGCACAGCACTACCTTTTTAACTGTATCGTGTTTGAGCACTTCTCTGATTGTGCCGCCATCACCGCCGCCTATTACCAGCACGGATTCAGGGTTTTTGTGCGACATCATGGGGATGTGGGAAATCATCTCGTGGTAATAAAATTCATCGCGTTCTGTTGTCATCATCAGGCCGTCGAGTGTGAGCACTCTGCCCATGGATTCTGTATCAAAAATATCGACTTTTTGAAATTCCGATTGTCCGCTAAAGAGTGTTTCTTTAACGGTCATGCAGCAGCCAAAGCCGTCTTTGCTGAGTTCGCAGTATTTCATATCCAACATAGTGATTTTCCTTTTTTAAACTATTAGTGTTTATGATTATATCATGTAAAAATTTTGTATTAAGTATGAAATAAATTGAGGTGTTACATAAACGTAAAATACATTAACTTTTTGTGTTTGTTTTCATGATAGGCTGCCCCGTAGGGTACGTGTTGTTGTTGTGTGTGTGGCTAGCTAAAATTATGTATTTAAAACTAAACAGTTAATCGATTAAATTATCTGTTTAAATACCATATTTTTAATATATGAATTATCAACGATTAATTACATCAGGCATAAAAAGACTAAGAGAAAAAAATAATCTTACTCAAGAAGTCTTTGCGGAAAAGGTTGGCCTAACAGCACAGGGACTATCTAATCTTGAACGCAACAAATACCAACCCACAGCAGAAACTATCGACACAATCTGCAAAGCCTTCAAAATTCCCCCCCTTGACCTGCTGACAGATTACCCCGAAGACATTGAAAAAGATGAACAGCTGACTCAAATTACTGCCATATTAAAAACATATTCAAAAGATGACTTAAACAAATTGTACAAAATACTAAAAGTTTTAAAGGATTAAAAAAGCGGAGATTTTTCTCCGCTTTAAATTTCTAAACCCTAAAATTACTTTTTTACTTTGTCATCTTATAGCTGATGCCGGCGCGTTTCATGCGTCTTAACGCTTCTTGAATTTCTTCCACCGGTCTTGTCAACGCAATACGGAAAAAGCCTTCGCCGCATTTACCGTAGCCGTTTCCGGGCGGTACAACAACATGAGCTTTTTCAAGCATTACAGTAACAAACTCTTCGCTTGTAAAGCCTTCCGGCACGGGCAGCCACAAATAAAACGTAGCTTTAGACGGTTCAACCTTCCAGCCGAGGTCTCTCAAGCCTTCTTCCATAACCTCTTTACGCTCTTTATACATCTGGTTAAGCTTTTCAATCTGTTCCTCGGGTGCGTTATAAGCCTCGATTGCAGCTTCTTGAATAGCTTTAAAAGTACCGGAGTCGATATTGTTTTTGATTGTGCCGAGTGCCTTAACAGCCTGTTCGTTTCCGCACACAAAACCAACCCTCCAGCCTGTCATGTTGTAGGATTTTGAGTGAGAATAAAACTCGATAGCGCAATCCATAGCGCCTTCAACCTCGAGCACAGACGGTGCTTTGTAGCCGTCGTATGTCATCTCTGAATAAGCCATGTCAGAGCAGAGCAAAATATCATACTTTTTACAAAAATCTACTGCTTTTTTGAAAAATTCTTTATCAGCAACAGCCGCAGTGGGGTTGTTGGGGTAGTTTAAGAACATGAGTTTTGATTTTTTTGCAACTTCTTCGGGTATTGCGTCAAAGTCGGGTAAAAATCCGTTTTCCGCCTTCAATGGCATAGAATAAGGAGTTCCGCCTGCAAAGATAGTTGCATTTTTATAAACAGGATACCCGGGGTCCGGCACGAGTGTGTAGTCGCCTTCATCCACAAATGCAAAGAAAACATGCGCAATAGCTTCTTTTGAGCCGATGTTTGCAAGCATCTGTGTATCAGGATTAAGTTCAACGCCAAAGCGTTTTTTCATCCAGTCGCAAGAAGCTTTTCTAAAATCAGCTGTTCCGTTATAAGGCGGATAGTCGTGGTTTTTGGGGTTATCAATTGCTTTATGCATAGCTTCCACAACAGAAGGAATAGTCGGTGTATCAGGGTCGCCTATGCCAAGAGAAATAATCTCATGCCCTTTAGCTTTTGCTTCTGCAATCTTTCTGTCTATTTCCGCAAACAGGTATGGCGGGATTTTATCTAATCTTTGTGATTGTCTCATAGTATACTCTCCTGTGAATTTTTCTGTAAAAAGATTATAGCATAACGAAATTGCTCTATAAATATTTATTTGTTTGATATTAATTCTATTTTTTGAAGAATATTATTTGTGTTTTGAATCATGTCATTTACAAAATATGCACATGTTTGACAAACTGATGGAATATCATCACACGACAACATAAGATTCAAAATATCTTCGGCTTTGTCCAAGCAATATTGTGCTTCTATAGAATAATCATAAATTGTGTCATAGTCTTTCATAATTGTTCTCTTTTAGGCTACAAACTCTACTTAATTATACACTAAAATAATATTGTGACAAATAAGACTACAAAATTACAAAAGTTAGCCCAAAATATAAAATCATTGAGAGAAAGCAAAAAACTTTCACAAATGGCTTTAGCAGTAAAATTGGGCATATCAAGAGAACATCTTGCAAAAATTGAAACCGCCAAAAGAGGTTTGAGTTTAGATTTGCTGTTTAATCTTGCTGAAGTACTCGGGGTTTCTGAACAGGAATTTTTTAAATTTTAACAAATAAAAAAGGTGAATCAATGATTCACCTTTTTGTTTTTTAGTTTAATCACGCTTGTGTGATTAAGCGCATTTTTTCTTAAAGCACATTGGAAGACAAATCAACGCACAAATCAATGCTGATACGCCCCAGAAAGCAAGTGCTCCGTTCCAGCCGAATTTGTCAACAACAAGCCCTGTGCCAAGACCTGAAAGCATTGCACCCACGTAACCGAATGTTCCTGTAAAGCCTGTTACGGCAGAAGCAACTTTCTTTGAGCTGGATTCGATTGCGCAAACACCGCCAATGAGCATTTGCGGGCCATATGTAAAGAATCCTGAAAAACCGATTAACAAAATATCGATTACGCCGGAGCCGTTGATTTTTATCACATCCACAAGCGATTTGCCTGTGAGCGCAAGAAATACGCCGTCAATAAAGTTCGGCCCTGTACCGTTAAAGTACAAACCTGTCATACAAACGATTACACCGAGCAAAAAGATTACGTTAATCGGTGCTCTTGCGCCTTTGAACACTTTATCTGAAATTACACCCGCTGAAATTGTTCCGAAAAATCCGAACAAAGGCAGGCAAGCCAGTTTCATAGAAGCTAGTTCCAGTGTGTTGTCTTTTGCTTCTACAAGGTATTTGATAATCCAGTCTTCCGTACCGAATCTGATAACATACACAAACACATACGCCATAGCCAGCGCCCAGATAGCCTTGTTTGTCAAAACGTTTTTAACAAGAATCTGAATATATGTCATGCCGTCGTCTTCGTCTTCTGTTTTAGCAGTTTCTTTAGCGCGTTCGGGCTCTCTGTATTCTTCAACATCAGGAAGTCCGATTGTCTGAGGTTTGTCTCTCAAGCGGTTGAACATCCACAAAGCAACGAGAATTGCCAGAGTACCCGGGATATAAAACGCTGCTTGCCAGCCGAATTTTGCAATAACAAAGCCTGAAAGAATTACGGCCAAAAATGTACCTGTCTGATGTGATGTAGACCACATAGCCCATTTTGTAGCTCTTTCAGAGTTAGAAAACCAGTAAGTCAAACTCTTTGCAACAGGCGGAAATCCCATGGACTGGAACCATCCGTTACATCCCCAGAAAAATGCCAGCACCCACAACAAAATTGTTGCACTAGGCAAGCCAAAGAATGTAAACTTGCCCGGAGTGAATACAAAAAAGCTCAACGCAAAGCAGATATTAGCAAGACCTGCCAGAATCAAGCCTGTAGGCAAAAATTTTCTTACATCGGAACGGTCTGCAATCATACCGTTAACAAATTTTCCGATAGCATAAGTAAAGTACAGCGAGCTTCCGATAACACCCAGCTCAAGGTTTGAATAGCCCAGTTCCTTACTCATTGAAGGCAGGGCTGCTGCAATATTCTTTTTGCAAAGATAAAACATTGCATAGCCGATAAAACAGGAATAAAACATTCTCAGTCTGAAATGAGAGTATGTTTTTTTAATTTGTTCTTCGTCTTTAATAGGTTCCGCAGCCGGCGGTTCTTTAAAAAATTCCAATAATCCCATAATTTCACTCTCTAATTGTGTGCGCAGTAAAAAAATTATCACAAAAACAAGCTGCAATTACAATTTAAGTTTAATAGTTGTTTACAACCGTCAACAATCACGGTAAAATCGGATAAATTATAATTTATGGAGTTGCTATGGAAAATATTTTAAACCTTATACACACACATGCTCTGGCTATTTCAACCACAATTTTGATAGTTGCATATATATTTATAGCCTGGGAAAAAATATCAAAAGTAACAGTGGCAATGATAGGGGCGGCAATAACGCTTATGCTGGGTCTTCTTGCGCAGTCAAAAGGACACGAAGCTGCTATTGACCCTCATTATTTTATAAATTTTGTAGATTTTAACGTAATATTTTTGCTTGTTTCAATGATGATTATTGTAAGCATTGCAAGCAAAAGCGGCATATTCACATGGATAGCAAACGCACTGCTAAAAAAAACAAAAGGCCATCCTGTAAAAATACTCCTTGTACTTGGATTTTTCACGGCAGTTGCGTCAGCTTTTCTTGACAACGTAACAACGGTAATCCTTGTTGTGCCTATTACGTTTCTTGTGGCAAAATATCTTGATATAAACCCGCTTCCTTACCTTATTACAGAGATTCTTGCCTCCAACATTGGCGGTACGGCAACGCTAATCGGCGACCCGCCGAATATCATCATCGGAAGCAAAGCAGGGTTTACTTTTATGACATTCCTCATGGAATTAACAGACATTGTGCTTTTAATTCTTATTGTCACTCTGTTTATCCTGTGGCTGTGCTTTAGAAAAGACCTTGTTGCAGCAAAAGACAAAATGGAAGCTGTTGCTCATCTGGACAACAGCAAAACCATTACGGACAAAGCCCTTGCAATACGCTCCGGTGTGGTGCTGTCTCTTGTTATTCTCGGGTTTGTTCTGCATGATTTAATTCATATTGAGTCACACGTTATTGCGCTTGCGGGTGCCAGCTTTTTAATGATATTTGAAAGCCCTAAAAGGGTCTTAAACGGTGTGGAATGGAACACTATATTCTTTTTTATCGGCTTGTTTATTATCATAGGCGGTTTTGAGGCCGCAGGCGGCATAAAAATTATGGCACAGTGGATTCTTGATGTGACAAAAGGCAACGAATCTGCTGCGGCAATGCTTATTTTGTGGGCATCGGGAATTTTGTCAGGTATAGTGGACAACATCCCCTACACTGCTACCATGGCGCCAATGATTTATCAAATTCAGCTTGTAGAAGGAGCTCAGTATGCTCATCCTCTTTGGTGGTGCTTGTCTTTGGGTGCTTGTCTTGGCGGAAACATGACAATTATCGGGGCTGCAGCAAACGTTATTGTATCAGAGACAGCTGCTGCACACGGAAAGCCGATTCCGTTTATGAAGTATCTCAAATACGGTGCTCTTATCACTTTTGTGTCGCTTGTGATGAGCTCAATTTATATTTATTTCAGATTCCTGATACACGCAGGACATTAATCAAGCGAGAAGATGTCTTTGAGGTCTTCGTAAGTAAGTGATTTGCCGATATTTCTGTCGACAGAGATAACGGAGTCCACTAGGTCTCTTTTTCTTGATTTGAGTTTTTGAATCTTTTCTTCTACCGTGCCTTTGGTAATCATACGGTAAACAAACACCTTTTTGGTCTGACCGATACGGTAGGCTCTGTCTGTTGCCTGATCTTCAACAGCAGGGTTCCACCACGGGTCGTAGTGGATTACATAATCCGCGCCTGTGAGGTTCAAGCCCGTACCGCCTGCTTTTAAGCTGATTAAAAAAATTGGAATTGTCGGGTCAGAGTTGAATCTTTCCACAACTTCCTGACGGTCTTTTGTGCTGCCTGTAAGGTATTCGTGTTTGATACCCGCTTTTGTAAGCCATTCTTTTACAATATCGAGCATATCCACAAACTGGCTGAACAACAGCACTCTGTGTTTTTCGGCAATGATTTCTTCTAGCATAACTTTAAGCTGCTCGAATTTTCCGGATTCTTTTATTCCTTTGATATTTTCTTTGTCGTAAAGACGCGGGTGGCAGCAGATTTGTCTCAGGCGCAAAAGCGCAGAGAAAATGGACATTCTGCTTTTTTCGATACCCTTTTCTTCGATGGACTTGAAGAGTTCTTCTCTTGTTGAGTCCATAACCTCCATGTAAAAATCTTTTTGCTCGGGCGTAAGTTCACAGTATGCAACGTTTTCGATTTTATCGGGAAGGTCTTTTGCAACGTCTCTTTTCATACGGCGGAGGATAAACGGATAAATCTGTGATTTAAGACGTTTTTCCACTGTTTTGTCCTCGCGTTCCATAATCGGGGTAACGTAGCGGTAGTTGAATTCATTTTTATCAAACAAAAATCCGGGCATCAAGAAGTCGAAAATTGACCACAATTCTTCAAGTCTGTTTTCGATAGGTGTACCTGACAGAGCCAGTTTGTGTTTGCAGTTGAGCTGTTTTACGCTCTGGGCTGTCATGGATTCTGCGTTTTTGATGTTTTGAGATTCGTCAAGGATAACGTATCTAAACTCGTGTTTTTTGAGTTTTGCAATGTCGCGTCTGACAAGAGCGTAGCTTGTGATTACAACATCGTATTTTGGTATTTCTTTAAACAGCTCTTTTCTTTCCGTGCCGCTCAATTTGAGACAGGACAAACCGGGTGCAAACTTTTCTATTTCGTTTTCCCAGTTGAAAACAACGGAAGTAGGGCAGATAACAAGGTTTGGCGCTTTTTTGTTTTTTTCTTTTGCTTTTTGTATCAACGCCAGCGCCTGCAATGTTTTACCAAGCCCCATATCATCGGCAAGGATTCCGTTCAGACCGTACTGGTACATAAACCACAGCCAGCCAAAACCTCTTGTCTGGTATTCTCTGAATTCTGCATTGATTCCCTTTGGCAAACTCGGAACATCCATTGTGGAGAAGGTTGAAATCTGTTTCCAGAATTTAGAAAACTTACGGCTCATTTTTATTTTCATGCCAAGGTTTTCCATTTCGGACATGAGGCCTGCACGGTAAGTTTTTACAATGTATTTATTTTCGTCATTTTTGTAAACATCAAAAGTGTTGAACGCTCTCATAAGTGAGTATATGTCCATTGTGGGGATTTCGGCAAAGCCGAGATTTTTGATTCTCACATATTTGCTGTTGTCCAGAGTCTGGCTGTACAAATCATCAAACGGGATAATCTCTTCACCAACGCGTCCGTACAGCTCCACTTCAAAACTGTCTGTTGAATTAATAGAAAAATCAATATCAGCACACAATTCAAACGGGTCTTTTGTAAGTTTGAAAAACGACATATCGTCTTTTTCTTCAAACTTCCAGCCGTCTCCTGCCTGCTGGATATAGTAGTTATAAAAATCGATTGCGTTTTCTTTTTCGAGTGCAAGGTTGTTTGTCTGCATGGGTGCAAACTTACACGCAAGCAACATTTGATAAGCCTGTTCTTCATGCACGGGGTTTCTTTTTACCCAGTAGAGCAAGTCTTCTTTTGGTTTTTTGATTGTTACGTAAGGTGTTTTTTCCGTATGTTTTGAGTAAGGAACACGCGTTCCGTCATATTCAAACTCGAGTTCTGCTTTAAGCGAACCGTCGTAGTCTAAGCCCAGTGTAACAATATTTACGGGCGGTTTTTGCTCTAAAAAGAGTTTTTCTATAGCTTCCGAAACAGTTACCTTCATAGCCTTTTGCAGCTTTGGCAGCTCTTCGTAAAGGAATTTTGCACCGTCAGCATCTTTTACATCTGTAAAGCTCGCTTTAATAAGGTTTTGAGGCAGCGCCGAAACCGGTGTGTTTGTCGGGAAAATTACGTTTTTGTATCTTCCCCATTTTAACTGTCTTGAAAAGTATCTTATTTCTTCAAACGGGTAAGAGTCGCTGCCGTCCGGTCTTTCCCACGTCAAAGACAATAACACATTGCCCACCATGGAGAAGTTAACAGACAGAGCAAGCTCCCATTCTTTGTCATCAAAGCGCAGGCGTTCTTTTGTTTTGCCGTCTAACACTTCTTCTGCGCGCGAGAGCAGCTGGAAAAACCCGTCAAATTTGTTAATCGGTACATCATACCAGCCTGCTTTTTTATCCAGCCTTGAGCGCTGGAGCAGAAGCTGGAATATAGCTATTTCTATTTTTTCTTCGTCGTTTAAAATAAAAGATTTGTCGTTTCTCTGCACCTCGATAATAGCTCTTAAAATAGCCTCGAGGTCTCTTATTACCTTGCCTGTTTCTCTGTCCATTACAAGGATAGAGAAAAAATTCTGTCTTCTTTTGGGGTTGAAGTGAAAAACATATCTGCCTGTGGGGTGTTCTAACGGAGGAACAAACTCATCAGGGTATTCGGGTTTGATTTTGTGCACACGCTCGAGGTATTCGTCATAAACTTTGTCTTCGATAACCTTGAGACCAACAGCGATAGCATGTTTGCACCATTCTTCTTTTAAAGGGCAGCTGCAATCAGCTTTTACACCGTTTTTTGTAAAAGTGAGGCTTGTTTCGTACGCGTCTTTAAAGTTGCCTTTGACCTTTGCATCAACACCGGCAAGCTTTGTATCATAAGACATTACAATATCTTTTTGATACCCTTCGTAACCCCTTCTCCAACTGCCGGGGGTAGCTTTATCCTTAATGTATTTGTAATTAAATTTGCAAACGCTCATATTTTATGTAAACAAAAATCTTTCAAACAAAAGAGAAAGACTTAATCCAACGACCCTTTTGCCTAAATAAACATAGCAGCCAAAAAACCTTAATTATTAACTGCTAATAAGATTATACACGAAATCTTTAAAATAACAATACTTTATTGCAAGAAAGCAAAACCATATGTTATGATAGTTAAATGAAAAAGAATATAATGAATATCATCGTAATGACGCTGGGCGCAATGATTGCCGCATTTTCTCTGGAAGGTTTTTTGATTCCGAATAAAATTATCGACGGCGGGATTCTGGGTATAGCAATTATGACCAACTATAAAACTCAATTCCCTCTTGGCTGGTGCATTTTTATTTTGAATCTTCCATTTATATTCCTCGCATTGCAAAAAATGGGTAAAGCATTTGTGGCATTTACTTTTTATGCGGTTACCGTATTATCAATCGGCGTATCTTTAATGCCTGTATGGCTCAACCACAAACATGTTTCAGATCCGTTTTTGGCTTGTATATTCGGCGGCTTGATACTCGGTGCCGGAGTAGGGCTGGTGTTGAGAAGCAACTCCTCTTTAGACGGTACTGAAATTTTATCCATAAGCCTTTCTAAAAAATGGGGCTTTTCCGTTGGTGAAATCATTATGTTCTTTAATCTTTTCATTTTCACTGCAGCAGGCTTTGTTTACGGAAACTGGCAGAGCTCAATGTATTCGATGATTTCATATTTTATTGCCTACAGGGTAATTGATATTGTTATTGAAGGTTTGAACGAGTCAAAATCAGTGCGTATTATCACAGAAAAACACACTGATATAGGTAATGCTATCATGGAACATTTTGATATAAGCGTTACTTACCTCAAAGCAAAAGGCGGATATTCAGGCGCTGAAAAGAAAATCATCTTTTGTGTAATCAACAGGCTTGAAATCGCCAAACTCAAGCAAGTTATCAAAAACATTGATGAATCAGCATTTATAACAATAGAAAACGTCCACGAAGTTGACGGTGGAAGAGTAAAAAAACATCATCACCATATTTAAGGTTAATTATCGTTGGAATAATCGATATCAAGGTTCATAATAATATGCTCAAGAGGTATTTCCAGACCTTTTGCATATTTTATGAGCGTCGAAAATTTTGTGTCAACAAGTCCGTTTTCAATCCTGCTGACAGTGGCTGTGGTCAAGTCATTTTCGTATGCAAAAATGTTGAGCGATGTGCCTTTTTGCTCTCTTAATGACTTTAAATAATGGCCTAAAACTTTTATCAACTCTTGCTTATCAAGTTCCATATACGTAAATTATATTTATTTTTGAATTTAACATATTACATATATGTAACTCTTATCATATTTGCCGTTTAGCTCAATCGGATATTAAATTTATCAAAATTATTTCGGAATTTCGAAAAAATATGCAACAAAAAAACCCCTCTGTATAAACAAAGGGGTTTTTGTTTAGCTGAAATTTGATGACGTTTTTCGTCTTACATCATACCCATTCCGCCGCCCATAGGAGGCATTGCCGGTGCAGGTTCCTTAGACGGAATATCTACAACTGCAGCTTCTGTTGTAAGAAGCATAGATGCTACTGATACAGCGTTTTCGAGTACTGAACGTGTAACTTTTGCAGGGTCTACAATACCGGCTTTGAACATGTCAACGTATTCGTTTGTCAAAGCATCAAAACCTTCTGCTTCAGGAAGTTTTTTAACTTCTTCAACTACAACATCGCCTTTTTCGCCTGCGTTGTCAGCGATTTGTTTCAAAGGAATGTGAAGAGCGTCAAGAAGGATTCTGTATCCGACTTTTTCATCATCAGAATTGTAAGGGCAAGTATCTAATGATTTAGCCATTTCTTGCATTACTCTGACAAGAGCAACACCGCCGCCGGGTACAATACCTTCTTCTTTAGCAGCTCTTGTTGCGTTAAGAGCGTCTTCAATTCTCAATTTTCTTTCTTTTAATTCAACTTCACTAGCTGCACCAACTTCGATTACAGCAACGCCGCCTGAAAGTTTTGCAAGTCTTTCTTGAAGTTTTTCTTTGTCGTATTCAGAATCTGACTGTTCGATTTGTTTTTTGATTAATCTAACTCTGTCAGCTACTCTTTCTTTGTTTTCGTCACCAACAACGATTGTTGTGTTGTCTTTTGTTACAGTAACGCGTTTTGCTTTACCGAGCATTTGAACAGTGATGTTTTCGAGTTTGATACCGAGTTCTTCTGTGAACATTTCACCGCCTGTTAAGATAGCAATGTCTTCAAGCATAGCTTTTCTTCTGTCGCCGAATCCGGGAGCTTTTACAGCAACTGCTCTTAAAACTTTTCTCATAGTGTTTACAACAAGAGTTGCTAAAGCTTCGCCTTCAACGTCTTCTGCGATGATTAACAAAGAACGTCCGTCACGTGCAACCTGTTCAAGGATAGGTACAAGGTCAGCAATGAGGTTGATTTTTTTGTTTACGCAAAGAACATAAGCGTCTTCCAAAACTGCTTCCATTCTTTCAGGGTCAGTAACAAAGTAAGGTGAGATGTAGCCTTTGTCAAACTGCATACCTTCAACAACTTTGAGGTTTGTACCGAAAGATTTTGACTCTTCAACAGTGATAACGCCGTCAGTACCTACTTTTTCCATAGCATCTGCAATCAGGTCACCGATTTGAGCATTGTTGCCTGCAGAAATTGTAGCAACTTGAGCGAGTTTTTCTTTTGAATCAACAGGTTGAGCCATTTTTTTGATTTTTTCAACAGCCATTTCAACGCCTCTGTCCATACCGCGTTTCATGCCCATGGGGTTAGCGCCTGCTGTGAGGTTTCTCAAGCCTTCTCTTACAATAGCCTGTGCAAGAACAGAAGCTGTTGTTGTACCGTCGCCAGCAACATCGTTTGTTTTTGATGAAACTTCTTTAAGAAGTTGTGCACCAGCGTTTTCGAGACCGTCTTCGAGTTCGATTTCTTTTGCAATTGTTACACCGTCGTTAACGATTTGAGGTGCGCCGAATTTTTTTTCTAAAATAACGTTACGACCTTTTGGTCCGAGTGTTACTTTTACAGCATCGGCTACTGCGTCTATACCTTTGAGTAAGCTTTTTCTAGCTTCTTCATTGAATACAATTCTTTTAGCCATTTTATTTTCTCCTTAATGAATTAATAGTCTATGCTTCCAAAACGCCCAAAACGTCTTTTACAGACATGATTTTGAAAGTTTCGTCGCCCATTTTTACGTCTGTACCTGCGTATTTTGCAAAAAGGACTTTTTCTCCTACTTTAACTTCCATTTCTTCTTTTTTGCCGTCGTCAAGAGTTTTGCCGGGGCCTACTGCTACTACTTCGCCTTTTTGCGGTTTTTCTTTAGCTGAATCGGGGATAAAAATTCCGCCGGAAGTTTGTTCTGTATCTTCAATAACTTTGATTACCAATTTGTCGCCTAACGGTCTGATTGACATAATGTCCTCCTTTATTTTTGCTAATACGTGTATTTTCATTAACTTACTATACTTTTATATCATTTGATTATAAGAAATTTTCAAATATTAATGAAAAATTAATTATTTAAATATTCATAAATCCTGAATCCTTCCAACTTTACCATTGAAGGTTTAGATTCAAAAATAAGTTTAAAATTGTCAATTTTATCAACATCGAATTTGTCTGCATCAAAAAACGGCACAAGTGCATAGAGCTTTTTGTTTTTAAAATCGGGCTCGTTTTGCATAACAAACCTGGCATACTCGGGCCATTTACTGCCGTCTAATATAAACAAGAGGGATTTGTCCCACACAACATAACTTATATTTTTTTGCTGCTGTGCGCAGTAGATACTGTTTTTTCCTTTTAGATAATACACAACTCCAACCGCATATGGAGGGTTGTCCGTAACTATCACGGAATTGTCTTTATCTATATTATTTTTAATAAACTCTGCTGTCTCCTTTGCGCCGGAATAGGGATTATGTATATCCAAAACAGCATATTTGAGCCCGTTAAAAACGGTGAGAGTAAAAAACAAACTCAACAATATGTTTATCAACCTGTCGTTTTTATTGAGCACAATCCAAAAACAAAATATCAAAACCAGATGCGCACAAAAAATTCTGTTTACAAAAATCCAGTGGTTATACCCCGCAATATAAATCAATAGCTGAAAAAGTACAGCCAAAAACCCTATTGCAAAAATCTTTTTGTTCTTTTTAAACAACAAAACAAAAAGCGCAATGTATAAAACAACAGATATCAAAGCTGCAGTAATGGTGTAAGGCGCAAAAGAAAAACTGCCCGGCTCTGCCCACTGGTTGTCTACAGCATTGAGGAAAAACTGGGTAAATACTTTTACACAGCTTCCCCACAGAGTCAGCGTATGCATACCGATTACAGCGTTGCTTTGCATTGTCAAAGCCAGCTGCGCAACCACCGCTATCATGCCCGATGCCATGATTAAAAATGCAAAAATATTACGTTTTCTAACCGGCTTATCATCTTCTTTTAAAACCGCACAATACAAAAAGTCCAGCGACAAAAGAGTGCACAGCCCGAGCATAATAACGTGCGTGTTAGCAGTCAAAAACAGAAGCAGTGCATATAAAAACGGTTTTTTCTTGTAATGAGGATACAAAAGAGCAAGCACAAACACCAAAAGCGGTATAATGCTGTAACTTCTTGCAATAACAGGGAAAAAATACAAAAACCCGGCACTCAACGTTATGGCAAGCTTTGTATATTGTTTAAACGGAGCAAACTGCCAGAGCAAAAACACACTCACAGTTGTACACAACCAGCAGAATATCTGCATAAACACTGCACTGAATCCTGCTTTTGCAAACGGCATATTTATAAGATAAAACAGCGAAGGATGCCCCTCATTCACGAGGTGTTTGAACAGACCTAAAAATGAAACATTCTGCACAATCTGCCACACTTGCGCTTCGTCTGCCCATATTTCGTGACTAAGCACAACAATTAGTGTAAAAATACCGTACAACAAGGTATAGAGTATATTGATATTCCTTTTCATTTTAATTTAGAAGCCTTTCCTTTTTATTATATAAAATTTTTCCGTTGGTATAAGCGTTGTTTCTTCTGCTGCAAAAACAGGCACCTGCGAAGGGCTGAGCCAGTTTTGTATGTAATAAATATTTTTGTGTAATTTGTAAAATTCGGTTTGTTCCTGTGCGCTCAGGTGCGTATTTGCCCTGCCGTCATAGCTGAATGTGTAATACTCACCTGTATCAGGGTAATAAAACTTCTGGCCGTTTTTTAAATACGCGCTTATTCCGCTGGTAAAAACAGGGTCAAAAGTAACCAGCACTGCATCTTTTTCTATATTCTTCTCAATAAACTCCGCTGTTTTTTGAGAAGAGGAATAATCGTAGCGGATATCATTTTTTAACAACATAAACCCCACATTAACGCTCATGCCAAAAATCACTGCAAGCAAAATATTGTACAAAATCTTTTTTGTTTTCGACAATTCATTTTGCGGCCTGCAATCAAGCACAACCCACCAGCAAAAAACAGTCACCGCAAAAAACAAAGCCGCCTTTTCAGGTGCACATGACCATATATAAGTATAAACCACCAGCTGATACAGCATGCTGAATAAATAAACACAGAATATCTTTTTATTTTCTACAAAAATACCCGCAAAAGAAGCTGCAATCAACAAAGTAACAAACAGTCCCTTGATGTTTGTCATAAACATATAGGTGTTTACCAGCACTGATATAAAGCTCTTAAAAAGACTTGTGTCTGTTTTGAGCATGTAATTTTGTACGCTCACATTGTCATGCGGATTTGAAAAAATATAAATTGTAAGCAAAAGAAGCGGCAAAAAACAAACCAAAAAAGGTGCTATATATTTTTTTGGCGTTTCTTTGTTTTTTATTATGTTATCGTACAAAAACAGCGCACACATGCCTGCGCAAAACCCGCTCATCAAAACATGTGTCTGTGACAACAAACCCAAAACAACTGCATACAAAAAAGGCCTTTTTCTTTGCATGGGATAAAGCATTGCCAGTACAAACAAAAATAAAGCCACAAGAGAATAACTGCGCGAAATTACACTCAACCAGTACAAAAAGCCCGCACTAAAAAGCACACAGGCTTTTGTCACAATATTAAAAGGCGACCTGTACAAAAACAGCCCGGCTGCACACAACATAAAACCAAGGCTCAACACCTGCATTGAAAAAACAGGCAGTTTAAGCTTTGCGGGCAGCATTACAATAAAATACCACAACAGAGGATGCCCCTCGATTCTTACATGGTCGATTATTCCAAAAAGATTTAAATCTCTGACAACCACCCACACCTGTGCTTCGTCACGCCATATCTCATGGTGCATTGCACAAAAAATCGTGAGCGCACAATAAGTTAATAACAACAAAGTATTTAATATAATATTTTTATTCTTAGACAAAAACTCCATATGCCTTACCCGTAAAACCTTGTAATCAATGCCCAAAACGCCCCGATGCTCAAAAGAGGTATAACCGCTGTCAAAAACATTGGCAGTTTTGTTGCAGCAAGTTTTTTGTTATCAAACATCAAAAGCAATAAAGGAGCAACAGGCATAAAATACCTGCCCTGCACCCCGCAAATAACAGGATGACACTGGAAAAGTATAAATGCCGAGCACATTATGATAAAAAAGCAGCAAACAAAAATCAAAGCAAAAATCAGCTTGGATTTTAAATTAAAAACGCGCTCTTCTCCTTTTGTCTTAAAAACAGCGCTTATAAGAATTACGGCAAAGAAACTTTTTAAAACAAAAGATGGCAAAACAGTGTCATACCAGCCGAGTTTCCCAATAAAACCCGCAATATATTCGTGTATTTTGACAGAAAGTGTTTTAAAAATAAAACCTAAAAACCAGTCAAAACGCTGCATGATAAAAGAAATCATAAAACGGGATTCATATCCTTGTGTACCTGTATTGAGCCCTTTGGCAGCGTTGATGGAATAAACCAGAAACAAGCCAGTCACAAGAAGGTTTATCAATAAAATCGCAAAAAACGCATAGTACCTATGTTTTTGAGAAGAAAACCTGTCTTTTGGAATTATAAAATATAAAAGAACCAATGGCATATAAGCAAATTTGCAAATGCTTATCAACAGGCTCAAAACACCAATTACAAGATAATGTTTCCGTCTTAAAACCCTGCCCTTTCCCGGTCTGAGAGCCAGTCTTGAACAATACGCAATAAATATAAACACAATACCCGTAAAAAGAGCATCAGTTGATACCGACGCAGCGGTGTAAAGAGGCATTGGCAGCAGTGCCAGAGTAAAAAACAGCCATTTTTTAACGGGCATAATCTTTATTGCATAATACATAAGCCCCGTGTACAAAAACAACGAACACAAACGCAGCATGTACATCATAACAAGAGGCGCAATATTCAAAAGCTTCATCGCCCACAACAACAAAAACGACGGAAAATAAGAAACAGGAGTATATGATGTAGGATTAAACGTATAAAAAGCCTTGTTTTCCTTGTCGAGTTTGACATTTAGAGACTGTTTTATTTCATTTACAGTAATTTTTTTGTTTGTGTCTCCGCGCATAAATTCATAACGGCTCAATTTTATGAGGCTCAACGGCAAAACATCTCCGGTATAATTTTGCAGCACCTTAAACCTCAAAGTCCCCTGTGTATATCCCCACATTTTAAACATGTGCTGCGCCTCGTCAGGCGCCTGAAAAGGAGGGTTTATCACAAGGTAAAATAACCCCATTATAAGACTCAAAACAACAAATACATTCTGCGCTTTAAAAGCTTTGATATCCTGCATAATCAAATATAAAACCTCTTGATTATCTCAATCACACTTACAAACATAAGAATACACGAAACAATGACCGTAAAATATCTAAAAACATTTGTTTTAAAGCAAAACTTTTTAAACGAAAACACAACCAACCCCAAAGGCAGAAGGGGCAAAAGATATCTGCCTTGAAAATTGTCTATGACCTTTTGAGCGGGCATGTAAGTAAACAAAAGATAACAAACGCTCATTGTCACAAAAACAGACAACAGCACTGATATTATTAATATTATTCTGTCATTACATCTAACAGAAGGTGCCTGTTCATCACTGTCCTCAATTGCTCCGATTAACAGCACGGCATACGAGACATCAGCCAATACAGGAGGAATTTTTACAGTATCCCAGCCAAAAGATCCAATACATTCCACAAGATACCCAAAGCCGTTTATCAAAATTGTCCTAAAAACAAGCAGCATATAAGACAAAGGGTGCATGACTGCTTTTATGAACAATTCTGTTTTATCAAGCGTACTGGCAAAAGACACAATCCCCTGTGTCACAAACATATGATAAACAAGCAAAAAACATACCTGAATCATACCCAAACCAAATAACACACAAAATGACAAATACCGTGACTGATGCGACTTAAACCTTTCTGACGGTATTAAAAAGAACATAAAAACAAGCGGAAAATATGCAAACTTGCACAACATGAGCAAAAAGAAAATTGCACACAGGTAAAATACCTGTTTTTTATTAACCGATTCTTTTTTGTAAGCAAGCCTAAAGACATAAGCACAAAATAAAAGTGCAAGCGCATTTGTCATACCGTCTGCGCTCACGGACGCTGCCGTGTAAACAGCCATGGGCAAAAGGCCTATAAATGCAAACATATGCTTTTTAAAAGGCACAATTTTTATTGCATAATAAACAATCACTGCATAAGTGAGCAAAGAGCATAACCTGCAAGCATACAGCATAAAAAGAGGAGATGAATTAAATAAAGACAAAACCCACACCAAAGGCACGCTCAAAAAATAAACAAACGGCATATAAAATGGTACAGGATAGGCAATAAAAACCTTTTTGTCTTTTTCAAGAGGAAGCGAGAGCATTTTTGCCGTTTTGTTAAAAGATGTTTTCTTACCCGAATCCAGACTCATCTCACCATAAAGAGAAACCGCCCTCACAATGCCCGAAGGCAGAATCTGCCCGCTGAAAGTAAGACTGCCCCCATCTTTATTTATGGTAATTTTTTTAAAGTTCAAAGAGCCTTCTACATAGCCGTAAATTTTGTAAAAATGAGAGCCTTCATCAGATGTTTGAAAAGGAGGATTGATAAAAACCATCGCCATGCCTGCCAAAAGGCACAATAACAAAAACAAATTCTGCGGCTGTACTAATTTTCTATACATAAAATCTGATGAATATCCTTATCAAAGCAATTAAAAGCACTAAGTTTATAATAAAAATATTTATGAAACGCAAAAATTCTGTTTTAATCTGAATTTTTCTGTTATAAAAGACAAGAAGAATCAAAGGCAAAACAGGGATAAAATATCTGCCGAAAAAACAATCAATCAACCCGTCTGTTCTTATTTGAAAAGCCAGAAAAAGAACAATAAAAAGTATAAAATAATAACTCACAAAAATAAAAACAAACCCGATTTTTTCTTTCAAAGATATATACGCCCGAGAAAATTCATCTTTAAAATTGCACAAAGCAAAAGACACAAGCACAAAATAATACAAAACAGCGCTATACGCAGGCATGGTAACTTCTCTCCAGCCAAAAAGCCCTATTATGCTACATAAAAAGCTCTTTGCCTGAACAATTGACGTAAACAAAATAGCTTTTAATACAAATAACGGCTGAGCTGCCAGCACAATACCCGCCATTTGCCTTTCAAAATAACAATCAGTGCCTTTATTTGCATGGTCATTTAAAATAAATGTCAAAAATGTATAACTCATAACGGCCAGAAGAATTAATAAAAAAGTTCCTATCTGTATTTTTTTATCAACAAATTTTTTTGAAGGAATCAGAAAATATATAAAAATCATAGGAATATAAGCAAACTTGCAGATTAAGAAATAAACAGCAGTTAATGCATAAAATACAAGCTGTTTTGTACTCAACATAGTATTATTTTTTCCATAAGCAAAATAAAGAGTAAGAGCGATGAAAATAAAACCCGTGCCTGTTGTTATGCCGTCTGTATTAATCATAGATGCCTGATAAACAGCCGTTGGCAATAGTGCCAGTGCAAAAAACAGCCATTTTTTTACCGGTGTAATTTTAATGGCAGCATATATCAAAGCAGTATATGTAAATAGAGAAACCAGCCTCAGAAAATACATCATCCACCCGGGATTAACTTTTGAAATTTGCATAACTTTCATTACGGGTATAGACGTTAAATAAGACAGCCCTGAATAAAAAGGGACAGGGAATGTATTAAAAACCTGAATATCTTTTTGAAGAGGATAACTCAATATTTCTTTTGTGACTTCAAAACTTGTTTTTTCCGTGAGCCTGCCTCTTGTTTTGATATTTCTATATCCTGCTTTTACCATGCCTAAAGGAATATACTCTCCTGATTGAGAAAGAATTTTGCCTCTCGGGATTCCGAGCATTACATCTGATGTAAGTTTTTTTGTTCCAAAATGTCCCGAAGCAAGCAAATGTATTTTCCAAAAATGGCTGCATTCATCTGCTGCAGTGAAAGGAGGCGATAATACAAGATAGAAAAAACCCCAGAACAAACAAATTATTAAAAATAATTTTTCAGGTTTAAAAAAGATTCTCTCCACGTATTCATTCCTCAAACAATTTACTAATTTATATATGTTAACGTAAACTTTATTTATTGGCTTGGATGTAAAATATGTTAAATTAAATCTGCCATTTATATTATAATGTGCCTATGAAAATTGATTGGCTGTTTGTAAAATTTATTCTCGTAGGGATACTAAATACGGCATTTGGCTACGGCGCGTTTGCATTGTTGATGTACACCGGTTTGCATTACTCTGCTGCAGTTGTGCTGTCTACAATAGCAGGTATTTTATTCAACTTCAAAACCACGGGCGTGCTTGTGTTTAAAAACAAAGACAACAGTCTGATTTTTAAGTTTATTGCCGTATATACGCTTGTTTGTATAACTGGTATAATAATCTTGCGTCTTGCACAGATTGCACACATAAACCTTTACTTTGCAGGTCTTGTGTCCACGGGAATCTGCGCTGTGACAGCGTTTTTACTCAACAAAAACTGGGTTTTTAAAAAACATCATGAAAAAAATTAGTCTTATCTCGAGCTGCTACAACGAAGAAGAAAACCTCGACACCCTGTATGACAGGGTAATAAAAGCTATAGAACCGTACTCAAACAATTACGAGTTTGAATACATTCTCCTTGACAACGGCTCGTGTGACAACACAGAAGGCAAATTAAGAGAGCTTGCACAAAAAGATAAAAGGATAAAAGTCATCCTCAACGCAAGAAATTTCGGCCATATACGCTCACCCTATTACGGCATGGTGCAGTGCAGCGGGGATGCTATAATTTACCTTGCCTCCGACCTTCAAGACCCGCCCGAGCTTATTGGTGATTTTATAAAAAAATGGGAAGAAGGCTACAAAATTGTGCTGGGCAAAAAAACTCAAAGCGAAGAATCTTTCCCCATGTTTATGATACGAACAGCCTACTACGAACTGATATCACGCATTGCAGACGACGATACAAGCCTTGTTAAAAACTGCACAGGATTCGGCCTTTTTGACAGATGCGTAATCGATATCATCAAACAGTTAGACGACCCGTACCCCTACATCAGAGGGCTTATATGCGACATAGGGTTTGAAAAAGCATTTGTAGAATACAAGCAGCCTTCCCGCCGCAGAGGAATAAGCAAAAATAATTTTTACTCGCTCTATGACAACGCAATGATAGGGATAGTAAAGCATTCAAAAGTTCCTTTAAGATTAATGACGTTTCTCGGCTTCGGGCTTTCGTTTTTGAGCCTTGGCGTGGCTGTTTTCTACTTTATTTTAAAACTCATGTTCTGGAACGAGTTTGCCCTGGGGCTTGCTCCTATTATCATAAGCCTGTTTTTCCTCGGCTCTGTGCAGTTGTTTTGTATGGGTGTGCTCGGTGAATACATTGGTGCAATCTACACAAGAGTAAACAAAAAACCGGTTGTTGTAGAAAAAGAACGTATTAATTTTTAAAGTCAAAAAAAAGCAAAACCCTGAAAAGGATTTTGCTGAAATAGCGTCACTAAGGAGTTTAAGATGTCCCAAGGGAATTGTAATTTCCCTCAAGCTTTTATACAGCTAATTTAGATATTCTTGCAAATGCACAATCTCTTTGTTCTCTTTGAGTTTTTTGAGTGCAATGTTTTCTATTTGTCTTATTCTTTCTTTAGAAAAACCCAGTGTTTTTCCTATTTCTTCAAGAGTTTTTTTGCTGTGGCCGTCAAGGCCGAACCTGTTGATTAAAATTGTTTTTTCTCTCTGGTTTAAAAACTCGAGCATGGACATGACATCTTTGTACAAAAACACAGACTGCGTGGTAGAATCAGGTGCTTTGTAGCTGTCATCTGCAACGTAATCCTCCAGCACAAGGTCCTCTGCTATAGGAGTGTCAAGGCTTATGGGGTCTTTAAATATTGCGTTTTTGATATTATCAAGTTTTTTTACAGAAATCCCGAGCTTGGCGCTCATTTCTTCGTCTGTGGGTTCTCTGCCCAGCTGCGAAACAAGAGCTGCTGCAACTTTTTTGTACAGCCTTATTTTATCTGTCATGTGCACGGGGATTCTGATTGTTCTGGAATGATTGGAAATAGCCCTCACAATAGACTGCTTTATCCACCAGGTAGCATAGGTGCTGAATTTGAACCCCTTTGTGTAGTCAAACTTTTCCGCAGCTTTTATCAAACCCATTGAGCCCTCTTGCACAAGGTCCATAAACAACACACCCTGGCCAATGTACTTTTTTGCAATGCTCACCACCAGCCTCAAATTTGCCTGTACGAGTTTTTTCTTGGCAATCTGTGCTTCTTTTGATTTGCCTTCTTTGATTTTTTTACCGAGTTCCTGTTCTTCTGATGTTTTTAAGAGTTTTATACGGCCAATGTCTTTTAGATAGTTTTGCAAAATATCGTTCTTTTTGACAATGGTGTTAAAAGTCTCTATTGTCTCAATGCCCGCCTCTTTCGCATTCTCTTCTGATGATTCATCCTCAACCGTTTGTGTTATTAATTTTTCGTCCACGTCAATATCGCATAACGCAAATTCATGCGTCAGGTTATTCATAGTCTTAATTCCTCTTAACTCTTTTTTATTTCTCTCTTCTTAAATTTTTAGACGCAAGTGTTAAAAAAAAGTTTCCGCATTTGTTACAATCTGTTTCTTTTTTGTTTGAAATATATTATTATACAAGTGTAAACAAGGGCTGAGGTTTCAATGTTCAACAAAGAAAAAATTATAGAAATTTTAAACAGCGAAGATTTATTTATTGATAACTTCATCCTCGAAGCTTTTATCAAAAATTGGAAAATAGAGCCAATTTATGAGGACGCTGACGGCGTAGAATTTTTTGATGAAATGGCTGTGGAAAAAATCAGAAGCGGCATAAAAAACAAACAACCCAAATGCGAAATCAACATCATGGACAAAGACGAAATAAAACCCGTTGACATGGCTGTTGAAATGTCAGAACCGCACCTGGAAGAGGTTGAACCTCCGGTTGAAGCAGTTGAACAAAAAATTGAAGAAATCGAACAGCCAATCGAAGACACTGAACAGCCTGAACCCCCTGTGCAGGAAATTGTTCAAGAAATTTATACAGAACCGCAGGAGCTGCCGGTTTCAATTATTAATGAAGTCAATAAAGAAGTCGAAAACGAACTTAAAAACGTTACCCTCGACATCTCAAATCAAACCCTTGCCGTGCTGGCCGAATCTATTGCACGCAAAATTACCTATGATGTGGCAGATTTTATTAAAAAAACAGATTTTATAGAAGATGCGGTACAGCTCGGTGAATACAAAAAAGACAACAAGCTCATGCTGGAAAAAATTGATGAGCTGATTTCTGACAACAAAATTTTGATACAAAGAATCGAAGAGCTCGAAAAAGAAAACAAATCTTTTGTAAAAGTGTTCGGAAATATTTATGTAAAAAACCGTTAGAAAAAAGAAATGGCGCAAACTCTTAACCTAAAAAAGCAGATGAAAGCCCAGCTTTCAAAAGATATTTTAAATGCTCTGGAACTCTGTTCCCAAACAGCAGGCGATTATGGGTTTAAAATATACCTCATAGGCGGGGTTGTAAGAGACCTGATTCTGGGCAAAAAAGTTTTTGACATTGATATAACAGTACAGGGCAATGCAGTGGAATTCTGCCACAGGCTTGCTGATAAAAAATATTGCAAAATTATTCAGGTGCAAAACGAGCTAAAAACCGTCAAAGCACTCTTTAAAAACCACATAACAATAGATTTTGCTTCCACAAGACAGGAATTTTACCCTCGCCGCGGTCATCTGCCGGTTGTTGTCAGGATAGGCTGCTCGTTGGAAGAAGATGTCTACAGGCGTGATTTTACCGTAAACTCGCTTGCAATGTCTTTAAACGAAAACAACTTTGCCGATGTGATAGATTATGTAGGCGGAGTTGATGATTTGAAAAATAAAACCCTAAGAGTGCTCCACGACAACAGTTTTAACGAAGACCCCTCAAGAATCATCCGCGGGCTAAAATTTGCCGCAAGGTTTGATCTGCACAGAGACTCGCACACAAAAGAGCTTCAGGAAAAATATATAAACACACAAATGCATGACGATATTTCCTGGACACGCATAAAATCAGAGCTGAAATCCTCTTTTTGCCTCAACAAAGCAAGACTGTACGATATGTTTGTTGTCAACAAAAACTACAAGCTCATACACGGCGAAAAACCTGATATCAAGGGGCTGGAAATAAAATCTCTCATTGACAAATACAACCCCTCGTTTGATTGGCTTGTGTATCTAGGTACAGTTTTAAATGACGAAAATATTATTGAAGCGTTTTGTTTTAACCGAAACGAAAAAAAAGTTTTTACAGACAAAAAATGGCTGCTCGAAAATAATTTGAGTGTCATGAACACAAATTATGATATTTATCAGTTTTTCCACAAAAAAAGTCTGGAAGCTATTCTAATTTATTATCTTTTGACAAAACGAAAAGAACCTCTTATTTATCTTGAAAAATTAATAAAGATAAGGGTAGAGCTAAACGGAGAAGATTTAAAAGAGCTGGGCATAGAAGACGGCAAAAAAATCGGCGCCATGCTTGATGAAATATTAAAAAAGAAATTGGCCGGAACCCTTAAAAATAAAGCAGATGAGATAAATTTTGTTAAGTCTCAAAGAAAATAGTTGAAATTTAAAATTTGCCATGTATAATAAAAATTACCGAATGCGAGAGTAGTTCAGTGGTAGAACACTTCCTTGCCAAGGAAGGGGTCGCGAGTTCGAGCCTCGTCTCTCGCTCCATAAAAAAAGAGTCCCAATGAGGACTCTTTTTTTATAGAAGAAAGACAAAGAGGCTAAAAAGCCAGAACAAAAATGGGCAGAAAACACTCACACTTAAGCCTCGTTGACCTCAGCTCTAGGCGAAGAATGAGCCGTAGAGAAGTCCCTTTACAATGCAGACAAGCTGCATACAGTCGCTGCGCTCCCGTAGTCTCGCTCCATAAAATAAAGCACCTTTTTAGTGCTTTATATTGTGTTTCTGACGTATTATACTCAAGCCAAAATTAGTCATTTGAGCCCAAAAAGGGACTGCAAAAGAAGTTTGTTGATATTACTATGTTAGAGCATTTGTTTAAACATTAAACTAAGAACTGTAATTTACCATTGCTTAACCTATTGCCTAGTGTCATTATATCGTCGGAATACTTATCCCCTGATAACAACCCTTGCACTAACTCTCCGATTGTTTCAGCTCCGTTTTCTCCTGCATATTGGCTGACTTTAATTGCTGTAATTTTATCATCAATTGCCTCATAAGGAGTAAAGCACTTCTCATAATCATCAAAGTTTACAGCTTTGGAATGCCAACTATGCCCCAGTTCATGATAAACAAATCCATCAACGCCAATAGCATTTTGGGTTTGTAAAATATTATTAGAAATTATTGTATTATTTTTACGTTTTAGCCGCAGCAACTGTTTTGTGGCTATTTCATTAAATTCTTCTTTAGACAAATTTTCTAAATTAACACCTGCTTTCTTTGACAAATAATCTGCTAATGAATCTCTATTTAATAACAGGTATTGTTCATGTTCTTTTGCAGTTTTTAATAAATTTTGAAAATCAACTTTTGCTTTTGGTGTAAGTTTTCCTTGTTTGTATAAACGATAATATCTGTTTAACGTATGCTCATAGTGAAACGAAGTTATCAAATCAATTTGGTTTAAATTTTTTGAGTTCTTAGATAATTGACCATTTCTTTCAAACTTGTCTAAACTCTCCTGTATCTTTGTATCAATTTCATCAAAATACTTTTTATTGATTTCTAAACTGTTTGTGCTGCAATTATTGCTGTTTTTCGGGCAAAAACTCAACATTTGCATGGGAGAATCGTCAGCACTGTATTTAGAATTACCGGTAGAAAAGTTTGTTGTATATTTTACATATTCCGGAAGGGCTATTTTGCCTTTGGTTTTATTGAATGCTCTTGTCATGCTTAAATTTACTTGATTAGCAAGTTCCAAATCGTCTATGTCAAAGCTCTTAATGCCCAACACATCCTGTGCATACTGATTAGCTTCTTAGACGCTGAGCGCCTTTTTATATTGTTTAGGTATAAATTCACATTTTCTTTTTTTGTATGGGACAAGTGTGGTACTACCTGATGTAGATTGCTTACCTCGCACAAAAGTTTCTACTGTCGGGAATAATTCATCACCAATTGTATTTTGTTTTGGAGTAATTTTTGCAGCTATTTTACGAACATTAGTGTATATCGTTTTGAAAATTTTCATATAAACTAAAACCTAATAAATCTAACCATATTTATATAAAAACAGTTTGTAATCGAAAATTGCCTAAATAGAAAAAGTTACTATTACAAAAATTAATAGTGATTCGAAAATTTTATGATGATTCGTGACGCTATTTTATACAAATTTGGCATGGTGCCAGGATAGCAAAAGAATAAAATCCATTTTACCCCAATTTATTGTATAATAATAAAAATAGATACTTGGGGGCATGATGAATAAAGATTTTCAATTTTTAGTCTATAACACACCTAACGACAATATAACTATTAACACAATAGTAAAAGATGAAACCATTTGGCTTACTCAAAAAGCTATGGCGGAATTGTTTGATGTTCAAGTACCTGCAATTAACAAGCATCTTAAAAATATATTTGAAGAGAAAGAGCTTGATGAAAGAGTGGTTGTTTCCAAAATGGAAATAACCACTAAACACGGTGCTATGACTGGAAAAACGCAAACTAAAGATACAAATTTTTATAACCTCGATGCAATTATTTCTGTTGGCTATCGTGTAAATTCGGCAAAAGCTACACAATTTAGAATTTGGGCTACGAATATTCTCAAAGAATACATGATTAAAGGTTTTATTCTTGACGATGAAAGATTAAAACAAGGTAAAACTGCTTTTGGTAAAGACTACTTCAAAGAATTGTTAGAACGTGTA
>LARD01000016.1 GCA_000980375.1 Clostridium sp. K4410.MGS-306 | reverse complement strand
CCTTTGCTTCCGTCTTTGTTGTACATCTGGATGTAGAAGTTTCCTGCGCTATATCCGCTGCTCTCTGCTGTGTTGACCGTACTTGTGCCGGTGATTGTTGCAACAGAGCCTGTTTGAGCACTGATAATAGCATTGCCACCAGACGTAAAGCCCATTTCATTTGTAAAGTTGCTGGAGCCTTTTTTGATTTCAATACCGCCTTCACCCATATCTGCATCACGTTTAATAACTAATTTTCTATCAGAATCAAGATATGCAGTAATGCCGGCATTCTGTTCATTAATTTTGTTTATGATATCTGTAATAGTATTTGTTTCAGAAATATTAATTGTAATATCTTTTGCGTTTTCGCCTGTTAAAGATATAGTAAAATCACCTGCAGAGAAACGTTTTGATGCGGATACAGCTGTTTTGGATATTATTTCAGCAGTATTACCTTCAACGGTTACGGCTGATTGTGCACCGCCTTTAGTAAAGCCAAGTACAGTAGTAAAATCAGAAGAACCTTTGATGATTTCAATACCGCCTTCACCTGTGTCTGCATCTCTTTCGAACACAACTTTTCCGTTGGCATCTAAAGAAGCTGTTATACCAATATCCATAGAATTAATTTTGTGGATTATGGTATCTATTGTGTCAGATGAGTCAATAGATATAGTAATATCTTTTGCGTTTTCACCTGTTAATCTTAATGTGAAATCACCTTCAGAGAATTTTCTTGAACCGGTAACCGAATTTTGAGACACAATTTGGGCAGATGAACCCTGGTTGACGTCAACACTTTGGTGGCCACCGGATGTAAAGCCGATTTTATTGGTGAAATCTGATGAACCGCGGGTTACAAGCACTCCTCCGGCTGTATCTGATGAATTTCTTGTGATTACCATTTTACCGGAATCGTTTATTGAAGCTGTTATTCCAAGACCTGAATTATTGATTTTTTCCATAATGGAATTAATGCTTTCATTTTTGAGAACATTAATTTCAACAGTGTCTGTAATATTTCCGTTTGCATCTGTAAGATGAACAAAGAAATTACCAGCAGAAATGCCTTGGTTCTGGGCACTCATTGCTGTATAAGCAGAGGTGTATGTAGAGAGCTGACCTTTTACTACAGAATTAGTTATAGATCCTCCTGATCCAACAAAACCAGTAAGTTCGGCAAAGTTAGATGTGCCGTCTTGTAATTTTATTTCTTCAGATCCAGGAGTTTTTGATGTAAGAACAAGTCTGTTATTCTGAATGCTGGCAGAAATACCCACATCAGAATTATTGATTTTATTCATTACGGAGGTAATGCTCTCACCTTCAACTACATGAAACTCAACAGACTTGTCACCAAGCGAAAGTATGAAATTGCCCTCAGAGAACGTCATGTCTGTGTTAACATACGCATTTCCAGTTAATGTAGAATACTTGTCGTATGTGCCTATCGATGTTATCGAATTGTCTTCTACGGTGTACTCGCTTAATCCTGCTAATCCTGCAAAATTAGACGTTCCTCCAAATTCAAGATTTACTGATCCTGCCTCTTTCGATACTATCGTAAATCTGCCTTTGGAATCTATTGACGCTGTGTATTTTCCTGTCGCATTTATCTTATCAATAATATCCTGTAATGAGTCTGTTGACTCAATAGCTATATTGATATTGTTTGCACCCTGCGTAATTGTAAACGTTCCTTTTGTTAGGCCGCCTAATACATCAGATGCTTTGAGCCCTGTTACAGAACCTGTTACCTGAATATATCCATCGCTGCCGAGCACTTCTTCCATGCTGCCGGATTGCTCTGTTTCAAATCCTGTTACTTCAAGGAAATTGCTGTTTGATCCGCTGTTTTGCGTGATTGTGATTTCTCCAGGAGGCAGCGTGCCTGCAGAAAGATTGTCCAGGCCTGTATATTTTATGAAAGAGTTTTCATAAGGAATTTGAGCACCGATTTTTACTATATCAGAAGGATTATCTTTTGATGCAATATATAGTCGGCCAAGACTATCAAGCCCTGCTTGTAATTTAGTTTGTGAGTTTATTTTATCGATAATATCTTGTATCGTATCTCCAGCATCAACACGGAAGTTATTTCCGCTGTTTTTGTATTCTCCTGTTTCTCCATCATATATGCTTGTACTCATATATTCGCTGTAGATAGAGTGCCACATACCTGTATAACAGTTACCTTCGCTATCAATAAAACCTGTGCCATTTGCAAAATTTTCACATTCGGAATAGTTAGCTTCAATTTTGATAAATTTACCATTTCTATCATCGTCATAATAAGTTTCTGTTCCTTCTATGACAAATTCTCCATTCGAGTCAAATTTTGCTTCTACTTCTAATTCGTCAGAATAAGCATTAATAGCATCTGCAATATCCTGGTATGTTGTTGAGCTGTCAGTAAGATTTATTTCTATACCATCAACGCATTTGTGGGTTTTTATAATAAATTTTGTTGGCCCAACAATTACATCACTGTAAGTATTGTTTGTTCCATGACCACCATTTCTTAAAGTTTCGCGGTATGCATCTGTATGCTCCAATGTTGTATCGTCCAGGCTCAAACCTGTTTTAGATCCAAAATAAACTTTAGCCGCATTATCACCAGCACTAATCACAAATCTGCCCTGGTCATCAAGACTAGCTGTGTATTGTCCGCCGGCATTGATTCTGTCAATTACATCGCCCACAGTATCTGTTGCTTTTACTTCAAAAGTAAAAGCATTGGCGCCGTCTTGCGCAATTGTGAAGGAACCTGCAGTTAATCCTGCTGTTTCTCTTGTAAGGCCTGTTACACCGCCGGTCAGAGTGATTGTTTTGAATCCGACAACGCTTTCAAAGTTGCTTGTTGCACCTTCTTGGGCTGTGACTGAGATTTTATCGATTGTTGCATCTGATACATATTTTAAGTTTTTCAATGTCGGGATACTACCTGAAAGATCCCAAATTTTAGAATCTAAATCATTAAAATTACTTGCATCTACAAATTGGCCGGATGTTAAACCTTGTACTGAAGTTGCAGTAAGAGTTGTATTATTGCCTTCATTATATCCGTTTATATCACCTGTTTTATCTGCATTCCAGTATGTATTTGTAATTGTAAGATTACCATAAGTATCTCCGACAATTGCACCGACATGAGAGTTGCTTGCAATAGTTCCGTTAAATACAGCATTTGAGAGACTGCTGTTTGTATCCAAGCTGCCTACGATACCACCTGAATAATCACCGTAAATATTAGAATTTGAATATACATTAGATATTATTGTATTCGATGCATAACCTGTGATACCACCTGCCGAATTGTCTTCTGCCGTGATATTTCCTGATGTATAGCAAGAGTCAATTGTTGTCTTGTAGGCATCCCCAATAATGCCACCAACAAAGTTTGATCCGCTGACGTTACCATTGAAGAATGAATTTGAAATAGACGATAATTCACCTACAGATGAACAAGTTCCTACTAAGCCACCAATTGCATTATTAATTGCACCGTTTGCAAGATATCCTTTTACATCTGCAATTACAAAAGAGTCTTTGATAGATATATTTTGAGCAGTAGCAACCAATCCACCTGCATATACATAGTCACTATCATTTGTCGCAATAGCTTCTATAGTACCTGTTACAGATGAGTTTTCAATAGATATATTTCCAGGACTGTCAGATGTTGTATAATCTTTGCCCTTAGCAATGAAACCTGCTGCATACATATTGCCGCTTATATTAACATCAGTTAAAGCTAGATTTTTAATTATAACGTCGGTTTTATTGCCAACAGAACCAATCAATGCTGCATTATCAACACCGGTTACAGTAAGATTTTTTATACTATATCCGTTACCATTAAGTTCAAATGTGATATTTGCACCAAGTGATAACGGTGACCAGTTTATACCAGTCATATCAATATCGTTTGCAAGTATAAATTTACCGGAGGTTGTTGTGTTGATTTTGCTTAAATCATTAGCTGTTCTTATAATTGTATAGCCCTGAGCAATGGCTTCGGCTTCTGATATATGGTTCGTTGCAATTGATGGTGTTTGTGATGGTTTGGCAGAGATAAAGAATTTGCCGTTTTCGTCAAGACCTGCGGTGTATTGTCCGCTGGCATTGATTTTGTTGATGATATCACCTATTGTGTCACCATTTTCAACATTTAAAGTAAATGAATTTTGTCCTTCTTGAGCAATTACATATGAGCCTGAACCTGATACTTTTGTATCAAGGCTGAGTCCTCCTGTTGCACCTGTTAATACGGATGAAGCAGCAAAACCAAGTGACTGATCAAGTGTACCTGTACCATTTGATGTGAAGGATATCGGGTCGGTTGAAACTTCTGGAATTGTATTGTCGGTATCAGTGCTGTCATCAGTTGAGCCAGAACCGGCAAGTGTTCCGCTTTTAAGCCCCATGGCAACAAGTGCATTGTCATCAGGTCCGTCAAAAAAGAAGCTTCCCACATCTGTTGTTACGCTAATTTGGCCATTAGATATACTCCAGTCAAAGTAGAATCCTTTTGCTTCGATTTGAGACTTAAATTGATTCATTATGTCTGCAACAGTATCTGTAGGGTTTGTTTCTACTAGTACATAAGCATCTCTTGAAGAGAAGACTGCTGTACTGTTTTTATAGCCTGAAACAACTGCGTCTGCAGTCAATCCTTCTACTGTTGCACCTGTGAGGCTATAATAGTTTGTTGTCTTAAGAACAGGGCTATTGCCTGATACATCCCATATATCTGAAGACCAGCCTGCATCTGTAAAGACAGAGGAATTAGTGATTTCAATATCTGAAATAGATATGTTATTAGAAGAGTTGCCAACAAGAAGCCCTGCATAAGT
>LARD01000014.1 GCA_000980375.1 Clostridium sp. K4410.MGS-306 | reverse complement strand
ATAATGGACGCCGACATAGCCCAAGAAAGCGCCGAATATGTAAAAAATAGAATCCTAACCCAAACCGCTGCGGCGTTAATGAGCGTGTCTTCAACCAACCGTTCTGAAGTCTTGCTTGAACTCATTAGGGGTGTTTAAAAAATATTTTAAATGTTACAATTGTATTACTTTCTTATATACGATTTTAACGAATTTAACATAAAGTGTATTTTTGACTTTTCAAAATCAAAATGATATGTTAATATTCTTAATACAATTTTCTATGAATTGGCAATTTCTTTTTCCTAAATGTTTTTATATATATGTGAAGGTGAAATGAAATTGTGTGTGAAAGGAAATCTATAAATGATGGAAGTTATTTCTAAGTTTTTTGAGTCTATTATTGATGGTGTTTTTGCGGCGGCTTATGAGCCGGCTCCCGTATATGTTTGCGTTGAGTCAAATAATTATTCCAATAAATAATTGATATTTGGGGATTTTCGTTTAAATTTTGTCGCTCTTACTGTATAATATTTGTACATTATAATGTACAGGTAAAATAATGAGTGAAAATTTGAATGTAATTATTATAGACAAGGAAGAAAATTCAAGAAACATTATTAAAAATTATCTTTCTTCCTTTAATAATATTGAAATTTGTGCAGAGTTTTTTGATTTTGAGCTCGGATTTGATTTTTTGCGCAAAGCTGGTAAATGCATTGCGTTTATTGATATTTCGGAAAATTTTGAAAAGGCTTTAAATCTTATAAAAAAACTCAAAGATTTGAATAAAGAAGCACACGTTGTTGCACTTTCCAACAAAACATCCACAGATACAATTATCAAAGTTATGAGGGCCGGAGCAAAAGAGTTTGTTACAAAGCCTGTTATGGAGTCAGAGTTTAAAGAAGTAATTAATAACCTTACTCAGGAGCTTAATTGTGTAGAGCCTGCGCAGAATTGTAAAATTATTTCAACGTTTTCTAACAAAGGCGGTATCGGCAAAACCTCCATTGCTGTTAATCTGGCTTTGGAATTGGCTCAAATGTCAAAAGAAAAAGTTGCTCTCATTGATTTGAATCTACAACTTGGTGATGTATCAACATTTCTTGATATGACACCTCCTTTTGCAATGGATTATATAGCAGACAACATTCACAACCTGGATGAAGAAGAACTTTTAAAAACACTTTCTAAATATAAAAATACAAGCTTGTACGTTATTGCCGACCCTCTCAATATTGATAAGTCACAAGATATTACGGCGGAGCAGATTAAGAGTATTCTTAATGCGTTAAAAAAAACATTTTCTTATATAGTAATAGACATTGGCACAAATATTGATACAAAAACAATCACAGCTCTTGATAACAGTGATTTGATTCTGTTGATAGCTATTGTTAACCTTCCTGCTATCAGAAGCACACAAAGATGCATGGAATTGTTTGAAAAACTCGGCTACCCTGCTGACAAAATCAAGCTTGTACTAAACAGATACATGGAAAATGAAGATATTAAAACGTCTGATATTGAAGAAGTTGTTAAACAAAAAGTGTACTGGAAAATTCCTAATAATTATCTTACAATGATGTCTGCAATCAATAAAGGGGTGCCGGTGAGTGAAATTAACCCTGAAGCAAACATCGCAATTAACTATAAGGATTTTGCCTCAAAAATATCAGACTATCTGATAACACAAAAATTGAATAAAAATTATAACAAAAGAGAACTTAATATATAGTTGGAGAAGAAAATTGTCATTAAGAGATAGATTAAAAAGCAAAAAAGAAGCAAAAACAGCAGCTGAAAGAGGCGAATTCAGAATATCAATTGCAAAAGTAACACACGCAGTGAATAAGATGAAAAACCCGGCGGATCTGGGCAATATTGTTAAAGAGTTTGCAAAATTTTTAAATACATTAGAGGCTAATGATGCACAAATAACATTTAGCGGCAATTTTGATCTCGGGCAAAAAACATTGCTAAATTGCATTTTAGGCAACTTTTTGGATGACGGGTCTGATAAGCGTATCAAAAACTGTACAGCAGAAGAAGATACGGACACAAACAAGCCTGCCTCCAAGCTCATAAGAAAAAGAAAATCCGTAAAAGAAAGATTGGCTGAAAAAGAAGCTCTTGAAGCAGAAGAGTCAGAAAAAGAAGAGTAAAAACTCTTCTTTTTTTACATTCTTTCCGGTGCCTGAACTGCCAGTAAATCAAGTGATGTTTTTATCACTGTTGATACTGATTTTACAAGTGCCAATCTTGCTGCTGACAACTCTTTGTTATCAGTCAGGACTCTTGAAAAGGTATAAAACTGGTGGAAACAGCCTGCAAGCTCCTGAAGATATTTGCAAATCAGATAAGGCGCTCTGTTTCTTGCTGCCATCAGTATTATTGGTTTAAACTCTTCGAGTTTCAAAATCAGTTTTTTTGCTGAAGCAATCGATTTTTCATCTTCTGTTGACCACAAAAGCCCTAAATTTGCATTCATTATTGCTTCATCCAGCTCTTTGTCTTCAAAAAGCGGAGCAATTTTTTCTTTTGTTTCAACATTTAAACGTTCATTTTTTGCGTTTCTGAATATTGAACAAGCACGTGCATGAGCGTATTGTACGTAGAAAACAGGGTTTTCGTCAGTTTTTGATTTTGCAAGCTCAATATCAAAATCCAGTGTTGTATCAATGCTTCTTATAATCATCCAGTACCTGGTTGCATCAACACCAACTTCATCAATCAGGTCTTCCAGTGTAACCATGTTTTTACGTTTGCCCATACGCACGGCCTCACCGTCCAGAACAATATTTACAAGCTGCCCTAAAAGCACTTCAAGCTTTTCAGGGTCATCACCGAGAGCCTCAATAGATGCTTTCATTCTCGGAACATAGCCATGGTGGTCAGCACCCCAAATATTTATAAGTTTGTCAAAACCGCGTTTAATTTTGTCGTGATGATAAGCTATATCTGCTGTAAGATAAGTGTTTGAACCATCTGTTTTTCTTAAAACTCTGTCTTGATCATCGCCAAAAAGAGACGACTTAAACCACAGAGCACCGTCTTTTTCATAGAGCATGCCTTTTTGTTTAAGTTTTTCAACACATTCTTCCACTTTACCTGATTTGTGCAACTCTGTTTCAGAATAAAAATTATCAAAATGTGTGTTGAATTTGTTTAACAGCTCTTTTTGCAGCTCGAGCATTCTGGCTTTTGCAAAAGATGAAAGTGTCTCAAGCTGTTCTTGTGTCAAATCTTTTGTCAATGCTTTTGCACAATCAGGATTTGCTTTAACAAATTCTTTTGCAATAGGCACAAGGTATTCACCAGGATAATAAGATTTTCTTTCTGTTTCATCATGCGGAAAATCTATATTTTGGCCCATTTCTTGCAAAACTCTGATGTGAAGCGAACGACCGAGGTTCTTGATTTGATTGCCTGCATCGTTAATGTAAAATTCCTGATAAACTTCATACCCTGCAAATTTTAAGAGATTTGCAAGTGCACTGCCCATAGCTGCCCAACGTCCGTGACCAATGTGAAAAGGCCCTGTGGGGTTTGCTGATACATATTCAAGTATAACTTTTTGACCGTCTCCGTAATTGTTTGAGCCGTAGTCATGTTTCAAATTTATTATGTCTTTAACAATTGTGTTTAAAAAGGAATTTCCAAGTTTGAAATTTATAAAACCTGCAACAGTGTTAACCTGACAATCTTCAACATCAATAAACTCAGAAACAGCCTGCGCAATAGCGGGTGGAGCCATTTTTGAATATCTTGCCAGAGACGATACGTTTACTGCAAAATCACCGAATTCTTCATTTTTTGGTGTTTCTGCATTTAGCGTGAAAACATCTTCTTGTTTCATCTGGTTAAGCTTGCCGTTTTTTACAGCAGCATTGATTGCCTGTGTTGTAACATCAATAATATATTGTTTTAACATTTTTCACCTTCGCAAAATTTCTAATCTTACAAAGATTATAGTCAAAACAAAGAATATTTACACAGGTTTAAATTTTTATATGTTTCTTGCCTAGTTTTGATTCGAGCCGGCCAGCATCTGCTTTTTCATTGTGTAGCAATAGAAGCTGTCAATGTGCTCAATACACTCATCCAATACCTGGATGAGTTTTATCAGGTCACTTTGCATTTTTACGTGGTTAAGTTGATTTTCATCAAATTCGTTTTTGTCCATACAATATCCCTGTTTTATTGAACAAATAATATATCGGCATGATTTATTAAAAACTTTAATAATATTGGTTGCCTGTAAAGATATGTTAATGCCCGCACGGGCAATTTTTTGTCAGAAAGCTTGACAATTAAAACTTTTTTGAATATTGTTAGTCATAACTAACAATTTAAAACCGAAAGGATATTCTCATGAACCTTAAAGCCCTGGGCAGATGTATAGACCAGCCTGTTATTCTAAATAAACTACAGAAAAAAATGCCCGTTCTTCTTATAGGTGCAGGTGGCGGTTACGGGGTTTTGGATACATACATGTCAACACGCGGTAAATCTAAAGAACAAAAAAAGACAAAAGCTGTTAAAAATTCCATAATCATTTCCTCAACAATAGCTGCATCATTAATAGGTGCAAACGGTCTCAAAATTGCAGGAAAACAAATAGTACCAAGGCTTTTGGAAAAATCATCCCTGACAGAAATTCTTGAAAATAATAAAAAAGCCGTAGACAAATATATAAAAGACTCAAAGCCGGCAAAGAAAATAGCCGATGTCTTGAACAAGGCAAAGACACAGGCTCTTTCAAAAAAAGATGTGGCCTTTGTGCTAAAAGAGCTTCCGGAGTCTGAATCAAAGAATAAACTTTTGTCTGTATTGCTTCCAGAGGCGGAAAACTTGGATGCAAAAGGCATTTTTTCCGAAATAGGCCGTTTGTCGCTGCTTGGTGCAATACCTGTTGTTGGAGGCATACTAGGCGGTATTACGGCAGATAAGGTCACCAATACAGCTTCCAAAAAATCCACATCAAACAAAATTAAAGAGGGCTTTTATCAATATTTTGCCAATATCTTCCTTTGTAACGTCGGAGCCTGTGCCGCATTGTTTGCGGCAGAAGGGCTCCAAAAATCCAAAATGATAAAGCCCTTGACCCCTTTGCGCAAGATGATAGTTATACTTACAGGTATTACAACAACAGGAATTATTGGCGGCAGTTATATTGCCAATAAAATGAGCCAAAAGATTATAGACCCGCTTTTTGCTGGAAAATCTAATCACAATCCTAATCCTAATTGCAAAGGTGTTTATGATGAAAGAAAACCGGAACTGGCTGATATAGCTTTGCATGCAGATGATATTGCAACGGCAGGAGTGCTTTCCGGATTCAAATGGATAGAACCTGCATTGCCTCTAATGTATTTTGTGTCAGGATATCGAGCCGGCATTGGTTATAGAAATCAGGAAAAGCACCCGTAAAGGTGGTTTAAATCGTGATAAAAAAAGAGTTTCGGGATATCTTTCGTGAATTATCTATAGAGAATTTTCTGAAATTCGGAAAATTTAATGTAGTAATACAGAGCTATTTTGGATTTTAAAATCCCCCAAACCATTGAGATTTATTAATTTTACATGACTTTTTATTTGACAAAATTATAAAATTTTTAATATTATAATTATAGTAAAGATCGTGAATATTAAAATGGAGAGAACTGATGGTCACTAAAACTTACACAGACGAAGAATTTGAATCACTTATGTCAGAGTATGATTATAAATTTCAAAAAGGTGATTTGGTAAAAGGTCTTGTCTGCGGTTATGATTCTGAAGGAGTTATTGTTGATATCGGAGCTAAAACCTCCGCACTTTGCCCGGAAAGAGAAGCAAGAATAGATTTATCAAAATCTGTAGAACAAACACTGCAAAAAGGCGAAGCTTATGAATTCTTAATTATAAGAGAAGAAGACGATGACGGCAGATTCCTCCTGTCACATAAAAAAGTTGCAATGGCTTATGCATGGAAAGAAATTGAAACTCTTAAAGAAGAAGATGCAACAGTGGAAGGTACAGTTGTTTCTGTAGTAAAAGGCGGCGTGCTGGTTGAAGTTAAAGGAGTAAGAGGCTTTGTTCCCTCCAGCCATCTTAGAGCAAAAGATACTGATAACATTGTTGGCCAGACAATTGAGTTAAAGATACTTTCTCTTGATCCGTCTCAAAACAACTTTATTTTGTCAAACAAAAAAGTCTACTCCGATGCACAGGATGAAAACAAAGAAAATATGTTTACAAGTCTGGAAGTAGGCCAGGTAGTAAAAGGCGAAGTTGTAAGAATTACTGATTTTGGTGCATTTATTGATATCGGCGGTATGGATGGCCTGTTGCCGTTGTCTCAAATGTCCTGGAGATGGGTAGACCATCCTTCTGACGTGTTAAAAATTTCTGACACAATCAATGTTGAAATTATCGGTATTGACCACGACAAACAGCGTGTCAGCTTGAGCTTGAAGAATCTTGAAGCTGATCCTTGGATTGAAGCTAAAAATAAAATTAATGAAGGCGATAAGATCGAAGGAACAATTACAAGAATCAAACACTTTGGCGCCTTTGTTGAAGTGTTCCCGGGCGTAGAAGCATTGCTGCCTAACAACGAAGTTGTGGACTATCAGAACAAAAATAACTGCATTCTTGCTTCCGGCGATAAAATAAATACTACAATTATTAAGTTTAATCCTGATGACAGAAGAATCAGTCTTAGCCTTAATGAAGACTAATTGTAAATATTTATTAAATTAGTAAATCATAAAAGAACACTTGTTTTTATATACTATATACTCTATAATGGTAGGATACAGGTGTTTTTTTATGATTAATAGCGTCTCATCGATTAATAATATAACTGCGTCCAATAGTATTTCGACTGTTTCTTCGTTTAGCGTGTACAAACAGGCTCAAGATGCTATGTCTTCTGTTGCGCAGCTTGTGTTCCAATCTTTGTCGATGCTTACGGCATCTTCTTCCGGCATAAGCAAAACAGCTTTGACCAATTTCAAAACCCTGCTGGAAAATGAAAATATGACAGATAGAAATGCCTATAAGCTGACAGGCACTATCCTGAACAGATTTTCGGATTTATCCTCCGACGGAGACGTGATTACGGAAGATGACTTTACGGCGGCAGTAAAATACTCTTTTGCGCAAAATCTTACACAAACATCTGATTTAAACAGATTGATTAATGAAGGTAAGCTAAATATTTCCTCTGATATTGCGGATTTGTATGGCTATGAAACAGCACAAACAATTGCAATAGTGCAGTTTTTAGACACCTTGTCAGAAGAAACGCTAGGCAGTCTTATGTCGGAAATTAAAAATGCACAAGCGAAGTCTTCTGTAAAACCCGACTCTTATTACGGCAATACCAATAATATACAAGACTATAAAACAGTGACTGCAGACCAGCTGCGAGGGCGGATAAATATAGCGGTTTAGCAGTTTTAATTCATTTTTGTTTTGTTCGGGTTTTGTAATCCGCGATAGTTTAATAGCAGTGTTTTAGGGCTGATTATGCCTGTGTCAAATAAAAGCTGTGCCTGTGCTTTGTTGTATGCAATAACAGAGCTGATTAACTGTTGTCTTGCCCGTGTTTTTTCTGTTTGAGATGTCAAAACATCAATAAATGTGTTTTGGCCCACATCAAAGCCAACTAAAGAGAACTTTAGGCCTTCATCTGCAGCTGCAACCTGTTTTTTATTTGCTTCAACACGTTCCAGTGCTGTTCTTGAGCTGTAATATGAACCAACAATGCTTTCTTTTACCTGCCTTTCAAGGTTTGTCAGCTCATATCTTGCGCTTTTGATTTTTGCAAGGTCTGCATTTTTTTGTGTGATAGTTCCCACACCCATTTTTTTACCAAGCGGCACTGTCACATTCAGGCTCCAGGTATGGTTTGTTCTCAGGCTTGTGTTTCCTGTAACGCCGACTTTTGCAAACTCATATGTTAGCTCTACATAGGGGAAAAAATCGGCATAATTTTTATTTTTTAAATTTACTAGAGAGCGAATCTGTGCTCTTTTTGTCTTAATATCTTCTCTGGTTTGCAGCGCAACATTGTATAAGCAGTCAATGTTGTTTTTCTTTTCAATGAGTTCTCTGGGCTGAGCACCGTGTTCAAACGGGTAAAGCGTAAGTGTGACTTCAACCCCCATAATATTTGAAAGTTTTGCCTGTTGAAGCCTTAAAGTATTTAATGCTGAGATTAGCTCTTGCTTTGCATCCGCATATTGAGCATCAGCCCTCAAAATATCGTATTTTGAACCTATACCTATTTGATATCTGGCCTGCATGAGCTTTAACTGTTCGTGCCTGTCTCTGAGATTCGAGAGCAGCACTTCTATGTTTAATTTTGCCTCAAGAAGCTCGTAATAATAGAGCGTGGTTTTCAATAGCAGTTCACTTTGTGTGTACTTTACATTATGCTTTTGCGCCTGATAGAGATTGCTCTGGCTTGCCATATTGTAAAATATAGTGCCGTTACCAAGCGGATAATCTATGGTAAGTCCACTGTAAATCGGATTCTGCCTGATAACTCTTGGTAAAATATCACCAACAAGAAATTCCCCGTTAAGAGCCTGTATTTGATATCTGTAGTAAAAATCAGGTATTAAATCCGCCACTGCTCTGGCATAGAGCCATTTTGCCTCTTGAGCATTTGTTGCAGCAATCTTTATGTCATAATTGTTTTTTAAAGCAACTTTTATGCAAGTTTCCAAATCAACAGGGATAAGATTTATATCAAGACCTTCTTTTATTTGCTTATCAAGGTCTCTTTGTGTAGCTTCATCATAAATGCCATGGCCTTCTTTTAAGGATTCTAAAAACCTGTCGGAACGATAGTTCCATATCAGGCCGTCTTCGCTCTCCTGTGCTAAAACAGGAAGTGCAATGAAAAAATTTATTAAAAATATTAGTATTAATTTTTTCACATTCTCCCCATTTTCAAGTGCTTGTACACATAAGAAAGCTTATTTGAAAATGTTGGAATTTCTCATAGCCTGACGGGTATTTTGTAGGATTAATCACAAATAATAATCACCATAAATAAAAATTTAAGCATAAAGCATAATAAACATTATGCAAAAGTATAAATCATATTTATCAAAAAATGAATTAAACTAAAAAAAAAAGTGCCATACATAT
>LARD01000012.1 GCA_000980375.1 Clostridium sp. K4410.MGS-306 | reverse complement strand
ACCTACAGTTACTGTTATTGGCTCCTGTGATGCTGCACGGCTGGTTCCTTGTGTCACAGATATACCTGCAACGTCAAAGAAATCGCTTGTGCCTTTTTCTAAGACAATATTGTTTGTACTTCCGTCAACATTTTTAAGAACAACTCTGTTATTTTCTATACTTGCAACCACACCGGTTTGCGATTTCATGTTATTTATAAAATTAACAGCCCAAGTAATATCATTTCTGAGATTTATTTCGACATTATTGATTTTAATTGTTCCATCACTAATCTGGGTTGCATGTCCTAGCAACAAACCAGCATTATTCCAAACATCATCTGAAAATGCCTTATCAAGATCAACTGCATTTTGCAACTCAGTTTCTGAGCTTACACTGGTACATGAGGATCTACTTGTATTGCCTGAACCAACATCAGTTCCTTTATAATATACATTTTTCAATTTTGCATAGTTAGATTTTCCGATAATTGAACCTGAAGTTGGTCCGTTTACAGTTGCCAATGAATATGAAGTAGAAATTGTTGCTCCTGAAACATACCCTGCTAATCCACCAACCTGATATGTACCTGAGACATTAGATGTAGCATCAATATAAGAATCAGTAATGCCTTCGGAGCCGCTAACAGTGTACCAACCAACGATGCCGCCTGTTGAACATTTTGAACCGCCACCAACATCTGTTTGGTCTATAGCTATCTGTGAAAAAGATGTACTGCTTGCATATCCGACCAAACCACCTATATAATTATCGACAGTAGAAACTAAATTATTAGATATTACAGAGGATTGAGTAACCTTAACATTTTCTATTAATGAACCAGATGCAGAAGCAGCAAGACTACCTGTGCGATCTGCACCGGTTATTTTAAAGTTTTCAATAGTAAGATTTCTTACTTCAGCATCTTTTAATGATTCAAATACACCGGTTGACGTTGCAGAGTCATTTGCAGAAACCGAAATAGTCCAATTTTTTAAGCTGTAACCATTACCTTCTAATATACCAGTAAATTCACCGTTAATTAGAACAGGACCATCTCCGGGATGTGACCAACCTTCAAGATCAGACAGGTCAAGATCATTCATTAATATATATTTGCCTGAAAGGTCATCATTGATGCTTAAAAGACCGCCAACAGATTTTATCACAGTATAGCCTGCTGCAATGGCTTCTTCTTCACTCATATGAAGAGGGGTCACATCAGAATTACCGACGACATATCCGTTATTGCCTGAAGGTGTTGATGGAGATGCTTCACCAACAGCTGTAATAACAAATTTGCCATCGCTATTCAAGTGAGCAGTGTATAATCCGCTGGCATTGATTTTGTTAATAATATCACCAACTGTATCGCCAGCCTCTACATTAAGAGTAAACGCATTTTTTCCGTTTTGATCAATAGTGTATGAGCCAGCTTGATTTGCAAATACTGTATCAAGTGTTAAACCTCCAACACTGCCTTGAAGTGCGCTAGAGCCTGTAAATCCCGTTGCTGCAGTAAAGGAGCCGGAGCCGTTTGACACAAATGATATCGGGTCATTGGATGGTTCAATTGTGCTTCCTGAGCCTGTGTTATTATCAGAACCTGCTCCTGAAAGGGTTCCGTTTTTGAGCCCCATTGCAACAAGTGCATTGTCATCAGGTCCGTCAAATAGGAAGCTTCCCACATTTGTTGTCACGCTAATTTGGCCGTTTGTTATACTCCAGTCAAATGTATAACCTTGTGCTTCAACTTGAGTCTTGAATTGATTCATTATGTCAGCAACAGTATCTGTGGGTTTTGTTTCTATTTGGACATTGACATCTCTTGAAGAGAACACTGCTGTACTGTTTTTGTAGCCGGAAACAACTGTGTCTGCTGTCATTCCTTCTACCGTAGCACCTGTCAGGGCATAGAATGTATTTTGTTTATGTACAGGTTCGACTGGTAGTGTATCCCAGATGTTGGTGTCAAAAAGATATAAGATATCATTAAGCGTACATAAAGGCGTACCGGTCATTTGAGAAGTATTGTTACCGGTAAAGAAACCCTCTCCAGCAACATATGCAAGATATATTTGTCCGTAGTATCCGTTTGCAGAATTAGCATTTGTGCTCCATTCCATCTGTCCGACAATAGCATCGGCATTAGCAGAAGAACCTTGTTGTATTAAAGTATAAGAGTAACCGACTTTTATATGAGAAATATAGCTTTGACCAATAAATCCGCCAACACGGTCAGAGCCTTTAAGCACAGTGTCTACGTACGAGTTGTTAATCAATAGATCTGTGTCTTTACCAGTTCCCCATTTATCATAAAGCCCGATAAAGCCCCCTGTTATGTCAGAGCCGGAAACACTGCCTCCGCTAAAAGAAGACCTCTCAATTTCTATTGTTCCCGAAGCATGACCAAATAGTCCGCCTGCATATTTACCTGTGATATTGGTGTTTTTAACAGTGACACCTGATATCTTAAATACAGAGTCGTCTCTAATTTGTAAATCCCCAATTAACGCTCCTGCGTAAGAAATATTAGACATAACAGAGGAATTAGTGATTTCAATATCTGAAATAGATATGTTATTAGAAGAGTTGCCAACAAGAAGCCCTGCATAAGTAGCACCTACGACATTAACATTATCTATTTTTAAATTTTTAACAGCAGCGTCTTCCATAAAGCAACCAAATATACCGACACTACCTCCGCCAGATATGCTTGCATTTTTAATAGTAAAACCATTACCGTTTAATTCAACACCCAGGTTTGCAATAATATTATTTTCAAAAATTTTGTTACCAAAATCAATGTCATTCATCAAAATATACTTTTTAGAATAATCATATTGATTATCAGTTAAAATATTAATAAACTCATCAGCTGTTTTGATTATAGTATATCCTTGAGCAATAGCTTGTGCTTCGGTCAATCTGTTTACGGAACCAATATTCACTGTATTGCCAACGCCTGTTACTACTCCATTGTTTGATGGCACATGCGATGTGCTTTGTGCTGATGCAGCAGCAATGACGAGTTTTCCGTCATTGTCAAGGTATGCTTTGTACATACCGCTTGCGTTGATTTTGTTAATGACATCACCAACAGTGTCATCAGCATCAATTGCTAGGGTAAATGCGTTTTTACCATTCTGGTCAATAGTATAAGAGCCTGCTTGGCCAGCTATGACCATATCTTCTTTAAGGCCGCTTACTCCGCCTGTAAGTATAGATGCGCCGTTTAGACCGGCAAGAATATCAAAATTGCCGCCGTTGTCAGATTCTATTGTGATATTGCCTGTAACAGGTTTGTTTGTATTGTTATTATTTTTTATATTGAAAATACTGGCCATAGAAGAAGAAATCAGGCCGCCATTGCTATACATTTGCCAGTCAATGTTTTGATTTTTATTTTTTATGTCTTCAAGTGTATAAGATTGAGAAATGTCAATTGTCCCTGTTCCACCAGGTGTAAAATTGTCTGGAACAATGCCGTTGCTTGTAAAATTACCGCTAACTGTAAATAAGGTACCCAAAACTTCTGTATCACCAGCAATAGCATACCAATTTTGATTAGAGGCGGCAGTAAAGGCCGGGTCAAAGTAGACATATGTATTAGTCACATTTATCATTGGAGAACGATGAACATATGCAACTAAACCACCATTGCTGCTGTAATTATTCTGTGTAGTATTTGTAATATTGTAAACTCCGGAATTTGAAATATTCAAAGTCATACCGCTTTGTCCGCAAACACCAACAAAACCACCGGAACCCATTTGACCATTCAAGACAGTATTAGATACAACGGTATTTGTAATACTGCAAGAGTCTACTAAGCTCGCAATAAGTCCACCTGCGTAACCATCAGTTTCTACAGAACTGTTTTGAAGAATGACATTGTCAAATATAGCATGGCATGCATTGCCAAATACCACAGCAGCAGGACCTACATAGTCAGACTCAGTTTTTACATGGAAATCAGAAATAATAGCATTTTGAATTAATGCCCAATTAGTATTATCAAAAAGAGCAGAGCCATTAATATTTAGATTAGAAAGAGTATAACCGTTACCATTAATTTCACCGTAAAAATCGCTTATTGAATCTATAGACATACCGCCAAAATCTATATCATTCATCAAAATAATTTTTGCCTGAGTATTAGCGTTTGTATGGCCTTTTATGGCTGCTAAAAATTCTTGTGCAGTTTTAACAACAGTATAACCCTGTGATTTGGCCTCAGCTTCTGTTATTTTGACAAACTCTGTACCATCTGCAGCAATAGAGTTCAAAGTAGAATTAGCGGAAGCGCTGCCACCAGATTCAATATAGAATCTGCCTTCTTCATCCAGTCCAGCTATATACATCCCGCCAGCATTGATTTTGTTTATGATATCACCGATTGTATCAGTGCTTGAGGCTGTAAAGGTAAATGCGTTTTGCCCACCCTGTTTTATAGTATAAGAACCGTTATTTAATCCGTTCAAAACCGTGTCTAATGTTAAACCGCTAACAGAACCGGTTAAAACATTTGAGCCGTATTCAATACCTGATGTAAAGTTTGCTTTGTAAGTTACGCCTTCTGTGCTCAAGCCGGAAAGTTTTATAAATTCGTTGTTGTTGTCAAACGTAAAATATTTGTCGGAGGCGATTATAACTTTTCCTCCATCGATTTTGTAATTAAACTCAAATCCACGTTTTTCAAACTCTGCTTTAATTTTTTCAAGAGATTCTTTAAGTGTATCAGTACCTGAGAGTTGTACATTAAAGGTTGTTCCTTCCACGTCAACACTCAAGCTTCCAGACTGTAGGCCGGCAAATATAGTGTTTTCAGTTAAGCCGTATACCGTAGCTCCTGTCAAGCTTTTGCTTGATGCCCAAAGTGTAGGATGCTCTCCGCTTGTGTTCCATATACTTGAATCAAAAGAACCTGTTAAATTTGCAAGATCCTTTACTAACGTTTCTGACGCAAGTGTACCGGATGGTCCTACTGCTGTTGTTACGCCGGATATCCTAGAGTCAAAATAAACGTCGTTGATTGATCCAGTTTTTGTAGTGTCTCCGTCACCGCCAGTTATCGCACCTGTGAGGTTGGTACCTCCTTTAGCAATGACTTGGCTCAAAGAGTATGAATGACTTATTACTCCGGTTAAACTACCAGTTAAGCCGCCTAAATAACCATTACCGGTTACAGTAGTGTTTTCTGTATAAGAATTTGTAATATTACCGCCAGAAGAGCCAACTAACCCGCCGGCCATAAGTCCGCCATATATATATGAGTTAGTGACAGAAACATTAGAAATAGTACCTTTTAACCAACCCGCAACAGCACCAGCAGAAGTACTAACTGTGCTGGTTCCATCAGGTTTTGTAACTGTATCAATCCTTACATTATCTAAATTTAAATTTTTAATAGTACCTGTAACTACACCAAACAGACCATTATACAAGGCAAAACCTGTAGTTAAATTTTTAATAGAATATCCATTACCATCAAATGTTCCTGAAAAAGCTGATGACTCAGTTGCACCAATTGCTTCCCAGGCGCTTATGGATGACAGGTCGATATCTCCCATCAAAATATATTTTCCGCCAAGATTATTTTTAATATTTTGCAAATCCTGTGCGGTTTTGATTATAGTATAGCCCTGCGCTATTGCTTCTGCTTCTGTTAATCTTTTTGTTCCGGTTGCTTTACCGATAGTATAATCTTCTAAACCGGTTACATATCCAAAGTTTCCTGCACCACTGTAATCTACAGTAAACTCTTCAGTAGAGCCTTCTTTGCGGATGGTAAATTTTCCATTCTCTAGGGAAGCAACATATCCGGAATTTGTTGCATTGATTTTGTCAATAACATCACCAATAGTGTTGCAATCAGAAAGGTCAACAGAAACACCCGGCTTTGTATAACCTGATGTAAAGGTGTTTGCTAATTTTTCTGGTATAGGCAGACCAGTAGTATTATCCTTAACAAACCCCGGTATTCCGTATAAACCGTCAATACCGTCTTCTACTACGTGAACATCATCAAATTGCGAATTGTCTAAATTGTAAACATTTTCAATAATTAGAGTACCGGTATTGCTTCCGATAATATCTCCCGTACCGGCCCCATAAGAGTTTTTAATTGTAACAGTGCCGTTTTCATTAGAACCTATTAATAAACCGGTGTTGTCATTGACAGAATAGAAATTTAAGCTGCGTTCAATTGTTACATCAGCGGCATGCACTGTTTCGATAAAACCATAACCGCCCAATTGTGCCCCAATCAATGCATCAGATATGTTTATCTCGTAGAATGCATTTTTGATAGCAGAATTAAATCCGGAAATCATGACAGTATCTAATGTTACATCAAAAGCTTCCTCTATCAATGGATCGAGGTTATTACTGCCACTGGAATTAACAGCAAGATTTTTTATAGTAGCATTTTTAGCTGATTCGATTAAATATCCGGAAACATTTGATAAAGAATAACCATTACCGTCTAAAGTACCGGTAAAACTATTGATAGTTGAGATGCCGGTAAAATCAATATCATTCATAAGAATGATGTACTGTTCATCAAGAAGCATAGCTTGGTATAGTTCGTCTGCAGTCTTAACAACAGTATATCCATTAGCCAGTGCAACTTCTTCCGTCATAGCAGAAACGGTAGAAGAGTAATCACCACCCCCAATATTCAAAGAGCCGCCGCCGATGATTTGTGAGTTGTTGTTGAGGTTGGAGTTGCCGCCTTGAATGAAGGGGCTGGAGCCGGAGGAAGAGTTGGAGCCGCCGTTGATATTGGAGTTATTGCCGCCAGGTGTGACGATGATGTCGCCGCCAGGGGTGACGGTTATATTCCCGCTATTTGAAGAGCCTGAAGAGGAGCCAGAGCCGGAGGAGGCGACGGCGCCGATAACTTTGCCGAAGTCACCGGAGACAAAGGAGACAGAGATAGCTTTTTTTCCAGTTTCGATATTTTCGAGTGTAAATCTGCCATCTTCGTCGAGGTAGGCTTTAACGCCGGTAGTGGAAGAGTAGTTATTAATTTGGTTAATAGCGGAGTTAACGTTGCCGGAGAGGTCGATTTTTTGTCCGTTAATGGTGATAGAGGAATTTGTGATACTTTCAGCGCCGGAGAGGTTTTGTTTAGAGGCTTTAAGGGCTGATTTAGTAGCATTTTTAATTTCCTGTGTACCTTGTTTGGACTGATATGCGGCGATACCGGTTTTTTGTGCGATATCTGAGGAGCCTGCTTCAACGGAGATAGAGTTAGTGCTATTTGTAGTATTGGTAAGAACGAATCTGTTGTTGACGATATCAGCGGTAACGCCGGTTTTGTCTGATGCGGAGTTAATTTTGTCGATAGCGTCTTTAAGGGAGCCGGAGTCGATGACGATGTCGTAGCCGTTAATTTTGATAGTACCGCCGGAGACGGTGGTATCATCAGAGACGTCATATGCGCCGGTGAGAGTAGTTTTAGAGCCGACTTGTCCGATAGTAGCGGAGCCACCCATGGATGATTGTGAGATAAAGCCAGCGACTTCGCCGAAGGAGGAGGTGCCGTTTTCGACGTAGATAGTGGTATCGGGTCCTGTGACATTGGCTTGCAGAACTACTTTGCCATCTTTAAGGTATGCATTAACGCCTGTTTGGTCTTTAAGAGCATTAATTTGTTCAATAGCGGATGCGATGTTGCCGTCGTTGAAGTTAATAGTAACGCCGTTAATTTTGAAGGTACCTTGAGAAACAGCGGTATCTTCAGAGACGTTGTTAACGCCGGTGAGAGAGGTAAACTGGTTGACATCTCTACCTGGAGTGAGAGTGCCGATATTTTGTACATCGGTAGTGAGTCCGGTTTTTTGTGTAAAGTTAGTATCACCTGCTTCAATTTTTATATCAAAATCGGCGCCGGCGTTGAGTTGTTCAATTTTAATTTTGCCATCGGAGGTAATAGAGGCGTGGAGCCCGATGGAATTAATTTGTGAGTTGATAGAGTTAATCAAGTCATCGTTAAGCTTGGAGCCTTCTTGGATATTAACGTCGACGGAGAGCATGTCGAAAGCAGCGCCTTTACCTGATTCATCGACGGCATTTGTAGAGATTTTGAAGGAGCCGCCGGAGAATGTGCCGTCGTAGGAAGAAGAGCCGATAACGTAGGAAACGGTGGCAGAAGAAGAGACGCCGGTAGAAACAGAAGTCGTAAGTCCTACTTTTTGTGTAAAGTTAGTATCGCCGGCTTCTACTTTAATATCGAAGCCTTCGCCGCCGTTATTTTGTTGAATTTGAATTTTGCCGTCAGCGGTCAAAGAGGCGGTTAAGCCGAGCGAGACATCTTGTCCGTTGTAGTTAACGGTAGCGGAGTTAATTTTGTTGATGATATCCTGAATAGTGTCGGTTGATTTAACTTCGATAACGGCAGAGAGCATGTCATCGGAAGCAGTTTTGCCGTCAGAGGATAGGGCGTTTGTCTGTAAGACAAACGATCCTTCACTGAAGGATGCGGAATTCAGGGTGAAGCCGCCGACGAGTCCTGTCAAAGTAGAATTAGTGCCGTTGTTGGAGACCCCGACGGAGGTTTCAGCGGTAAAGCCTACTTTATTGGTAAAATCGGAGGAGCCGGCTTCGACGGAGATAGAGTAGTCAGCGCCGTAGTTGTTGTGCATAAGTTGCAGCTTACCGTCTTTAATTTGTGCGGTAATGGCGAGCCCGGAGTCATTAATTTTGTCTATAACGGACTGAAGAGTTTCGCCTTGTGCAACATCGATAACGACGGATTCAGTTTGAGAAGGGTCGTTAGCTTTAGAGGCAGTAATTTTGAAGTTACCTTCGGAGAAGGTCATATCCGCAGTAACATCTTTGATACCGGTAAAAGTAGTAGCGGAGCCGGATGTAGCGACGCCGGGGTTAACTTTTTGGGTAAGGCCGACGTATTCTGTAAAGGTAGAGGAGCCGGCAGAGACTGCTATTTTGTACTGAGCGCCTTTTTGTGTTTGTCTAATTTGGAATTTTCCGTCGACAATTTCTGCGGTAAGGCTGGTAGTAACTATATTTCCGTTTTTATCTGTATAAGTTTGTTGAGTTTGATCTTTAATTTTTTGAATAATAGATTCAACGGTGTCATCTTCAGTGATGTTAATTTCTGTTGTCAGCATTTCATCGAGAGCAACGCCGTTTTTGTCAATTTTGTTGTAAGAGATGGTAAAGTTACCGGTGGTAAATTTGCCATTTTTAACGGAGTCAGTATTTTGGATACCCTGATTAAGTCCTGCGAGAGTGACATACGAGCCGTCAGAGCCCATAACTAGGTTATCTTTGTTCATAACCCCGCCGACGGTAAAGCCGATAGCATTGGTAAAGTTGCTGGTACCTTTACCGACATTGATATCGATTTCGCCGGTTTTGCTGGCAACAAAGACCAGCTTGTTATTTTCGAGTTTAGCGCCTACACCGTCGGCTGTAGCTTTGTTGATGTCGTTAATCAATGAGCCGATAGTGGTAGATGCGTTGATATCAAAAGATTCGCCGTTGATGGTAAAATTACCTTCAGATACGGTCAAACCGATAACGGATGCGAAGTTGGATGCAGTTTCATTGACGACCTCATCACCGGAAGCATCAGTAATCAATAATTTTTTAGAGCCTGCGTTGTCAGGGTCATTGACAATGGAGGCATTGTAGCCGGCGGAAGATATTTTTTCAATCAAAGAGCCGACGGTATCTTTTTTTGCATCAACAGTAATTTGTTGGTTACCCACTTGATACACACCGCTTTCAATGCCGAGTTGAGAGAGTTTTGTATCAGAGGTCATATTTCCTTTGATGTTGAGAGCGTTTGCAACATTTGTAATGCCGACAGACTTGCCGTTTGAACCTGTGATAGAGAAGGAGCTGACAGCGTTTCCGTTGGCGTCGTATGTTGTTTCCAGCTTAGCGGTATAGCCGCCGAGGCTGTTAATTTCGTTCATCAAATCGCCGAGAGTTTTAGAGGAATCCACGCGTATAGTGTGAGAACCCAATTTAAAAGAGCCGTTAGTTATGCCGAGCTCGGAGAGTTTGATGTTTTCGTTGAGATCTGTTCTTGTAGAAGTGATGGTGTTAGTTGCGCTGTCATATTTGCCGGCAAAGAGGTCTGTAATTTTTGTATCAAGACTGATAGAGCCGCCGGAGAGAAACTCACTTTTGATAATAGAGGTAGTTGCAAGTTGAGTGACAGTTAAATCGACACGTTGGATACTTGCACCGTTACTGTTTATTGTGACATCAGCAACGTTTGAATTGGAGTTTGTCCAGGTAACGTTCGAGTCATTTTTGTTTGGATTTTTAAGACTTTCGATGTAGTCATCGAGTGTGGAGACTACTTTTTTGTAGCTGTTGTTGAGGCTGTTAATTGTGGAAAGTTTATTGGAGTTAATAGCGTATTGTTCTTTAAGGGTGTCGATGGTATCTTGCAGAGAAGCTATTTGCGAGCTGTATGAGTTGTTGATAGATCCTGTACCCAAGGCAGAGTTTTGGAGCGCAGCAAGAGATGTCTCGATTGAGGATTTTTGCTCAAGCAAAGTGTTCATCGCAGATGATTTACGTGCAATCAAATCCGATATCAAGCTGCTTATATTGGCATTAGTGCCGTTTAGATTACCAATGGAGAAATTCATTTCGGCTCACAATTGCTTAACTTACCACTACAACATATATTGAGTATATCA
>LARD01000013.1 GCA_000980375.1 Clostridium sp. K4410.MGS-306 | reverse complement strand
TTTCTCAAAAATTAGATGAAGCAAACTCAAGCTTGAACCAGATAAACTCTAAAATGATTACTATCGATCAGTTGAAAGATATGTTTGGCCCTATGTTCAACGAAATCATCGATAAGCTGGAGATTATCGGTGGAAACCAGATTGACATCGACCAGTTAGAAGAAGTTCTTGCTAAATATCAAACAGATTTGACAAAAACTAACGGCTTAATCGAAAACTTAACAGCTGTAGTTAAAGACCTCAACCTCTCTGTTGATATGGGTCCTGAATTCCAAAAAGTTATTGACGCAATCAATGATTTCAAAAACCAGGAAGCTGCATCAGCTGAAGAACAAATGCAAGCATACAGAGACATAATGGAACAAATCTCTAAACTCAATAACAGTGTAGATGCTCTCGGTGCAACTGCAAACAGCATCAGCAATGACCTCAAAGCTCATATGAACAATGCAACTACTTTTGGTACAAAGATGGTTGATGCAATGGAACAGGTTATCAAAGGTCAAGCTGACAGCAAAGCTGCAATGGAAACATACGCAAACGAATACAAAGCTTACCTTGTACAAGCAGAACAAGACAGAATGCAACAAATCGCATTGTTACAGGCTATCGTTGATAAAGAAGTTGGCGGCAACGGCGGCGGCTTAACAAAAGAAGAATTAGAAGACGTTCTTTCTAATATGAATATCAACATTCCTGACTACGCTGATATTTTACAAGAAATAAGCGATAAAATCGGTAAAGTTATTACAAGTGATGATTTACAAAACTTCTTCATCAAAACTCAACCTGATTTAACAAAAACTAACGCTTTGATTGAAAACTTAACTGCTGTATTAAAAGATAAAAACTTTACAATAACCGGTGACCTTTCTGTTGAAATGACAGAAGTTGAAAACCTCTTAGGTAAAGTTTATGACTTAATCAACAACCAACAAACACCTACAAACGATCAAATTAAAGCCTTAATTTCATTAGCTACTCAAATTGCTGAAAACACTAAACAACAAGGTGGTACAACAGCAAGCGTAAAAACAAGAACAGCTTCTGAAATGGACAGACTCTATGCAGCTATCAACAGACTCTCTGTAGAAGCAGCTAAATCTCAAGGCAAAGGTGCAACATATCATACTCACGCAGGTATGTTTACATTCAACGCTTAATAAAATAAATCAAATAAAAAAGCCCTCTGATATTTCTATCAGGGGGCTTTTTTTTATTGGTTTATTAATTGCCTAATCCAATGATTGTTATGTTTTTATCTTTTGAATGTTCTTTGGCATATGCTTCTGCTTTTGCTTTTGCTTCAGCTACTGTTACATCTTTTGCGATAGTTTCACCACAGGCTGTAACATTTGCTTTTTCTTTCAAGAATCTATCAGGTGTTGCTTCAGGTTGGAAAGATAAACCTTTGTATTCTTCAGACACAGTACCTGCTTCTACATTTGCTTTATTGTCATATTTATAACCTTTTGCAATTTCTGATGGAATAACTTTAGGTAAGCAAAGTGTATTGTGTATTTTTTTGCCATTTTCATCAAGAACAAATTTTCCGTTTGAGTCTTTCATGTATACTTCAGGGAAGAAACCGTCTGTTACAACTGCATCTTTCCATTTTAATCTTGTTTGTTCGTCTTTGCTGTTTTGCATTTCATCAAGATAAGATTGTTTAAGATATGTACGTATTGCTAAACGATCTGCAGTATTTTTTGGTTTGTATTTTGCAACAACCAATGCATCCCAGTTGTCACCAGCTTGAACTTCATAACATTCTGTATCTTCTGCAGATTTATATTTCTTAACTTCTACAGTACAATCTGTTTTTGGTTTTTCAACAACTTTTTCTTCCTGCTTTTTAACTTCAGGTTTTTCAATTACCGGAGGTTTAGAAGCCAATTTTGTAATCAAGCCTTTAGCTTCTTCATAGTTCAAAGGAGTAACAACACCGTCAACAGTACCGGCTGCTTCAGCAAGAGCTTTATTCATCTGTGCCTTGTCAAGGTTGCCTTGTGCATCTGTGAAGAATTTTGCAATTGATTTACCAAGTACAACGCCTTCGTCAGTAGCATAACCGTCTTGTTTCAAACCATTAAGATATTTAGTATAGTCTTGATATGTTTTTACGCTTTCAGGTACAGTTGTCGGAATTGCTCTATCTTCAACTCTGTGAGCCTGCGTAATTGCAGATGCAACACCTCCGGCTGTAGCTGTTATTGCCGGTATAACACCTATAATTTTTGTTGATTGGCTGGCTCCGCCTTTAATTAAACCGCCAACAAAATTTGTAGCTTGAGACACTTCAACATATGAGCCAGGAGCACCAATAAGAGCGCCTCTTGCAACATCTCTGACTACTTTGCCGCCGTCAACTTTCTTTTCAACATTATAGCCCAATGCTTTACCAATTTCTTTAACATCGCCCATGTCAAAGTCATTGTATTGACCTTTATTGTTATTTAATGTTGTTAAAACAGCATCTCTTTCACCGGGTTGTTTTTTCTTCCAGCTATAGTTGATAGTACCATCAACAGCACCGCCATTGTCATCATAGATTTTATACAAATCTTCTGCGCTCAGACCTGCTACGTTTAATTTAGCCTGCATTTTTGCATCAAACTGGGGTCCGTTCTTTTTTGTTTGTTCAACGTTATTTCTGTTAGCTTGTGCTCTAAATGCACCTCTTGATTCTTTTTCTTTAACTCCAAAGAATCGTCCTATTCCGCTTCTTTGTTTTGTATAAGAGTGATATGCATCATATTGTTCTTCTGTTATGTCTCCGTTTTTTTTCATTTCTTTTAAAGCAGCTTGAACATCGTCTTTAACTTCGCCGCGTTTTGTTGCATCAGATTTACCAATCAATTTGCCAACTTCTGTTGTTACGACTGCATTAATCTCGCTTTGTTTAGCCTTTTTCCATTCTTTTGAATCAATATAATCATGAGCTGCTTCTAAATCTGCTTTAGCTTTTTTATATTGAGCTTCTGTCATTATGCCGGCTTTGTACATTTGTTTGTATTCTTTTAGCTGAGCTTCAACTTTTTTGTCCACATCGTTTCTGATTGCACCGATGTCGAAACGTCCATCAAAATCAGTTGTAACAAACTCTGCAGCTAAAGCTTTTGCTGCTGCACGTTTTTCGATTTCAGCTTGAATTTTTGCCTGCTCTTTTGCAGTTTTTGCAGCTTTTTTAGATTGCTGTTGTTGAATCTTTGCCTGTTCTTTTTGAAGTTTTACAGGATCTGTTGAATTGATACTCATTTTAAATCCTCTCTATAGTCTTAATAATCTCTCAATAAAAAAGTATATATTTCCTCTATGCTTATATAAAAAATTTTTGTTTTACAAAATTGCCTAAAATGCATGTGTAACATGCAAAAAGCAGGCATTTCGTTTGCTGAAATGCCTGCTATAATTGAGTTTTTAAAAACTAAACCAAGTTTACAAATGTTAACATTAATTACCTAATGCCCATCTGAAACCGAGAGTAAAGGCAATACCGTTACGTCCGCCGTTTCTCAACATTGCCTGACCAAAACCGGTAAATCTATCTCCGTATCTTTTTTGGATACCTGCACCATATTCAATATATGGTTTTACAGACAACTGTGTCAATGCTACTTCATTGGCATAGAATTTAGTTTTGTCCATAATGTTCCAGGTCATATTAACACCCAAATATGGCTGCCATCCGTTTTTAAGATTACCGATAATTCTTAAACCAGGAATGATTTCAATTGCATTCAACGGATCTTGCGTAACTTTTACACCGGCTGAGTTTGTATAATCAAACACATTAACAAAGGTGTAACTCATCATATAACTTGGCTGGATAACCAATTTGTTGTTAAATAAGCCCCAGTTGTAACCGGATTTCCAAGCAGCACCTGTCATCAAGATAGGGAAGTCGTCACTGCCAAACATATGTGTAGCACGTGCTGCACTGGCACCAACGTTAGCTGTAATACCTGTCCAGAAGTTGCCTTTGTAAGCAGTTGCAACACCACCGATAGTACCGCCGTTTTGATAAATGCTTACGCCGTTATAAGCCTGGTGAGAACCATGGTAAGCACCAAAGAATGAGAAGTTTCCATCCCAGCCGTGGCCTAAATCAATAAGGTCAGATTCGCCGCCAAATAAAGAACCGTATGAAACGTTAGATACTCTCGGGCCGTTTTTCAAAGGCACGTTTTCAAAGTTTGTAAACGGTCTCATATACCAGCCGTCACGTTCTTCAGGAATTACATTTGGTGCATACACACCTGTATGATAACCAGCGTTAGCATATTTGTTTCTCATTTTCCAAGCCATACGCTGTTCAGGAGACATCAAAGTCACCATATCCATATTGGCAAATGATTGTCTGTACAGGTTGTCCATGATAAGAAATGCAGCTTGTGCAGCAACAGGACCTGCAATAATAGAGTCAGAATTGCCAACTTTTGTAAATTGGAAGTATTCTCCGGGGTCTGTTCCGTCAGCAGGAGCAGGACCACCCACAGGTTGTGTGATTTGAGTTACTTGATATTTATTTATAGGCGCTTCAACTATATTAGCACCATTGCCCAGGTTTACATTGCCTATTAATTTTTCTGCATCTGTAAACAGGATTTTTACAGTTTCTTCTTTTGCTTCTGACAGTGATTTCATGCCGGCAATTATTAATTTTGCATCATTTGTAATATCAACATTGCCAATATTATCTTTTAATAAAGTATCCATTGTAGGAGTACCGCCGTTTGTTTCTCCGCCAAGATCAACGTCTAACAGCAGGCTAGAATCCTTGGATATATTTAAACCATCAAAGTGGAAATCTGTAACAACGCCGTTTAATGTACTAAGTGTACCGCCGTTTAAAGTAACGATGTTTTGGTTGTTATTAAGACCTTCGTCATTTTCAAAGTGCATTACGCCGTTATGCACGGTAATATTTGTATTGCTGACTTTTGCGCCGTTTTTAATTACAACATTACCTTCGGAAGTCAGAGTCTGATCATCAGTGCCGTCTTCTTTTTTAACAACATAGTCATTGTTTACATTTAATACACTGTGGTTGTTACCATTGATATGTGAATATATATTCAAATTACGACCGGCAGACGCCTGAAGATTACCGACAGCATCAGTTGCAAGAGTAATGGTATCTGTAACATTATTAACATCCGCCAAACTCTGTTCATTACCTACATTCATATCTCTATTTTGAGCTCTCAGCACAGTGTTAGAATTTGCTGCACCATACACAGCGCCTCCAAGTGTAGAGTTTTGTGCTTTGTTGCCTGAAAAATCAGAATCTATAATATTTACGGTACCACTATTGTTATATACTGCACCGCCAGAATTAGCCTGGTTGTTTGTGAATGTAGAATTTGAAACTGTTACAACAGCTTCTTTTGCTCCTGCGGTGGAATCAGAGTTATTATATATTGCACCACCGTTTGTAGTTGTAACGGTATTACCGGTTGAAACTTCACGACTGCCGCCGTTTTGATCAAATACTGCATTATCGATATTCATTGTTCCCTGGTTAGCAATTGCACCGCCTGAAGCAGCAATGTTCTTTTGGAAAACAACTTCATTACCTTCTTTTCCGTATATATTAACTATACCGTTTGGATCAGTGCCGGCAATGTTTCCTGAGGAGTTTCTGATTGCACCTCCGGTACCAGAACCTGTAACATAGTTATTAGTAAATTTAGTACCTTCATATATATTTATTGTGTTGGAAAATATAGCATCTGAACCTGAGACAACATTGTGAGAACCACCAGCATTGTTGATTGCACCGCCGCCTGAGCCGGAATAGTTTCCATCAAAGGTAGTATTAGTAATATTCAAAAGCATATCGTGCATTGAATCACTGGTTGCCTGTAAAGTGTTGGAAATTGCACCACCATAGTTACCGGTATGGTTGCCTGTAAAGGATGAATTTGAAATCTCCATGTTAGCAGCGTTAACTATTGCACCACCTTGACCAACAACACCGGATGATGAGGTTGTTGAGTTATTATTAAATTGAGTTGAATCAATAACAACAGATCCGTTCAAGTTAATAATTGCACCGCCAAAAGCATTGGCTGTATTTTGCTCAAATATAGAATTTGTAACAGTTAAAGAGGTGCCGCCAACATCGCTTCGGTTATAAATAGCACCGCCTAAGCCATTGCCATCACCTGTTGCACTGTTACCTGAAAATAACACGTTATCAAAAGTGGCTGTACCTGAGTTAGAAATAGCACCACCATTGGCTCCTTCAGCCATATTGCCGGAAATAACAACTTTCTGTGCCGGGTTAGTGGATTGAACTGTAATTTGTGAGGAGTTAACAATAGCACCGCCATTAGCATTTGTTGTATGGCCGTTAGCAAAATTTACGTTTGTGATTGTTGTATTTGCTCCGTTGTTTATAATATAACTGGAGCTTGTACCGCCTTGGTTACCAGCTGTGATGGTCGGATTATTACCATCTTGCTTGATAGTGCCTGTAATATTAATACTGGGAACAGGTGGAGCACCTAAATTTAAAGGTGTATTATTTGTGTACATATCATTTTCGATATTTATATCAACTGAATCCCCTGTTGCACCGTTGATTTCATTTTGCACTCCCTGCCAATCTGTTGCGGAAAAAGCAGCACCAGCACCTAATAACAAAACAGCAAGAGACAGTACAGCATACTTTTTAATTTCTTTTACTTTTGTTTTTCTCATGATTCCAATCCACTTTAAAGTTAAATAATTTTGATTCTCTAATATATTTACGTAAAATTAAATATTATAAATTTCCAAGTCGTACATTTTATCATTACACAAAAATAGCAAAAAGTTAAAACTTTTTACAAAAAAAGATTACAAATTCGACACAAAAAAATATATAAAAAACTAAATGTTACCTATTCCTATTTCTGCAAGAACATCCTGGAAGTTTTTGGATAACAGCTCTGCAAAAACCATGGGGTCTATTTGTGTAACAACAACTGCAAGCAGCTCATCAGGAAGCTCGTTAACCATTTTCATCAAATCATCCGGCTCGAGCTTGTCCATGCATTTTACAATATCGCCCTTATCCAGCTGTTTTAAAGGGAATGTAAGAGCGTTTTTCGAAAATTCTGTAAACAGATTCTTATCTTCTTTTGTCAGATTTAAGATAAGAGATTGTTTTTCTTCTCTTTCAAAGCATTGCAGTGCTTTTTTGAATTTTTCTGGCTTTAATTGATCAAGCCATTTCACTACATGCTCTTTGCTCCAGTTGTTATCTTCCTGCAGTTTTCCTTCTTCTTGAAACATGTATTTTTCAACCATTTTATTCAATTTTTCTTCAGGAATAGTTTTTACAAAATCCAGAATTTTGTTTTTGTCGAGTTTATCAGATTCAAAAAATTTGTTGAGTTCTTTTTCCGGAATCATTTTAAGAAATTGTTCTGCGGAAAAAGCTTGAAATACAATAGAGCAAATTTTATTTTTGGGCAAATCGTATATAAGATTCAGAATTTTTGTCTTTGTAAAGAACATAAGCCCCATCTGCAAATCTTCAGGAGTAAGAAACTGAGCAATGTATTCCAAATCCTGAGAGTTCATCTGGGACAAAATAGCATATCTGTTTTTGGCATTAGAAAGTTTGAAAAGTTTTACAAGCTGTTTGGGGTCATTAATTACATCCTGCTGAAAATCTGCAGCTTTTGTATTGCCCTGTGCAGCTTCTGCTTCCATTATTTCGTCAATGCTTTTTGCACCATATTGATTTAAACGTTGAGTGCCAATCTCAAAGTTTTTTGTCAGATAGCTTAAATCAATATCCAGTCTAATCATGATGGAAACCTTGTTCTTTCAAATCCATTTGCCAAAACTCTATATAATAATAAACGGTATTTTTAAAAAAAACTTAATAGCATGATTTCAAACTGTAACATTTCTTAATTTTATATAAACAAAAAGGCAATTATTTTATTAATATATACTTTATATATACAGAGGTAAATTTTAAGAAGAAAAGAGAGTAAAAAATGTCAGCACAAGTACAATTCGGTCAACTAAGTAAATTGAAAGCAATGGATTTGAAAAAAAATCCACAAGCACAATCTATTCAAAAAGAATTACAATCACAAGCAACCATATTTGAACAAGCTCAACAAGCTTATGAAGCAGCTGCTCAAAATGGAGAAGGCACACAGGCAACCACCGGTGCATTTGCTCAATCTGCAATGAGCGTAGATGAGTTACAAGCAGAAATGGATAAACAACAAGAAAAACTTGAAAAACTAATGACCCAGCTACAACCCGAAGCGGACAAAGCAAATAATCAGCCTCAAGGCGAGAATGAAGACGAAAAAAATAAAGTTAAACCAAAACAATTCGGCTCATTGATGGCATAATTATTGAAAATTTTTTAGGCATCAAAAATTCGTAAGGAATTTTTGATGCCTATTTTGCTGCAACAGCCACAGCAGTTGCAGCTCTCATATATGTCCTTATGGTGTCCTTATGGTCATTTCTTAATATTAGTGAAGTAAATATCAGCCGATTGTCTTTTAGCTATAGCCGACTTGGGTAATTGTTCAAATAATATATTTTATATTAAATATAATCAATAAATCTTTTTCATACTTCCAACTATTCTTAATTCCAGACATGGGCTATGATTTTATCACAGCCCTTTTTATTTTTAAAAATGTGTAATTTTCCAGCCGTTATCCATTATATCTCTTGCTTTTCCAACAGGAATAAAACTCCACGTGCCTGTACTGTTTGAATTATTCTTTTCACCATCATCTGATGAATCATCAGCGGATGAGTCTTCTGATGATTCAGGAGCAATGCTTTCTTGAGATAATTTGTACTGATAAATATCAACATCGAACTGATTAGGTTCATTTGTTCCGTTTACATCAATAAGAAAATCAAAACCGTTATTTGCTATAGTGAATCCGCCTGTTAGCACAACCGCATTTTTAGCAGTAAAAGGAAGACCTGTCGCGTCACCCGCTATACATTTTGACATATTGCTCTCATTACAAGACGTAGCAATATTCATATTCGGCATCATATGTGTTGTAAAAAACACATCACCGCCAATTTTGGAAATATCGATAGAGTCATCTAAAGCATAGGCATAATCAAGAGATTTATTTAACGTACTATAACCATTTTTTAATTGTGTTGCCAATGTTTGACGGTCTGTATGTTTTTTCAGCCCGGGTACAGTCAAAGCTGCAACCACTCCCAAAATTACAAGGGTAAGCAAAGCTTCGGCAAGCGTAAAAGCGTATTTTTGTGAATATATTTTTTGTGACAACATATACAATCCTTTTCTAATTAATGTACCAATAAATACAAAATACCACTGCCGGCTTTAAACATAACACCCCTAAACAATCGAGATTTACAATAGGTTACAATCACGCAACAAATAGCAAAATTATACCTTAACAAACTTATATAAATATGAGAATACAAATCATTGGCAAAACAACTACCTTAAATACAAGAAATAAAACAAATAAAACATCACTTACCAACACAAATAAAATAGTGCAAAGCCGTATTTTTTCAGAAAATTATAAGCCGCTTAGTTTTAAAAGTTTAAGAGAGCACAAATATCAAAAAGCAAAAAAGTATCTTAATGAGCAAAAAAATATTCTCAAAGAAACTACTGCAAACGAATCAATAAACATAGACAATTTTGATCTAAAAAAGCTTGAAGGTATCCAAAAGGGAATAAAAGTATTTGACGGGCTAACTATGAAAGAAATTGCCTTTATTGCTTCAACAACACAAGAATTTGCTCTTACAAGAGGCTGTTCCAACCAATGCGCACACTGTTATGTTGATGCAAAGCCTCATTTACATCTAAAAAAGGACGAAAAAAAATATATAAACGCAATGAGCTGGGAAGATTTTGAGTCTCTTACAAAGGGGATTGTGACATTAAACAATAGACTGGGCTTTCATATTACAAAACCAATAAGCGATAAAACTAACTACATTGCACCTTTTCACGATGCAGATTGTATGGAAATTGTACTCAAAGACAAACATGGTGAAGAACACGACCTAACCGAAATCATTCCGATGTTGTATTACTCTACAGGTAAACAAGTGCTTTTTGACACATCCGGCTGGAACCCAAAAGATAAAAGGATTCAGCAACGTGCACAAAAGTATGTAAAGTTTTTTTCAAAACCTGAAAATATGCAATACATTCACTTTTTTAATGTTTCTTTAAACCCATTCCATGCACTTAATGCAAAATCAGTAGAGCTTAAAAATACAGATGAAAATAGGGCAAAAAAATTCAAAGAACTGTATACAGAACGAATGGCAAATGTTTTCTACACATTCACACCGCTTATTGACAAAAAGAAATTTGACATAATTGCTCGCTGTGCAACAAAGTCAGCCGCGACAAATAATGAATTCAAAGAAAAAAATTTCAGGATACTTATAGCAGAAATTGAAAACAAGCTAAAACAAAAATATGAGCAAGATTTAGAGCATAAACCATCTTTTATACAAACCTTACTGCAAACACCAAAATCACAAAATCCGAGAATGATTAAAACAAAATCACAAATGCAAAAGATCATAAAAGAGATTGAGAGAAAAACTAATTACTTAGATTCTGGTATTTTAGCTCTTGGACGTATGCAAAAGCTGCTGGATAAAGAAGATAATAGCCTGAAAATTGTAAAATTCCGCCAAGAACATAGTTTAGCGGCAAGGAAATTGAATCTTAAAAATAATATTTATACAGCAACAATAGATGCAAACGGAAAAGTTTACCTAACAGACGAATACACTATCTTGCCTACTGCATTGCAATTGAATTTTGAAAACAAAAATAAAAAAACAACACCAATGGAATCAGGAATGCAGAATGTTGTCTTGACAAGAAAAATGATTAAAAAAACGCGGGATTGAGAATAAATATTTGCAATTCGTCAATAAAAGGGCCACTGAAGTTATTTCAATGGCCTTTAAAAAATTTTAAATATTACATGTTCCAAACCTTGGTGACCTGTGGCTCTCCGCCTGTCATCGGTCTTTGATAAATAGGTAAGAATTTACTGCCATCTGCCGCAACTAGTTTATCCTCAGGCAATATAAATTTACCGGTGTATTTATCAGCATGCAGCTCTTGCAAAACAAATGCTTTATGTCTTACTTGACCTGTTGCGGGATCAATATAAGTTTTTTCATTAATCGGCGTTCTTTTGTAATTTGCTGCACCTGTAATTTTGCCCTGTTCCTTAACATATGATAAACTTTGCGTTTGCGGGATTGTAACATAATCTCCGGCTTTTTTTGAATACACCTCCCAGCCCAGCTCTGGAAACTTCTTTGTTGTGTATTCAACCACTTTACCATTTGATGATAAACTCTGGCGGGTAGTATTTTTCCCGCGAGCAACAGTGTATACCCCTTTATCGCCATTATTCAAATTGACAACAAAATGTGCACCTTCTTTGTCTTTGAATGCAGTCTGTGCAATTGACTTAATTCCCAAACCTTCTGCCTTTAAAATTTTACCAAAACTTGAAATGTTTCTAATCATAACCAAAATCCTTTCCTAACTTGTCTTTCTAACCTTACTCATTTAAAAAAACAGTCCGAAAATAAAAATTGACATAACTCACCGTCACTTATCTTATCTTACAGAAAAGCTTACAGGGCTTGGATTTCAAGGTCAAAAAACTTAACTTTACATTTCTTAATAAAACGAGAAAATAATAAAAAGCAAAACCTAAGCAACAAAAAAGAGCTTCTGAAATAAATTCAAAAACTCTTTTTTGCTAAAATTAGAATCTGGCAACTAGCTATCTTCCCAGGCGGTCATCCGCCAAGTAGTTTCGCCGCAAGCTGTCTTTACGACCGTGTTCGGGATGGGAACGGGTGGGATCCAGCCGCTTGGTCACCAGAAAAACTGTTATGATTGGATTTTGTAAGAAACACTCCAATCATTACGGTTTCTTGACCGTACACTGAAAGCTACATAGTAATTATAAGCTTAGCATATGCTAAACGCAATCTCAACTTTTTCCTACGGAAATGAGTTACATTGCCGAAAACTCAACGTTTCCGTCAATTACACTCCTGCTCCGCATTCTAGGAAAAGCCCTCGTCCTATTAGTAATGCTCGACTACATATGTTGCCATACTTCTATCTGCATCCTATCAACCACGTGATCTGCATGGGGACTTACCAGATTACTCTGTGAGAGAACTCATCTTTCGGTGGGCTTCGTACTTATATGCTTTCAGCACTTATCCGCTTGGAACACAGCTACCGGGCGTTTACCGCTGGCGCGATAACCCGTACACTGGAGGTCCCCTCTTCCCGGTCCTCTCGTACTAAGGAAGACTCCGATCAATTCTCTTGCGCGCATACCGGATATGGACCGAACTGTCTCACGACGTTCTGAACCCAGCTCGCGTGCCGCTTTAATGGGCGAACAGCCCAACCCTTGGAACGTACTACCGCTCCAGGATGCGACGAGCCGACATCGAGGTGCCAAACCTCCCCGTCGATGTGGACTCTTGGGGGAGATAAGCCTGTTATCCCTATGGTAACTTTTATCCGATGAGCGATGGCCCTTCCATGCAGAACCACCGGATCACTATATCCTACTTTCGTACCTGCTCGACTTGTAGGTCTCACAGTCAAGCTCCCTTTTGCTATTGCACTCAACGGTTGATTTCCGACCAACCTGAGGGAACCTTTGAACGCCTCCGTTACTTTTTAGGAGGCGACCGCCCCAGTCAAACTGCCTACCAGAAACTGTCCCTTGCCCTGTTCTTTGAGGGATCAAGGTTAGAATCCAAATTTTCACAGAGTGGTATCTCAACGATGACTCCACTTAAACCAAAGTTCAAGCTTCATAGTCTCCCACCTATACTGCGCAATGAGAACCCGAATTCAATTTCAAGCTACAGTAAAGCTCAATAGGGTCTTTCTGTCCTGGTACACGTA
>LARD01000020.1 GCA_000980375.1 Clostridium sp. K4410.MGS-306 | reverse complement strand
ATAATGGACGCCGACATAGCCCAAGAAAGCGCCGAATATGTAAAAAATAGAATCCTAACCCAAACCGCTGCGGCGTTAATGAGCGTGTCTTCGCGTAACAAATCTGATATTTTGATGAGATTAATCGGCGGGGGTTAATAAAATTTCTTCTTGACAAATTGTTAGTTATGGCTTACTCTTGTATTAAGAGTTAGTTAAAGCTAACATTAGACCAATACCATAATTCACCTTTGGTGGGGCTGCGCAATTTCTCCGGCAGCCTTTTTGTTTACCAGATTACTCTAAAACCTTCAAACAACCCTTTTTTCTTGGAGTTTTGAACAGGGATGTTGTCTTTGTTGTCTGTGTCTTTATTAATCAGCGGCCTTTGACTTGAGTCCATTTGCATTATTGCCTGGTTTGTATACCTTGTGCGCTCAAGATTGTCTAACGGTTGTGCTCCCTGTGTGGAAAATATTCTTGAGTTTATTTCAGCAGGCAAATTCATTTCTCCCTGTGCAACAGATATGCTGGAAAAAGAAATACAATTTATTGCAAACAAAATTAAGACTGAAAATATAATTTTTTTCATTATAAATTCTCCTTTTTATTTTTTGTTTTTGGATGTCTACCCGCAACAACTCTGCCTATATCTGGTGAGCAAGTTAATTCAAAATGGAATCGTCCCATTTTTTGGTCTGTTTCATATCTGTTGTTAAGTCCGAACCCCCAATAAAATCTTGCTGCAACATCTGTGCTCAAGTTTACTCTCAAGCCAAGACCCCAGCTCATTAAAAAGTCGCCGCTATCTATTGCATCACCGTATTTGTATGGGAATATCATACCATTGTCCATAAACACAGCACCTTTAACCATTTCTCTCGGGTAAATATAACCCAGCCTGTCAGAGCCGATTGCCTTTGGTAAAAATGGCAAAGGTGTTATTATTTCAGCGCTTGCAAAGTATCCGCTTTTGCCAAGAAGCAGACCTTCAGAATATCCTCTTACTGTAGACAAGCCGCCAATCTGGAACTGTTCCAGCCAGGGAAGTCTGTCATTTGGTGAATACTGGCCAGATACTCTGAACTGGCCGATTATGCCGTGACCAAAATCATGCAGCCTTGTTATGTTTCCTTCGTATTTAAAGAAGTCTTCATCTCCGCCAAGAGCCTTAAAACCTACAGAGCCGTAGTGGCCCGTATACCAGATACCCCTTTGTGTATCTTTTCTTGCGGTCAAGCCCTGTGTAACAGAGAACGTACCAATGTCCAGTAATTTGATTCCGGAAATATCTGTGGTTGAACGTTTTAAGTTTCCTGATGTGTACGAGCTTATGTTGAAATCAGGCCTGTCAACAAACGGGTGTGACAGGTAAACAGAGTAAACCTGCGATGTACCGCCAATGCCAAAAGGTCTCATCGGGCCGTTTACAACAGAGATGTTACCTGCTGAAACAGTAGCACCAAGTCTTGTACCATATCTGTTGAGCGGGAAGTTGTAATCCGCAAAACCTGTCCTGTTGCCGCGTCCGAGATATCCGCCTAACGATAATCTGTCTCTGTGTCCAAAAAGACTATCTGCGGTTAACATACCGCCCCATCTTGTTGTACCTATTGTTTGACGGCCCTGATTGTCTGTCATAAACGCAAGACGAAACGGAAAAGGGTCTTGTGCGTTGAGGGTGATATCAGTTGTTCCCGGTTCTTCACCTGCAGAAAGCCCTACTTTGAGTTTGATTGCGTTATTTGCATTAAACTTTATAACATCCTGCTCGAGTTCACTGATTTTTAAAAGCTCTCCGGGCACAGGTGCAACGCGATTTTTTATGTAGCCTGTTTTTGTCCAGCGGTTGTCTTTTATTGTAACTTTCCCTACTGTGCCTTCAAAAAGACCGATTTTTAAAACACCGTCAGATAAATCCTGCTCTGGCAAATATGCTTTTGAAGTAGCATAATCACCCAATATGTAACATCTTGTGATACTGTTTACAACTTTTTGAATATCTTCAATTGTTACGCTCTGGGCTAAAAGAGGGGCAGCAAGCTGTTGCAGTTCTTCCGGTGTAAATACTCTTGAAGGAGAAAATTCTACTCTTGTAATTGTTGCTCTGACTTCTTGTTTGTCGCTTGGTTGAGAGAGGTTATCTTCTACAATGACAGGGGGGCGAGCAGGTTTTTTCTCTGCCCACAGATTTAGTTTAGGAATTGTTTTTTGTGGTTCATAAATTTTGTATTTTTCTTGTTCTGCTTTTGTTTCTATATATTGTTCTTCCAGCTCTTGCTGTGAAACAGGGACAGGAGGCCCCGTCAGAACTGTTTTTTTGATTTCTTTTTCAACAACAGGTTCTGCGTTATCTAAAATTTTTGGAGCTTGTATGATTGGAACTGAAAAAGAAGGTAACGGCTCTTTTACAGGCTGCATTGGTACAGGCACAGACGCCGGCACCGTATTCCCCGTACTCTCCGAAGCTATGGTAAAATTTTGACTTAATAAACACAGGCTTATTAAGAATAGTAATTTTTTCATCCTAATCAACAATTCCTACAAGATAATATCAATATATATTACTCATCAACTCAAAGTCAATAAAAGTGTATAGACATATTACAGATTCTGTAGATATTTGAAGAAAATCATACATTTTGTTTACTGCACATATTGAATAGGGTATTATAATAATTATATATAGATGAAGATTAGGATGAAGTATGCAAAAAGATAAACGGGGTTTTGTAGGCAAAAATTTTTTGAAAATTTTTAAGAAATTTATTTGCAGCCTTTTAATTATAAGTTTTGTCACAATGCAGACTGCATGTGCGTCTGACATCACTGTTGGCAGCGGTGGTTTTGGTACAACAATCAAAACTGACGGCAACGAAATCACAATATCTGGCGGTAAAATCAATAACGGCACAGGATTCCACCATTTTGGCAATTTCTGGCTGACTCAAGGCGACATTTTGAATTACATGATGGATGCCAAAGCTGACCGATATGTAAACCTTGTTGATAACCAGGTAAGAATTGATGGTATTTTTAATTCTTTTAAACAGGGATTACCGGGCAGAGGCAATGTTATTTTTGTCTCTCCCATGGGGATGATTGTCGGCGCTTCCGGCATAATGAACGTTGGCAGCCTTCAAACAATAACACCTTTGAAAAGTACCTATGACAGCCTTGTTGCGCTGGGTAAAAATATCTCTTATAACAATATAACTTCTCTAAAAAATAACAGCGAAACTTCATCAACAACAATTGACGGAAAAATCTTTTCTGCAAATGACATAAACATAGGAGAAGCAGGTAACCTGACACTTGGCAAAGGTGCAATGCTTGTTTCCGGTTTTAACAGAGACGGTTTTGCTTTGACCAGAAGCGGTAACCTCACAGGTATTGTCAATACAGATGGCGTTGTCAATGCAAACTTCATGACTGACACAGGCAGTGTAAAAATTGTAGCAAACAAAATCACAACTGAAGACACCAGCAGCCTTATTCACGCAACAGGCAACATAAATATTGATACAACAGCAAAAGATGCAATCACAATCGGCTCCAGAATCAAAGCCGGAGGAAATGTCGGCATTGGCCAAAGCAGCCTTGCGGGTGACGTTACACTATCTAATAAAATAGATGCCGGAGGTAAGCTCTCTATCAACTCTGCATATACCCTCACTCAGGAAAAGGGTGCTCAAATTAATGCAGATTCTGTAGCTGTTGACACAGGTATCATAAATATTAAAGATAATATCACGGCAAACAACGGTATTGAGCTTACAGCTTCCAACGAGTTTAACCAAAGTGCAGACACCGAAATAACCAACAATATTTCAGGTTCTTTAAATATTACATCAAACCTTGGTGACGTTTCTACGGGGAAAATTACCAATAAGGGCGGCAACATAAAAATTGCAGCCGGAAATCTTGTTATTAATGACACTATTGATGCATCTGGTTCTATGGACTTGACTGCAAGAAAGTCTGTTACGCAAAAAGACGATACTTTTACAGCCTTAAAAGCAGGCGGTGACTTAAACGTTATTACATATGCAGATTTAGGTACAGCTTCACAGTCTTTGAATGTAGATATTGGCGGAAATATTGATATTACAAACAATGAGAAAGCCTCTTCAGTGTATCTTTCCAGCAAGGATTCTGACTTAAATATCACAAAAATCACAAATGCCACTGATGTAAGCCTTGAAAGCTCAAAAGGTGTAACTGTTCATCAAAATATCAACGCAAACAGCAGCGTAAATATTAATGCTCAGGAAGGTTTTACGCAGAATTCCGACTCGGTTATTACAAATACAGGTTCCGGTGGAATAAATATAACTAACAGCGGCAGCGGCGATGTCAATATTAACAGCCTGAACAGCACAAACGGCAATGTAACCATAGCAAACAACAACGGCACGGAGCCTCCGACTCCCGGTAACGTTAATATTAACGGAACAATCAATGCCGATAACGGTTCTGTAAGTATAGATTCTCAAGGCAACATCACACAAAGCTCTGAAAATAAATCTATTTCTGCTTCTCAGGACATCTCACTCGTTGCTAAAGGCGATATCGGCTCAGAAGATAAACATATTATTGTCTCTGCCGGAAATTCACTGTCTGCTAAAGCTGACGGTGCAGTTAGTCTTACAGGAGAGGATACATCTATAAAACTTTCTGATATCAGTGCAGGAACAGACTTGAATATTACTACAACAGGCAAAGGCGATATTACTTTTGATACAGACCTTTCTGATATTCAAGGCGATTTTCGTGTTGAAACAGAACGAGACTTGAATATAGATACAGACATCCACGCAACAGGAGATGTGTCAATTGTATCAAGCGGCGGGGATGTAATACTCAATGCTTTGATTACATCGGTTGAAGAAAGTATAAATATAGGTGCAAACGGCAGTATTATACAATCCGATTCTTATAGCGGCACAACTTTGAACGCGGCTAAAGATATTACTCTTATTGCCAAAACCGGTGACGTTGGCGGTTCTTTACAAAATGCAGTGCAAATGGAACTTGGCGGTGCTGTGCTTGTTGAAGGTACAAATGTTTATTTGACCAGCCCGGGCAGCTTAAATATAGCAGGTATTAATAAAGACGGAAGAGAAAATATCGGTGTTGTAAACATTGCAACCACAACTACCGATAACGGAAATATCCATTTTTCCGGACTTGTAAACGGCTCGGATGTAACAGTTTCTGCTGCACAGGGTATTACACAAACAGAAGGTATCAAATCAATTAATGCCACAGGAGCGTTGTCTTTGGTATCTCAAAACGGAAGTATCGGTCAGCAGGGTAATGCAATCAGTTTTTCAGCTGGTTCGGTTTCAGCTGATTCATCTGAATCTGTTGTTTTGACAGGTATTGATACAGATATTACAACTACAACTATAAACGCAAAAAAAGATATAGATTTATCAACACAAATTGTAGATGATGCTCTTGGCAAGGGGAATATTACCGTTGCAGATTCTTTGGAAACACAAAACGGTTATATACGTCTTGATTCTGCAAGGCAGCTGAATATTGACCAAAACCTTACTGCTGGCAAAACAATTACCTTAAATGCCAACGGCGGAATAGTCCAAAAACAGGGCACAACATTTACAAGCGGTACAAATACAACAGACCCTGAAGGCGGTAATATCACCATTACCAATAAAGGCAGCGGGAATATTACATTGGATAATGTAGTTGCTAATAATGGAAACATTGTTGTCGAAAACACTGCTCTTTTGGGAAATGTTTTGTTAAACTCCACATTAAATGCTGTTTATGGAAACATTTCAGTTACTACTTTGGGCAATATTATTCAGGGAGAAACAAATACAAACACAGCTTTAACAGCAGCCGGAAATATTACCCTTAATGCTCTCAATGCCGGCAGCGAGGGTTCTCATCTTTTGCTCAATGCCGGAGGAACACTCAACGGTATTGTTAACAATATGTATGTTACAGATACCGAAGACTCTTTAACTATCGGCAGTATCACAGCAAACAATGATGTCTTCTTAACAGCAGAAGGCAACATACAACAGGCCGACTATTCAAAAACAGCGATTACCTCAGGCGGTTCTGTTAACCTGACAAGTACTGACGGAAATACAGGTTCTGATTCTCCTGATAATGCACTTGTTGTTTCAGGTACAGGTAAAGTCAACGCAGATGCGTATAATATTTATTTGACGTCTAATGATAAATTGGTTACAGGCAGTTTAAACGCTCAAAATGATATAAGTGTTTCTTCAAAATCACAGGAAAATGCTCTTGAAATTTCAGGTGATATGACAGCAAACGGTCTTATTTCTATAAACTCCGAAAACGGTATACAACAGACTGAAGGCATAATTCATACAACCGGAGAAGACTCTTCAATTGAAATAAATTCCACACAGGGTACAATTGCTCTTAAAGACGTAACCGCTGATAACGGCTATATCTCTATACAAAATGAGGGTGGCGGCCTTTCTTTGGAATCTGTATTAAGTGCACAAAACAGTTATATCACAATTGATGTAAACGGAAATATCGAACAAATTGGAGAACAGACCGCTTTAATTGCAGGAGATGATATTTTTGTATTCTCTAACGGTTATGATATAGGCTCAGAGGCACAATACCTGACCTTTTCATCAGGAAACGGAATAACTGCAAATTCCGGTAACGGTTCTTTATTCTTAAAAGGTGTTGACACAAATATAAGTACATCCAAAATCTTTTCAAACGGAAATATCGGCCTTATCGCAACTGGTGTAGGCAATGTTTTAATAGATGATGACCTTACAACAACAGGCGGTTATATTGATATTGTAGTGAATACTGCTCTTGACTTAAATCACAAACTCCAGGCTGCAGGCGATATCACTTTGCAGGTTAACGGAGCTGTGACACAAAACGGTTATACAGACAATGCTCTTGTTTCCGGGGCAAATGTTTATATTAATACAAATTCTAATGCAATAGGCACGGATACAAATTCTGTAAAAGTAAGTGCCTCCGGTCAGGTAAATGCAGAGGGTTCTGATATTTATCTCGGTTCTAAAGGTGCAGATTTTAATGCAGGCAATATTACTTCCTCCGGCGAAAACATAAAGATTACAACAGAAGATTCAGGACAAGTTAACCTGAAAGGACTTGTTACAGGTAAAAACTTAACAGTAAATTCTGCTGACGGAATATATCAATCAGGAACAGACAAAACCATTGATGTTTCAAACGCACTGGTGTTGAATACAACCAATAATGACATTGGCAGACAGGATAATGCTGTTATTTTTAAAGCAGGTTCTGTAAGTGCCGCTGCAACAAACGGTTCTATTGTATTAAAAGGTATTGATACGGATATTCACACCAGTACAATTGATGCGGGCAAGAATATTGACCTTTCAACAGAATTAACAGATGAGTCTTTGCAAAGCGGAAACATATTTGTTGAAAATAACCTTGTAACTTCTAACGGTTACATCAATCTGGATTCTGCAAAAGCTCTTCATATAGACAAGAACATTGAAGCAGGACATTCTATTACACTCAATGCCAACGGCGGCATTGAGCAGGTGGGTTCATCACAAATAAAAGCCGGCACCTCATCTGACGCGCAAGATGGCAGTGTAACCATTACAAACAACGGTTCCGGCAATATCTCACTGGGTTCTGTTTCTTCTCAAAAATCAGATGTTAATATAATAAATAATGCATTGAATGCTGATGTAATATTGAACTCTCTTGTTGATGCATCATCAGGAAATGTTGTCATTGATGCAAAAGGCGCAATAATACAGGCAGATTCAATTACCGGCCATGCAATTAATGCAGGAGGCAATATTAACCTAACTGCACAAAACGATATTGGTTCAGCTTCTCAAAAAATAACTGTTAATGCTGACGGAACTGTTTCTGCAGCAGGTACGGGGATTTATCTTGACAGCCCTGAAAAAACGCTCAACCTTGCAGGTATAACATCAGGCGGAATTGTTGATATTTCAACAACTACATCAGGAGATATCAACATAAAAGACAATACAGAAGTTACAGGTACTGATATTACACTTTCTGCAGCAAACGGTATCTATCAAGAAGGTGCTAATAAATCTATAACAGCACAAGGAAAACTGTCTTTGACTGCACAAAACGGGGATTTGGGCAAAGAAGGAAATGCAATAGTCTTCAAAGCAGATTCTGTAAAAGCAAGTGCACAAAACGGTTCCGTTATTTTAAACGGTGTTGAAACGGATATTAATACTGATGAAATTATAGCCGGCAATAATATTGACCTTTCCACAACCACATCAGGCAACATCAATATTATCAATGCTATTACTGCAGATGGATACATAAGACTAAACTCAGCAGAAGCCTTGAATGTAACACAAAATATCACATCAACCGGCAGCAGTGTTACTCTTGGTGCTGTTAACGATGTTACTCTCAATGCGCAAGTAAAAGCACAAACTGATGTAACTGTTGATACGCAGGGTAATATTATTCAGAATTCAGGCCTTGTTTCAGCGGGTAATGATATTACTCTCAATGCTGCGGGTAATGTTGGAGCTGTTGGTCAGGAAATTGCTATCAATGCAGGTAATGTGCTCAACTCAAATGCAGCGGATATCTTTATTAAAAATACACAAGGCGGCTTAAAAATAGGTGAAATAGTATCTCAAAATACTGTTAACCTTACTGCTTCAGGAGATATTACTCAGGACAACCCTTCCAAAACAGGAATCACCGCTACCGGAGATATAAATTTGGTCTCAAGCGGAGGTGATATCGGAAAATCATCAACAGATTCTGTTGCAGTCAACACAGAAGGCGTGGTAAATGCAGAGGCTTCTAATATTTATATGTCCTCTGACAAAAACTTTAATACAGGCAGCATAACCGCATCACAGACAGGTAATGTAGATATAAGAACGACTGCTGACGGTTCTGATATCGTTATCAAAAACCTGATGAAAGGCGGAAATATCGTTCTAAACGCGAAAGGAAGCGTAAAACAAGACAGCACTCTGTCTAAATCAATTGAGGCAGACAACCTTGACATAACCGCTCAAACAGGTGATATTGGCGAAACCGGTAATGCCATTGATTTTTCATCAACAGGTTCATTGTCAGCTAATGCACAGCAGGGTTCCGTTATTCTCAACGGTATAGATACAGACATTTATGTTGGTTCCGCTTCAGGCGGCGGTTCGATTGTTGCCGGGAAAAGTATTGACCTTTCCACAGAAAATTCGGGCGGAATATTTGTACAAAGCGCACTCACTGCCAACGATGGCTATATCAGGTTAAATTCTGTTGAAAGCCTAAACTTGAGCGAAGATATAACTGCGTCTGAGAAGGTTGAGCTTATCTCACAAACAGGGGATATTCTTCTTGATGCATTAATCAATGCAGGCACTGACATTGTTGTTGATTCATCCGGAGCAATAACTGCGGGCAGCGAAAATGTGCTGTTAACAGCAGGTAATGATATTACACTCAATGCAAACTCAACAGTTGGCGAGGAGTTGCAAAAAATAAAGGTTAATGCTGACAATAATGTTACAGTTACCGGCTCATCGGTTTATTTACAAAGCCCAGGTAAGACAATAAACCTTGCAGGAATTAACTCAGGCGGTGTTGTTGATATTTCTACTACAACATCCGGAGATATAAACATAAGAGATAATTCAGAAATTACCGGCTCTGATATTACATTGAATGCTGCTGACGGCATTTATCAAGAAGGTGATGAAAAAACTATAACAGCAAGCGGCAAGCTCGATTTGACTGCAAATAATACAGATATCGGACGTGAGAATAATGCTCTGATTTTTGCGGCAGATTCAGTAAAAGCCTCAGCAGAGAAGGGCTCTATAGTTTTAAACGGTATTGATGTGGATATAAAAACCGATACTATCAATGCCGGTAAAAACATTGACTTAAGCACAACAAACTCCGGTAACATTATTATCCAAAGTGAACTCTCAACTCAAAACGGAGGATATATTAGATTAAACTCTGCACAAAGTCTTGTTGTGGACAAAAATATAACTTCCTCAGATTATCTTTTCCTGGGTGCGAAAGAAGGGCTGGAACTTTCAGCCATAATTCAGGCTGTTAACGACATTACAATGGAAACCCAGGGTGGTATCAATCAAATTTCAGGTTCTGTCACAAGTACGGCTGGCAAAGTGTTGGCTTCCAATACTGTATCAGGCGGCATAATACTGAACAATGTTGCCGCACAGACAGGCATGAATATTACTAATACAGGTGATTCGGCAGCACTGGTGGCTGTTGGAAATCTTGTTTCTGCCGGAGGAAATCTTAATATTGTCAATGCAACAGGCGGTAATGTTGATTTGACAGGTAATATAGAAGCCACTGGCGGTAATGTTTCTATTAACTCGGATGAAGGTAACATCGTAAAACAGGATACATCTGCCACAGTAATAGCAGGACAGGATATATTCCTGGGCGGCAAATCTGTCGGAAGTGCAGATAAATTTATCAACACAAATGCAGGTGGTGCTGTATCGGGCCGTGGGCAAAAGCTCTATCTGGAAAATACTACAGGTGAATTTAAAATAGGTAACATAGAAACAGTTAAAGATACACCTCAAGATATTACAGAAGTTAATCTTGTATCAAAACAGGGCGATATTACATTCAACGGTCTTGTTCAAGGCGACAATGTTAATGTAAATTCTTCTAACGGAATAAAACAAGATACTGCATTGACAACCCCTTCAATTGAAGCAGACAGAGTTACATTGACAGCAAACAACGGTGATGTGGGAGCTCTTGACAACGCAATAGATATGAAGGTTACAGGTGCATTGAATGTTGATAAGGCCGGTAATGTTTATATCCACGGCGCTGATACCGGAAATGAAAATGCATTGAATATCGGTAATATCAATGCTGACAACATTGTTAAATTGACATCTGATTCCGGTATTAGATTAAACGGCCTAATACAGGGACAAACAGCAGATTTAACAGCCAACGGTGATATTACTCAATCAGATAGTATTGAAAAATCTTTTGATGTTGATAGCCTAAATCTTGTAAGTACAGCAGGCAATATAGGACTTACAGGCCATGCAATTGATTTTGTAGCGGGGTCTTTACACGCAAATGCTGCCGGTTCTGTTGTTTTAAACGGCATAGGGCTTGATATAGAAACCGGTGATATAATAGCAGGCAAAGATATTGACCTTTCCACAACAGGTTCCGGTAATATTACAATTTCCAAAGACATGAGTGCCAATGGATACATCAGACTAAACTCGGCAGAGGGCCTGATTGTTAATAAAAATCTAAATGCAACAGGTTATATAGAATTAATTGCCCAGGGCGGTGAAATGATACTGTCTTCATTAATAGAAGCAACAGACGTTACTCTTAATGCAGCCGGCGGAATTACTCAAGAAAGCGGTAAGATTGTAAGTACAGGCACTAACGGTGTAAATGTTACAAATACAACAGCCGGTTCAATAGAACTGGTTGATGTTACTGCATCTAATGGAAACATAAACATAACTAATGACGAAACTGCAGCCGGAAGTATCATACTTGGCAATTTAACAGCCGGAAAAGATATTTCTGTGTCTAACCTTTCAGAGGGTGAAATAAGACTTAACTCTAATATCTCAGGTGCAGATATAAATCTTATTGCAACAGGCGGTATTTCCCAAATTGCAGGTAATATTACAGCAACCGGCGAAAACGGATTGAATGCCTCCAACTCTATCTCAGGCGGTATTAAGTTAAATAACATAACTGCACAAAACGGTGGGGTAAATATTGCAAATGACAACAGTGCTTCGGGCAGTATTATTGTGGGAAAAATTGATGCTCTCAAAGATGTGTCATTGTCTAACCTATCAGGAAACGAAATTATTTTGAATTCCGATGTAACAGGTGCTGATGTGTCAATTGTTTCAACAGGAGGCATTATCCAACAAAGCGGAAATATCATAAGCAGCGGAGACAGTGGTTTTAATGCTCAAAACAGCCAATCAGGAAGCATTGAATTGAATGATATTACCTCTGCAAATGGTGTGAATATAGAAAATACCGCATCAGATGCAAGTGATATAGAGCTTAATAAAATCTCAAATACAAACGGCCTTGTATACATTACAAACGCAACCGGCGGTAATGTGCTGTTAAATGCGCTGGTTGAATCATCAAACGGCTCAATAATTATTGATACAGCAAACGGTAATATTGAACAAAATATTGCAGGTATTGCACTAAAAGCAGGCGGAGATATCTCTCTTAAAGCAGGCAACCATATCGGAACAGCGGATTCTTATATAAAATTAAATTCAGGCGGCAGTGTTTTCCTGGATGCAAACAACCTTTATATAGACAGTCCTGATATGGATTTAAATATTGCTCAAACAGACAATACAACAGGTTCTGTAAATATTAAAACAAGCGGTGCTGATGCAGACCTTAATTTGAATAGCAATGTGTCGGCTGCAGATATTACGCTCTCGTCTGTTGCAGACCTGAATTCAGCAGGAATTCTCAACAGCAGAGGCAATGTGTCTTTACAGGGCAACAATGTTTCCGTGAACAGTATCAATACGGGTTCTTCATACTCAATAACTGGTAACGGCCTTGTTAATGTTACAGGAACATTGACAAATAATGCGGACTCTTCAATTACAGCAAATAATTCAGGTACGGATTCGGGCATAATAATTGCAGATACAGCTGTGCTTAACAACAATAATGGCAGTCTGAATATTACAAATAACGGCGCAAATGGTCTGGCAATGAACGGAACAATCATTAATAACGGCAATATGACGCTGGAAAATAATGTAGGCTTAATGATTCTGGCAGGAGAAATTGATGCCAAGGTAGGCTCTGTAAACACCTTTATAAATGGTGCAGATGAGGATATGAATATTGCAATGGACCTCGAAAGTTTCGGTACAACCATTACGTTTGAAAACAGAGGACAGGGCAGTCTTATTGTAGATGAAAATGCAAACCTTGCCGTAAACGGCATACAACAGGGCGATACCCTCTACGCAGGTGAATTGAACCTGAATAATATGTCAAACTCAGATCAGAGCGGAATCTCCATAAAAGGCACAATTGCCGGAGATAACGGCACTGTTAATATAACAAACAACGGACAAAATGGTATAACTTTTGAAAACGGTTCAAACGTTAATACAGGCTCTGCTATTAATGTTATAAACAACAAAGGCTCCTTAACAGTTGCTAAGGACGCTTCAATTGCATCCCGTGCTGATATTTCAATAGAAAATAAACAGGCAGCTCAAAGCGTAAACTTTGACGGCTCTGTCCATGGCAAAAACGTTACTATACAAAGCAACGGCTCTGATATAAATATTGCTCATAATAAAGAGCAGGCTAACATTTCGGCTGATGGAAATATTAAAATAACTGCACAAAATGCAGATATTTTAAATAACTCTCTATCAGAGGCGCCGGTGCCAAACGCAGGTGGTATCAGTGCAGGAAACAATATTGAACTTTCGGCTGACAATATAGGCTCTCTTGATAATACTCTCGGAAACATAATAAAAGATGGATTTGTGCTGGATGCAGATAAATCTATCCACGTTAATGCGGGAGGCAATATTAATGCCGATGCTCAAGAAACGCTTAATTTGCTTGCTGTTAACGGAAATCTTAACCTCGATTCTGTTAGTGCAAAAGATGCCATTTTGAGTGCTCTTAATGGTAATATAACAGGCAACAGTATTACTTCTGACAACCTGTACGCATTTGCTGCTTCTGACAGCGGTAAGATTTTGCTTGATAATATGAATGTTGCAGCAGATGTATATGTTGAAGCAGGTTCTCATATAACAATGAATAGCAATTCTGCTCTCAATATACAATCGGCTTTGAGCAGAAATGACTCAATTGATATAAAATCTGAAGGCAATACTGAAATCAGAGAAATAGCGGCTTTAAAGGATATTAATATTACTGTTAATGATGAAAAGTTGACGATAATTAATCTTGGCAGAGTTGAAAGAGCTCAGGATGTTATACCTGAAAATGTAAATCTGACAGTTCTCGATGCCAAACGTCAGCCGTCCGGATCTTACACGCCAGGCATGAGCCCTGAGGAGTTGGAAAAATTGAAACCTAACAGTAAGCTTGATATTTATAATGCTTATGTTCAAAACAAAGCTACCCTAAAAGCTGATACAATCACAGCTCAGGTTTATGATATATCAGACGATTCTGTTGCCGGTCAAAAAAGAGTTGATAAATACGGAAATGAAGCAACAGGATTTCACAATGCTAACAAAAACGGAGGTTTGTTAGAGTTTGATATACAAGGTGCAAACTATGCCCAAGGCGATGCAGGTTCTGACCCTCACAACCCTTATTATTCTCCTGATGCAAATGATAAACACGCACTAAATGTCCATCTGACACTTGGGGATTCTGTTGGTGATGCATTGTACGGAGCTAATTTCAAAAAATTGTATTCTGATTATGCATTTATTGACTCGATTAATGCAGCCAATCCTGATGCTTTCTCAAAAATAGTAATAGAAAGTGGCATCATTGGTGAAAAAGCAATAATAAGAAACAACAATTTGAGGCTGGATATCAATAACACTGATGTTGAACGTGATTATGCAATCAACAAGCATTATAACGATGCACCGGATAAAGAATATACAAACCATACTTCGTTTAACTCGGAAATGTTTGATACAATAATTGTGGACAAAACAGATAAGCCAGACATCCCTGATGTGCCGGTTATTCCTCCGGATCCGAGTGATGATAGAAATCCTTATAACCCGAACAGACAGGTAAAAGACCCTGTATTAACAGATAAGGTTATACCTATTTCAAGATATGTTCAAGAAGCAGAAAATAAAGATTCAACTGCGGTAGATGCCGACAAATCAACAGGAATAAAACAAATCAGATGGGTTGTAAGAGATAAAGAAAACCGTATTCTCGGTGCTTCTGAGTCTGAACTGATAAAAGAACCTGTTGTTGATTCTGTTATCAAAATTTCTAAAAAAGGAATAGTTGTAACAGCAGATACCGTGAGCGATGATGGTCTGAAACTGAATCAAAATGTACAAATTGATTTAAAATACAAAGAAATAGCCTTCAATGTTGACGGGCAGGTAAAAAATATCAACGGAAGAATCGTTGAAATTGCCTTTGTCAATGTTGATAAACTTACTTCAACGGTTATGCTTTTCTTGAGTATGTTCAGTGAAAATCTGTAATATAAAATTATTAATGCATTGAAGGGGTGTCATTTTCATCATGTGATTTGTGGAAGTGGCACCACTTGAATGATGGATAAGTTTCTTTCATCTGTTCCCATGCAACATGCACGTCGTAGGGCATTCCTTTTGTTGTTATCTCTGCTCTGCGGCCTTTTTCCCATTCTTTAATAAAGTCTATGCAGGCATGGTCAATGTAGTGTAATCGTTCTGCACAAAGGGTTATATTTTTGTCCTTTGGCAAGCGTTCAAGTGCTTCTATGAGTGTGGGCAGCTGTATAAAGGTGATATTTCCGTGTATTTTTGCCGTTATTGTGTTGGTTTGTTCATCGTGTTCAGTGTCAATATCAACTTTTAAAACTTTATATGCGCTTTTTATAAGAGCACAGAAAAAGCCTGCCAAAATTCCTTCAAAGAGATTGGTAAATAATATTGCAACCAGCGTGATAATATAAATTGCAAATTCACCTTTGCTGAGTTTTAGAATATGTTTTGCTGCTTGAATGTCAACAAGCTTGTACCCTGTATATACAAGGATTGCCGCTAGAGAAGATATTGGTATGTAGTTTAAAATTGCAGGGAAAAAGCTCACAAAAAGTAAAATCCATAAACCATGAAGTATTGTAGACATCCTTGTTTGAGCATCAGCATTAATGTTTGCGGCACTTCTCACTATAACTCCTGTGATGGGTAATCCTCCAACCACACCAGAGAGTGCGTTTCCTACACCCTGTGCAATAATTTCTTTATCATAGTCAGTCTTTGATTTTGAGCTCATTTTGTCGATTGCAGTTGAGGTCAAAAGAGTTTCGGCACTGGCGATAAATGTTATTACTAGTGCGCTTATCAAAACTTTTAAATCCAGTATATGTGCAAACAATGAGGGTTTTATGAATATAGCCTCACTCCAAAAATTTTGTCCAACCTGAATATAATTAATATCAAAATGCATAAAGTTTGCAAACAAAGAAGCGATAATAACTGCAACAAGAGCGGACGGTACAGCTTTAAGCTTTTTAAACGGAAGCAAATCCCACACCACAATTATACAGATTGTTAAAAGTCCCACCATTGCGGCAAGGTGATGGGCAGACCCGTTCATAGGCAGAACAGAGTGATAAATCACCCTGCCAAGGTCGAGAATATTTGCTATAAATGTATTTTGCGGTTTGCTGTCAAGCATAATGTGGAATTGTGAAAGAAAAATTGATATACCTATTCCTGCCAGCATACCTTGTATAATTGCAGGTGATATAGCTCTAAACCATTTTCCCAACGATAAAAAGCCGAATAAAATTTGCATTAAACCTACAACAAATATTATCAGAAAAAGTTTTTCTATTCCGAGAGTGTGAATTATATCTACTACAATCAATATTAAACCGGCAGCCGGCCCGGACACCTGTAAAGAATTGCCAGATAAAGCACCGACAACAATGCCGCCTATAATGCCTGAAATTATTCCGCAATAAATCGGCAATCCGCACGCTATTGAAATACCTATAGCCAGCGGCATTGCTACCAAAAATACTATAACTGATGCCAAAAAATCTTTTTTTAGTGAATCTATATTAATCATTATTATTGTCGCCTGTGTTGTAAACCGACTTTTATAATAACGATTAATTAATTCTTTGGCAATAATTTATAAGGCTAATGTTACAAAACATAGCTGATAGCTTGCGTTGCCAGCTGCGTCATTGCTGGGCTTGCATAATAATTTTTGCACAGGTTTTGCGCTAAATTTTGTGCTCCAAATCCCCAATCTTTGGTGTTTTGTATTTCTCTTAATGCACCTTTTAAAATATTTGGTACGTTAGAATCAGGATTCACTTCACTGTATGTAACTTTTCCGTCTTTATCGGTGTCTACATTTTCACTGAGTTTGTCAACATTGTTATTTTCTAAAACCTTTTGTAAATCCGGATTTTTTCTGTCTTTCAAAGTTTGCAGAGCAATTTCCTGTTTGGACAGTGTATTGTCGGAATTTTTGTCTATTTCATCAAAGTTGCTTCTTAAATAATCAGCAAAATCTTTTGTATCAGTGTTCAAAAGGTTAGATGTATATCCCTGAACCTTTGTATATAAGCTGTTAATTATGCCGTTTTGTAGAGTTGTCCCGTTGTTTATTTCAAGACCCATAATTATACTCTCCCCATATTTATTTATATTATAGAAAGTATTTATGCCCTACTCATCGGCTATATGGGGGAATTTGTTTTTTAAAGAAAAATTTATTAATTATAGGTATTATGTATGGTGCTATAGACTTATGAGAAAATAATTTTATAATAAATCCTTGTATTGGGTGTAAATCATAGAAAATATGATCTTGTGCCTCAACAATATATCCTAATAAATCTTCAATAGCATAGCAGATAGCAGGAAATTTAGTATTTTGATTATTTATAAAATCTGTATCGTAGTATTTATGCTGTAGGCATTTTAATAATTCTGCTTTTATTGCAAATATTGTTCCACCATAAAATTTGTAAGTTTTTAATTTTTTTAAATTTAATTCTTGTACGTATTTGTTATAAAAATATTCTTTATTTTTATTAGATATGGTAATCAACAAGGGCTCAAAGCCTATACAACCAATTTTCTTATTTTCTTTAAAGCTTTTGATTACAAGCGGAATGTTTTTTTCACTTAATATAGAGGTAAGCATAAAATCTCTCCACAGATTTTTTCCACAGAGACAATTATTTATTTTTTGCTTAATATATTCTACATTGTGTTTTGTATGTAATTTGAAAACAATATCATAATCGTCTAAATTTATTTTATTCAGCTCATAAATAAATGGATAAATATCAGCACCTAAGTTCTCGATAATATCTATATTTACTTTGCCGGATGTGTTAAAAGAATTTTGTATATCATCAAAAAGCTCTTGATTAGACGAGTTACAAGTCACATACAGATCAAAATTTGAAAACTTCGTTAAATTTGATAAATAATTTTTTATTTCTGGCCATAAATTTTGATAATACAAATGACAAATAACACAAATTTTACAATCTTGTTTCATTTAAATCTTAATTTTTTTTTGTTATTTGTCTTTATATTAACATACTGCTGTTTTGTTGTCTTCTTGTTTTTTGAACTGTGCATTATATAAAGATCTGTATGCACCGTTTTCAATATTTAAAAGTTCTATATGGGTACCTGTTTCGGCAATTTTACCTTCATTTATGACAACTATTTTATCAGCATTTTGAATTGTTGAAAGTCTATGAGCAATTACAAATACAGTCTTATCCTTCATGAGGTTATCAATGGCTTTTTGCACAACAGCTTCAGCTTTGTTATCCAGTGCTGATGTTGCCTCATCAAGTATAACAACAGGCGCATTT
>LARD01000010.1 GCA_000980375.1 Clostridium sp. K4410.MGS-306 | reverse complement strand
ATAATGGACGCCGACATAGCCCAAGAAAGCGCCGAATATGTAAAAAATAGAATCCTAACCCAAACCGCTGCGGCGTTGTTATCCGTTTCGTCCAGTCATCGCAGTAATTTGTTGCTCTCATTAATTAACGGATAATATTTTAGTTTTTTACATAAATTAATGAATCTAATTGCGGTGTGTATTGTATAATTTAATTTATGGGACGGAATTATAAAAACTATAAGAGCGATAAAGAGAAGTTTAAGGAATTTGATAAAAAGCTTATTTTTTGGCAGATTATCTGCATAATTATAAGTTTTATTATTGCTGCATATTTGTTTTTGATAATGGTTGTGGATGTAAAAAACTACCGTGCGCAGGCCAAACGCCAGCGAAGCGCCAAAAGTTTTGTTATGCGCGGTGCAATCCTTGACAGAAACGGCATCAAGCTTGCTTCTGATAAAACATCTTTTGATGTTTATGCCCATCAGGAATACTTTGACCACACACCCAACGAGCTTGCCGCAATACTTGCCCCTGTGCTCGGCGTGAACAAAAACCAGCTTGCAAAAAAACTTGCTCAGGATGAAAAAATTATCGTACTCAAAAAAGATGTCTCAAGAACAACTGCAATAGAAATTAGAAAACTCGGCTTAAGAGAAATAAGCCTCGGGAAAAAAAATGAGCGTGTATACCCGCAGGGTACAATGGCCGCCCATATTCTCGGATATTATAATCCGGACGCTGATGTGGCTGCAGGAATCGAGCTTACCGCCAAAGATAAATTAGAAGAAGTTGAACAGGATGTTAACTTTGAAAAAACTCCTGACGGCGATATTATTTACGAGGTAAATACAGACCCCGCGGCAACTACAGCTCCTTTAAGAGGCAAGTCGATTACCTTGACTCTTGATTCTGCTATTCAGCACGTATGCGAGGTAGAACTCAATAAAGTTATCCGTGAAAAAGGTGCAATCAGAGGCACAATCGTTGTTATGAACCCTAAAAACGGCGAAATCCTCGGTTATGCAATTTATCCTACATACAACCCCAACAACTATAAAAAAGCAACGCTCACACAGCTTACCAACTGGACATTGAGCGATGTTTTCGAGCCCGGTTCTACATTCAAGGTGCTTACAATAGCCTCTGCCATTGAAAACGGAAGGCTGCACGAAAATTCAAAAATCCTTGATACAGGTAAACTCGAGATTGATAAATGGACAATCAAAAACTACGACTATGCAACAAAACCCTTCCCGGGAAATATAGATTTGTTGTACCTTTTTGAGCACTCAAGCAACGTTGCCAGTGCAAAAGCTGCTTTAATGATGACAAGACAGGAGCATTACAACACGCTTAAAAAATTCGGAATGGGTGAAAAAACAGGCATAGATTTACCCGGTGAATCCAGAGGACTCATCCCTCCTGTGGGCGATTGGCACAAATCAACTCACGCTTCTATCGGATACGGTTATTCAATTTCAGTTACGGCTTTACAAATGATTTCTGCTATTTCAGCGATAGCAAACGATGGGGTAAGGGTTACTCCTCACGTAATTAAATACTCTCCGGAAGAAGAAGCTTTAAAAGTAAAACATATTCAAACTGTGTCACCCGAGACTGCTCATACTGTAGCAAGGCTCCTTGCAGGCAGCATTGGCCGTTCAAAGTCACCGGTAAACCTTGAAGACTACCATGTTGCAGCCAAAACAGGTACTGCAAGAAAATCTATTGCAGGTGCAAAAGGGTATACAAACAAACTCGTTACCTCCATTATCGGATTTTTGCCCGCAAGCAATCCGCAGGTTGAAATTTATGTAGTAATCGACTCTCCGTCAAAAGGTGCTCTATGGGGAAGCACGGTTGCTGCGCCGGTGTTTAGAGAAGTGGCTCTTCAAACCGCACGTATTATGAATATTCCACCTGACAAGAAAAAATAATTTAATTTAGAGGATATTGTTATGAAACTAAGCGAATTAATTAAAGATATAAAAACAAAAAATGTTTTAAACAACAGAGACACTGAAATTACAGGTATCTCTTACAACTCCAAAACTGTCGGTAAAGGCGAGATTTTTGTATGCTTAAAAGGCGAGCACTCTGACGGGCACGAATATGCAAAAATGGCTGTGCAAAACGGAGCAGCAGCGCTGTTTTGTGAAAAAGAGCTTGATATTGACGTTCCACAGGTCATAGTTGACTCAACCCGTCATTGTATAGCTGATCTTGCAGCTGCTTTTTACAACTATCCTTCAAAAAATGTTAAACTTATAGGCGTTACAGGAACAAACGGAAAAACAACTGTTACACACCTTATACAGCGTATTGTGGAAGATGCAAAACACAGATGTGCTCTTATTGGTACACTGGGGTACAAGCTCTCGGGCAAGGATTCCTACCATGACGCAAAACACACAACTCCTCAGGCGCCGGAACTTCAAAAGACGCTTGAAATGATTTGTGAAAACAAGATTGATTACGTTGCAATGGAGGTAAGCTCTCACGCTCTTGAGCAAAACCGTGTTGGAGGGTGTGACTTTGACGGTGCTGTGTTTACAAACCTTACGCAAGACCACCTTGATTATCACATTACAATGAACAATTATTTTGAAGCCAAAGCACTGCTTTTTAGAGGGCTAAAACCGGGCGGTTTTGCAGTAATAAACAATGATGATGAATACGCTGAAAGATTCAAGGCTGTTGTTCCGGAAGGTGTCAAAATTTATACTTACGGTATAAAAAATGATGCTGATATCACTGCACGCGATATTGATTTTTCTATCCACGGTGCAAAATTTAACTGCAAGGTAAATGATGAAACAGGTGCAGTAAATCTACAAATGAACGGAATGTTCAGTGTTTACAATGCTCTGGCTGCACTTGCTGCCGGTATTGCAATGGGGTTTGACAAAGATATTTGTATAAAAGCGCTTGAAGAGACAAAAAGCGTTGACGGTCGTTTTGAGATTGTAAACAAGCAGCCGCTTGTTATTGTGGATTATGCTCACACGCCCGACGGGTTGGAAAATGTCTTGAAAGCTGCAAGAGAGCTGACTCCCGAAGGCAGTAATCTTATTTGTATGTTTGGCTGCGGCGGAGACAGAGATGCAACAAAACGACCAAAGATGGGTAAAATTGCGGATGAGGCAGCTGATATTGTTGTTGTCACATCTGACAACCCCAGAAGCGAAGACCCGCAGCTGATTATTTCAGATATTCTCGCCGGAATAAAAACCGTTAATACGCAGAAGGTTTATGTTGAACCTGACAGAAGGACAGCTATTTCTATGTTGAAAAATATTGCTAAAGAAAATGATGTAGTTGTGCTGGCAGGTAAAGGTCACGAAGATTATCAGATTCTTAAAAACGAAACAATCCACTTTGACGACAGAGAAGAGGCAAGAAAAGTTTTTAATTAAATAATCTCATGAATAAAAAAATATTATTCATGTAATTATTAAACTATCTGGACATTAGGATTGAAAAAGTTGTAAACGGCTTTGGCGCTGCGTTTTGGGATTTTTTCGCAGAGCTGTTCATAGCTTGCTTGGGAAATCTTTTTCACATCCTTAAACTCGTTCATCAAAGCTTCTTTGCTCGTTTTTGACAATCCCTTTATCTCATCGAGCACAGACTCTGTTGCTTTTTTGCCTCTGAGTTTTCTGTGATATGTGATAGCAAATCTGTGTGCCTCGTCTCTTATCCTCTGGAAAAAGTACAAAGCAGGCGAGTTAATCGGAAAAATCACAGGCTCTGATTTGTGCGGTTTGAACACTTCTTCCAGTCTTTTAGCCAGCGAAACCACATCCACCTCGAGCCCCTTTGACTCAAAAATTTCCATAACAGATGAAAGCTGGCCTTTGCCGCCGTCTATTATAATGAGGTCCGGCATGGGCAGGGTCTCTGTGAGTTTGCCAAAGTAGCGTCTTTCTACCACTTCTTGCAAGGATTTAAAATCATCGGGCTTTGATTCTGTCGAACGGACTTTAAACTTTCTGTAGCGTGACTTTTTGGGCAATCCGTTTTCAAAGGTAACCATAGAAGCGACCGTGTTTGTGCCTTGAATATGCGAAATATCAAAACATTCCACAACATACGGGAATTTTGTGAGCCCCAGTTTTTCTTGAATATAGCTGCCGACCTCATTGTAATCACGCTGAATCTCTGTGAGTTTTTGCAGCTTTACCTTTTCAAAAAAGAATTTTGCATTCTTTTGCGCGAGGTTTAAAAGCTCAATGTTTCTTTTTGTCGGAGCGTCTGAAATTTTAACTTTTTTGCCTGCAACAGAAGCAAGCCAGTTTGTATAAAGCTCAATATCGTTTTGCTCAAGCAGTCTTGGCAGGACAATCGTGTTTGGAATTTCAGATTCTGATGCCATTGTGTAGTATTCTTTTAAAAATGTTGTTAAAACTTCATATTCACTGGACAAGTTGCCCTCTGTGTTGGAGAATTGGAAGTCTTTTTTGTCTGTAAGGCGCCCCTGTCTTATCTGTAAAAGCGATACCACAAAAAGGTTGCTCTCGTTGTAGACAGCGATGATATCCTGATTTATATTTGTGTTTTCAAATACGACTTTCTGGTGTTCCATTGTTTTTTGAACATCCATCCAGCTGTCGCGGTACCTTGCGGCTTTTTCAAAATCTTCTTTTGCCGCATATTTTCCCATTTCTTTTTTTAATGCGTCAACCAGCTCTTTTTGTTTGCCTGTTAAAAACAGCTCTACGTTTTTGAGGATTTTTTTGTACTCATCCGGTGTAATCAGCCTCTGGCAAGGCGCCATACAGCGGCCAATGTGGTAATAAAGGCACGGGCGGTCTTTAAATTTCGGGTTTTTGCATTGTTTTAGAGGAAAAAGTTTTTTTATTAAATCTAAAGTTGCATACATTGCCCTGGAATCTGTGTAGGGGCCGAAGTATTTGCCTTTTATTTTGTTTTTGTTGGCTTTTCTGGCTACGATTATTCTCGGGTATTCTTCTTCTGTTATGACAAAATACGGGAATTTTTTATCATCTTTTAAAAGCACATTGTACTTTGGCTTGTGCTTTTTAATGAGGTGCGATTCCAGAATAAGCGCCTCAACCTCGCTGTCAGTGACAATAAATTGAATTTTGGCGATTTGCGGCACCATAACGCGCAGCTTGGGCGAGTCGTGATGTTTGTTAAAATAGCTGTAGACACGCTTTTTAAGGTTTTTTGCTTTTCCGACGTAGATAATCTCGCCGTCCTTGTCATAATACTGATAAGAACCGCTCAGCTCCGGTATTATTGATAATGTCTGCTGCACCTCCTGCGGGAGGTTTGCGTTTTTTGTAGCCATATATTAAGTATAGTTTTAATTTTTTAGAACATCAATCTGAAAAGAAGGAATCTTTTGTTCAGTTTTTCAGAGAACTTGCGAAGGTTCTTTGAAGTTTCCGCTACGTTATTTATAGTGCTATTTAATTCTTCTTTTTTGTCTGTTGTCAGTCCGTTAACGGTTTCCAGTGTACAAGACAGGTCATCAAGCGCTTTGTTGAATTTTGTAACCGTTGTTGTTACCTGTGACTTGAGCACAGGGTCTTTTGTCATGGTGTTCACGTACTGTGCGATTTCAGATATGTTTTTGCTTGCAACCTGCAAATCCTCAATAGTTTGCCTTGTTTTCGGGTCTTCAAGGATGGTGTTGAGGTTTCTTGACAATCTGTCTATTGATTTTGTTGTGGAAATCAATGTGTCTTTAAACTCTTTGTCGCCGATTATGTTGTTAAGATTGTCTGTGAGCACCATTATTCTGCCCGACATCTGATTTGTTGTACCCATCAATGAATCAAGGTCTTTTCTTGTAGAATCAATCAGCATTTGTGTTTTATCAAGTGTACTGTTGGCTTTTATTGTAAGTACATCAACGTTTCCTACGATTTTTTTGATGTCTGCGATTACGTCATCGGAAAGTATTGCGCTTAGTTTTTCGTTTGTTTCCGCAAGAGCTGATGCTGATCTGTATTGCAAATCCATAAAGTCAGAGAGTCTTAAAGGTTCTATGACAGTAAATCTTGAAGTGCTTTGCGGATATTCAAATTTCATATCTGTTGCGGGTTTTAGGCTGAGATAATGTTTTGTGTTTTCTACTTTAACTTTACCCAGCATTCTTTCAGGCAACTGTAAACCCGGCAGCGTGATAATATAACCTACTTTATAAGCTGATTGGGTTTTTACCTCTTCTTGAATATTTATGGGTAGGGTTTTTGTATCTATAATTTCTATTTTTTTAACTTTACCCACATCATAAGGCTTGCCGCTCAAAACCATCTGCACATTGTCGTTGGCATGCAAAACCTGTGAACGTTTGTTGATAGGCAGATAGATTGTTCTCAATTTTGGCGGGGTGATTTCAAGAAACTGTTCGCCGATAATACCTGTTTGCTGAATAGATATTGTTGCAGCATTAGGTATGGTTATATCAGGTTCCGTGATAACAAATTTTATTCTTACATAAGGGTCATCGGGGTTGGAAAGCTGCGGGGTGATTTCTTCAATCTGTCCTATTCTAAAACCCATCAGCTGCACGGCGGAACCTGCTCTTATGCCGTTAACGTCTTTAAAATCAACATAAAGCCTTTCACCTGCGGATAATGCTCTTCCTTTAATCCATAATATGGAGAAAATAAGTATTATCAGTGCTGTCAGGGTCAATATTCCGACTTTAAATGATGATGAAAAACGCATTTTATTCCGATTCCTTTGTGTTTCGCATTAAACTGTTAATTTTCTTCGGTCTCTTCTTCCGAGCCTGAGCCTGCTACTTTCATGGGGCCTTCTATGCAGGCGGTTATAAACTGTTTTGTATATTCGTTTCCATTGTCTATCATATCTTGAGGAGTACCCGAGTATACGATTTTTGTATTATATAACATAATAACTTTATCAGCACACCTTTGAATGGTGGATAATTGGTGCGTTACTATCACAGAAGCGGGGTTAAATTCGTCTCTTAAACGCACAATGTAGTCTTCAATCATTGTGGAAGATACAGGATCCAGCCCTGCTGTGGGTTCGTCATAGAGAATTGTTTTGGGGTCTGTTACAATGGCTCGTGCAAAGCTTACACGTTTTTGCATACCGCCTGAAAGCTCATGCGGCATTTTTTCTTCAATACCCTCAAGCCCCACAAGTTTGAGCTTCTGGGCAACAATCTCTTTTAGCTGTTTTTCCGTGTATTTGTTTTTAAACTCTTTTCGTTCTTTGAGTGCAAAAGCAATATTTTCACACACATTTAAAGAGTCAAACAAAGCAGAGTATTGAAAAACCATTGCAATGTCTCCTGGGGAAACAATAATTTCGCCGCTGTCTGGTTTTGTCAGTCCGCAGATGAGTTTTAAAATCGTACTTTTCCCGGCACCGCTCAAACCTACTACTGCAAGGATTTCTCCGTCTTCAACTTTGAAAGAGACGTCGTCTAGAATAACTTTATCTTTAAATGATTTTTTTAAATTTTTTACTTCTATGCTCATTATTTTTGTCCTGTATTGCTTTTGTTAAGTTATGCTTAAAAGAAGAAAATTGTTGCAAAAATATAATCTATTATACAAATAGCAACAAAAGACCATACAACCGCTTTTGTTGTTGCAATACCAACTCCTTTTGCACCGCCGAATGCAAGATAGCCGCATGTGCAGCTGATAATAGCAATTGCCGCGCCAAAACATGCTGATTTGCCAAGTGCAACAAAAATATCTTTAAGATAAAGCCCCTGCCACAGAGAGCTGATGTAATTGAGCCTGCTAACATGTGCGCTCAAGTATGCTGCGACCCCGCCGCAAATAAGCCCGAATGTAGAAGCGAGTATAACCACAAAAGGCATCATAATAAACCCTGCAAGCACTCTGGGCACAAAAAGATAATCAATAGGGTTAACTTTCAGCACCTTAAGTGCATCAACCTGCTCTGTTACACGCATTGTTGCTATTTCCGAAGCGTATGCTGAACCTATCATGGAGATTATTGCAAATCCTGACATAATGGCACCCATTTCGCGCGTGGTAACAACGGCCATCAGCATTCCCACAAATTTTTCACCGCCCTGTTTTACCATTTCGGGCGCAACCTGCATTGAAATAATGACTGATACCATCCCCACAATTGTGAGAGTAATCGGCAGAGAATCCACTGCAAAACGCGAGCACTGGTCTATAAGAAGTTTCCAGTTCATCTGTCTTTTGAACAGGTCAACAAAGATGAGTTTAAAAACCTGACAGGAGCGGATACCCATTTCTCCAAGAGTTTCAAAAAACTCCTGCATTTGCTCAATCAGCAGTTTTGCAAGATTGTATGTGGCACTTTGTTTAAAAATTTCTAAAGCTCTGGAGTGATTCATGCAACAATTGTATCAAAGATTTCAGGTTTTGTAATACATTTTATGATGGGGTTATTACAATTATCATGATAATATTTAAACATGAAAAATATTTGTCAAAAAAATGATCCGCAGACTGTGTTGAACAAAGTTTTCGGCTATAAGAATTTTAGAAAAGGCCAGAAAGACATCATTGACAGTATTCTTTCGGGTAAAGATACACTTGTGCTTATGCCCACAGGCGGGGGCAAATCTCTTTGTTATCAAATCCCGGCTCTTTGTCTTGAGGGTGTTGCAATAGTCGTCTCTCCTCTTATTGCTCTTATGCAGGATCAAGTGAATACTCTCAAGTCTCTTGGTGTAAAGGCCGAATTTTTAAACTCTACTTTGTCATTTGACGAGTCAAAAGATATCATAAAAAAAACATTGAACAATGACCTTGATCTGCTTTATGTATCTCCGGAAAGGCTTAATACAGAGAGCTTTTTAGATGTTTTGCAAAAAACAAAAATATCACTCTTTGCAATTGATGAGGCGCACTGCGTGTCTCAATGGGGGCACGATTTCAGGCCGGAATATACACAGTTTTATATGCTCAAAGACCTGTTTCCGCACGTTACCCGTGTTGCTCTTACCGCTACGGCAGATGAGCTTACGCGTGATGACATAATAAAAAATTTGCACATGGAAAACTGCACGGTTTTTATATCAAGCTTTGACCGGCCAAACATTAAGTACAGCATAAATATTAAAAATAAAGAAAAACAGCAGCTTCTTGATTTTATAAAAAAAGAACACCCCGATGATTCAGGCATAGTCTATTGTATTTCAAGAAAACGCGTGGAAAGTTTTGCGCAATTTTTGCAAAACGAAGGCTTTAAAGTTTATCCCTACCACGCAGGTTTGAGCAAAGAAGTGCGAGAGCGCAATCAGGACAGATTTATAAAAGAAGACGGCGTGATTATGGTCGCCACAATTGCTTTTGGAATGGGGATTGATAAGCCTGATGTAAGGTTTGTCTGCCACATGGATTTGCCAAAATCAATGGAAGCGTATTATCAAGAAACAGGCCGTGCAGGCCGTGACGGGCTGGATTCTGACGCGTGGCTTGTGTACGGGCTCGGGGATGTGGTGCAGCTTCGCAGTTTTATAAACAATTCAAACGCACCTGACGAACAAAAAAGAATTGAACACAAAAAGCTCAATTCTCTGCTTGCTTATGTGGAAACTGCCGACTGCAGAAGAAAAGTGCTTCTTGATTATTTCAACGAAAAGTACGAGGCTCCATGCAACAACTGCGATACATGTATTCATCATCCTGAAACTTATGATGCTACTGTTGAAATTCAAAAAATTCTGTCGTGTATTTTCAGGGTAAACAAAAGTGCAGGCCGTTTTGGTTTTGGTGCGGCGCATATTATAGATATTTTACAGGGAAAAGAAACCGATAAAATATTGAAATTTGGCCACAACAAACTTTCCACTTTTGGAATCGGAAAAGAAACAGACGTTTTTCAGTGGCAGTCAATAATCAGGCAGCTGGCGGTTATGGGGTTTGTTGAGATAGACCCTGCTCATCTTACGATTTCTTTGACACCTGAGGCCAACGATGTGTTGAGAGGTAAAAAACACATAAGTTTAAGAAAAGATGTGCTGCGTGCAAAAGAAAAGATTAAAAAAGAAAAAATCAAAAAGCTGCGGCTTGATGAATTTAGCGCTGATTACGATACAGATTTGTTTAAAAAGCTCAAAGAGCTGCGTCTTGAATTTGCCAGGGCAGAAAATTTACCGCCTTATGTAATTTTTCACGACAAAACACTTCTTGAGATGGTTTATACAAAACCAAAAACTCTCGAAGACATGGCAGAGATTTCCGGCGTGGGTGAACATAAATTGCAAAAATACGGCATTGCATTTTTAAAAGTATTAAATAGTTAGGGCTTTCTAATTTTTACTTTTAAAAAAGCCAAACATATGGTAGTATTATCTTAGATTAGTATAAAGAATTAATTATTTTTATATGAATTGATAAATTTTCAGCACTAATAAAATTAGACCGAATGCGCACAAAGCGTATTGGGTTATGTGTATATATAGAAAAAGAGGTATAGGACAATCGACACAATGACTTTATTAACTGCACTTTTGATAATTGCCCTGATTGCCGCTGCCGGTGCAGCTTTTGTAATTTGGCAAAAAAAGAAAACCGTGCAGGCACTTTATGACAAACTTTCAAAAGAAAGCACGGAAAAAGAAAATCTTTTGAAAAAAGAAGCAATGATTCAAGCAAAAGAAGCATTGCACGCTGAACGTGAAAAGTTTGACGACGAAGTAAGAGAACGCCGTCAGGATTTGCAAAGAGCAGAAGATAAACTCCTTAAAAAAGAAGATATGCTTGAAGATAAAATTCAAGAAGCTTCTGACAAGGAATACGCTGCTCAAAAGAAAATGGATGAGCTGCTTGAAAAAGAAGACTATCTCGCTGATTTGATTGCAAAACAAATCGAAGAAACCGAAAAAATTGCAGGCATGTCCCGTGAAGAAGCACGCCATATGCTGATGGAACAATTAAAACAGGATCTTCAGCAGGAGCAGATGCAGCTTATCAAAGAAAATGAAGCTAAAATCAGAGAGTCTGCAAAAGAAATGGCGCAGGATATTCTCTCTACAACAATGCAAAGATGCGCAATAGATCAGGTTGTTGAATCAACCGTATCTGTTGTTAACCTTCCTTCTGACGAGATGAAAGGCCGTATTATCGGACGTGAGGGCCGTAATATCAGAACACTGGAAACTTTAACCGGGGTTGACCTCATTATTGACGACACACCGGAAGCCGTTGTTCTTTCAAGCTTTGACCCGGTGCGTCGTGAGATTGCAAAAGTTGCATTGGAAAAACTCATCTCTGACGGCCGTATCCACCCTGTAAGAATCGAAGAAATGGTGGAAAAAGCTCAGGAAGAAATTGAAGAAAAAATTAAAAAAGAAGGTGAAAACGCAGCCGTTGATATGGGCGTTTTGAATCTTCATAAAGAGTTAATCAAAACACTCGGCCGTTTGTATTACAGAACAAGTTACGGTCAGAATGTTTTGAAACACTCGCTTGAGGTCGGACACATTGCAGGCATGCTGGCAGCAGAATTGGGCGCTAATGTTCAGATTGCAAAACGTGCCGGACTTTTACATGACATAGGCAAGGCCGTAGACCAAACTCAAGACGGAACACATATTGAGCTTGGTGTTGAGCTTGCCCGTCGTTACGGTGAAAAAGAAGAAGTTGTTCACGCAATAGAAGCACACCACGACGATGTTACAGCAAATACGATTGAAGCAGTTCTGGTAAAACTTGCGGATGCTATATCAGCCGGACGTCCCGGTTCAAGACGCGATACTCTTGAAATCTACATCAAAAGACTCAAAAAAATCGAAGAGATTGCCTCAAGCTATGAAGGTATTAAACAGTCTTTTGCAGTGCAGGCGGGCCGTGAGGTTAGGATTATTGTCCAGCCTGACATGTTCGATGATCTGGCAAGCGCAAAGTTAGCCCGTGATATTGCTAAGCGTATTGAAGAAGAACTCGACTATCCGGGTCAAATCAGAGTTACTGTTGTACGCGAAATCAGAACTACAGAAATTGCTAAATGATTTGACCTGTACGCAGGCAAAACATGAATGAATTAATAAAAGTACTATTTATAGGCGACATCGTAGGACGCCCCGGTAGAAATATCGTAAAAGATTACCTGGGCGCCCTTGGCGTGAATACCGAAAACAACCCTTATGACTTTATAATCGCCAATGTAGAAAACGCTTCTCACGGATTCGGGCTTACTGAAAAAAATCATAAAGAACTTGGCGAAATAGGTATAAATTGTTTTACCTCGGGCAACCATATCTGGGATAAAAAAGATGTTTATTCTTACATAAACGATTCTGACAGGCTGATCAGGCCGTGGAATTATCCTAAAGGTACTTACGGAGTGGGGCATCGTATCTTTGATGTTAAAGGTACAAAAATTGCGGTTATGAATTTTTTGGGCCGCACTTTTATGAACCCTGTTGACTCTCCGTGGGAGATTATTGAAAAAGAAATTGAAAATATAAAACAAGCTGCCCCGATTGTTATAGTGGATTTTCATGCAGAGGCAACAGCTGAAAAAATCTGTTTTGGCAGATTCTGTTCAGAGCATAAAATCAGTGCTGTTCTTGGCACACATACCCATGTGCAGACAGCTGATGAAAAGATTATTAATGATTACACGGCTTATATCACAGACGCAGGTTTTTGCGGGGCATACAATTCTGTGATAGGTATGGGGTATGAAGGCTCTTTAAAACGTTTGATGACGAGTATTCCCGAACGTTTTGATATAGATGATTCTCCCGTTGTTGAACTCAATGCCGTTTCAATGAGCTTTGATGCTGTTTCCGGGCAAGCACAAAGCATAGAAAGAATTCATTTTATAAAAGATTACAGTGAGGTAACAGCATGATGAAAGGATAGAAAGGTGAAAGTCGATTTACACATTCACACAACCTATTCGGACGGGGTTTTCTCGCCTGAAAAGATTGTGGATACTGCTATTGATGCAGGTCTGGATGCTATCGCAATTACTGACCACGACAATGTCCTGGCGTATCCGATAGCCCTGAACTATGCCAAAAAAATCGCAGACAGCGGTGGAAAAGCTCTTGAAATTCTCCCCGGTGTTGAAATTAATACGATTTATAAAGACATAGAGATTCATATTCTCGGTTATTTTATGAACCGCGATGACAGTGATTTTCAGGCTATGTTAAAGTCGCAGCAAAAAGCACGTATCGAGCAGACAGAACAGATTCTGCATCTTTTAAACAAAAAAGAAGGCATACATGTGACTTTTGACAAGCTCAAGAGTCTTGTTGCAGAAGGCGGTAGTATCGGCCGTCCGCACATTGCCAAAGCAATTACTCTGGCAGGCGGTACAACAAGCGTGATGGAAGCGTACAACAAATATATAAACAACGACTCAGAAGTTTATGTACAGAGAAAAACAATTTCTCCGCACGAAGCTATTGAAATCATCTATGATGCAGGCGGGATACCTGTGTTTGCGCACCCTTTTGATGTGGAAGACGCTGAAAACTTAATTAAAGAATTTATGCATTACGGATTAAGAGGGGTTGAGGCTTATCATAGAAAACACTCACCCGCTATGGTTGAGTATTATTCTTCCATTGCAGAGAAAAACGGTCTGATTATCACAGGCGGTTCTGATTTCCACGCACCGAACCCTAACAACGGCCAGATAATTATGGGCAAAAACTTTATTCCGGAATGGATATACGACAAGCTGATGAAAGAGAAAAAACAGTTAGATTTGGCAAGGTAAGCAATTAATATTGAAGCTATCCAAAATAATAAAAAAACAGGTCAGATGTCTAGGCCTGTTTTTTTGTTGTCTTATTTAAAAGATTGTAAAAATCATATATAATATTTTAAAAAGAAAAAACAAGGCTCAAAATGAAAAACAGTATAAAAACGCTCAAAGCATTTAACATGGTAGAAATAATGATTGTGGTCTGCTTGCTTGTGACCACAGTCATTCTGTGCATTCCGACAATATTTAACAACTCGAAAGAGGCCAAAATTATCTCGGGCTGGAAAAGGATTTACGCAGAAATGCAGTCAAACTTTGAGGTTTTTAATGTTAGCGATGCTGATGTGATTGAAAAAATTTGCCGCAGCAATGTTGCACAAAAGGAACCTGAAATTTTTAAGGTAATAAGCCCTTACCTGAACGTTGATTTGAGTAGAAATCCAAATACTTTAAAATCTTATCACTACAAATTTAAAAACGGTTCTCAAATTCCAATGCAGTCAATGGTTTTTACAAGGTTCTTTTCTTATCAGGAAAACGGCAATATAGTCGGTTTTAAGTGGCTGGATTGTGAATGCAGCGAAAAAGTCCCCTGTGCAACAGTATTGTTTGATATGAACGGGATTGAAAAGCCAAACAGAATCGGCAGGGATATTTTTGGGATATACATTTACAAAAACAGGATAGAAGCATTCGGTGCAGAGTTTACAAACGATTCTCTGGAACGCTCATGCAGCAGTCATTCAAACGGAATGAGCTGCTCTGAATATTACCTTCGAGGCGGGAAGTTTTAATCAATAAAACACCTTAAAAAGTTCAAAGATTACATACAGTAATGCAGAGAATAAGAAAATAATATTTAAAATTGTAATTTTTTGATTCTCTTTTAACGGCTTTAGAACCATTATGCAAAAAGCCAAAAATGGCAGCACAAACGGGAGCAGATACCGGCCCTGGATTTCTATGTATTCAAACTGATTCTTTTGTGTCCACGTGCAAAATATTAATACGCAGATTGAAAAATAATTTAGTGCCGTCAATACACCAAGCACGGCTTTTTGATAAAACGTCGTTTTAGGATATTCTCCAACTATCGAATAAAGCGTGTTGGCCAAAATCATTACAAAATAAAGATGATAAAAAATTGCGCAAAAATAAATATTAAGCCACCCGAGCACACCTATCATTTTTTCTATCAGAGCAAAATTCCATAACCCGGGAATATATTGAAGCGTTAAGGCAGTAAATTTTACGGGATGCTCTAATATGTAAAGCATATGAGAGGAGAAATCTGATCCGTTTAAAGGGCGAAGAATAGTCAGAGCAAAAAGGCTCCACAAAACAGCTGCTGCAAAAGGCAAAAGAATTGTAAAACAAAGGGTTTTTAAATATGGTGTTTCAAACTTTTCTTTTGGGATAAACAGGATAAAAAGAGTCATCAAAAAACTCTGCTTTGTCAAAGCCAGTGACACCGCAAGCAGGCTCAATAATGCAAGTTGTTTGTTATTGATTTTTTGTTGAGTATCAAAAGAATATTGAAAAATTTTTGAAATATATAAAACAGAAACTGAAATCAAAACAGCATCAGCTGAAATAGAAGCACCCAGAGAAAGGCTCATCGGGCACAAAAGCAAAAATACACACGCCCATTTTAAAAAAGGAATCGACTTTATGCTGAAATACCCGAGCAGTGTATAAAACAAAAGTGTTACAATTTTTCCTGCGAGTAACAACAGCCATATGTGCTGTGTGCACAGGGAGGCTATTATTATACCTGTGCTCTGTGGAAAATACGAAACAGGCGATAGCCTTGCCATATTGGCATAATCAATAAATACTTTTTTGTTGTTGTCCAGCTTGATTGCCGATATTTCTTTGGATTTTTCGGGTGAGTATTTGATTCGCTTTGCAAAGAACAAATCCATTGAGTCACTGTTTGTCGAAGCTTTTAAAAACTTTAACAAATTTTCGGGTAAAAAGCTGCCAACGTTTCCGTTAACTTTTTGAGGAAAAAATTGTCCTCTTGATATCCCGTACGCTCTGCATAAATGAGCCGTCTCATCAGGTGATTGAAAAGGCGGTATCAAAAATACCATTAAAAATCCGAAAAATAATGCAAAAAGTACAAAGATTTTTTCCGGATTTAATACTTTTGCCATACCTAGCATCCTTAAAGGTTACTGGTCAGATTCTTTGTCGTGTTTAAGCAGTTTTTCAAAATCAGAAGGTTTGATAGATTGGATAAAGCTTCTAAACTCCTGCGCTTCTTCTTCATCTTTTGCAGCGTCACAAGACACAGAACCGTTTGCCAGCACATTGGCCGTAACAAATATCGGTGCGTCCACTCTTATTGCAACAGCAATTGCATCAGATGGGCGTGCATCTATTTCTACTTCATTACCTTCTTTATCTTTTATGTAGATTATTGCGTAATAAGTCTCTTTTTCAACATCGTTGATTTCGACACGGTCAATTGTTCCGCCTGTTTTTTCAACAATAGACGCAATCAAATCGTGCGTCATCGGACGGCTGACTTCGATATTTTCAATTCTTCTTATGATAGCACTTGCTTCAGCAGAACCTATCCAGATAGGCAGCGCTTTTCTGTTGTCCATATCGTGCAAAACAACAATCGGCGAGCCGGTTCTTGTATCAAGTGCTATTCCCATTACTTTCATTTCTATCATATTAATATTATAAGCACAAAATTAAAATTAGACAAAGAATGCGCCCCTATGATACATTAAATATATGAAATTTTTGATAATAAACGGACCAAATATTAACTTGCTTGGCACACGTGAGCCTGAAATTTACGGCTCAATGACGCTTGATGACATCAACAAAGATATTGCAAAATGTGCAAAAGAGCTGGGTGTTGAAACAGAAACCTTTCAAAGCAATATCGAAGGTGAAATAGTGGATAAAATTCAGCAAGCAAAAGGTGTTTTTGACGGTATTGTCATCAATCCCGCGGCATATACTCATACCAGTGTTGCAATAAGAGATGCAATCAGCGCTGTGGGTATTAAAGCTGTAGAAGTCCACATCTCAAACATCCATGCACGTGAAGAGTTCAGAAAAAATTCTCTCATTGCACCGGTGTGTATTGGACAAATTACAGGTTTTAAAGCCAACAGTTACAAATTGGCTTTGAGAGCTCTGGTTGACATTGCAAAAATTTCTTAACATCAGGGTTGAAAAATTAATGTCTTTGTTGCTACAATATTAACAACATAATAACTGGTTGACCATTAATAATTACCCCCCCTAAACTTTGGATTGTATCTGAAAAATGAATTATCAAATTGGAATTAAATTTTTATTTACAGGCATCTCATTAATAATTTTGTCTTTTTGTGCAAACACAGCAGCATTTGCATCGGATTATCAATACAAAATTCTTGACCCCAAATATAACCCTGATGCTGAACGTGTTGTAGACGGCGAATTGCCTCCTGTGCAGGAAGTTGAACCTTATGAGTCTTCAAGTTTTGATCTAAAAACATTTATGGCAATATTTGCCCTAATAGTTTTTCCTATGTTTTTTATGTCACTGGCTGTCAAAACTTTTAAAAATATAAACAACTCTGTACCCGGCACAGACTTATCTGATGCTGATACACAGCAGAGAATCGGTAATATAAGAATAGAACCTAAATCAAAAAAACAAGAGAAAAAAGAACAAACAATACAGCAAAAAACAACACAGACACAATCTGTTGGCCCAAAAGCTGTTAAAAATACTGCAACAGTACCGGTGCAAAAAGCTTCTGTTCCTGTGCAAAAAATGCAGTCTTCTCCTGTAGCGGCTAAGAAAAATAATGCAGAAGCTGCAACTTCTGTTATGACTCCAAAAAAGAAACTTCCGCGCAGCGCTAATTCTTCCATCAACAAATTCTTTTCTTCTCCCGTGCAAAAAGCACAAAACCCAATGTTATTAAATACTTCACCCTTATCAAGCAACAAGGGGCTTTGTCTTGTTCAATATAACAGCAAATTTTCTCTCATCGGTTACATAAACGATAACATTTTTATGCTTAATCAGTTTGACAATGTTAACAGCAGCGAAATACGCTCCAGACTTTCCGACTCTACAGCTTCCAGAGACAGATATATTGTAAGACTTGGCGATTACAAGGCTCTTGTTGAAGTTACCGATACAAACATGAATTTGCTTCTCGAATTGTAATATAATAAAACAATGAAAAAGTTTGTTTTATTTTCTATCTTAATTCTTGTATGCATTACTGCTGTTTTGTGGCAGATTTTTTATCCCTGTAATGAGGCTAAAACAACCATAAGATTTTCTTCATGGGGCTCTCAAACAGAGACTGCTCTTTTAATCCCGATTATAAAACAGTTTGAATCTGAAAATCCTGATATAAAAGTGGAATTTATTCATATACCGCAAAACTATTTTCAAAAACTGCATCTGCTGTTTGCATCAAACCTAGCTCCTGATGTTGTTTTTATAAATAATCATTATGCACCAAAGTATATAAAAGCTGGCCTGCTCTGTGATTTGAGCGGTTATGTAAATAAAAACGACTACTTTGATAAAGCGCTGCAGGGCTTTATATTCGAAGATAAGATTTATGCAGTGCCGCGTGACGTATCCAACCTTGTGATTTATTATAACAAAGACCTTTTTAAACAATACGGCGAGCCTTTCCCTGACAACAACTGGACAATGAGCGGCTTTCTAGCTGCGGCAAAAAAACTTACGAGAAACGATTTAAAAGGAATAGGCTACGAAACTGATATGATTTTTGTATTGCCCTATTTGTTCAGTAACGGCGGTGCAATATTGAGTGAAGACGGCAAAACTCTGGAAATTGATAAAAAAGAAACTCTAACCGCATTAGATAACTTTGCTTCGCTTGCAAACATTTATAAAGTTGCACCAAAAAAGTCTGAAACCGCAAGCCGTACGACTGCGCAGATGTTTTTGCAAAAAAAGATTGCCATGCATCTTTCCGGCAGATGGCTTGTGCCAAAATATAGGCAAGAAGCTGATTTTGACTGGGATATAGCTCCTTTCCCAAAAGGCACAAACGGCTCTGTTGTTAATATAGATGCATCGGGCTATGCACTGTCAAAAGCCTCTGTACACAAAAAAGAAGCAATAAAATTTATAGAGTTTATTTCTTCAAAAGACTCGTTAAATGCTCTTTCAAAAAGCGGCCTGATTGTGCCTGCGCGCAAGGACAGCGCTTATTCTGACATGTTTTTGGATAAATCACAAAAACCGCTTCATTCAAGGGTTTTTGTTGATGTTATAGAAACAGGCAAGGTGACTCCTGTAAACGAAAACTATCAAAAAATCACGGACTATCTTAAAATAGCTCTTGAGCCTGTTTATCTTGGCAAAAGAAAAGCTCATGAGGTGATAACTCATAAGCTCTTGATAGATTTAAGTAGATACGCATATTAGAATTTTTTTAATAAATGCCAAGCAGCATATATTTGTTCATGGAAGAAATCTGGCTTGCACCTGAAAAGTAGCTTATACTATTTTGTTTAGACGAGTTATACTCATCTTCTACCTGGTCTTTCAGGGCTTCATAGTATTCTTTTTCCTCATCGGAATAGGCCATATCAATCTCGTAATCGAGCCTGTCAATGGTTGTATCGTAGTCTTTGTCTAAATCTCCTGTTACCGTAAGGTTTAGTGTGTTCATGATGTCATCAAAAGGAATGGATTGGCGTGAGGATGATGAGCTTTGAGCTTGCATCATTTCCTGCATTGTTTTTACGGTTTCAAGCTTAAGTTTGTCTGTTGATTTATCTCCCGAAGGTACAATCCCCATAGCCATAAGCTCTTGTTGGATAAGAAGATACTCATAGTCTTTTTCTTCAGCCTTTTGAGATGTACCCGAAGAAGGTACATACATAGACATCATAGAAGATGAAATGGGACTGATAGACATACGAACACCGCCACTCACTTGATAAACTTGAGCTACCATGATAGTTCCCATTTTCAAAAATTTTTAAACAAAAATAAAACCCTATACAAGTACGATTTTGTTACCTGCGAGTCTCGCAGGTGGGTGAGTGCCTTGGCCTTTCCGTTTCCTACTGGCGTAAAATTACGGTAGGTATACTTCAATGCTTTCGAGTCGACTCTCCCGATAGTAAATAATGTAGGAACAAAATTAATACCTGTATAGAGTATTAATATTTTATACTTTTTTGTTATAATAAACAAGCATTATTAGTTATTTATAGACAGGCGGTTAAGGAATGGACAAAATTACAATCAGATCTGATAGACAGGATGACTATACTTTTACTTACAGAGGAGAAGAGGTTGTTTTAAAAGCGGGTTCTATTTTGAGTATTGCAAACGGTTTAAACGATGTGGTGCTGCCGACAACCCAGATGAAAATAATGAATAATCTTATCGTTATTAAAGACTCTGTAAAAAAATAGTTTACAAAAAAGCCGGTTCATACGAGCCGGCTTTTTATTTATAATATCTCCGATTTTTTATAATCTACGAATTGTTTTGCGGATAAAGGTTGTCAATGAGGCTGGAAGGCTCTGAGTCAGATTCACTGTCACCGTAGAATACGCTCATGGAGCTGGGTTTAAATGACTGATATTCTGTTTTTAATTTTTCTTCGTCTGCTTTGAGGCTGAATGCCTGAATTTCTGCGTTGGTGACCCTTCCGTCTTTGTTTGTGTCAATCTGGTTAAAATATGTCAAAACATTGCTCAGCATTTCGCTGTTTGCCATACCGCTTGAGCAGAGCTGGCACAATTCCTGATATGAAAGCCCGTTTTGTGCTAATTTGCTGGTTAAATTAGACATATCATCAGAGCTTATTGTCCCATCGCCGTCTTTGTCAATTGCTGCAAAATTGGAAGAAAGGAATTGAGCAAAAGTCATATTGCCACCTAGCTGTTGTAAAACAGTAGTTGACGGGTTTGTTAAATCTTCTATGGTTATACCTGATGAGTTTGAGCTGTTTTTGGCTAAGATTGAATAAGTGCTCTGCAAGCCGCTGAGTGCATTTGCAAACAATGCCTGACCGTTCATTAATGACATAGGGGAATCTCCTTAATTTTACATACCTTGTTTTGCATATTTTTATGCATGTTCAGTTTAATGGTTTTTGCCAAAAAGTAAACCCTATAAACACTGTATTTGTCAAAATATAGCTCTAAAGAGCCCTGTCTTTAAACCAATAAGTCCGCTTTGAAAATATCAAAACGGACTTAAATCTTTTAGGGTTGCGCATCAAAACTATTTATTAAGAAAATACTTTGAATGTTCTTTCAATGTTCTTTTCCATAACTTTTTTAACAGAAT
>LARD01000008.1 GCA_000980375.1 Clostridium sp. K4410.MGS-306 | reverse complement strand
TGAATTCTATCCTCAACAAATCTTATACCAACCTTTGGTTTCCCGTCTTCTAGATACACATGAAAGTCACCTTCTGAAAGATATGGTTCGGCATTAAAAGACTTTGTACACCAGTTTTTGTGCGAAAGAGTTTTTAATTTGTCTACATTTTCTGTGAAGTTTTCAGGATCGTTTTCTTTAGACGGGATTACGACCCATTTTGTACTCTTTTCCCCTGTATCAAAATCTTGCAGATAAAAGGCTTGAAGTTTATTCTGATACATTTTATTCAAATCAAATGCATATTTTTTATCTTTTTTCAGATTTGAATCAATTTCTGACATACAATCAGCTAACACACCTTTATTCAATACAGGCGGAAGTTTGTCATTATCAGGACGAAGTTCTCTGGTCACAGATGAAAGTATTACAAGTGCGGCTGCGTTATTATATGCATCATTTTCCTTAAGAACATAATCTGTCCATTCTTTGAGCATTGCTTTTCTTTGGATTTTGGTTTCTTCTTGTCTGCCACCAAAATCTTTGTCTACGATGTCATTTTTTACTTTTGCCTTACACCATTTTTGCAAGTCTTGATTAGTTTTGAATTGTTCAATAGGAGCTTTGAATTTTTCAACAGCCGCTAAATCCAAACCTTCGAATTGAGATTTTTTCAAAGCGCCAAAACTTACAGTATCTTGTTTTAAAGGGGCAAGATTCGGATATGAGACTTTCGATGCAGTGTTCTTAGAATATTTATTATCGTAAATTGCTAAAAAACTAATTTGCATACAATACCTTCACACAATTATATAAACTTATAAAAAAAGAAAACAAAAAGAATGAAATAATTGCTTATTTTATTACGAATTATTAAGATTTCAAACTACTCTTTTATGGAATTTGCTATATAAATCCCTCTTTTATTAGTATGTAGGTTGGGGTTTCTACCCCAACAAATTCTCTCATGGGTGAAATCAAATTGTGGAGTAAAGATAAGATGTATTTTTTGAAATATAAAAATTCAGAGTGACCATCAAAAGAGTAATATGAGTAATTTGAAATAGAGATACTCAACCTACTTCCGACCGCCTGTGATTTAGTATTGTTGGGGTAGAAACTCCAACCTACTCATAAAAAACAATTGGGCCCGGAGGGATTCGAACCCACGACCAAGGGATTATGAGTCCCCTGCGCTACCGCTGCGCCACAGGCCCGTGACGTCTTTTATTCCACTAGCCTGTTACGGCAGCTGCGCTACCTTCCTCTCGTCAGACGATATTTAATCGTCTTCCTCGGCAGAGTGCCACAGGCCCGTGGCTACTTTATTAAAATAACATCAACAACAGGCATGGTCAAGTATATCTTTAAAAATTAAACTCAAAACTACTCTTTTTCAGGTAAAAAGCTATTTACGGCTTTCAAGAAATTATAATTATTTTGCACATTTTCGTTTCTATTTTTATACTCTTTGTTGTATCTCATCAAAACAGCTATTGCCATTGTAGGAACAAGAAGCGCTGCTGTGATTTTGTTAGCACCTGCGAGATAAGGTTTTTTAGCAACATAGTTTTCTGCCGGTTTAACGATTTTTTTGTTGATAATAGAATTATTCAAAAACTCTTTAGACGGTTTCAAAACAGAATTTTTAAGTGTTTTACCAATAGTGGGGAAACTGTTTTTTGTATATTCAAAAAGGTTTTTACCCGCATTAGTAACAGCATTGAAAGCAGTATATAATACTGCAAAATCAATCATTGTAGATGCAAAAGCATGCTCTTTATTAAATTTATCCAATGTATCAGATTTGGAGTTAACAAATCGTTTTACAGCATTTAAAGATGCAGCAACAGCAAAAACAGCACCCCATTTACCTGCAGTTTTAGCAGTACTGGAGAGTTTAGAAGATAACTGACCTTTTTTTACAAGACCTGTTGCAACAGAATCAATTACCGGAATGGTGAAAAGCAGTGTATTGAAAGTCTTTTGAGAAACTTTTTGCAGTCTGTTATTAGGTCCTACTGATGCCAATATTTTTAAATCTTCATCAGAAAGTTTAGTAACAACTTGAGAGTCATCCTGCGATTCTGAAAACGGCTTGCCCTGAAAACTTCTCAAACTCTTTGAAGGTGAATGGTTTTGAGATTTAGAAAAATAAATATTGTTATTTATTTTAGAAATAGACATGCCATTTAATCCTATACAAAAATTATACAACAGAAATAATTTTTTGTTTATATCCTTACTTTATGTTAAGTAATATTTATTATGAAGTCATACATTATAAAAACTCACGGGTGCAAATCAAATCAGCTGGAGTCAGCAGTTATAAAAGAGAAGCTGGACAATAACGGTTATATACAGGCAACTGACCCGAAAAAGGCCGATATCTTCATATTAAACTCATGCACTGTTACAGAAAATGCAGACAATGAAGCGCTTCGAACAGTAAGGCATGCAAAAAATATAAATCCTTCTGTAATAACTGTTTTGACAGGCTGCAGCGCACAGCTGCATGCCTCAGAGCTTTTAAAATTGCCTTATGTTGACATAGTTTTGGGAAATAACGATAAATTTAATATCATTGAAAGTCTTAATGTTTGCAAAAGCGAAGTTACTGATATTTTTAAAATAAATGACTTCAATAACCAGACTATACACAATTATTCAAAAACCAGAGGATATTTAAAAATTCAAGACGGATGCAACAATTATTGCAGTTATTGCACAATTCCTCTGGCAAGAGGTAAAAGCAGAAGCAACGACATAAAAAATATAATTGAACAAATAAATATTTATTCTCAAATCGGAATAAAAGAAGTCGTGTTAACAGGTATTCATATTGGACAATGGGGTGAAGATTTCAGCCCATCAAAACAGCTGTATCACCTGCTTTGCGAAATTGAAAATACAAAAATCATGCGATACAGACTCGGTTCTTTAAATCCACTGGAACTTAATGACGAGCTGTTGCAATTCTTGAGCAAATCTGATAAGTTCTGCCAACATTTTCATCTGTCATTACAATCATTGACCGATAGCACATTAAAATCAATGAATAGGCATTATACAGCGAAAGACTGTCTTATTCTAATGGAAAAAATCAATAACATTTTTTCACTTCCTTTTATCGGCAGTGACATAATAGTAGGATTCCCAGGCGAAACAGAGGAGGATTTTGAAACTACACTTAATAATGCCAAAAACTCAAAACTCTCCAATATACACGTCTTTCCATACTCCTTAAGAAGCAACACTAAAGCAGCAAACCTGCCGAATCACGTTTCTTCCGCTGAAAAACAAAGAAGAGCAGCGCTTCTTCAAAGTGTGGCCAAAGACAAATACTCATCATTTATTGAACAAAATATAGGAACAACAGCACAGGTTTTAATAGAAAAGCGCCCCGATAAAAAAACAGGCTTGCTCAAAGGGGTAACAAAAAATTATTTAAATGTGTACATAGATTCCACAGACGTCTCACTACATAACACCATAGCAAATGTAAAAATTCTTAACAAAGAAGAGGCGGATTCAAGGCTAATTTGCAAGTTAGTATAAACTTCTGCCTGAACTAAGCATTTGTAATATAATTAAGAAATGGATTTAAAAGTACTCGTTGTTCAAAACAGCGCTATTATAGGAAATAAAAACGCAACTTTAAATAACGTCGATGCTCTTTTAGCACCTTATAAAGGCAAAAAATTCGACATTATTGTATTGCCGGAAGTTTTTTCTGTCGGGTGGTATTGTTCTTGCTTTCCAAAAGAAGCTGAATATATTGATAACAGTATAACTATAGATTTTTTAAAAAACATCGCAATGAGTTTTAATGCAACAGTTGTGGGCGGGTCTTTTATACAAAAATTCAAAAATAACACTTACAAAAACACATGCCCTGTAATATCAGCAAAGGGGCAATTAGTCACGACTTACGACAAAATGCATCTTTTTTCCCACAAGGGGTCTGAAGAAAATAAATACATCTCAACAGGAGACGAGTTAAAAATCCTCGATTTAGGTTTTACAAAAATAGGACTGTCTATTTGTTACGACATAAGATTCCCCGAGATATACAGAAAATACTCCAAAGAAGGTGCGCAGGTAATAATTAATGTAGCAGCCTGGTCTGATAAAAAACCCGAACACTGGGAAATAATGCACAGAGCAAGAGCTATTGAAAACCAATGTTTTATGGTAGTTGCAGACCAGACCGGAAAAATATGCGGCAATGAAAATAATCTGGGGCACTCTATGATAATTAATCCCTGGGGAGACATTGTAGCAGGGCTTGAAGCACAGGAAGCTTGTTTTGAATATACAATTAACCTTGATGAGGTTTCAAACCTGAGACAAAACTTCCCTTTGCTTGCCGACAGAAGAGATGAAGATTTCGAAACATTTAACATAAAGGAGATAAAGATAAATGCATAAACTTAAATACAAAATACAATTTATTGCAGTAATTGCGATGCTTTTTATATGCGCAAATTCATCATTTGCGGCTAATTTGGATTCGATAATAAAAAAATCAGATATTAACAACAATGCTACTGTTGCAGTTTCTGTCAAAGACGCAAAAACAGGTCATGTTGTATATGAATATAATGAACACAAAATGATGAACCCGGCTTCCGTGCATAAAATATTCACAATGAGAAGTGCTTATGCTCAACTTGGAGAAGACTTTGTCTTTAACACAGCTGCCTATGTTGATTCAAAAAGCAACTTATATATAAAACTCTCGGCAGATCCTTCTTTAACTACCGGCCAACTTAAAATACTTATGCAAAAAGTTAAAGAACACTACAAAAAACCAATTAACGATATAGTGCTTGACCCTACTGTCATTGATAACAAACAATGGGGCATCGGCTGGATGTGGGATGATGATACAAATGCACTTTTACCAAAATATTCACCTTTTACTGTTAACGAAAATAAAATTGATATAAGTATAGAACCTGCAAAAAATGCGATGATGCCTTCTATCAAAAACAAAAGCCGTTATAATATGGTGATTGTTAACATGTTAAAAAATGGCTCTGCTGACTCAATATCACCGGAAAGAAAACCATGGAAACACGGTGATTTAACATATATAAAAGGCACTGTTAAAAATCCGGTAAAGCTAACTCTTCCCGTAGATGCACCTGAAAGGTATTTTGTAGATGAATTAACATCTGCAATGAATTCTGCAGGGTTGAAAAGAAACGGAACAGTTAAAACAGCTCCAATGCCTGCCGGCTTAACAAAAGTTGCCGAAGTGTCCAGCAGACCGTTAAGCGAGCTTATTGCAAATACATTAAAAAACAGCAATAACCTTTATTCGGAATTAATTTTCAAAACTGCAGCTGCAGGCTACACAAAAGCACAGGGTACAACAGAAGATGCAGTAGAAATGTTCAACAAATATTTTGCATCAATAAAGTCTGATAAACCAATTGTTGTTGATGCTTGCGGTATTTCAAGAAATGATTTAATTTCAGCAGATTGGACAACAGAAGCTTTAAATATGATTTATAAAGCAAACGATTTTGATAAGTTTGAATCATTTTTGGCAAAACCAATAGAAGGCACTCTGTCCGACAGATTACTCAATATCAGCCTTAAACTGAGAGCAAAAACAGGTACAGCAAGTGCCATAAGCTCTATTGCCGGATACATTGATACAAAATCAGGTAAAAAATATAGCTTTGCTATTTATGTACAAAACCACAACAAATCAACACTTGATGTAAAAAGATTTGAAGATGCATTAATAAATGAAATTTATAAAATGTAATTAGGCTAAATACATTAGGCTTTTTTTAAAAAAGTATTATATAATTAAATTAACTAATTGACTTATACTTAAAAATTATTAAAAGATTAGAAACAAAGGATATAGAGGTATGAATTTGAAAAAATTTGTTTTAGGATTGACAATATTAGGTTTGATGGCGGCACAAACAGCCTGTATGGCAGATAACGTTCCGGATTCTGTTATAAGAACACTTGTTGGCAAATATAAGGCACAAAATTACACTGGCTGTGCCCAAATGTCAGAAGATATTATTAAAAAGAACCCGTCTAATATTTATGCACACTACTATAAAGGTCTTGCTTACATGCAGCTTGGAAAAACAGAGCAAGCTACAGAAGCGTTTGAAAAAGTTGAGATGTTGAATAGCAACCCTACTTTGGTTAAATATGCACAAAGAGGAATTGCTTGCTTGCAAAATCCTGAAGATTGCGCAAAATACGGTCAAACAAACAGCGAACTCGATAAATTTATAAAATCCAATAAATTTTATGACAAATCCGTACAATCAGAAGTTAACAAAAAGAAATTGGACAGAATCAAAGAGAATATCAATGAAGAGCTCGGCCCTAACAAAAAATCAGAAATGCCGACTAATGACGAAATAGCACAAGCAGTAAAAACTCTTGCCAAATTGGGAATAAATCCTATGGCAGGAATGAATGCAAACTATGCAAATCCTGAAATGATGGAAATGAACATGCTCCTTGGAAATAACACACAAACTAATAACGGGATGAATATGCTTCCTATGTTGTTAATGAATCCAAATGGTGTACAAAAAATGTCTCCTGAGCTTATTCAAACAATGATGATGTCACAAATGGCACCGACATATTAATTAAAAATAATTTAACAGACACGGGTGTAGAGGAAATGAATATTAACACAACTAAATTTGGAGAAATCAATATCGATGAAAATTTGGTATTTGATTTTGTAGAGCCTATTATTGGTTATGACAACTTAAAAAAGTATGTACTTGTAGAGCATTCTGAAGAGTCAGCATTTAAATGGCTGCAATCAGTAGAAGACCCTGCATTGGCATTTCCTGTTACATCACCTGCTTTTTTCGATATAGAATATCAGTTTGAAATACCAACAGAAAAAGCAGAAAAAATAAGCTTGAATTCAGTTGAATCACTCATTTCGCTTAATATAGTAACAATTCCGGCATCTAATCCGCGCAAAGCGACAATAAACTTGCTGGCGCCTATAATTATTAATGCGGCCAACAAACAGGGTATGCAAATAATACTTTCAAATTCAAATTATCCTGTTAAATATTCTCTTTTTAAAGAAGAGACTGTGTAAACCAAAACATAACAATTAAGCAATCAGGGATAGGAGATATAGCAATGTTGGTTCTTGCCAGAAAAGTCGGCGAAAAAATTATATTAAATGATGATATAGAAATTATTGTTTTGGATTCTAACCAAAATACAGTAAGAATAGGTGTCAATGCGCCTAAAAATGTTACGGTATACAGAGAAGAGCTCTACAGAGAAATTAAAAATGCAAATATTAGCAGCAAAGAAGTAACAGAAAAATCTGTAAAAGAGCTGCACGAATTGATAAAAGACCGAAAAAACAATTTTTCAAGTTCTACATATGACAGCTTAACCAATAAAATTTCTAAAAATTAAGATGAATAGAAAAGAATTATTAAATAAATTTTATGTCACTAAAGAATATAACAGCCTGAAAAAAATCCTTGCTAATGGACAAACCTCTTATGAAAAATATTATCTTGCAAAAATTTATGCGCAAGAAAAGGATTATAAAACAGCATCACTAATCTACAAAAGCATAAACCAATACTATGAGTACGGCAGATGTGAACTGTTGCAAGGCAATTTTGATAATGCAAAAAAAATATGGCATGATATTAAAGAAGACTCGCCACCTGTTATGTGGGGACGATCTTTACTCGAATTTATTAATCTTTATGTGATTAATGTACCTACTTTTTTTCAAATTAGGGCTTTTTTGGAAGTTGACCTCGATGCGTTATTAAATGCAGGACTGATAAATTACTGTGAAAACATTGTAAACGGAGCACATTTGCTTGCACAAAACAATCAGGAAAGCTATAAATTTATCGGCAGAGTTTTTGTAAATAATGAGTACTTTGATTTAGCCGAATTGTTCCTTAAAAGAGCAAAAGATATCTGCTATGTTGACCCTGAAGTGCACTTCTTGCTTGCAAAGTGTCATCTTCACAACAATGACAAAAAAGAAGCTAAAAAAGCCTTGAAAACAAGTATTGAAAAAGGTTACGGCTATTATCCAGCAAAAAAACTGCTGGAAGCAATAAATTTAAGTTGAAACTTTGCCCATGTGTGAGGTAAAATAAAGACAAACAGGTTTAACCCGTTGAATAATACAAAGGGTTACCTATAAAATATGGACAGGAGTTAGTAATGTTTGAACGTTTTACAGAAAAAGCGATAAAAGTAATCATGCTCGCACAAGAAGAAGCGAGAAGATTAGGACATAACTTTGTCGGCACAGAGCAGGTTCTGCTTGGTTTAATCGGCGAAGGTACAGGCGTTGCGTCAAAAACATTAAAATCAATGGGAATTACCCTTAAAGACGCAAGAGCTGAGGTTGAAAAAATTATCGGTAGAGGTTCTGGTTTTGTTGCGGTAGAAATACCTTTTACGCCAAGAGCCAAAAGAGTCCTTGAATTGTCATGGGATGAAGCAAGACAGCTAGGGCATAATTACATTGGCACAGAGCACCTTTTGCTTGGACTTATAAGAGAAGGTGAAGGTGTAGCAGCAAGAGTTCTCGAAAACCTCGGGGTAGACTTAAATAAATTAAGAAGCAATATTATTAAAATGCTTGGCGAATCAAAACCTGCAGCACAAACAGCTACTGCTGGTACAGCTTCTGGCGGAAAAACAAAAACACCGTCATTAGATGAATTCGGTACGGATTTGACATTAGCAGCACAAGAGCAAAGACTCGACCCTGTTGTTGGTAGAGAAAAAGAAATTGAACGTGTTATTCAAATTCTCGCAAGAAGAACTAAAAACAACCCTGTTTTAATCGGTGAACCGGGTGTAGGTAAAACAGCTGTTGCAGAAGGTCTTGCAATCAGAATAGTTAACTCGGACGTTCCAGATATTCTTGAAGGAAAGAAAATTATCCAGCTTGATATGGGACTTCTTGTTGCAGGTACAAAATACAGAGGTGAGTTTGAAGAACGTCTTAAAAAGATTATGGACGAAATCAGACAGGCTGGAAATGTTATCCTCGTAATTGACGAAATGCACACTCTTATAGGTGCAGGTGCTGCAGAAGGCGCTATTGATGCGGCAAATATCTTGAAACCGGCATTATCAAGAGGCGAAATACAGGTCATCGGTGCAACAACACTTGATGAATACAGAAAATATGTGGAAAAAGACGCTGCTCTTGAAAGAAGATTCCAACCTGTTTTAATCGATGAGCCCACAATTGATGAGTCTATTGAAATTATCAGAGGTTTAAAATCTAAATACGAAGAACACCACAGATTAAAAATATCTGATGAGGCTATAATTGCAGCGGTTTCTTTGTCTGACAAATATATTACGGACAGATTCCTTCCAGACAAGGCTATCGACATCATTGATGAAGCCAGCTCAAAGGTTCGTCTGAATGTCAGCTCTCTTCCTCCGGAAGGAAAAGAAATCGAAAAAGAGCTGAAAAGTATCATCAAACAAAAAGAAGATGCTATCAGAAATCAAGAGTTTGAGCATGCTTCAAACCTTAGAGATAAAGAAGCTGATTTAAAAGAAAAAATCAGAGAAATGTCTCAACAATGGAAAGAAGCACATGATGCTAACAAACCTGTTGTAACACCTGAACATGTAGCAGAAGTAGTCAGCACAATGACGGGTATACCGACAACAAAAATTACGGAAAAAGAATCAGAAAGACTGTTAAAACTTGAAGAAACACTGCATAACAGAGTAATTGGCCAAGATCAGGCTGTAGTTTCTCTGTCTAAAGCAATCAGACGTGCGAGAGTAGGGCTCAAGGCTCCTAACAGACCTATCGGAAGCTTTATCTTTGCAGGTCCAACAGGTGTTGGTAAAACAGAACTTGCTAAAGCATTGGCAGAAGCAGTATTCGGTTCTGAAGACAACATGATAAGAGTTGATATGTCAGAATTTATGGAAAAACACTCCACATCTAAGCTTATCGGTTCTCCTCCGGGTTATGTCGGATATGATGATGGCGGACATCTTACTGAAACTATCCGTAAGAAACCATATTCTGTTATTCTGTTTGACGAAATAGAAAAAGCACACCCTGATGTATTTAACATCATGCTTCAAATCCTTGACGACGGTCGTTTGACAGACGCCAAAGGAAGACACATCAACTTCAAAAACACAATCATCATTATGACTTCCAACGTTGGTGCAAGTATGATTACGACAACATCAAAATTGGGCTTCTCTGTTTCTAACGACGAGTCTAAAGATAAATACGAACACCTTAAAGACACTGTTATGGAAGAAATGAAAAAATCTTTCAGACCTGAATTCCTTAACAGAATAGATGATATCATTGTATTCTCACACCTTAGCAAACCTGAAATCAGAGAAATCGTTGAACTTATGTTTAAAGATTTGGTTAAACGTATTCAATCTCACGACTTCACTATTGAGGTTTCTGATGAGGTTAAGGATTATCTGGCTGATGAAGGATACTCTGAAGCCTATGGTGCCAGACCGTTAAGACGTGTAATTCAAAAGAAAATTGAAGATACACTTGCTGAAGAAATACTTAACGGAAAATATGTAGCAGGCGATGTAATTTCTGCCAAACTCGAAGATAAAAAGATTGTCTTTGAAAAGGTTGGAGAATCAGCCAAAAAAGAAGAGGCGGAATCTGCTAAATAGTTAAACAAAGCTAAATACAAAAAAGAGGCAAATCATAATTTGTCTCTTTTTTTATTAACTATTAAAAAACTATTATATTTTAATTCTCTGTCAATTTTAAGGCCATCAGCAGCCCCGCTGGGAGGTCTAAAACTTGAGATTGATATCTTGTATCATTTTTAATTTCTTCAAGGAAATCAGCAACCTTAGCAGCGTGAGAGACAACATTATCTGCCAGAATAATACCACCCTTTGGCAACTTATCCTTTAACAGGTCAAAGTACTGGATATATTCAGACTTATTGGCATCAATAAATACCATATCCGGAACAAAATCCAAGTTAGCAAGGATTTCCAAAGCCCTGCCCTGTTTAAAGGTGACAAAATCGCTCAGGGCGCATTTTTCAATATTTTCTCTTGCTATAGATTGTCTTTTTTCATAAAACTCAATAGTTGTTAAATGTCCGTTATTACCCGCACTTTTAAGAGCATCCGCAATCCAAAGTGCAGAATATCCGTTTGATGTACCAATCTCAAGCACATTTTTAGGCGCTGATATTTTTATCAGCATGCTTATAAATTCGGCTGTTTGATGTGATATATTCCAAAATTCGTGTTGAGTAAGCTCCAACTCTTCTGAAATTTTTAGCGCAACTGCATCCATTTTATTTTAACCTTTTATTCAATAGTTGTAGATCATTTATGAATACGGATGTTTTCACTGTTTGCAAAATAATATTTTTTTCATAATCGTATACAAAGTATCTTTTATCTGAAACATTTGTTATAAGAAGAATATTGGTGTTTGGCACATGCACAAGTTTTTTAGAAAAGCCTTGAGCAGGGAATCTGACCTGATTTTCCAACACATAATCATCGAGCCTGAATACATCCAATTCATTTGAAGCACATAAAATATAAAGTTTATTGTCAATGAGCTGCATATCGACAGGTTTTTGTGCCAGCGGCTGTTTGTAAATTATATCCTTAATTTCTGTGTCTATAACCTGCAATTCATTTTCAGTCCTTGATAAAAGGTAAATACAGTTCCCTTTCATTGCAATTTTTGAAACATTAGATGCATTATACACATACTTGTTTAAATATGTACCGTCAAGCGCGAGGGTGTATATGTCACCGGTATTTTTGTCCATATAAACAAGGTATTTATTGTCGTCACTGAGTGCAATATTTTTAGGATAACCTTTAATCTTAATTTTTTCTTGCAAGGCCATTGTTTTTAAATCTATAAGAAAAACAGATTGATCATCACCAACAGCAACAAAAGCCTTATCCTTGTCTTTGTTCAGGATAATTTCAGTAGGTTGAAAAGATAAATCAATTTTTTTTGCCAGTACCTCCTGTGCAACATCAGCAACATCAATATAGGTTTTACCTGCTGCTGCAACAAGAATGTATTTATCATCGCATACAGGCTGCACAAACTTTGGCAGATTATCAAGCTTCAACGTGAATTTTGGTACTGTAGAATCCGTGGGAATTACGTTAATAAGCTTGGAATCGAGAGTTGTGACAAGAAGTGTTTTGCCTGCCATATAAGGAACAGGAATAATTTTTGTATCTTCTTTTGCTTGTTTGATTTCTGCAGAACCTTTGAAAATCTCGTTTACAGAAAAATTTTGAAGTGCAATTTTTAAATCACCCATCATAATCTGCATATCTTCAGGTATTATTAGCCCTGGAGGCACAAGCATATCCTGTGGGAATAAACCTGTTTTTACTATGAACGGAATATTTTTTGTATCAGTAACAGTTAATTTTCCATCTTTTGTTTTAATGACTTTCAAAAGTGCAAAGTTTGAATCAAACAGCACAACATCAGGCAATTGAGAAAGTTTTTTATTAGCAGGATAAGTGCTTACTACCTTGCCTGAGGGATTTCTTTTAGGATTTGAGGGCAAAACCGGAAGGTATACAGTACCGTCAGGAAGTGTCACCAAACCGTCAAATCGGATATCGGCTTTTGGCAAATCTGTTTTAATAGTTTGCAATATATAAGCGGGAAGCTTTGTTGCATATGAAGACATTGCAGTTAAAAAATATACTAATAAGAATGCTGTTATAGTTTTTATATTTATCTTCATCATATCTTCCTGTTGTTGTTAGCTGTGAATTGCGCTTTTAAATTTGTCTATCAGTTTTTCATTAGGTTTTTTATTTTCAGATAATTCAAAAAGCTTTTTGTAAAGGCGTCTTTCCTCTTCATTTAGTGATTTTGGAGCTTTGTACTTGATCAATACAAGATGGTCGCCTCTTTTTTCAGGATGACCGAGAAAAGGTATGCCTGCATTTTTTATTGTTAATATTTTACCATACTCTATACCTGATGGAACAACCAGTTCTTTTTCACCATGGATAGTATTAACAATTACATTATCACCAAGCACCGCTTGAGGAAGGCTGATATAAAGTTCGGAATAGACATTAAACCCGTCACGTTTAAATTCTTTGTGAGGCTTTACATGCATTACTATGTACAAATCTCCGCTTGAACCGCCGTTTTTGCCGGCATCACCTTCTTTTGCAACGCGTATTTTTGCATTATTGTCCACACCTGCAGGTATTTTTACCTTGATAGCTTTTTCTACTTCTAATCTGCCTTCTCCCTGGCATTTTTTACAAGGAGAACCGATTACCTGACCTGTTCCGCCGCATTTTGGGCAAACAGTAACCTGCTGTATACTGCCAAGAATAGTGCGCGTAACATGGGCAACTCTGCCTTTGCCGTTACAATCAGGACAAACTGAAGGCTTAGTGCCGGGTTCTGCTCCCGTACCGTAGCAGTCTTTACACATTTCAAGATGGTCTATTTTAATTTCTTTTTCAACACCAAAAGCTGCTTCTTCAAACTCTAATTCTATATCAAGCCTCAGATCATGGCCTCTTTGGGGAGCTGTAGGGTCAACGGATGAAGAAGAGGAAAAACCACCCATACCGCCAAAGAAAGACTCAAATATGTCGTTTATATTGCCAAAGCCAAAATCAAACGGTCCTGTAGAGTCAAACCCGGCATTTGAGAGACCTTCTTCTCCGTAACGATCGTATAAAGAACGCTTCTCTTCATTTGAGAGAGTCTCATATGCTTTGCCCAGTTCTTTAAATTTTTCTTCGGCATCCGGAGCTTTGTTTACATCCGGATGCAATTCTCTTGCTTTTTTTCTGAATGCACTTTTTATTTCGGCTTGTGTAGCTTCTTTGCTTACACCCAGTATCTCATAATAATTTGCCATAATCCCCACTATTCACTAACTGCAACATTAACAAGCGACGGTCTTAAAACTTTATCACCGAGTTTATAACCTTTTTGCAATTCAGCAATTATAGTATTTTCCGGATATTCTGCTGTCGGAGTCTGCATAACTGCCTCATGCCAGTTGGGGTCGAATTCCTTGTCTTTTGTCTCAATTACTTCCAATCCCAGTTTGGCCAATACGTCATAAATCTGTTTGAAAACAAGTTCATAGCTTTCTTTTACAGTATTAACATCATCGATATTTTCAACTGATTTTTTAGCACGGTCAATATTATCAAGAGCCTCAATCATTTTCTTCAACGTTTCTTCTGCACCGTATTTTAACAATGATTCGCGTTCTTGCATTTGTCTTTTTCTATAATTATCAAAATCAGCAGCCAGACGAATATATTGATTATTTATTTTATCAATTTCGTCTTTTAAAGAAGATATAGCATCTTCACAGACTTTTGCTTCTTCTGTTTTTTCTTCAGTTTCTTTATTTGATGAATCAGCAAATGGATTATTTTCGCAAACTAATTCTTCAATATTTTCGTTTTCTTTATTTTCATTCCCCATAATAAAGCCCTTTATAAGTTTACAATACTATAATTATAAGTTATCAAGCCATTTACTCAAGGAAATTTAATTATTTCTTAACTTTTCATAAGTTAATGACGCAATGGAGCCATTTTTGGTTTCAATTGTAAAGAAATGTAATAAAAAACATAAAATTTGAATTTGAAGATTTCAAATTGTTTTTATATAAGTACTAGGTATATAAAAAATATCTAAGAAGTAAATAATTGAAGAAGGAGTAAATCTATGAACGTATCAGCAATCGGAAATTTATTTGGAGTACAACAAGGACCTGAAAAAATTGATCGCAAACCGGCAGCAGAAACAGCTGGCTCTTTAGCATTCGGCACAGCAGAAACAGCTGGTTCTCTTGCAAACAACGCAGGTGGCTCATTCTGCGCAATGGCTTAGGCAAAGTTTTCAACATAGAGAATCGACTACTATACAATCGGGGTGGAAATGAACGAAATAAGAATAGCTAACTATACATTAATGACAATTTTGTTATTAGTTATGTCAACATTCTATACATCAATAAACGCAATGGCACAATCAAACATGATAGAAAACACAAAAAAACCGATGACAACTGGATTTATCCGGTAAAAGCAAAAGTAATAAAGAGAAAAAAAGAAGCACCATAGTGGTGCTTCTTTTTTTAATACTTAAAATTATTAATTGCCTTGCATAGATTTAAAACAATCTTTGCAGTAGACTTCTTTTCCAATAATAGGTTTAAAAGGGACTTTAGTCTCGCAACCGCATTTTGAACAAACAACATCATAAAGTTTTTTTCTGTTATTTTGTCTTCTGTTTTTTCTACACTCGGGACAACGTTTTGGTTTATTTACCAATCCTTTTTCCGCGTAAAATTCCTGCTCACCTGCAGTAAAAATAAATTCTGCACCGCAATCTTCACAGATGAGTTTTTCGTCTTGATACATTTTGCCTGTCTCCTTGTTTTAATTGGTAAATAAATACCTGCCTTATTAGATTTATACATTTTATAACTTTTTTTACAATTAATCAATAAAAAACCCTCTTTTAAATAGAGGGTTTTTAAATTCATTTCACACACACGAGGAATATTATAATTTATTTATTATGCATATTTAGGAGCTGTTCGTTCTATATTTTTGCTTTCAGCATCTTCAACTTTTTGAAGTTCGGTTTCAGCTGCCTTCAATTGCGTTTCTATCATCAGTTTTTGTGCAGTGATATCTGATTCAAGTCGTTTTACCTTCGCTGCTTCTGCCTTGCCTGCTGCGTCCAGTGCCTGCTTGAAGAATGCATTAAAGATAAAGTATTGGTTAGCATAGATTGAGTTAGGGTTAGAAGGATCAACGGCCATACCGTATTGACCGCCTGAGGCTGCATTAAGATTCATTATATTTGCATTGTACATTTGAGATGCACGTGATGCTTCGTATAATGATTTCGGAACACTATTGTTAAAGAAGTTCAAATTAGCTCCGAAAATGCTAGCCGGAGAGCTCATAAACTCACCGGGAGTAATAACCCCATCAGCGACATTACCTGCATAAACAGAGAGATCTTGTAGTCTTTGCGACAACTCCATCAATCTGTATTGAAGATTGTTGATACGCTGAGTCAATTGTAGCTTTCGCATTGTAAATATTGCGTACACTGTTTAATCTCCTACCATAACCAATTTATTTTATCTAACCTTACATATATATAAAAACATTTTGGAAATTAAAATTGCGTATCTTTTATTAATTGTTAAGAAATATTACGAAACTCTTGTAATTACTTTATCAATTAAGCCATATTCGACAGCTTCCTGTGCTGACATATAGTAATCTCTTTCAGTATCTTCCTTAATTTTTTCAATGGGTTGTGAGCAATTATTAGCCAGAATACCATTAAGCATGTTTTTCATGCGAAGTATTTCTTTTGCTTCAATTTCTATATCAGTAGCCTGGCCTTGAGCTCCGCCTAAAGGTTGGTGAATCATAATTCTGGAGCTTGGAAGAGAAAGGCGTTTGCCTTTAGCACCTGAAGAAAGCAAGAAAGAGCCCATACTAGCAGCTTCACCTATACAGATTGTGCTGACGTCCGCTCTGATATGCTGCATTGTGTCATAAATTGCCATACCAGCAGTAATAACACCACCTGGGCTGTTTATATAGAGCATGATGTCTTTTTCAGGGTTTTCTGAATCAAGTAAAAGCAACTGAGCAACTATTACATTCGCCATTTCATCATCAATTTCTTCTCCGAGAAATACGATTCTTTCTCTTAAAAGACGTGAAAAAATATCAAAGGATTTTTCACCTCTTGAAGAAGATTCAATAACCATTGGAACATAGCTCAAAACTCTATTATAATCAAAATCCGACATTATCTCTCCTTTATAAATTTCTTAATAAATTATACGCACACAACAGCCAATTTTCAACCTCAAGGCTACCATGGATAATTTTTATCAATTACCCAGCCTTTGGAGTGTATTAGAGCACTGCAATACATTGCTATTTCTGACTTTTTGCTGCAGCCGTATTTTGTATGGTGGACTATATCATCCTGCGATAAATGAACATTGTAAGGAATAAACGGAACAGAGTTAGAATTAACAATCATAAAGACAAACAAATCTTTACCAAAAGTATTTGGTTCTTCAACTCCATTTATATCAACATACACCAGCGCACAAGGTGAATTTGTTTTTTTGCATGATCCGATAGACTCCACTGCAAAAGCTATACCATTATTAAGCCTCACAGATGGTAATTTTGAAAGATTTATGTTCGCTGATTTGCCGTTTAAAGTCTTATAATCAACATCAGGCATGCAAGTGCCTGTTTTTTTAATGCATTTTTCTGATATTCGCAAATAATGTGCTATATAAGAATCAATGAGATCTGCATTTTTGTAACCGCCATGCCAACCCCATTCTCCTGGTGCACCATTTGAATTCATCGAAAATTGGAAAGTTTGTGACATATCAGAATAAAACATTCTTAAAATTAAAGCTGTATTTTTCTTTTCTCTGGCATTAAGGAAAAGAAAGAAAATCGTTAATATTGCGATTACAAGAACCGTAAGAGCTCCAACTGCACGTAATTTTTTTCTTTGTATATCATCCATAGGTTTATAATACCATATTTTCACTAATTCTACACATTTGAAAAGAAATGAAAATTCGTAAAATAAAATTGCATAAAAAATATTCTTTATCTATAATTATAGTAAGGATAAATGAACAAGGGGATGAGAATAATATGAACATAATGCAAATGATGAAACAAGCTCAACAAATGCAAAAAAAATTACAAGATGCACAAACTGAACTTGCAAATACAGAATTTACGGCAATGGCAGGTAACGGAGCTGTAACTGTTGTTTGTGACGGACAGGGAAAATTTAAAAAAATTACACTTTCTAAATCTGCTTTAAATCCTGAAAATCCGGAATCTGTTGATTCTGATTCAGTAGAAATGTTAGAGGATTTGATTTCTACAGCAATGAAACAAGCCACTGCTCAAGCAAGCTCTGAAATGGAATCAAAAATGAAATCACTAACTGGGGGTATTAACATACCCGGATTATTTTAATGCAATACACTAAACCACTGGCAAATTTAATTGACTATTTCCAAAGATTACCGGGAATAGGACCTAAATCAGCACAAAGAATCGCATTTTATTTATTAAAAATGCCTCTTCATGATGTAGAAAAATTTGCTAAAGCTATGATAACAGCTAAAGAAACCATACATTATTGCGACATATGTTTTAATATGTCAGCAACAAATCCCTGTGAAATTTGCAGTGCAACAAACAGGGATAATTCTGTAATTTGTGTTTGTGCGGAAACAAAAGATTTAATTGCTATAGAAAACACAAACGAATATAAAGGCAAATATCATGTTTTACAAGGCCTCATATCCCCAATTGATGGAATAGGAGCCGAAGACATAAGGATTAAAGAGCTTCTCCACAGGATAGCAAATAATGACATAAAAGAAGTCATTATCGCGCTTAATCCTTCTGTTGAAGGCGAAGCAACAAGTTTATATCTAACGAAATTATTAAAACCGTTTAATATAAAAATCAGCAGGATTGCTTTTGGACTACCTATCGGATCTGACATCGAATATGCTGATGAAATTACACTAGCAAAAGCAATTGAATGCAGAAGAGAGATTTAATGATAAAATTAAATTCTTTTCTTAAAAACTAGCCGCCGACTTCAACACCTATTGATTTAAGCTGTTGTTGCATTTGAGAAAACTGTGCATTCATTTGAGCAATCATTTGGTCCATATAGTTAAACTGCTTAGTCAATCTTTCCTGATAGGAATAAACATATTCTTGTTTTTTATCTATCTTATTAGAAAGATTTTTAATCTGAGATGTCAAGGACTCAGTTCTTGCGGTAAAATATCCGCCTTTGGCATCAAGAGCAGGTTTCAATTTTTCTTGTACTTCCTGCATAATACCAGTAACAGTAGTACCGCCTGTATTGTCACCTACCAGCAGCGCTTTAACAGACGCCGGCGATTTTTCAAAAGCTTCAATAAATTTATCTTTATCAATAACAAGTTGTGTAGTATCAGCACTTACATCGAGCCCCGGAGCACCTGTTGTAATACCTATATCAGCCAGAGAACGATATACACCCGGATTATCAATCGGAGATGTAATCATTGATCTCAAGTTATTTCTGATAGTTACAAGGTTGTTTTCACCAGTTAATATACCGCCGTTTTCTCCGTCTGTATTTGTATCCGTATCTTTAATTAGTTTATTAAAGGCGTCAACAAATTCCTGCAACGCTGTTAACGGAGCCTCTGAATCATAATCACGTTCTATATCCAAAGTAACAGGCTCACCGTCTGTTGTTGTCAACAACTCAAGTGACAAACCTAAAATACCAGTGTCATCACTTGAAAGAATATTTGAAGAAGCGGTTTTTCTGATTCCGTCAATAGAATATTCGGCATTTGAACCAAATGACATACGATCATCCAAACCTAAAAGCTGAGACAATGATTTTGTATCAGTAACATTATCCCCACCAAAGGTAATAGGTTCAGTGTTACCTGCTTTATTTTCAAATACAAGTCTTCCGTCGTCAAGAGCAGCCGTAACACCTGCTGAAGAAGAGTTTACAGCAGAAATAAAATCATCTACTGTCATATCAGAAGTAATTGTAATTTCAGCTTCGTTAATTTTAAATACAGCAGAATCTTTCGTTACACCCAAATCTGCCAAAGTTACAGAGCCGCTTGTTAATCCATCCAGCTTATCTGTACTTCTGCTTGTAGATGTGTCTTGAAGACCTAATAACTCTGCAAAATTGTGTGTACCGTCAACCAAATCAGTTCCGGTAATTTCAATTTCTTTTGCACCATTGTCACGGCTTTCAATTACAAGGTGACCTTTTGACAAAGACGCTTTAACGTTTGCCTGAGATGAATTGTTTATTTGATAAATAAGAGAGTCGATTGTCATATCCGGAGTTACGTTAATAGTCGCACCGTTAATTTCAAAGTTTCCACTTGTTGTAACCCCAAGTTCAGATAGTTTGTTTGAAGAGGTTCTCAATGCGTCGTGTTCATATGATTGTTTTTTAGTTGCAGTAGCAAGACTAAAAACTTCCAAATCCAAAGAAGACGGTGTTGCATATTGAGTAACAGTAGCTGTTACAACACTGGTATCAGAAGCCGAAACATTAACTTTTGAAAATATATCAGAGCCTGCACCGTACAAAGAATCGGTAAGTTTTTGCGTAGCAGTTTGAACAGCACTGTATTCAGACTTAAGTGTGTTTAAAGTAGTTTGTTTTTTTTGCAGAGCCTCTTTGTCTTTAGTCAAAGAATCTACTTTATCCTGCTCAATCTTAACAAGAGCTGTTATCCATTCATCAATCGGTAAACCCGAACCTACACCTGAAAATGATATTGACATAATTTTTCACCTCAAACACATTTTAAAAGATTATCGGCTTTTAGAAATCATACATTTAGCTTATTTAAATAATAACACGTTTTTTCACTGTTTTCAACCCGGTAAACCCCACTATCCACGAGCAATTCTGCTACACAATAGGATTAAAAGAAGAATTGTTTTGGTTGAGAATGAGTTTAGTGAGAGAATTAGAGTATTGTTTGTTAAGAGCGAGAATAGCCTCATTGATGAGCTGGTATTGTTGTTCGAGTTGTTTAAGGTATTCGCTGAGCCCTTCAGTGGAGTCAGTGCCCATGGCGATATTTTTGAGCTCATTGAGGTCAAAGGTAGTGGAAGTAATTTCTTTTTTGATAGCTTTTTGTTGAGACTCGAGTAGTCTTGGGGTAACTTTAAAGTAACCGTTTCTGTTGCTTTTGAGGTTGGTATGAAGCACATCGGAGAGTCTTGTAAAGACGCCAGCGACGGTGTTATCGAGAGGTTGAGAGTAGTCACCGAGAATGATATCGAAGACTTTTTGCGGATTTTGGTAGAAGGCTTCGACGTAGTCATATTTTCCATCAGTTTTAGAGAGGGACAT